>CALVBU010000001.1 GCA_944325875.1 Candidatus Gastranaerophilales bacterium
CTATGTATCGGCATAATGGAATAAAAACTTTAATATTTTACTCTATTTGTGTTACATTTCTTAATAAAATCGAAATAAAAAAAAGACCGGCTTTAACCGGTCTTTTTTTATTCTTTTTCTCAATTATTTGATGTTAGAGAAAGTCCAAGCATCAAAAGTCGGAGTTTCAGAAATTTTCATTTCTTTTTTATCTGATCCTGTAGAAGAATCGTCGTGAGCAATTGGTTTGTACAATCTGTTATAGTATTCTACAACCATTCTGTCTGAGTTGAAGTAAGCTTCAGATGTTCTGATTGCTTGTCTCATTAATCTTGCCCATTCTTGTTTGTTTTCATAGTATGTAGGGATAATTCTGTTTTCAATAATATCCATTACACATTCATGGTCTTTCCAATGACGTTCTTCCCAAGGCATTTCATCATCAAGTCCTGGATATTCAACAGTATAACCGTTAATACCGTCGAATGTTCCTTCAACTGTCCATCCATCATAGATTGACAAGTGAAGAGCTCCGTTTGCGTTAGCTGACATACCTGAAGTTCCTGATGCTTCAAATGGTCTTAATGGAGTATTTAACCAAATATCTGAACCGCGTTTTAGTAAGCCAGATAATTGAAGTTCATATCCAGGAAGTACAACAACGTTTTTCAATGAGTGAGAACGATTCAATAGTTTATTGAACATTTCTTTACCCATTACATCATCCGGATGGAATTTACCTGCGAAAATGATTTGAACTTTATTTTCATCAAGTAATTTGTTGATTCTGTCTTTATCCATCAAAATTAACCAAGCACGTTTGTAGTCTGCAAATCTTCTTGCCCAAGTGATTGTTAATACATCTGGATCGAATTTTTTACCAGCTACGTTTGCAACGTGTTTGAATAATTCAACTTTCATTTCACGTTTAACAGCTAACAAATCTTCTGGAGTGTGAGCGTTTTTAATTCTTTCATCTTGCCAGTAGTGAAGATTTACTGCGTTAGTGATAGCTCTGATTGGACATCTGCCATCTACCCATTCCCACATTTTGTTTGCTACTAAACCGTGTAATTGTGATACAGCGTTAGCAATTCTAGACATTCTCAATGCAGCAACTGTCAATGAGAAGTTTTCTCCACCTAAGTTTACAGCTGTTTCTCTAGAAGCTCCAGCGAAGAATCCACCTTCTAATAAGGTATCTACCCAGTGAACTTCGTTACCTGCAGCTACAGGTGTGTGTGTCGTAAATACTGTACGTTTTTTAACTTCTTCTAGATTTCCATTATATTGTCTTAATAATTCAAATGCAGCAGGAAGAGCATGACCTTCGTTCATGTGAACTACATCAAAGTTGTATCCTACAGCTTGAAGAATTCTTACACCAGCAACACCAAGAACTGTTTCTTGAGCAATTCTGATTTTTTCATTTCCGTCATAAAGTTTGTGTGAAATGCTCTTTGCCCAATCGCTGTTACCTTCAATATCAGTTGTTAATAAGTAAACAGGACAAGCTCCAAATAATTCTGGTTCTACTAGGTAAGCTTTTACTTTTACTTTTTCACCAAAAATTTCAACTTCAGTTTGCACATTGATATCTTTTAAGAAGTCATAATATTTTCTAATGTATGCAACTTCCACTTGTCCATCGTGTGCAATTCTTTGATCATAGTAGCCATATGACCATAACATTGTTACACCAACCATAGGCATTTGCAGATAACCTGCTGACAACATGTGTGAGCCAGCTAAAAATCCTAACCCGCCAGAATAAGTCTTTAAAGACTGGTCTAATGCAATTTCCATTGAAAAATAAGCTACATTTGGTAATGACATATTTTACCCTTTCTTCTTATACTAAATACGAAATTTCATCACCCTTTGTGGGGTCAACTAACAGCATACCACAAAAAATTCCTAGTCAATTGTAATTATGTAATAATTTTTATCTAATCCTTAAGAATTAGTTGTGTAGTGCTATTTGAGATTAACAAAACTTAATATATTAGCAAATTTTTTATTTATAACCATCAATATAATTGTAAAAAGATATTGGAATACTACTAAAGAATGAAAATTAACAATTTATATTCATATAATTCTAACATTTTGAAGCTTCTAGGTAAAAAAAGTATATTACAAACTCGTTCAAACTCTTTTGTAGGAAAAAATATTTCCCTTGCATATAAGAATTATGGTGAGCATTTGAATTTACCACGTTTTTTTACAAAGGAGATGCGGGAAGCTAGAATTATGAATAGATTTGCTGTCCAAGAGTTAAAATCAAAGTCATTTATTCCAGATTGTTCAAAAGCTAATCCGAAAGACTTAGTAAGACTTATAGATACTTCTTCAGAGGCAAATTTATCCAGAGTTAAATGGGTAAATCCAAAAGACGGAAAAGTTTATTATTTGCTTAAGAATGGAAAGAATGAATTAGGTTTGCCTATTGTACGAATTCTCGATGAAAATGCTAATTTTGTCAAAGAATCCGTTATGAAAAAATGTAATATTGTGGTGTGTGAAATAGATAAGCCTGATAAAGGACTTGATGATTTTTATGGTTTATCTCATTCTGATTTGACAACATTGTTTATAAGGAAACATAACCCTTTTGCTGATGTTAAATTATGTTTAATTGATAGTGGTGCATCTAATGATGAAAAATTAGCGAAAGTAATTGATTCTGATACTGCTGCTGTTTCTTGTGCTTTTGGTGCGTCTTTGACATATAGACCTAATAATTTTTTCAAGAGATTATATTATAAGTATTTTAATAAAAAATTAAAGATTGATCCTGTACGTATGGAGAATGATTTAGCGAAGTATAAATCTGACTCAATTATTAATTTTGATAATATTCCGAAAAATATAAGAGTATTTGTTTCCTCAGGAAACAATGGTAAAAATTCTTATAATAAATATCTTGCATTTAAGAACGTAGAAGGTGTCGGTAGTCTAGATTCTTTCGGAAAAGTTACAGATTATTCTGCATCTAGAAATTCCTATTTTACCCAGCATTATGAACTTGGAGATTTTCCTACGATGCAAGTTCCTGAAGGTTTTATGATTACAAGTTTTGACGGAATTGATGTTCCGTTTAAAAGCGATAAATTCAGAGAAATAAAGACTCTAAGCGGTACATCTTTCTCAGTATCAATTAGAGCTGCAAAAGCAGTTTTAAATCAAATGATGGAAGATATACTGTAATTAATTGCGAACTTTATCTAGAATTTTTGTTAGTGCAATTTTTATATGTGCATAATTTAGTCCGCCTTGCATATATGCAACATAAGGTGCTCTCATTGGTCCATCTGCAGAAAGTTCAATAGTTGAGCCTTCTATAAATGTACCACCAGCCATAATTACCTGATCTTCATAGCCTGGAATATATTCAGGAATTGGCGTTACATAGCCATTAACCGGTGATAGTGATTGGATCGTGCGGCAAAACTGTTCCAAAGGCTCAGGAGAATTAAATGTGATATTTTGGATTATGTCTGTTCTTTTTTCATTATATTTTGGAGATGAATTATAGCCGATTTCATCGAAAATTTTAGCTGCAAGAATTGCACCTTTAACTGCTTCAGATACAACAGAAGGCGCCATAAAAAGACCTTGAAAAATAAGTCTGTGCTGATTAAACATAGCTCCGCCTTCAGACCCGATACCTGGAGCTGTTAACCTATTAGCGGCTTTATTGACATATTTTTCTTTACCTGCAATGTAACCTCCTGCTTCTACAATTCCGCCTCCCGGGTTTTTAATCAAAGAACCTGCAATAATATCTGCACCAACTTCAAGAGGTTCTTTTTCTTCAACGAATTCTCCATAGCAGTTATCTACAAAACATATACAATTAGGATTTTTCGTTTTTACAACTTGGCAAATTTTACCTATAGTTTCAATAGAAAGTGATTTTCTTGTTGAATAGCCTTTTGATCTTTGGATGAGGACCATTTTAACTGTATTATCTATTGCGTTTTCAATAGCTTCAAGGTCTATGTCATCATTTTTTAGAGGAACTTCATCATATAATACTCCATGGGCAATCAGAGAATCTTCTTTAGTTTCGTCATCCCCCATAGTTCCAATAACTTCTTGCATTGTATCGTATGGAGCTCCTGCGACTGAAATAAGTTTGTCATTTGGTCTTAAATTGCCAAATAGTACGCAAGCAAGTGTATGTGTGCCTGATGCAAAATGAATTCTGGCAATAGCTTTTTCAGCCCTAAATACTTCTGCAAATACCTTATCAAGTGTTTCTCGACCTAAATCGTCATGTCCGTAACCTGATACTGTATAGAAATGTTCAGGTGCAACTTTGTTGTTTATAAAAGCGTTTAAAACTTTTTCCTGATTAAAATCTCTTATTTCATTTATTATATCAAATTGTTCTGTTAATTCTTTTTCGGCTTTTTTTATAATTTCTTTGCTATTCATAATATTATATCCCTCACACCGATTGTATCACGAATAAAATTTTGTAGTAATATATAAATTATTAGAAAGGAGCAAGTTATGTATCACGTTTACACAGAAAGAGATTACTCAGAATTTTCAAGAACTTTAATTGGTGAGTATACTGATTTGGATGAGGCTAAAGCTGTTGCTCAAAAAGCTATTACAGAAGATCCGGAATTGAATTACATTATTTTTGAAACTGACGGTCATGTTAATAATTATGGAGATTTAATAACAACAGTTGTTGCTCAAAGCTAAAAAAAATACCCTCTCAAAAAGAGAGGGCATTTTTTTTATTCAATCATATCAACTCTGCGTTTATGTCTGTTTCCTTCAAATCCGGTTTTTAACCAAATATCAACGATATCAAGGGCAAGATGTTCTCCTATAACCCTTTCGCCTAAGCAAAGTACGTTTGCATTGTTATGTGCTCTTGATACTCTTGCGGAATAAGTGTCACTACATAATGCAGCTCTTATACCTCTAACT
This sequence comes from Candidatus Gastranaerophilales bacterium, assembly GCA_944325875.1. Taxonomy (GTDB): domain Bacteria; phylum Cyanobacteriota; class Vampirovibrionia; order Gastranaerophilales; family Gastranaerophilaceae; genus Scatousia. The sequence continues at coordinate 4,933 of CALVBU010000001.1, forward strand.
TTATTTGCTGCTATTGACATCCCTATACCGGTTCCACATATTAAAATACCTCTGTTTGATTTGCCGCTTATTACTCTTTCACAAACTGAACGAGCAATTTCAGGGTAGTCGCAAGATTCTTTAGTGTGTGTACCAATATCTGTATATGGTATATTTCTTGCATTTAAGTAATCAATAATTTTTTCTTTGTACTCATAACCTGCATGGTCTGATCCAATAACGACTTTTAAATCTTCCATATAAACACCTCTTTCATACGCTACCCGCACTTGCGAGCATATCTTATCTATATATTATACAAATTTTTTCTAATCTTGCAAATTATTATAAAATTTTTTGTTACAAAGTTCGTAATAAAAAAACTCCCTTAATGGGAGTTTTTTAGAAACTGCTACCGGCACCTCCGCCGCCATATTCACCGCCGCCATAATTGCCTGGTTTTTGTTTTAGTTCTTCTAGTAATCTATTTATTACTTTGTCCAAATTATCTGCATATGTATTTGATATGTTACTTTCATTGTCTGCTTTTAAGAAGCTTTCTACATAACTTCTTGTTCCCTTGTCAAGTTTGACACCTTGACTATCAGCTTTATTTAATAATTCTTGAACAATTTTCTTTTGAGCTTGAACCTTTTCTTTGCTGTTCCAACCAAGTTCAGTGTTGATTTGCTTAATTACATTATCACCGAATCCTTTATTGTCTTTATAACTATTTAAGAAATCAACAATATTTGAACTATCTAAGTTGTTTTGAATGTTATTTATAATTCTTGCTTTTTCAGCATCATTTGTGTATCCGACAAGGTCCTCAGCAACTTGTTGACCAACTTTTTTGCCATCTGCTTTTGGCTTTGAACCTGTAATCACAACTTCTGGTAATTCACCACCATTATATGTGGGATTTTCTTCTTCGCTTGGTTTTGTCGCTGTTTGTGCACCTTGAATTGTAGGATTAGTTGTTGTTTGTGTTTGATTACCTGATGGGTGTGTAGCTGTTGGGGTTATGTGTTGTCCAAATTTTAAGCCTTGACCAAAATTTGCTTGATTTTGGTATTGAACTAATTCTGGTGTACCATCAGCTTTTGTTTCAAGTGTGTATTGAGCTGAACCATTTATAGGTTGTCCATTCATCGATACGCAATTGTATAGAGGTTTTCCGTCACTAGATGTTCCTGCTAATTGATATGTATATGTATGAGGTGTGCCAGAAGAATTATCGGTTATTGTAAATTCTTTTGGAGCTTCTCCTTCAGCACCTTTTTGTGTGATATTTATGTTTCCTGAAATGTTTTGAGTCTTTCCGCTAGCATCTCGACATACCATATTGTCAAGTTTTGACCAGTCGTATGGGTTTGTTTTTGTTTCACTAGGTTGTGTCGGTTGTTCTGCTGTTGTTGGTTCTTCAGGAGCTCCAGTTTCTTCTGGTTCTGTTGCTGCTTGAGGTGGTTTATTGCCACCTACAATCTCATCATTATTTACATTATTGTCAGTTGGGTTTCCGGTAGGAGGAGGGGTTTGGACTGCTCCAGCTTCTTCTTTGCCACCAACACCGAATAATTTTAAGATGCCTCCAAGTAAGGTTGTTCCAATGCCTATACCAAGAAGCCATTTCATGCCTTTACTTAGACCGCCATTATCGTGGTTGCAGTAACTGCCATAATTATTATAACTACCATAGTTATAGCCAGATGTATACCCAGAGCCAAAGAAATTGTTTTGGATATAAGTTGTATGTTTTGAACCAGCTTTATATCCTTGCCATTGACCTGGTCTAAATGGTTGTCTGCCTAATGGTTTGTATGCTGCTCTTGGTGTAATGCCGAAACTCATTTTATACCTCAATTTATTCTCTCTTATATATATAAAGTATATACTGAGTAAATAATTGCCTTTTTGTGAGTATTTGCTTTACAATTTGTTACATTAGGCTAAAGCTCAGATTTTATAGGCTTTACTCTTTATTAATTTTCTTCGGCTTTTTGTTTGGTAATTTGAACTTCGCCATTTTGCATTGCAGTTTTAATATCTTTATCAGAGAAGCCTTTTGCTCTTAATTGTTCAGTTACTTCTTTGCCTGATCCTGAAATTGTACCAATAGATTGACCATTTATAGAGCCTGTAGCTCTATATGTTGTTGTTGTTTTTGGTTTAAATTCATGGCCATCATAATTTTTATAATCAGGATTATCAAAATTTGTGTTTGCTGTTACTTTACCGTTAATATCTAGTTTGTAGTTTTTAAATTCATTTGGTAATTCTATATTTGAAGGCATACCATCAGCGTCTTTGCTTACGCCACATTCTTCTTTAAGTTGTGTCCATAATTCTTTTGCATCAGCAAAACTTATTGGGTTTCCATTTTCATCTTTATATTTTGCCATGATGATGTTAGCCCATGTATCACCATATTGAACAGTGTAGTTTGTTGTTTGACTTACTTCTTTTTTTTCAACTTTAAGTGTGTCTACTTTTTCTTGGTTTAGTGTAGTGTTATTAGTATTTGTATTTTCTGTTGCTTCTGTATTGTTGTCGTTATTATTTGTATCTTCTACTTCTTCTGTATTATCTCCAGTTGGAGTTGATATTGTATTATTTGTATCTGTAGAAGTAGGTGTTATAGCTGCCGTGTCTTTATCTGCGCCAACTCCAAATAGTTTAAGGATACCGCCAAGTAATGTTGTGCCAACACCAATGCCTAAAAGCCATTTCATGCCTTTGCTTAGTCCTGCATCGTTGTTGGAATAATTACCATAATTGTAACCATAATTCATCCCTGAACTATAGCTGTTGCCAAAAAAGTTATTTTGAATATAAGTTGTATGTGATGAGCCAGCTTTATATCCTTGCCATTGACCTGGTCTAAAGGGTTGTCTGCCTAATGGCTTATATGATGCTCTTGGGGTTGTAATACCTATACTCATAACTATATTCCTTTATACTCTCTTGTATATATAAAGTATATACTCATCGAAAAATTGCTTTTTTTGTTAAAATTTTTGTTACTTAAGTTAACAATTCTTTCCCTATATTAGTTATATGCCCTTTTTTAGAAGGTTTTTAACTATATATCAAGTCCACTAAACATTTGGAGTGACGTAACTTTTTGTAAGTATGGAAAGTTATTAATATTATTTGTTTTTAAAAAGTCGATAGCTTCATTTCTGGCAAGCTCAAGAATTTTTGCATCTCTTACAATATCAGAAATAATCAAATCTGGCAGACCGCTTTGTCTTGTACCCAAAAATTCGCCAGGTCCTCTTAGTTGTAAATCTTTTTCAGCAATTACAAAACCATCGTTAGTTTGGGTCATTATGTTTAGGCGTTCTTTTGTTTCTTGTGAACGAGTTGAGCTTACTAATATACAGTAAGATTGAAGTTGATTACGTCCAACTCTACCTCTTAACTGATGTAATTGAGAAAGGCCAAAACGTTCTGCATTTTCTATCACCATAACGGTTGCGTTAGGGACGTCAACACCTACTTCAACTACTGTGGTTGAGACAAGGATGTCATATTTTTTATTTTTAAAGTCATCCATGACTTTTTCTTTTTCGTCATTTTTTAATTTTCCATGCAAAAGCCCTATTTTAAATTGTGGAAATATTTCTTGTTGAAGTTTTTCAGCTTCAATCGTAGCTGCTTTTGCCGAAAGTGTTTCACTTTCTTCTATCAAAGGATATACAACATAAGCTTGTCGTCCTGCTTCAATTTCTTTTTTTATTAATTCATAAACTTGCTTGTGCGAGCTTGTGAGTGAAGTTATTATTGGCTTTCTCCCCTTTGGAAGTTCATCTATTACAGTTAAATCAAGATCTCCGTGCACAGTCATTGCAAGTGTTCTTGGAATTGGGGTTGCTGTCATAGTAAGAATTTGCGGGTTTTGAGATTTCTTTTTAAGTATGTTTCTCTGTTTTACTCCAAATCTGTGTTGTTCATCTACTACAATTGCGCCTAAATTATTAAATTCTATATTGTCTTGAATTAAAGCATGGGTTCCTACTGCAATATTGGTTTGGCCATTTCGTAGATCTGTTTGAAATTTCTCTCTAACCTTTTTGCCTTGGCTTCCAAGAAACAGCCCTACACTTAGCCCTAACGGTGTTAACCATTGAACTAAGTTATTATAATGCTGTTGTGCAAGAATTTCTGTCGGTGCCATTAGAGCTCCTTGGTATCCGTTTTCAATACCTGCTAGCAACATTATGCAAGCAACAACAGTTTTCCCGCTGCCTACATCGCCTTGTAGTAGTCTTGCCATTGGATGTTCAGAGTTTAAGTCATGTAAAATTTCATTTACAGCCTTTTTTTGTCCGCTGGTTAATTCAAATGGAAGACTTTCGATAAATTGTTGTACCAGGCCGTTTTCTTCTATTGTTAGTGATATTGCAGAATGCTTGTTGTTTTCATCACGAATTCTTATAAGTTTTAGTTGAACTAAAAAGAGTTCTTCGAAAATAAGACTAAATCTTGCTCTTTCTAGTGACTCTATACTTTCTGGAAAATGGATTTGCTCTACTGCATCTTGTTTATCCATAATTCCAAGACGTGTTCTAATTTCATCAGGAATAATATTTTTTATGTGGCTTTTGTATAATTGAATGGCATTGAATATCGCTTTTCTAAGTGTTTTAATACTCAAGTCTTCGCATACAGTGTAAATGGGAACAATTCTTGCCATGTTAAGATTTGTTGTATTACCTTCAAGAAATTCTCCTGTCATGATTGAATATGTAGGCTTGTCTATTGTTAGTTTATGGTCATAGTTATTAATTTTAACTGTGCCGGATACCATAATACCGGCATTTACAGGGAATTGAGCTTTTGTCCTTTCCAATATAAATCTGTTGGACTTTGCATTAAAAAAGCTTAGTTCAATATTTCCAGTTTCGTCTGCTATTTTTACTTTAACTACAGAAAGATTATTTCTTGTATTAAATGCAGATACAGATTTTATGTATCCGAATACTGTAGTATTTTCACCTTCTCTTAACTGTTTGATTAGCGTTCTTGATGAATAATCTATATGTTTTTTCGGGAAATAGCACATTAAGTCATTTGCGGTGTAAATGCCGAGCTTATTTAATTTGTATGCTACTTTTGGTCCTACTCCTTTTACATACATTACATCAACTTCGTTTGGGTTTTTAGGAATTTCACTATCCTCTTTTGGTATTGGTTTTTCAGCAGTTTGAATTTCTGACTTGATTACTTTAATTAGTCTATCAATAGATTTGCGTCTTTCATTTAGGGATGCGTATGGATAGTGCTCAAATGCTTCAATAATTACAGCCCAACGTGGATTTTTTTGAGTTGATTTGTATAGCTTTTTTGCTTCATTTTTTATAAATGAAGAAAAGCTTTGAGATTTACCTCGAATATCTATATATTTATGTTTTATCTCAACATCAATAGCTATTTTTAGTTTATCAAGGTTTTCAATCATTTTGGCTTAACCTTAAGACTTCATAAATATCCATTTTCTTGGCTTTTCCACGTATTTGGACTTCACTTATTTTAATTACGTCAGCAATTGAACTTACGTATGAGTATGTTGAACTGCTGATTAAAAAATTTGTTCTATAGACTTTGTTGTAGCTTTCTATACGGCTGGCAAGGTTTACCGTGTCTCCGATTACTGTATATTCAAGACGCTTTTCAGAACCTATATTTCCAACAAAAGCTTCTCCAGTATTAATTCCAATACCGATTTCAATTTTTGGTTTTCCTTCAAAAAGCCACTTGTCTTGAAGTCTATCGACAGTTTTTAACATTTCGTAAGCACATTTTACAGCATTTTGTGGATGGTTTATATCTTGTATTGGTTCTCCAAAAATTGCCATAACCGCGTCCCCGATAAATTTATTTATAACTCCGTTGTATTTGGTAATTATTGGTTCGATTTCTGTAAAATATTCATTCAAGATAACGGAGACTTCTTCTGCTGTCATTTTTTCACTCATGCTTGTGAAGCCTCGAATATCAGCGAATAAAACAGTTACGTTAGCACGTTTACCTCCCAATTTTATGTCATCAATGTTTTGTACAACATTTTTCATAATATCTTGAGATAGGTATTTACCCATTGCTTGTTTAATTTTTTCTTTATTTTTTCCTTCTTGCAAAAATCTATACGAGTATCCAAATATAGTTGTAAGAAGCTGTATTGCTAATGGTGTAATGATGTTTACTGCAATTCCATTGCGATAGCATAAAAAGCTGAAGACTGTATATAGTCCAGCAACAAAGATAATTAGTCCTAAAGATACAAAATAAGTGAATTTACTAATTAGTATGAACGTAATTAGTGAGATTGTGATAAGAATTGCTAAATCAAAGAAAAAGCATGTTTGTTTTAGAAATTCATTGTTAACAAGATTGTCGAGGTTTGTAGCTTGAATATCAACTCCAGGATGCTTTTGCTGCATTGGGGTAGGAATGGCGTCTTCAAGTGCTAAAGCTGCTGCTTTGGCATTAGCACCCACAAACACAATCTTTCCATTAAATTCAGATGGATCGATAATAGGCTTTTTCCCCTGCTTTATTAACTCTAAAGACTTTATGACATCAATTGCAGAGTATTTTTTATGCGAATATGCATTATCTGAAAGTTTATAATAATTTATTAGTGTTTGAATCCCTTTTGAATTCGGTACTGCTTGTATATTTAATCCTGTTTTATCAACTACTATTCTGTCAGGATATACCGTAACGTCTTTGGTATCGTTTAGAGCCAAGTACATGCGTAATCCTAGTGATGGATAATAGACTCCATTTACCGATACAATTTGATCCATATATGTCAAGTATCCGTTATGGTTTTGGGATACATTTACAGAGCCTGTCATTTTTACTGCATCGAAGTATGGCTTGGGAAATTTGGATATACTTCTATATCTTCCATAGTCGTATGGTGAAAATGTTAGTTTTATGTTCGTTCCAAATTTATCTTTGAAAACTTTATCATATGCTTTGTCTGCTTCATTCTCATATGCGTATTGTTGCGGGCTAAAACCAACAACTAGATTTGGAACTTTTGATATTGTATTGAAAAAATATTTATCAGAATCAGGATTATCTTTGTCCAGTGTTGTTAAAATAGCATCGTAGCCTATTAACTTGGCTTTTGTGTAAGTGTTGAGGTATTCCAAAATTTTTGCATAATATTCTCTTGGCCAAGGCCATCTGTGATATTCTATTGATTTGTCATCAATTACAATTACTGCAATATTAGGGTCTCCCGGTTTATTTGCAATAAAGTTTTTTATCATAAAATTATAGGCGTTTGGTTCCAATAAGCTCCACGAAAGACCTATCACTATTATTGACAAAAATATATGTAAAAAGAATGATTTTATAAAAAACGATTTATTTTTAAATATTTTCATGTTCACAAATCCCAATATCCTTATCTTTATGATATAATAAATTTTAAAAAAGGGATAGAATATGACAAAAAATTTAATTAATCTTTTGGCTCAGGAAAGAGTTTTTCCTATTATTAGGAAGTCAAATCCTCAGGAAGTATTAGATATCGCACATGCATTAATTGATGGCGGAGTTAAAGTTCTTGAGATAAATGTTGAAAATCCTGAGATTTATAAAACAATTGAGGAAATCTCAAAAGATGCAGTGGTTTGCGCAGGAGGAATAATCACATCTTTGCAAGCGAAATCTGCACTTCTTTCAGGTGTTAAAATTTTATCATCACCTGTTTTTCATATGAATCTTGTAAAGTTCTCTAAAGATAAACAAATGCCTTTTATTGCTGGGGCGTCTACTGCTAATGAAGCTTATGATGCATGGAAGGCTAGAGTTCCTCTAATAAAACTATATCCTATAAGAGCACTTGGAGGACCTTTATACGTTGAAGATTTATTGAGACCAATGCCGTTTTTAAATGTTCTAGCTCAAGGTAATGTTAAATTATCAGAAGTTAAAGATTATATAAAAGCCGGAGCTTTTGCTGTTGGTGTAGGACGCGATTTTTATGAAGGTTATTCTTATTCTGAAATTACTAAACGCGCAGAATCTATAATTAAGGAATTGAAGGATTAGTATGGAAGAAAAACTGGATGTTATTGCAATAGGAGAAAGCTTGATAGAATTATCAAGTGATTCAAAGCTATGCAGTTCAGATTGTTTATATAAATATTATGGTGGTGATGCTTTAGCTACCGCAATTGCTGCATTACGTGCAGGTTCAAAAGTCGGTTTTATAACAAGAGTCGGAAACGATGTGTTTAAAGATTTTCTTATGGATAGTTGGCAATCTGAAGGGTTGGACATCTCTAAGGTTAAGCTTGCGAATGAACCAAACGGGCTTTATTTCATTGCAAGACCTAGTGCTGAAGAAAAAGAACTTTCTTATTATCGCCGTAGAATTGCTCCTTCTAAGTTATCGATTGAAGACATTTCTGAAGAATATATTCTTAGTTCTAAATCTTTATATTCTTCGGGTACTACGATGTCTTTATCTTTATCTGCCTCTGAAGCTGTTCTAAAATCTTTTAAAATTGCCAAAGATAATAATTTAACAACTGCTTTTGATCCAAATTATTCAGCTCGTCTTACCACACCTGAAGATGCCAGGGAAAATTTTAATTCAATTATTCCTTATGTAGATATTTTGTTTATGAATGATAAGTATGATACTACGAATATTTTGGAAATTGATTCAGCTGAAAATATAATTAAACGAATTTGGGATTTAGGAGTTTCAACTGTAATAATTAAATCAAGTCAAAAAGGCGGGTATTACACCGGTTATAGCGGCAATGTATATTTTACGGAATTTTATACAAAAGATATTGTTGATACAACATGTTCCGGTGATGCTTTTAATGGAGGCTATTTGCATGCTATCACTCATGGATATAATCCGATGGAAGCTGTTAAGTTTGCTTCTGTAATTGCAGGCCTTCAAGCTAAAGGAATCGGTGCTATTAAGTCTATTCCTTATAAAGATGAAATTGAAAGAATTTTTAATGAGGTTAAGTAATGGGTAAAAATGTAGCCGTATCTGGTTATTATGGATTTGATAATTTTGGAGATGATGCAATTTTAGCTTGTATCGTGGATTATTTAAGATCTCGTGGTTCAAATGTCGCTGTTATTTCAAATAATCCTAAAAAGACATCTGCATTGTATCAAGTTTTTTCTGTTAAGAATTTTAATTTGTTGGCTGTTTTTGCTCTTCTAGCTAATTCTGATGTTCTAATTTCCGGCGGTGGAAGTCTTTTGCAAGACGTAACTAGCTTTAAAAGTTTATTTTATTATTCTCTTGTAATTAAAATGGCTCTTGCTTTAAAGAAAAAAGTCATTATTTTTGCACAAGGCATTGGTCCATTACAAAGACCACGCTCTGAAAAAATGGTTAAAGAAATTCTTTCAAAAGCCTCTTTGATTACTGTACGGGATGAAAAAAGCTTGGAAAGAGTTAAAAGTTGGGGATTGAATGCAACTCTAGTTAATGATCCGGTATTCTCTTTAGATTTACCACGTCATGAACAGGATTCAGGTATAGTTGGTGTTCAACTCCGTGATTGTAAAACGATGAATGATTTATTGCTTAATCAGTTAGCTGACAAGATTGTAAGTGAATTTTCTGATAAAAAAATTGAAATTTACTCTTTCCAAAAAAGTATTGATTTAAAAATTTGTAAGATTTTTGAAAAAATGTTAAAGCTAAGAAATCCGGAAATTCAAACTGAAGTTTTGCATTCACTTTCACAGGTTGATTTTATGATTAAAATTTCTAAGCTTGACTATATGATAGCAATGCGTTTTCACGCTGTTCTTGTTGCTTTAAAATGTGGGGTTAAGACTCTAGCTATTAATTATGATGCAAAGGTTATGAAACTTGCATACGAAGCTTTAATCCCAATTTTAACAATGAATGGTGATGATGACTATGATGTAGCATTCGAAAAGATGAAAGCTTTGGATTCTAATAAGATTCTTGCATTTGCGAATAACAAGCCTTTTGAATGGAACTTATTTGAAAAATTTTTAGTATAGTTTACTCTTTTTCTTCAGTTTTGCCATATAGTCTTGTATATTCATTCCTTAATTGAGTATCCATTGAGGTTGAATTAGCATTTGTGAGACCGCTAAATCCAGTTTTTAATTCTTCTGTAGAGATTTTACCATCGCGTTTACCGCTCATTGCATCATAAGTACTTAGCAGTGCTCCCATTTCTTTCCAATCGATTTTACCATCACCGTTTTGGTCAATTTTGTCAAATGATGTATTTGCAATCTGTTTGTAAGCTGCTACTTGTTCTTCTGTAGCATTTTTAGGAAGATCTGCTGATATATTATATTTTAAGTATTCATCTTTTGTTATTTCGTTATCTTTGTTGCCTGATGTCTCATCCATGTGTGCTATGTATGATTTTGCAAAGTTTGATGTGTATTCTTTGTATTCAGCATCTTTTTCTTTGCCTTCAGCTTTTGCTTCCCAATCTGACATTACAAATTGTGTAGTTTTGCCACTTTTAGAATGCTCTTCAAATTGTTTGCCAAGTTCTGTAGGATGATTTGTAAATTTCTCTGCGGCTTTGTTTTCAGTTGGGTTTAATTTTGTTTGATTATTGAATATATTTTGGAATCCTGGCATAGCTGAAAAATTCATGAAGTTGAACATGCCTCCTGCTCCTTGGGCTTTTATTTGTTCACCAAGAGCATATCCTTGTCCGTAAGCTTGTCCAATAGCCATTTGAGATGCATAAGAATCCATCATGCCAAATTGTCCGTAGCAAGCCATAGAAGGATAACCACCCATCGTGTATCCGCCCATTGGGAACCCTACATAACCACCAAATCCGCCGCAGCCAAAAATACTTCCGCCTCCGCAGTTTGAATTAAGAGCTTTTGCAGTTGCGTAAAAAGTTCCTGTCTGCAATGTGGATGTACCGATTTTAAGCAGTGTATCGCCTAATTTGTTGAAACTAAAAGCCATAATAAATCCTTATACTATATACTCTATATATAATAAATCTATATTCCCTAAATAATTGCCTTTTTTAACACTATATATTAATATTTCTTAATAATTAAAATTAAAGAATGTGATTGACATTTATATATCTTTTAGGTATGATTAAGGAGCTTGAAAGATAAATATCCGAGCCCTGGTGGCGGAATCGGTAGACGCGTTGGACTTAAAATCCAATTGGGTTAATCACTCAGTGCCAGTTCAAGTCTGGCCCAGGGCATATAAAAAAAGAACCATTAAAGGTTCTTTTTTTTACTTATATATATATTTTTATTTAAATTTACTTATATATTCTTCAAATTCCACTACTTTATCAGAAATTTGAGCTAATAATTGTTCTAACAAGCATGCAATGTATTTTTCATTTTTTAATTTAATTTTCCCGAATAATGGTGGAAATATTAAATTTTCATACATAGCATTTTTAAAATCTTTAATTAAATTGTAATCTTTTTTATCAATAATTTGTACATAATCACAAAGATAAACAAATAAATCCGCAAGAATGGCTTTCCCTTTTTGAATATTATTTGCAAGAATATTCTTTTTAACTTTTTTTAGTGAACTATAAATATATTGATATATTTCTAATAATTTAGCTTTCTTTTTAGGAAGGGTGTTTTTAAAATACTCAATAGTTTGGTCGTAACCTGTTTTAATTAAATATTCTCTTTTTTCAGCTGCTAAATTAAAATCGACGATGTTTATATCTCCGGTATTGATAACAATGTAATCAAACTTATCTTTATCGTTATAAATATCCATGATAAATTCTGTAGCAATAATTGTTGCATAACTGTAAAGCGAGTTAATATATTCAATAGTGTTTTTTTCGTTACCTTCAAAATCACCTTCAAGTCTAAATTCTAGTATTCTTTCATCTTCTGGCTGAAGTGATTTTGTTAATTTCCACATAGGAGAACTTTTTTGTAAATCTCCATCAACAAGTACACGATTATTATATTCAAATGGTTTCATTAAACCTGGCATACTACAGGAAATTCTTATAGCTGTTGCAACTTCGAAATCAGGAGTTTCCGTTTTTGAAAATTCTTTGCATTTAAAACTAGACAAATCTGTTGTTATAATAACGAGATTTTTGTCTAAATCATTAAATGTTACAGCTTTATGTGTACCTTTTTTGTAGTTATCGCCATAAAATTTTTTCTCAATAGTTTCTCTTAGCCAATCAAGAAAGACTTCACCTTTGCTAAGTGCAAACTGAGGTCCAATAGCAAATTGCAAATCCCTGAATAATTCAAAATTGACTTGCATAAAAATTTCTTTTAATTCCTCAGCGTTATATCCAACTGCTAAAAGCCCAGCAATAACTGAACCTACAGAAGAACCTGCAATTGTGTTAGGATAAATCCCTAACTCTTCCATAGCTCTAACGGTTCCGCAATATGCAGCGCCTCTAATTGCGCCTCCGCCAAAAAGGCATGTGTATTTAAATGATTTATTTTCCATATTGTTATTATACTCTTTTTTTGAATTTTATGTCTGTATCAAATAGTGTATCTTTGTAATATTTAATGTCTTGAGATGGAAGTTGATAGTGATCTTTTACGGCATCTTTTTTGACGAATACTCCAAATCTTTTTCCTTCATATACGTTCACCCATGACTTGGATTCTTTTAGAACCCCATATACAGGATAATCATTCTCAAGTATCATTATATCAGGTGGATATTTAACAAGAACTTCATTCCAATAAGGCATGACAAGATAGAATTTTTTCAAAAGTGGAACCATGCCTTCATAATAAACTTCTTCATATCTTCCATCCATATAAATAAGATTGTTTGGATAGAGTTTATATGCAACATAGCTGCCTAACCCAAAATTAACAAGTATCTTCCCTTTTAAATTGTTGATTTTTACGAATTCAACTTCTTTAACAGGGTACGCTTCAAAATTTACCGGAATAGAAATATCTTTTATTAGAAGTGAAAATATTGTCATTATAAGTAATACCGAATATAATACGCGATTTTTCCATTCTGGGAATTTTATTTTACTAATTATCTTATAAAAATCTTCATAACCGAATATAGTACCTGTGATTACAAAGAAAGGCAGCAATTTTACCTTTGTAAATCCTAAGTATAATGTAGCAAAAAGAATAATATATTTTGTTTTGTCTAAATTGTTCCACCAATCTACAACAGACTGAGCTTTATTTTTTATCAATGTAATTGTCTCAATACCTAAAATGCTTAGCATAAATAGCTTAAATGGAATAAAGCTAAATATATTTATTTTTTCAAATATTCCCCACCACTCAGCAACGTCTGGCCTTTTCATTGTATTTGCCATTAATAAGAATTTGATATAATCAAATCCCCAAGGGTTTATTATTAGAAGAGGCGTTGATATTAAAAATGTTATTATATATTTTTTTATAGGTTTTCTATTCAGAAATTCTCCAATAATGTATAGGAGAATTAGTCCTATTCCAGAAACTACTCCCCCATGGAGATTGTTCCATATAATAGTAATTAATGGTATTACAAAAAGTGGTTTGTTATTGCCTTTTCTCGCAATTTCTAATATGTATAAGAATACAGAGAATAATAAAAACGAGAATAGATGACATCTTACCGGATTATTAAAGTTTTCAGCTACTGCAATAATTGGAAAAATATAAAAAATTATATTGTATGGCAGAGTATTTGTTCGTAGTTTTATAATTCTGCTTATTACAAAGAATATTCCAAAATACAGAATACTTTCCAACACAATTAAACTAAATGGTCCAAATAGTTTTAAAAATAGATAGAATACAACCCCTGAGCCCCATTCATGGTCATACCAGGTATGTACTGGTGTATAAGAAAGAAAATCTGATTTTAAAACTCCTCCTCCATCTATAACTCCCATGCCCGCAATTAATCTTGCCCATAAATCGTAATCATAGTGAAATGAATTTGTGCATATTGCAAAAATTAATAAAAAAAGAGTTAAATAAAATAATAAAGCTTTCCCCATATCCATACAAAAATTTTAACATAAAAAAATCCGCCTTTGAAGCGGATTTTAAACTAATAATAACTAGAGAAACTATGCAGCAATTTCACCTTTAATTTCTCTAATAAGATATTCAGCAACCCATTCAAAATCTTTATTTTCATGAGCAGCTTTTTCTAAATATTTAATAGAAGCATCACCAATTCTTATCAAAGTCATAGCAACAACACCTCTTTTAATGCCTCTTACAACTTGTAATTGATCTACTAATTGAGGTAGAGCTTCTGTTCCAATGTTTACAAGTTTGTTTTCAAGTTCATTTTTTGTTGTGTTGTCTGCATTTTCTAATTTTGTAAGAATTTCATTAACTGTATCCATGATGATCTCCATTTATTTTTCTAACCTATGTTATTATTATAATTCAAAAGATACACTAATCGTGATTTCCTTACATAATCTTTATATCGTATTAAGATTAAACGAAAACTCCCGCTATAAGCGGGAGTTAAACTTATGCTTCAAACATTTTAAAGTTTCGCTCAACGTTTTTGTCCATTACCGATTTTATTGAGTCGTATTCTGTTTGTAATGAATTATGTTCAGTATCTATATTTTTAAGTTCAATGTCATATCTTTTATCTTTTGCTTGAATTTTCTGCATAGCTTTGTTGTATTCAGCTTCAGCTTTTGTTATATCAACTTGGATTGAAGATTCTGTGATATCACTACAATTTGTGTACATTGTAGATACCCATTCATCATCGTCATTTACCTGTTCCATTGATACCAAACCACTTTCTAAAGCATATTGTAGCCATTCTTGACTAGATGCAAGGCCTTTCTCAATGGTTGTATATCCACCTTCAAGCATTCTTTCAAAAAGGTTTGTGTACCATTTTGCTTTTGCTTCACCATCTGAACCTGGATCATTTACGTCTACCCAAGTGTACTTAGGTGTACCAAATTGATCCATCATTTTTTCGCAAAGATATACATCAATTACAGCTTGGAAGTTACAATAGTATTCATTTGTTACATCTTGACCATTAACGGTATCTTCAACTTGGACATATTCTCCGGCAACTCCGCCTTCTGTTCCATCAAGTGCAGTTGTTGGGAAGTATGGAGCATTAGTTCTGCCTTTAGATGGGTCACCATCAATGTAGTCACCATATAGAATCCACTCCATGTCATCCAATTTCTCGTAGTATTTTGCGCCAACATCTTGTCCGTAGATAAATTGTGATAACTGACGAGATTTTTCATAATATTTATCTCTAGCCGCATCAACTGCTTGATTTCCAGATCCAAATTTATCTCTATCAAGAGCTCCAAATATACCACTTTGGAAGTATTGATACATTTGTTTCATTGCAGCTGCAACATCGTCTTCAGTAAGTTCGACCTGAACAATTTCAGTCCATTCTGAACCATCTCCAGTTAAATCTGCAGTTCCATCCTGAGATGGTAATAATTCTTCTGGGTCTTTATCTTTTGGCCAAGTAATTGTATGATTTATTTGGTCAACTATTGCTCCTGCATTTATGTAATCTTGTAAAGAACCTCTGTTAGGGGCAGGTGTTGTTGTTTCATCAGTTATTTGTCCAGCTTGCATTTTGAGATATTCTTCCATTTGAGCTGCAAAGACTTTTGAATTGTCTTCATCAAGCGAACCTTTAATTTTATTCCATATCTCTTGCATTGATTTTTGATAGTTTTTATAGTTTCCTGTATCAGCACCACCAGCGCCTATAAGGTCTTTGTATATGTCTTGATATTGTTTTCCTGAATTATCTGTTGTTTCATATACAAAAGTTTTCATATAGTCTTTTATGGCTGCAGTATATGCATTATCAGCATCCTGATATTCTTTTAGTAATTTTGAATAAACGCCATATTCTACTGATGTTTTAGATTTTTCGTAGCCGTAGTGCAAACCTGAAACCCTTATTACTTCAGGTTTAGGATTTGCTTCAGTCGCAGGGATATATTCATATACCATATCCCCTTCCCAAATTCTTTGCATATCTTTATCAAATGCATATACTTGGTCTTGTTCAAAGTATGTTGTTGTTTTTTCAAGACCATATGATTTTAAAAATTCTTCAAGCGCTTTTGCATTTAGGCCTTCAGTATCGCCTTCTTCGATTTCTTTGTCTTCTAATGCTTTTTGGAAAGCTTCTTGATATCTTGCTGTGTCTAATTCTGAAACTAATAATTCGCCAGATTTATTTACAAGACCATATTGGTTATTTTGTGGACTATATGCTGTTAAGCTGTTAAATGTTAAATCTTGATATTGTTTTTCACCAAGAAGGTTATAATTGCTCATCATTAATTGAGTCTTATTTAAAGCAGCAATATATTCATCACTGACCTTAGAACTTTCGTTCGTAAGGCGCATCTTGGCGTTGTTAATGAGTTGTGATCTAAGCTCATTATCAGCCATACGTGATGTGATAGATAATAATCTAGCTTGTGATGCTGCCAGTCCCATAGTTTACGTACTTTTTCCTTTCAATTTTTCGTATCGTAATATATTCTTGCTATGGTTATCGGCTTTTTAGTACATTTTCTTTAAATTATTATTACCTTTTTTAACAATTTGTTACAAATTTTTTAAAGCTTTTTGAAGACGGATTAAACTTTTTTTGGATGTTCCAATACCGCAAAGGAGCATTGTAGATTTATCATTTGTAATTTCATCTTCGATGTTTTCTTTTTCATATAAATATTCAGAAAGTTCATAACCTGAATATTTATGGTGTTTTACTAGAATCTTAGTCGGATCATCGCCATAAAACTCACAGTTGGGGCAATTTTGTTTTAATTCATTAATACTTGAAATTAGTAATTCTAGAGCTTTTTTACCACGTTTTGAATTAAGATAATTTATATTAGCCTCTATAGAAGCTAACAAAGGGTATGAAGGCGATGTTGTATTAATTAATTTAAGAGATTCTCTAATATTAATATCACAATTACAGTGTAGTAAAGCTGTCGGATTAAGTCCTCCTGCAGTTTTATGTAATGATTGGATTGTAAAATCAGCTATATTAACTGCACTTTGAGGTAGGTTGTCTGAAAAAGGATATAAGGCCCCATGCGCTTCATCGACAATTAAGTAAGTTCCGTATTTATTGCATAAAGCCTTAATTGCTTTTACATCAGATACAATACCTTCATAAGTTGGCGATGTTATAATTAGTGCTTTGATGTTTTGATTTTGTAAAATCTTTTCAATTTTATCTGGATCTATATCTAAAGGAATACCCCATTCTGGAGATATTTCCAATTCATAATAGACTGGAGACCCTCCTGCAAGTTTTACAGCGTTTTTATGGCAAGGATGAGAATTTTTCCATAACAAAACTTTATCATTGTTATTTACACATGCAAGAATTGCAGATATTACACCACTGGTAGAGCCGTTTGTTAGAAATAAAGTCGATTTCGTTCCATATATCTTTGAGGCTTGAGCCTCGGCTTTTAAAAGTGCTTCTTGCGGATTATAAATATCTGTTTCAGATATATCATACTTATAAAAGTTTCTAAGTTTATGAAATAAAAAAGACTTTTGGGCATGCGACGGCGTTGTAAAAAGCGTTTTTGCACATTTTTTACGTAAGATTTGTATAAGACTCATAACTATTTATTTTTAATTTCTATACTTCTTTTTGTACAATACTGAATTAGAGTCATTTTGTCTCTATTAGCGTCGTATGCAAAACGCCCAGAATGGGTATATGTGCCATCATTTCCTTTTTCAATACGAATAGGAATATATCGGCAAGTGACACTTTGAGCTTCAGATAAAGGCAAAGTAATATAATATTCACCTTCAATATTAACATTAGAATTTGTTCTAAATTTCATACCACCGGCAGAAATATCTAGAGTTGTAATTGGATATTTATTATCATTTTCTGATAGTTCAAGATCTAAAACATACTTGATACGCGTGTATTGACGTCTTTGTAAAAACTTATGTTTTGCAGGACTTGCAATAAGCAAAGTTCTTCCGTTAATGGATTTTGGATAAGAATCAAAATACAATGTACCATTTTTAGTTTCCAAATAAAACTCGCAATAATTACTTCTTAAAACACCTTTTGGATCATATTCTAACTCAAGTGTAAATCCATCAGTGGTTACATCAGTTATAGTACCTTTATTGGCAAATTTGAAATCTGCCGGAATCATTATTACGTGTTGACCTTTTTCTACTAATTCTCTCATTTCAAAATCCTCTCTTAACTTGCTTTATTATAGCTTAATATTTAAATTTTGTCATCATCTTAATATAAGTTATATTGAAATTTTTAAAAATAAGTTTATAATATTTATTATGGAGTTTTTTATTTATGAATGACAGAACTTATTTGCTTGATATAGCTGGATTAATTTTGTGCATTATAATGATTAGTGTTGTAGCAATTCTAATTAATATAGGCACAAAAGACCCTAATATTAATTCTGAGAGCCAAAGCTCTGCTCATATTGAACTTAATCAACCTGTAAGTTCTTATTAACAAAAAGAAAAGCCTCGTCCAAAACCGGCGAGGCAATACTGAGCAATCAGAAGAGTTGAGGATTTACAATTATATAGTATCCCTTTGTTCTCTTTAAAACATTACCGAAAATAAGTAATTTATATTTCGTATTTATTCTCCCTGAGTATTATAATTTAATTGTTTATAGCAAAAAAGCGACCTTTTGATAGGTCGCTTTTAAATTTTGCATAATTGTGAATTATTCTTTTAAGAAAGATTCATAATTTCTTGCCAGCAAATGAGTCTTAACTTGGTTAATTAAGTCTAAAGCTACACCGACCATGATTATTAAGGATGTTGCTCCAATACCTTGCAATGTTTTGATATTTGTAATGTAACTTGCAAAAGATGGAACAAGAGCAATAATACCTAATCCAATAGCACCGATAAATGTTGTTTTAGTTAATATTTTATCCAATGCTTCTGCGGTTGGTTTACCAGGTTTTACACCAGGAATTGAAGATCCGTATTTCTTTAGATTTTTAGCGATATCTTTTGGCTGCATATTTGGCATAATAGATGCATAAAAGAATGTCAAACCTACAATCATCAAGAAATATAATACATAATATACAATTCCGTCAGGACTCATATAATGAGTAAGATTCATTATAAAATCCTTTGCAGCTTCATTTTTAAAATTCATTTGCGAAATTAAGCTTAATACGGTTGATGGAAATAATAATATTGCAACCGCAAAGATAATTGGCATTACACCACCCGGATTAAGTTTGAATGGAATAAATGAGTTCATTCCACCATATACTTTGTTCCCAACTTGACGTTTAGGGTTTACAATAATTACTTTTCTAACAGCTTCTTGCATAATAACAATGAAAATCATTGTAACAAAGAAAATTGCAAGTAAAAGTAATAATCCGAGCTGTAGAGATGTACTGTGAGATACCATTTGAGCTGTTCTTCCTGCATAAACCGGAATACCTGAAATGATACCCACGAAAATTATCAAAGATCCGCCATTACCGATTCCCTTTTCAGTAATAAGTTCAGAAATCCACATTACAAGCATTGAGCCTGCTGTTAATACAGCGACTGAACTAATAAAGAAAAGATTGTGGTTTACACCAGGCATAATTGCACCTGGCAAGTGTCTCATAAATATCATAAATACTAATGATTGAAACACTGCAAGTACAACGGTAAATATACGCGTATACTGTGATAATTTTCTTCTGCCTGCTTCCCCTTCTTCAGTTTGTAGTTTTTCTAAAGAAGGAATAACTACTGAAACAAGCTGAACGATAATTGAAGATGTAATGAATGGTCCGATACCTAATGCAAATATAGACACATTACCCAATGCACCGCCTGTAAATAAATCTAAAAATCCTATTATATTATTCCCAGATGCAATATTTGCAAATACGGCGTTATTAATACCATATAAAGGTAATTGTGCGCCGAGTCTGAATACAGCAATCATAAGGAATGTAAATATGATTTTTTGCTTTAATCCAGAAGCCTGCCACATTGACATTAAATCTTCAGTTGAAGGCATTCTCATTTGTGCCATTATACTAACTCAACCTTTCCGCCTGCAGCTTCAATTTTAGCTTTAGCTGACGGTGTTACGTAGCTAGCTTTAACTGTGATTGCAGATTTAATTTCACCATTACCAAGAATTCTCAAACCATCTACTGAAGGATGAGCTTTTCTTGCTTCTTTTAAAGCTTCAATAGAAACTTCTTTCATGCCTAAACCTTCAAGTCTACCAACATTGATAGCTTCGAAAGTTAATTTTTTATAAACTTGGAAGCCTTTTAATTTAGGCAATCTTCTGTAAGCAGGCATTTGACCACCCTCAAAACCTCTTTTAGAAGCACTTCCTGAGCGTTGTCCTTCACCATTATGACCACGGCAAGAAGTTTTACCGTGTCCTGATGAACGGCCTCTGCCTACTCTTTTTGATTTATGAGTTGAACCTTCTGCAGGTCTTAAATCTTCTAATGATACCATTTCTGACATATTTATTTTCCTTTTTATTTTGTATGACTGCTCGCCTGTTGTTAACTTCTATGCAAGTTTGTCATCTCTTGCATTGTTAACCCTCACTTACGCAGTCAGCTAACTAAATTAATCAACGATTTGTACAAGGTGTGATACTTTGTTTACCATACCTAAAATTGTAGGTGAATCATAATGTTCAACTACTTGGTCTTTTTTTGTAAAGCCTAATGCTTTAACAACTTTTCTTTGAGCTTCAGATGCTCCGATTAAACCTCTTACAAGTTTAATCTTTATTTGTTTATTTCCTGTTTTTGCCATAATTTTATCCTTTATTATTATTCTAGTTCAAATTTTAAATACAATTAGAAGCTTGACTAATTTAAAAGTTCAGCCATTGTTAAATTACGTTTTTTAGCAACTTCGCTGAACGGAGTAAGTCTTTTTAAAGCATCCATAGTAGCGTTAGCAGCATTTAGAGGTGATTTTGAACCTAATGATTTTGACAAGATGTTACCAATACCAGCAAGTTCAAGTACTGAACGAACAGCACCACCAGCAATAATACCTGTACCTTCTGAAGCAGGTCTTAACATAACTGCGCCAGCACCAGATTTTCCTGTGATAGGGTGTGGAATAGTTGTTTTGAAAATAGGTACAGTGATAAGATTTTTTCTACCATCTGCAATAGCTTTTTGAATAGCAATAATAACTTCAGAAGCCTTAGCACAACCTACACCTACTTGTCCTTTTTGGTTACCAACAATAACTATTGCACGGAAGCTTAATTTTTTACCACCTTTAACAACTTTTGTTACACGGCTGATTTGAACTACTCTTTCAGTCCATTCGCTTTGTGGTTTTTCTTCTGTAGTTTCAATTTTTTGTTTTCTGCCACGACCTTTTCTGCCTCTTGCAGGTTTTTCGTCAGCTGTTTGTTCTGTTTTAACTTCTTCTGATACTTCAGCAGCTTCAGTTTCAACAGTTAATTCTTCTTTGTTTTCTAAATCCATTGATTTTACCTTTCATAATTAAACAATTTGTATCTTTTTATAAATTTGAATACGCCAAAAAACACGCTAATATTTTAGCTATTTGAAATCGTATTCGTGAGTAACTTTTCTGACAAATTCAGCCTAACATGAAAATATTGTAAAATCAAGTGGATGTAAACTATTTCAAAATACCTTTTGATCTTAATTCCTCTTTTATTTCTGGGGAAAGGTTTTGGAAAAATTCTTTTTCTCCGCAGAAATTGTCATTTGGTTGAAATGCAGGATGTGTATATTGCTCACTTGAACAGATATCTTGGTATTCCATGCATACTTTATTTACTTTATGCCTTTTGCCATCAGGGCTAGTTACTAATTCCATTTTACATTTTACGCATGGTCTAATTATTTGATATGGATCCGGACAATAAATACCATTTTTGTAACTGTTTGTAGGTTTTAATGTTGGCATTTTTGATGGCGAAATTTCTTCTGCTATAGTAACAGAAGATGTTGTAACTGCAAGGCAGAACAATATAAAAAGTTTTTTCATTATTTTATCCTTTTATTATTTACATTTAACTGTTTCTAATGCATTATCAAGCATTTTTATCATACAAGATTGAAAATGTTCACATTCAGTCTTGTTTTTAGCTTCAAATCTTAATGTAAATACAGGCTCGGTGTTGCTTTGTCTGATTAAAGCAAAACCACCGTCAAATACAATTCTCATACCATCAAGAGTAATGATATCATTGATTTTTGAACCGAAAATATCTTTGTTAGAATTAACTTTATCTATCACAATATTCAATACATCTTTTTTTAGCTCATTTGGACAAGGATATCTTACTTCTGGTGAAGAATATACTTCATCAAAAGGTTTTAACATATCTTGGATAGTGAAATTCTGATTAGATTTTTTATGTTTAGAAATAATTTCAATAATTCTGCAACCTGCATAAATTGCGTCGTCAAATCCGAAATAGCGGTCTTTGAAGAATGTATGTCCACTCATTTCACCAGCTAAGATTGCACCAGTTTTTTTCATCATATCTTTTATGTAGCCGTGTCCTGTTTTGCACATAATAGCTTCACCGCCTGAGTGGTTAATTGTATCATATAATACTTGCGAGCACTTTACTTCACTAACTACTTTTGGACAGGTATTATCTTTTTTGCAAGTTTCAATTAAATCAAGGGCATAGATTAATAATAGTTTATCTCCTGTTAAAAATTTTCCGTTATTATCAATTACGCCAATTCTGTCGCTGTCGCCATCATATGCAATACCAACATCTGCATGTTCTTTTACAACTGTATCTTTTAATACGTCAAGAGTTTTTTCAACACTTGGATTTGGATGGTGGTTAGGGAATGTTCCGTCAGGTTCTGAATACAATTCAACTACTTCACAGCCTAGTTCTTTATAAAGTCGAGGACCTACGATTCCACCTGTTGCATTTGCACTGTCTACAACAACTTTTACACCTTCACCTATTTTTCCAAAGCGAGATTTCATATCTTGTATATAGTCAGGAATTATGTTATATGTTTTAACTATTCCTTTTTTATCTGAAATTTCAGGGTTTTCAAAATCATTAAAAGTATATTCTTTTACTTCTTTAATTTGAGCTTCATTAAGGGTATGTTTTTCGTAAGTCATTTTCATACCGTTATATTCTTTTGGATTGTGGCTTGCGGTAATAATACAAGCAGAAATTATATCATTTCCATTTGTTAAATCTTTTGGAACGCCAACAACTTCTGAATAATAACCTATCGGGGTTGGAGCAAGTCCCAAATCAATAACATTCGCACCGGTTGATGTGATACCTTCAATAAGTGCTTTTGATAGCGAAGGAGAATGTGTTCTTGCATCCATACATACTGTAAACCACATATCAGATGGATTTTTGCCAGACTTGCCTTTCAAATATGCAACTAGGCCTCTACCTGTGTGAATGTATAATTCTTCAGTTATATCTTCACCATAAATTCCTCTGATATCATTTTTCCCAAATGCGTGGTTATATTTTTGCATGTTAATTTCTCCCCTTAATTTTATCATTATATTATAATTATAGCATGAAAAGATTTATTAATATAATCACAAATAATGAGGCTGCAGCTGCATGGATATTTATTTTACCGGCAATGCTTGGAACTTTAATATTTATTATAATTCCGGTTATTTGCTCATTTGGGTTGAGCTTTGTTAAGTGGGATTTATTAAATCCTATTCAGTATGTTGGGCTTGCAAATTATCGCGAAATTTTTACAGAGCCTTTATTTGGTAAAATATTTTTAAATACATTTGTGTTTGCAATATCTACTTCTTTATTTGGGGTTATTATTCCGATAGTTTTATCGGTTATTTTAAATAATAAAATTAGAGGTTCTGAATTTTAT
The DNA here is from genome assembly GCA_944325875.1 of Candidatus Gastranaerophilales bacterium. GTDB lineage: Bacteria > Cyanobacteriota > Vampirovibrionia > Gastranaerophilales > Gastranaerophilaceae > Scatousia. Next base: position 28,822 of record CALVBU010000001.1, read on the forward strand.
AAAACCGCTTATTTTTTACCATTTATAACTCCAATGATTGTAATTGGAATTGTTTGGCAATGGATTTTTGATCCTAATATAGGTTTGTTAAATAAAGTGCTGCATTTGCATATAAATTGGCTATATGATACTCATTGGGCGCTTCCTGCGTTAATTATAGTATCCGTTTGGAAGTTAATCGGGTACAATATGATTATTTTCCTCTCTTCTTTAAGTGGAATTTCTAATAGCATGTTTGAGGCTGCCAAAATAGATGGAGCCGGACCTTGCAAAACATTTTGGTATGTTACAATTCCTTTAATGTCGCCTACAATATTTTTTGTAATTATAATTACTGCAATAAGCTCTTTTCAAGTATTTGACCTGATATATTTAATGACTCAGGGTGGACCTTTAGATAGTACAAATGTTCTTGTGTATGCAATTTATAAAAATGCTTTTGAATATTTTAATGTAGGAAAAGCTTCTGCTATTGCTTATGTTTTATTTGTTGTAATTCTTGCGCTTACGCTTGTTCAATGGAGTTTGCGTAAAAAGCTTGTTTATAACGAAATTGATTAACTTTTTTTAATTACGACTTTTTTAAACATATTATTATCAGGTGCGTTGTTACCTAGTTTTATAAGTTTTTCAAGCGCAAATTTGAATGGGTTCATTTTTTTATCTGATTTATATAGAGTAACCTTTTCAAGTTTTAAGTCATCCATTACTTTTGGAACAACAACTCTTGATTTTGGGTTGTATCTGGTAAATGTTACAAAAGGGTATCCATCTTTATCGCCAATATCTACTCTCAATTTTGTTTGAATGTAGCTTTTAGCGATATTTTTGCGGGCTTGGTTAAGTTTTTCAAATTTATTTTTTTCAACAGCATATTCTGCAATTCTTTTAAGTGATGCTGAGTTTAAAAATCTAGCTTGAAAGTTTACATTTGTGCTATTACTAATATTAGTTGTTTTCATTGTTTAATGTCCTTATTTACTAAAAATGTCGTTATAAATTCTGCCTGTTTTATTTGCAATTTTAAGTATTAGGTTAAAAGTTGCTTCAGCTGGATCTTTAATTTTGTCAGTTGTGGCAACGTAAATCTTTTTCTTGGCATCATCACCAACCCAGCTAAATTCTGTTTTTACAAGGTTATCCATTTTTAAAAATCTATGCTTTATATGAAATAATCTTTTTGGTGCTTTTGAAATTGTTTCAAAAGCTTGATTAAGTTCATTTTCTAAATGATTAGATGCAGCATAGGCTTTTACATCTTTTAGTGCCGGTGAAGATAGAAATTTTGCTTGAAAGCTTATTGCAGAAGTCTTTTCTATAGCCATAGTTCTCCTTTTTTCTTTTTAAAACCAATGAATTAAAATTTTGCTATTTAGTTAATTTATAGTTAAAGAATGTTACATTCTTTCAAAATTATTAAAGTTTGATCTAAATTATGCCGATTTTAAATATGTAGTTAAGGAGAATGTGTGTCATGTTTGAAGATTTAAAAAAAGAAAATATTATAGTTGAATTAAAAAATTTAGTTGATAAGGCTGATGAATTTAAAAGCGACATAGACTGTTATTGTGAATTTATGCGTGAAACTTTTTTAGCGACTTCAGGTTTAAATTAGCCTATAGAGGAATTTAAAAATTATTATATGTTGTTCATAATTTAACTGTTATGAAAATTGTAATTATTGGTGGTGTAGCAGCGGGAGCAAAGGCTGCCGCAAAATCAAGGCGACTCTTGCCTGATGCTGAAATTAATTTGTATACTGATGATACTCATGTATCATATTCTGCGTGTGGGATTCCATACTATATTGAAGGTAATTTTGAAGATTACAGGACACTGCTAGTTCGTTCTCCTGAAGAATTCGCGAAAAGTAATATTTTTATTCATCTTCAATCGCACGTTTCAAAAATCTTGCCACAATGCAAAAAGGTTTTAGTTGAAAATTTGCAATCAGGTGAGGCTCATCTTGTTGATTATGATAAGCTTATAGTCGCAACCGGAGCTGTGCCTTTTGTGCCAGATATCAAGAATGTTAATCTCCATAATGTCTTCACTGTGAGACGACTTGAAGATGCTATTGCAATACGAGAAAAGATTCCTTCATCAAAAAATGCTGTTATTGTTGGAGGTGGTTACATCGGAATTGAAATGCTTGAAGCTTTAGTTCGGCAAAATCTGCATGTAACATTAATTGAGCGTGGTCCTAAAATAATGTCAATATTTGATGAAGATATGTCTGATTTGATTGCTGGACAGCTTGCTTCAATTAATAATGGGGAATTTGAAATTATAACATCTGATTCTGTAGTAGAATTTACTGGGGATAATAATGGTGTAAATGGAGTTATAACGTCAAACGGACGAAGAATTGATGCAGATATGGCTATTGTTTGTTCTGGTGTAAAGCCAAATGTAAAAATCGCTGAGGATGCAGGAATAAAATTAGGTATAACTGGTGCAATCGAAGTGACTCCTCAAATGGAGACAAATATTCAGGATATATATGCCTGTGGAGATTGTGTTGAAGAGTTTAATATAATTTCTGGAAAGCCAATGTGGCTGCCTTTAGGTGCAAATGCAAATAAAGAAGGTAGAACTGCAGCAATGAATGCTTGTGGGTTTCCTGATACTTTTGAAGGAGTCTTAGGCTCTGCGGTTACTCGTTGTCTTGGACTTACAATGTCAACAACTGGTTTAACAGAAAAGGATGCTATAAAAGCAGGTTTTGATCCTGTTTGTGCCAGAGTAACCAAATATGACAAAGTCGGTTATATGCCTGACGCTAATAATATTACAATTAAGGTTATTGCAGATAGAAAGACAGGTCGATTATTAGGTGCTCAGGGTGTTGGAGCTGGTGATGCTGATAAGCGAATTAATACCTTTGCAACTGCCCTGTTGGCGAAGTTAACAGTTAAAGAATTTGTCAATAACGATTTAACCTATGCTCCGCCATTTTCGCCAACAATTGATCCATTGTTGAATGCTGCACAAATATTATTGTCTAAGATTGAACAAGGGTCTTAATATATTTAGCTACCCCTTCGCCCATAGAAAAACAGCTAGATTGAACTCTGAGGGCTCCTTGAGCCATGTAGTCTGCTGATAGGCATCTACCTGCAACAAATAAGTTGTCAATATCTGCTGACATTAAGCATTCTAGCGGTAATTGGTATTCGTTATATGTCTTTAAAGTAGAGCTATTTTGCTTGTTTGAGTGAACATCAACCGGGTAGTCTGATATAACTACCGGATTATCAAACTTTTTACCAGCTTTTAAATCTTCAAGCGTATAAATATATTTGCCCATAATTCTTCGAGAAACCCTCACACCAAGCATATCTGCGATATTTGATATATAAGCATTCTCAAACCCAGGAAAATATTTTCTGCAAAATTGTAAATATCGATATATGTTCTGACGCGCTAATAACAAGGCTTTTGAGATGTTTTTAACTTCTAATGAATTGTTGTAATCAATGATTCTAGGACAGTTAAATGCGATAGTATCAGGCATTCCAGGAACTGTAAATATCTGAAAATAGTTTGTATCAAAGCGTTTAAGAATACCTTTTTCAACTGCGTCGTTGAAAAGAGGCTCTAATGCCCACTTTTTATCCTTATCCCACGTATAGGCTGTAGAAAGATGTATCTGCCCGTCTATATGTTCCACTGTCGTGACATTTCGGTCTTTATCATAGTCCTCTAACCACTCTGAAAACACTTTTAAATTTATTCCAGCCATCATGAACCTTAAAGTTACCGGCTGGAACTCTTGTTTTTTTTCAAGAAATCTGCAATTTGCAATTTTTCCGATTTCACAATTTCCTGTTGCGTCAATTACATATCTCGCCCCGATAGATACTGATAATTTTTTCTCTTCCATATCTATCTCATCGGTAGATACTGATAAAATCTCTTTGGATATTTTAATGCGCTTAATCTCTCTATCTTCAACTTTAACACCTATTATGTGCGTATCAAAAAACACTTCCACATTGGCTTTTCGCATTAGGTTATCTAAGGCAATTTTAGCAAGTTCTGGATTAAACCATCCTGGATTATCTTGATATGTAGTTTGACCTCCAAGAGTGTGAAGTTCCTTTATTAAGTCAGCTCTAAAGTCTGTATTGATTTGGTTATTTCCTGAACGCATTACTGGAATAACTAGGCCAGATGTTATTGTACCTCCCAGATGTATATTTTTTTCTATAATTAAAGTTTTTAGACCAAGTTTACCTGCTGTGTAAGCGGCTGCGCAACCAGCGGTTCCTCCCCCAATAACTACTACATCATATATCATTATTAATCCTCAATATCTAATAAATGTAGCAAATATTATAAAACTTTATTTTTTTTATTGCAACTTTTAAAGATAACTAAATAAATTTTGATTTATTTTAAAACTTAAACGGGTAATCATCAGGAATTTTCCATCCATTTTCCTGAATAAGTGCTGTGCAATATCCTCTATTTGAATTTCTATTACATCCATATTTACTATGATTAATTAAATCTTCTTTTGTAAGACTATTGCAAACTTTTTCAGTTTCTCCATTTTCATTTATTTTATTTTCGCATGTAATTGATCTATATGGTTCTATACCTTTATTTTTGTATATATCACTACTGTTTCCGCTTCTATTAGCTTGAAAAGAAAACGCAAAGCTTTTATTACCTAAGTCAGCTCTTGTGAACTCCCCATTATCATTTTTGCGACTAAATTTTTCTTTGCTAAAGTCTTTAGCAAATGGGTAGAAAAATATGTCATATCCTGATTTAATCACCATAACACTGCCATCAGCAAGGTAAACAGCACTGTTTTGATAGTTTGAATCAACAAAGTGCTCCACTCTTACTTCCTTTAAATATCCTTTTAAATAGGTATTAAACCAAGTTTCACAGTCAATTTGAGTTGAATCAGGTTTTTGAAGACCGTTTGTGCAGGTCGCCCAGTATTCTTTTGGACCATTTTTTAATTCTGAGAGTTTAATAGCTTGATTGGCGACTGAATAAAACTTTTGCAATCTTGCTTCTACTGTTTTCTTTTTATTATTACTAATTACTGTTGGAAGAGTCATTGATGCTACGATTCCTATCACTCCTAAAGTTATTAATATTTCTGCAAGTGTAAACGCCTTACTCATTCATGTCCTCCCTAATTTAAAGTTTTATTGCAATATAATTGTTATATAAATCTATTAATTGATAAATATATCTATTATTATAAAGTACAGTCGAATAATTGTCAATATAATCAATAATTTGTAAAATTTTACAAGGAGGGCTTATGACAGCCAGAGAGTATGTAAAAATTTTACTTGCCAAAGAAGGAATTACACTAAAAGAGCTTGCTAGGTTAGCAACAGAAAGTAGCTCTAAAAAATTTACCCTAGATGGACTTTCTCATAAAATGCGACTCGGAACTTTAAGATTTGAAGATTTTGAACTTTTTGCAAAAATTTTAGGGTACTCCATTGAACTTAAAAAGAATGAAGATAATTTATAAAAATATTTTATATCGACAAGTTATATACCGATAAAATACAACTAAAGTAAACTATTTATTTTTAAAACTTTTTATAAATTTAGAGCTTGATATTAAATTTGAATTTTCAACTTCTAAATTATGGCGCTCTATAATAGCCTCATTAAGGCTGTCTAAATTTTCATCACGATAAAATATACCTGCCTTTGTTTTTATGAGCCCTAAATCGTATTCTGTAAGTTCATGTTTTATAAGAGTTTTATTTTTAACAGCTATGGTTCCTGTAAACTTATTTAGGGTTGGGTTGAATATTTTTCCAACAAAAAATCCTGCATTCAAAAATGCATTTCTAACCGCTGCAGAATTTGAATAAGTTAAAATCATTCCATTATCATTTAAATGTTTATATAGCTCTTTAAAAAAATCGATTGTCCATAAAGCCGGACATTTTGCAGGGGTAAAAGCATCTAAAAATATATAATCGTATATTTGATTATCAGATTTTACCTCTTGTCTTGCATCATTAATTTTTAAGTCAAAAATAAAACTCTCATTTATAAGGCTTTTTAAACGTGTTTTATAACTATTTGATATGTTCCGATAATATATATTATGTAAGAAGCTAAATAAACGCTTTAAACCTAATGGAGAATACCTCTCGTGTTGTTTTAATTTGAATAAACGGTGTATATTGCTGTCAAAAAATTGCAGGTATTCTTTTGAGTTTAAGAGATAATTTAGATCCTTATTGTTATAAATTTCGGAGTATTTTTGGCTAATTTTTTCATAAAAAATAAAATTTATTTCATCAAAAAATTTAATTTTATTTTTGGGAGGTTTATTAAGCATTTTTGATATCTTTTCATTTTCAAAAGGAAGTTTATAATTTTTTGGTAGCTTTTTTTTATTGCAAATAATAAATGGTGATATCAATGCTAAAATTTTGTCAGTATCAATTGCCTTAATATATATATTCAAATTTTTAAAATTTGTAGAGTTCTTTTTAGTATCTTGTTGAGAATTATTATCGGTATGTATCTCATCGTTATAACTAGTATGATAAATATTATTGGTATCTATCGTGTCGTTATAGTAATTTTCAACTAAAAAATTTATTACACTTTTTGAGTTATAGCCAATTCCATAACAAATGTCTAAAATTTTTATTTCTGTTTTATTTTTAATATCTTCAATGAGATTTGATGGTAAAATAAATTTTTCGTATGCTTCAGTTAGCGCTCCATAGGTCGAGTGATATATATCATTATCGACTTTTGAAAAGAGGCCTACAGAGCCGTCATTTGTAAAATAAGGGTAGAATTCGTACATATACCTATTATACAGCCTATAGACTGTTATTCAAATTTGTTAAATATCGCAATATATTAAGCTTTTTAAGGTGTATTGGTTGATTTTTTATATTTATGGTACAATATCACAGTAATGTAAAGAGGAAGATATGAAAGTAAGTGTAAAAGTACCTGCTACGACAGCGAATTTAGGCCCCGGATTTGATTGTATGGGGATGGCTTTGCCGATATATAATACAGTAACAATTGAAGAAACTGTTCTCCCTGGAACTGGGGTTGAAATTAATGTTATTGCGGAAAATCAATCTACAGATGAGTTTTCTTTAGAGCATATTCCAATGGATGAAAATAGTATAATTTATAAAGCCGTAGAATTGCTTTATAATTCTATTGGACAGACTCCAAGTGAGTTAAAAATAACAATTCATTCTCAAATTCCTATTGCTCGCGGTCTTGGTAGCAGTGCTTCAGTAATTGTTGGTGGCTTAATCGCTGCAAATGAATTACTCGGAAGACCTGCCGATGAAGCTGCACTTCTTTCAATAGCAACAGAAGTTGAAGGTCATCCAGACAATGTTACACCTGCAATTGTTGGAGGTTTAACTATTACTTCTAGTGAGGATGATGGTAGTATTGTTTATAGAAAACTTGAATGGCCTGAGGAGTGGAATATTACAGTTTGTGTACCTGAATATGAACTTGCAACAGATATTTCGCGTTCAGTTCTTCCTAAAGAAGTTCCAATGCAAGATGCTGTATATAATGCACAACGTATGGGAATGTTTGTACATGCTATTCACACTAAAGATTCTGCTCTAATGAAATTAGCTTTAAAAGATAGACTACATCAACCATATAGAATGAAATTAGTTCCTGGTTTGGAAAAAATAGCTGAAAAATTAAAACACGAAGAAAACGTTTTAGGTTGCGTATTAAGTGGCGCGGGTCCTTCTATATTGATAATTTCTGAAAAGAATAACCTTGATAAAATTAAGGCGACTGTGAAAGAAGTATGGAATGACTTGAATTTGAAAGCTGATATTATTTCTTTGCCTGTAGAAAATCAAGGTGCGATTGTACTTAATCAAGATGATTAAGCCATTTGTCTGATGTAATCACAAAAAAATAATAAATACTTATAATGTGTGTATAAGTTATAGGTGTTTATATGTTTGTAAGTGTTTCAGATAGATGCGTAGGTTGTGGTATATGTACAACACTAAGTCCTGAAGTCTTTGATATGATGGGTAGTTTTGCAATTGCAGATCAAAATAAAGTCTCAGGAAATGAAGAAAGTTGTTTAGATGCCGCAATTAGTTGTCCTTATAACGCTATAGATATTCATGAATTTTAAGCAAAATAAAAGGTTCGGTGGAGACCGAACCTTTTGATTTATTAACCTTGTCCCGTGTAATCCGGGATAGCATCTTTTCTTGAATCTTTTTCCATTTCTTTTGCGGCTTCGTTTTGTTCTTTGATCGTTGCCAGTCTGGTTTCAAGATTTGCTTTTTCCATTGCTAAACTTTCTTCTAAGTTTTGTAATGGCTCTAATTGCATTGTCCTTATTTGTTCAAATGACTCATCCATCATGAATTTTTGTTGTTGCGACATTACAGCAATGCGTTGTTGGGCTGCTTGATACTGGTTATTTGCCAATTGCATTGCTTGTACATCATTTGGATTTATCGTTGATTGACCTGTTTTCGGATCAATACCAAATATGCTTTGATATGCTCCATAATTATATGCTTGAACTGTAGAATTAAATACTGAGTTTTGGCTCTGTTGCATTGTTGTAAGTCGTTTTTCCATTTCTCCGACTTGTTTTTGAACTTTGTTGTAACGGAGCATTACACTGGTTAACTGCCGCTGTAACTGTAGCTGCAGTTTTTTCGTATACATTTTTAAGTATCCACCAGTTAGTAAACCCATGTCAGTCCTTCGTGTTTATTTATTCTCTTAAATATATAAAGTATATAGCGAAGTTATAATTGCCTTTTTAGAAAAATTGTGTAATATTTCTTTACAATTTGTTATCCAAATTGGTCATTGCATAATAAAAATTTTTTCTATAAAATTTATATATCTAAGGAGGGATAATGTTAAAACAGTACTTTACTATCAAAAATATAATATTCTTGTTATTAGTTATTTTTCTTATATATATAATGCCCAAAGTCACAGGAATTGCACTACTGTTTTTTGCAGCGTATGTAATAGCTTGTGCTTTAAATCCTTATGTAAGCAAAATGCAAGAAAAATTTGGTAGAAACACTGCTGCGATTCTAGCTGTTACTATTTCGACTGCAGCTATATTTGCATTGTTTATTCCTATTTTATTAATTGCATATAAAGAAATACGAACTTTCATATTGTATTTTCCTCAAAAATTAATGGGGATTATTCAATATTTAAGTACAATCAGTATTTTTGGCCATAAATTATCTGATTTGGTATCTGTGAATAGTTTTGTAGGGGCATCTCCTGATGTGGCTCAGAATATAGTTAACCAATCTTGGTCTTTAACTATGGGAATATTCCAAATTGGTGTATTAATAGTCGCTTTGACAATGATTATCTATTATCTTTTGGCGGATAAAGATTATTTAAAGAAAAAGTTTATTGAATTCTTCCCAGGCAATTTAAAGCCTAAGGCTTCTGATATATTGACCAATATTAGCAATAAAGTTGGTGGATATGTAAGAGCTCAAATCATCTCTATGCTTTCTGTAGGTATAATGATGATGATTGTATTGGTGCTTCTTGGAGTAGATTATGCATTATTACTTGGCTTAATTACAGGTATATTGGACATTGTTCCTTTACTTGGGCCTACAATTGCGCTTGGTGTAATTCTTCTGATTGCATACCCATTAGGACTTGTTAAAATAATTCTAATAATTGCAGGATTTTTGCTAGTACAACAATTATCTAATTACATAGTAAGACCTATCTTGTTTGGTAAATTTATGCAGTTGCACCCTCTAATGATATTTTTAGCATTATTTTTAGCGGAACAGTTCTTGGGTTTCTGGGGGGTAATTCTATCTCCGGCAATAGCTGCAACGATTTGCGTCTTGATTGATGAGTTATATCTTGCACCTATTAATTCTTGTAAATTAGAGGAAAATCCGAATGAAAACTGCTGATATATATTTGTACACTCCAAATAATTCTAAAAGTGCTGAGTTTAATATGTGGATGGCTTTTCCAGGCCCTGAATCCTTTGCGCTTTCTTCATTAGGATTTTTGTGGATGTACAAAAATATTGATGAGTTAGAAGATATTAATATTGAAGCAGTTTATTCTGATACTAAAGAAATTAGAACCAAAATATCAGATTTATCTTTAATTGGTTTTTCTTTTACATTTGATACTGATTTTTTAACGATCTTTTCTATGCTTGAAAAATATCATATACCGCTAAAAAGTGTCGATAGAGATGAATCTTTTCCATTGATTTTTGCAGGGGGCCCTGTTGTATCAGCCAATCCTGAGCCATATTCTGATTTTTTTGATTTCTTTATAATTGGTGATGGAGAAGATGTTAATTTACAAATAGTTAATATCTGTAAAGAAAATAAAAATAAGTCTAAACAAGAAATATTAGATTTGCTTAACGAAATAGAGGGTGTGTATATTCCATCATTTGCACCTAAAATGGTTAAAAAACTTACTAAAAAGCTCGAAGAATGTATTTATACACCTATAATCAGCGAACGTGCTTTTTTTAAAAATACTTATATTCTTGAAGTCGCTAGAGGGTGTGCAAATCGATGTGGATTCTGTTTGGCTTCATATTTAAATCTACCACTAAGGTTTATGCCTTATGAAGATATTATTACTGCAATTGAGCTTGGCTTATTACGTACAAATAAAATAGCTTTACTTGGCGCTCAGTTAAGTGCACACCCGCAATTTGATAAAATTTGTGAGCATATCTATAAAAAGGTTCAAGGTGGCAAAAAAATAGAAATGAGTGTATCTTCTTTAAGAGTTGATGCAATTACCCCAGAAATTCTAAAAACCCTTGTTGCAACTGGCCAAAAGAATATAACTCTTGCCATTGAGGCAGGTAGTGAACGTTTACGTAAGGTTATAAATAAAAATTTAGAAGAATCTCAAATAATGCATGCTGTTGAAACTGCAGTCAATGCAGGACTAAAAGGTTTTAAATTCTATGGTATGATTGGGCTTCCAACTGAGACTATGGAAGACATTGATGAGATGATTGCTCTTGCTAGCAAAATAAAACATAAATATAAAGGTTTTAATATCTCATTTGGCATTTCTACATTTGTTCCGAAGCCAAACACTCCTTTTCAATGGTGTGGAAGGGAAATTTCAAAATCATTGGAGGCTAAAGCAAGCTATCTTAAAAAAGAAATGCATAAACTCGGTATAGATGTATCAGTTTCGAGTGCTAAATGGGATTATTGGCAAGCCGTACTCTCAAGAGGTGATAAATCCCTTTGTGATTTTATATTAGAAACATACAAACTTGGTGGTAAGCTTGGTGCATTTAAGACAGCAGCTAAAAAGTTTAATATTAATACAGACTATTTTGCGCTTGAAAATTACGATTTTGACACAGCTCTACCTTGGGACTTTATTGATATTCGTCCGGGAAAAGAGTTTCTAATTAAAGAAAATAAACGATTGCTGTCTTATAGCGGTGTATAATCTGAGTAAACAAGGCTTTTCCAGCTTTCATAATAGCTTATTTGTGTTGCGCTTCCTGTTTTAATATAAATATGCTGTAGTGATGAGTGCGGAATATTTAGTGCATCACAAATTGCAGCTTTTATTACATCCGGATGAGTAACTATTATAATACGATTACCCTCATTCTTTTCTACAATTTCATTTATTGACTCTGCAACCCTTGTTATAAATTCAGTTACAGATTCGGCATCTTCCGGTGTTCTTTTTTCAGGTTCTGAAATTAATCTCTGGAGCATATCTGGAGACTCAATTTCAATTTGTTCAAACGTTTTACCATTGAAACTGCCGCACTTTCTTGGTTTTAGAGATTCAATAATATCAAAATCTTTTTTATATATTTTTGCAACCATTTTTGCAGATTGAAGACATCTTGTTGCTGGGGAAGAATAGATTTTATCATTTTTAACCCCTCTTTTTCTTAAATAGTCGCATATTTTTTCCATTTCTTCATAACCGTTTTCAGTAATAGGCGGATAATTGTCCACATCTGAAAATCTGAATTCATCTGAATATATTGTTGCACCGTGGCATATATAAGTTATTTTACATTTTCTGCTAAAATACATTGATTTTCACCTCTTTAATTATTATAGCATATATTTTTCGTTTTTGTTGTATTATTATAATGTATATTAAGGAGATTTATTATGAGAGGAAAAGCATTCAAATTCGGAGATAACATTTCTACAGACCACATCGCACCAGGCAGATTGTTCCACTTGCGTTCTAACTTACCTGAGTTTGCAAAACATGTATTAGAAGATGCAGATCCGGAATTTGCTTCGAAAATGAGTAAAGGTGACTTTGTTGTTGCCGGTAATAACTTTGGTCTTGGTTCTTCTCGAGAACATGCTCCACAAATAATTAAAATCGCTGGTGTTGGCGCGGTTATCGCTAAATCTTTTGCCAGAATATTTTACAGAAACGCAATTAATATTGGTTTGTTAGCAATTGAGTGTGATACAGATGGTATTAGTGCAGGGGATGAGTTAGATTTGGATATTGAAAATGGTATTCTAAAAAATCTTACAAATGGTGCAATTATACCAATTGAGCCTCTTCCACCTGTTATGATAAAAATGCTTGAAGATGGTGGACTCGTTGAGCATATTAAGAAAAATGGCGGGTTTAAACTTTAAAATTTTATCTTTAAAAAAATATTTTGATTAGTTTGTATTGTTAAACTTAATAATCAGTTGACAAGCAGCTTTGTACGTAGTTTAATGAAAATAAGCCTTGATAAGGTCTTTCGTGCTGGAAACCTATTCAAGCAAGTGAAGCAGAGCCGAAACAAGAAGCATATTTTGCCCTATTGAAAGAATGGCTCGTTGAACCGGAATGCGTAAGGGTTTCAGGATTCAATCTTCACAAATGATGTTACAAAGTAAAGGAGAAAAAAATGCCTACAATTAACCAGCTTGTACGTCAAGAACGTAAAAAGCTTACTGACAAAACAAAATCTCCAGCTTTGATGGATTGTCCTCAAAGACGTGGAGTATGTACAAGGGTTTATACTACAACCCCTAAAAAACCAAACTCAGCTTTAAGAAAAGTTGCAAGGGTTAGATTAACAAACGGATTTGAAGTTACTTCATATATCCCTGGTATCGGTCACAACCTTCAAGAACACAGTGTTGTTCTTATCAGAGGTGGAAGGGTAAAAGACCTTCCAGGTGTTCGTTATCACATTATCCGTGGTACTTTAGATACTGCTGGTGTTGCTAACAGAGCTCAAAGCAGATCTAAATACGGTGCTAAGAAAAATGCTAAAGGAGGTAAGAAATAATGTCTAGACGTTCTAAACCAGCTAAAAGAATTCCTTTAGCAGATCCGGTATACAACAGTGTTGATATATCAAAATTCATCAACCGTATTATGAGACGCGGTAAAAAATCATTAGCTGAAAAAATCTTCTATGCTACTATGCAAAGAATTGAAGAAAGAACTAATGAAAAAGCAATGGAAATCTTCCAAAAAGCATTATCAAATGCTACTCCATTATTGGAAGTTAAAGCTAGACGTATCGGTGGTTCTACTTACCAAGTTCCAATCGAAGTTAAAGCTGACAGAGGATTCGCTCTTGCTTCTTCTTGGTTGATTGAATCAGCTAAAAAACGTAGCGGAAAATCATTCATTGATAAATTAACTAATGAATTAATTGACGCTTCAAATGGTGCAGGTTCTGCTTGCAAAAAACGTGAAGATACTCACAAAATGGCTGAAGCTAACAAAGCTTTTGCTCATTACAGATATTAATATAATTATTAATATATTAAAAAATCCCGTCATTTTGGCGGGATTTTTTATTTATATGAGTTTGGCATCATTTTCAGGTGTTGATGTTGTTTTTATTCCGTACATATTTTTTAGTGTTGATAATACTGATGGATTGATTATATTCGGCGAGCATTGAGATAGATATACATTTTTTGCGCCGGTCTCTCGTAATGAAATCATTTTTGCTATTGATGTAGAATCACATTTTGTTAAAAAGTATGATATTCTGTCTGAGTTTATAGGAATTTTTGCAAATAATGTACTTAATATTGAATATGCCATTGGTAAATTTTTTACTATATTAATTTTCAGTACATTCTCAGATGATTTACCGTAGGAAAAGCTAAGCACAAATGTGCGTTGAGGTATGAGTCTTAATAAAGTATCAAAATATTGTTCCTGCTGTCTTGTATAATTGGAAATTCCTAATATAATAAGTTTTTCAATTTCTTTTGAAGTAAATTTTTCTGAGATTTCAGTAAGTTTAGAATCAAGTTTTTCCGGATCAAAACAAATTAGTTCATCTTCTCGCGTTTGGCCTTTGGCAAAGCCTTTTGCTGATTTGGCGGATACAATTAGAGGTTTGAAATTATTATTTACAATCATTTCAACACCTTTGGGTTTGTATTTTTCAGTTGTAAAAATTCTTCCTCTATAAACATATTCAAGACTTTGAGAAGAGTTACTTGTTAATAGGATTGCACCCGGAAATGTGGCAAAGTCAAGAATGCATTTTTCATTGCATTTTCCATAGTGACCTTTCAAATTTTCATAACTTTTAAACAAGTCGAATGCATGAGCAATTAACAAATCACCGTGGGTATAGATATCTATTTTTTCTGATTTTGAAGCCTCAAGTAGTTTGTTTAGATCACTTAACGATCCTCCTGAAACTAAAATAGCTTTTCCTTCTCTGGTTGAATGTGATACTATCGTTTCATTAATTTTTCCATAATTATTTTGTAATGCATCAAATCTTTTTAGAACTACTGTATCATTCATTTTTGAAAGCTCTTTTAACTTTGATTTTACCTTTTTTTTACTTAATTTTGCTGTATTTAGCATATTTAATCCATTTACTACAGCTAGTTCAGCTTCATTAAATATTATCTTGTCATCTTTTAAGCGCATAATATTTGTAGATAAAGATTTTAGAACGGATAATAGAATTTCATAAATGTTCTTTTCTTGAACAGTCATTTTATTCAGCTTTTTCAAAAAATGTTTTTCCCCTTGCGCTATGATAGAAGATAAAGTCATTTGAGGTTCTATTAATATATCATTTTTTAGTTCTTTGCACTCAAGATTATTCTTTTTACAATAACTTAAGTATTGTCGTTTTGTTTTTATCAGCAGTGCATACTCTTTGCTTACCAGTCCCAAAAGCTCTTCATCAGTATAATCTGTTGTACAAACCAATGAAGAAAGACTTGCTATAATATTTTCGGAAATTATTGAAATATCCTCTTCAAATTTGTTTAGCATTAGCGCGTAGTATGAAATTTGTTTTAGAAAAATAATTATTACTTCTTGCAGTGAAGAAATTTTTGGTGCAATTGAACATGCTCCTCTTGCATCACATTCATTATATTCATTTATATTATTTTTATCATAGTTGTAAAACATAGTTCTTAAGCCTTCTCATTCTTTTTTACGTAATTAATTATGTCTTCCGATTCATACATACTAATGCCATTTTTTTGATCAACTATAAATGGTACTTGCATTTTTTTACCTATATCAAGTAATTCATCATAATATGTAGAATTATTTATTTCTTTTGGATTATATTCTATATTGTTTTCTTCAAAAAATTTAATTACTTTTCTGCAGTATGGACAGCTTTCTGAATAGTATAAGTCGTACATTTTTATCTCCTTTTTCAAAATATTATATGTATTAATAGATATTTTTTATCCCTCTATCTGATTGCATAAGA
The DNA here is from genome assembly GCA_944325875.1 of Candidatus Gastranaerophilales bacterium. Lineage (GTDB taxonomy): Bacteria > Cyanobacteriota > Vampirovibrionia > Gastranaerophilales > Gastranaerophilaceae > Scatousia. The sequence continues at coordinate 44,561 of CALVBU010000001.1, forward strand.
ATAATTTTTATATTAAACTTTATACTATGGAAAAAAGAAATATATTGGTGGTTTTTGGTACAAGACCAGAAGTAATAAAACTTGCTCCTGTGATTTTGGAGTTAAAAAAGTACCCTGAGAAATATAATGTTATAATATGTAATACTGAACAGCAAAAAGAGTTATCCAATCAGACTCTTGCTTATTTTGATTTAAAGGCTGATATAAATTTGGATGTAATGAAGCCAAATCAGTCGTTACTTGAAGTTCAGACAAGGATATTAACGGCTTTAAACAATGTTTATTTAGAAAATAAAATTGATGCAACTATTGTACAAGGCGATACGATGACAGTTTTATGTGGCGCTTTGGCAAGTTTTTATAATAAAATTCCTGTATTTCACGTAGAAGCAGGTTTGCGTTCTTATGATATTTATGAACCATTCCCAGAAGAAGTAATGAGACAAATGACTTCTCGTGTAGCGGAGCTTCACTTTGCTCCTACTGAAAAAAATCGTCAAGCTTTATTAAAAGAAAATATTTCAGATGATAAAATTCATGTAGTTGGAAATACAGTTATAGATGCATTATTCTGCCTTTCAGATTCAACAATGAAGAGTGCAGAACAATATTTCCAAAATTTGGGTATAACTGTTAACGATAAACTCGTTCTAATAACAGCCCACAGACGTGAAAACCATGGGGAAAGAATTGATAGAATTATTGATTCTATAAAGCATTTGGTACAAAAATATGAAGATCATACTTTTGTAATTCCTGTTCATCCAAACCCAAATGTTAAAAATAAAATTCACGAAAGATTGGGTAGTTACGACAATGTAAAATTATTAACACCATTAGATTATCCTTATTTGGTATATTTAATGAAAAATGCTAAATTAATCTTGACTGATTCCGGTGGTATTCAAGAAGAGGCTCCATCTTTTGGCTGCCCTACTCTTGTTATGCGCTATGAAACAGAACGTCAAGAAGGTATTGATGCTGGAGTTTCTACTCTTGTTGGGGCTGATTACGATAAAATCGTATCGCTTAGCGAAAAAATTCTTTCTGATACTAGAGAAAATACAAGACTAAAAGCTTCAAATCCTTATGGGGATGGTACTTCGGCTGTTCAAATACGAAATATAATAGATAATTATTTTAAAATTTAAATTTTGTTTTATAAACTTTTTATTATACTTATAAAAAAATCCGCTTCTTTAATAGAAGCGGATGATTAAGGATTATTATTTAGGTTAAATTATCTATCTCTTAAAACTTCCTGTAGACATGTTCAAGAATGGTACCGTGTTGCCCATCATATATTGTGGTAAGTGTCCGTCCCACTTTTGAACTGCTTCATATTCAACAAGAGCTTTGTTTTGAGTAAGAGCATTGGCTCTTATTGCCATTGATTTTGCTTCAGCTTCTGCAGAAATAATTTTTTGTTTAGCTTCTTCTTGAATTTGTACTGTTCTGTTTTTAGCCTTTAAAGCTTCTTGTTCAGCAGTTACTTTGCTTTCAATTGCTCGTTCAAAACCACCTGAATAGTTTATATCAGTAATTTGAAATCCTGTAACATTTATGTATCTTGGTTCAAGCTGCTTTTGTAATTTTTTAAGAATATCTACAGTTGCAGTTTCTCTGTTTGCAACCAAGTCTTGAGCATTCCATTTACCAATCACGTCTTTTATAGTACCTTCAACAACAGGCATCAAAATGTTATCAACATAACCTGTACCCACTTCTCTATACATTTTATGAGCATTTTGTGGTTGCAAATTGTAGTTTATAACATAAGAGATTTTTGCTTGTTGGATATCTTTTGTGTACAAATCTGTTTCAATGTAAGTCTTTTGAGTTTTTACATCCATATTTTTAATTTTTGAAATAAATGGTGTGACAAGGTGAATCCCTTCTGTATAACTTTGTGGCGAAACTTGTCCTAATGTTACCTTAACACCTCTTTCACCAACACCTACAATTGCAATTGGGTTGCAGATGATTATAAATAATATCAAAAGCACTGTTACCATAACCGGTGTTGCTAAATTTTTTCCTTCCATAGAATTAACCCTCTCCTTTATATAATTTTTAATTGTTGGTATATAGTTAAATTGTTGTTCAAATTTTTCTATTTCAACTACTTTGCTTGTTCTTTTGCTTCTTTTAGTAAATCTTTTCTCTTGCAATAAGGTTTTGAGAAAATCAATTACGTATGTTGCAACGAGAAATATTACAATTACAATTAAAAACATTAAATCTGCGTTCATTTCGTTTTCCTTAATTTTATATCTAAACTAATCCAAGAATAGCCAGAATAACGTATACAACCACAATTAACACAGCAAGTATTCCAAATCCGCTTAGAATAGCTTTTCCATGTTTTTGATATAAATTAACATTGAACACATAACTGCAGACAATAATTACAATATTTGTAATTATAACAAGCGATAACAATAAAAATAATACTCTGATTGCCATTTTCTCTTTTACTTCCTTATTTATTAGCTACTCTTTGCAAATGCCTAATAGTATCAGCCCTTCTTATTGCTTCTTTAACTCTAGGGTTCTTAATTTTATAGTCGATACTAGGTATAGTAAGAAGCTCTTTTCTATAGTTTTTAAACATTTCAATTTCTCTATCACGCATGCTTTTTTGTATTGCTTCTGCAACCTCAACATGTGGATCATCTTTAATATTTTTACTCATAAAGAAAATTGAGCTAAGTCCGACAAAGGCAAGAATACTCCATATTAAAGTATTTTTTGAAATACTATCAGTTACAACTACAGGAGATGATGCAGGTGTATCAAAAATAATATTTGAATTTGATATATTTTCTGCATTTACATGAATTTTTACCGCATTTGAACCTGCATTTTCTACAATTACACTATTAGCATTTGAAGTATTTTTATATAATGTGCTGAGAGTAGACGCTGCAGAAAGTCCTTTTACCTCAAGAGTAAGCTGATTTGGGCCCTCTACTGATCTTTTAACATTAGCAAGATTATCTGAGCGCAGAATGATATTATAACCGTTTTCTGTCCCCTCTAGAATAACTGTATTTAAAAAATTATCCCCCGCTAATGCTGCGCAAGTTGTTAATAAAAATATTGATATTACTAAAACTAACTTTTTCATGATTCCTATTTCCCTAATCTTTACATTACAAGAATATAGGTTTTTGATTAGAAAAACATCAATCAATGGGCTAAATTATATAGATCTAAAGATTTATATTTAAAGTAAAAGACCCCTAAATTTCTTTAAAGGCCTTTGTTAATATATGAAATCGTGTTTCCGATAGCTTCTATAAAACAAGTCAAATAAAAATTTTGCTGTTTTTGTTAAGGAATGTTAAGCAAAAAAGGCCATGCTGAAATTGAGCTGAATAAAATTTTTTTATATATATGTCACGAGAATATTAATTAGATATTGAGGAGTAATATATGAATTCAATTAATGCTAAATCTTCTAACAATCTTAACACAGGAATTAACCAACGTCCGGTTGAATCAGTAGAAACAGCAGGTTCATTGGCTTTTAATACTCAACAAAGTTTAATTTCTATTCCACAATATGATACATTTACATCATCAAATCCTTTTGCACCTTCAATTGATTATTCAAGCTATTCATCTTCTGAAGGTACAACTGTTGCAAGTACAGGATTTTTAGCAAGCTTTTCAAGTGCAGTATCTACTATTGGTGGTGGCGATTGCGGATTTAGCGGAGGAGCATCTGCAGGATTTTCAGGAGGATGTGCATCTTCTTGTTCTTCTGGTGGCGGATTTTCTTCATTCGTATAATAAGGTTGTAAAGTAAAGAAATAAATGAAAATGGATTAATATAGGCGGTTGATTTCAAACCGCCTTTTTTATTGTACTTTTATACTATGGATAAAAAGTACTATACATACTTACTATTAACTGAGAACAATTCATTTTATTGTGGATATACAGATGATGTAGAAAAAAGATTTAAAGCTCACCTTGAAGGCAAAGGTGCTAAATATACCCGAGCACATAAACCTATCAAAATTGTCTACAAAAAGGAGTTTCAAACAAAATCTGAAGCTATGAAAGAAGAATTTAGAATAAAACATCTTTCTCATAATGAAAAATTAAAATTAATTGAAACTAATTTGTAACAAATTTGTAATAATTCTCTCTATATATTAAAGAGTAGAGCTAATTATGCCGACATTCCAATTAAGGAAATTAATATAAAGGGAACATGTTATGGGAATGTCAGCATCACAAGCAAGATTATTGTACATCACAGCACAGCTAAACAATCTATCTCTTCAAGGACAGAATGTTTCAGATGCAAAAATCAGACTTTCAATGGATTCAGAAAGAATTCAAGAAAAGTATACTCGCGCATTGTCTAATAGCAGACTTTATATTAACCCTAATATTTTCACTGTTGATGGCGCTTCAGCAAAAAGTGAACTAATTACATTAGAAAACTTAAAAGGACAAAATCTATTTGTATATGATGGAGCCAAAATTTTGGGCTACACTTATGAAAAAGTTGATACAGGTAAAACTGAAACAATTATTGTAGGTTATGAAGATGATTTAACAAAACCTATATATCCTACTAAAACTGAAACTAATACATTTAGAGATGCAAGTAACACAGTACCTGCATTTGGTCCTGAAAGCTTGGATGCGATGAATGGTATTGTCGCAGCTACAGGTCTTGGTGAAGACGACCTAAAAACAGTTTCTTATACAAGTGTTATTAATGGTCAAGAAAGAGAAATTAATGCTATTGCAATTAAATCTCAAGCTGGTTTTGATGCAATTATTGATCAAATGAGCAAAAATCCTGATGCTACTTCTCAAAACTATGTATTAGATTTAGATGATGGTGAAACAATTGATTTAAGCGGTTACAACTGGCATGGTATACCTGCTTTTAAAGGTGTATTCGATGGTAATGGCAAAACAATTAAAGGCTTAAATGGTGATTCAGGTTTCTTTGATTCATTATATGGTGTTGCTAAAAATATTAATTTAGAAGGTGCTAATGTAACTGCAGAAAGAGATGCTCTTGGTGCATTGTCTAACTATTTGGCTGATGGCGCATCAATTGAAAACTGTAATGCAACAGATGTAAATATTACTTGTACATTAAAACCTGATACAACATATCCAGCAGGCTATGTACCAGAAAGAGCTTCTGTTGGTGGTCTTGTTGGGCTAAATAACGGTAATGTTAGCAATACAAGTGTAACTGGTCAAATTAATGTTCCTAATGCTAATGATAGCTTTGGTTTTATAGGTGGCTTTATTGGAGCTAACACTAATATCGTTAAAGGTGACAGCCAAATTAAAAATTGCTATTCAGATGTAGACATTAAATTAGGCTCTGGTTTAGATTATTCAAACTCTATCAACAACTTTATCGGTGATGATTCACACGAAACTACAATTAAAAACTGTGTTGCAATGGGTGCAATTACTAACGCTTCTGGATCTAGTATTAATGCTTCAGACTTAGCTTGCAGAGGCCCTGTTTTAGAATCAGATGTAAGCAATATGATGGCATTAGATACAAGAAACAATAATAACGTATTATATTGGAGTAATTCAAAATCTCCATCATATGATAGTGGTTCTTCTAATAAAGGAGTTTTAGGTACTTCTGCAACAGAAACACTTTCTGATGGAACAAAAGCTAATGTTTGGCTTCAAGAAGGTGCTGAAGGGTATACAGATCAAAATCAAGCAACTTCACAAGCAAATAAACTTCCTGTATTAAATTTAACTCAATTACAAGAAGATGCCTTAGCTAAAGAAGATACTAAAGAAACTCCTGATACAACTCAACCTCCAATCGGTTATGAACAAAAACCAATTGAAAAAGAAGTTCCTGTATATGAAACAGTTCTTGTTGAGGATAAAAATTTTGGCGGATTATCATCATTAGAACTTGAAACTGGTATTAGAAACGGCAGATACCAATTAGTTTCTCCAGCTAAAGAAGGTTCTACACAAGGATTTAATATTAACGGAACTGATTATGAATTGGTATCACTTGATAGCTGTACTGCAATTGTTGATAAACAAGATGATAATGCACTTGCACTTGCAGAAGCTGAATATGAAAAAGGCATGGAAGCAATTCAAGCTCAAGATAAAAGATATGAAATCGATCAAAAGAAAATTGATACTCAATATGATGCATTAATAGCAGAAGAAGAAAGTTTAAAATCTGTATTAAACAAAAACGTAGAAAGATCATTTAAAACATTCGGTTAATAATAAGGTAAATTAAAATGACAATAGATTTATCAACAGTAAAATTGAATACTATTATTAATCAGGAAGATTACACTAAGCAAGATTCCGAACTAAGTGCATCTACTACTGTGGCAGATGATGCTTGGTTGTTATCCATTACTTCACGTTATAACAAAAACGCATTAATGGATGTGGAAAGAATCATGAGTGAATCAGATGTTTATGACGGTACTGTAGAATCAGAAATTGATCGTATTGTTAATGAAGCTGACCAAATTTCTGCTGTTTTAAAAGAAAATACTAATGTTTTAAATTCAGATGCAGTTAAATCACTTGACCAATCATTAAGAGCTACTACTGCAAAAACAATAGGGTTTGTTCAATACACCAGCAAATCTAAAATAAATTCTACAACTGATACAACATCAATCAAAAATTCAATTGTCGCTAATAATGAACAAGAAAGACAACTAATTTCTGATTCAATAGATATAATGGTTGAATGGTTAGACGATTATATAAACAATTATAATGTTAGAACTGCACAAGGAAATGCTGCAGGAGACTCTGAAGTAAAATTATCATTCCTTTTGGAAATTAGAAAAGCAATTGAAAATTGTGATTTTGAAGTAGGTTTTGGAACCGTAGGTGATACAGGTTCTGAAGATTTTACATCAAATGATAAAACAATGGGTTCTTATAATCCAAGTATGATGGCATATGCGGATGGATCACTTGTAGGATATGATACATACCATCTTAACGGTCCAGGAAGAAATATTTTATTAAATCCAGATTATTTTATGCCTAAAAGAGCTTATGCAAATCTTGACGAATTAAAAGCTGCAATTCAAGGTGGAACTGAAAGTTTTAAGCCTGTAGACCTCTTGATAGATGACGCAGCTTACAACAGTTACTGCAAAACAAACTTGGCAGTTACATTATGGCACGAATTAATTCACTCAACACATATCTATAACGAATATGTTACTTATTACGCAACAGATGCATATGAAGATGATATTGCAAATAAATATATAGAAGGATTCTCTAACGATAGTCTTTACTTCCTAAGACAAGTTTTCCCAGGGTCATTTACAGACAAAGGTATGACATATGAACAAGCTGGTGTAACTCACTACTTTGATAACTACAATGACGTTGTTGAATTTGCTTGGGATGCAATACAAAACAACAAAGAAGCTTTCGATTTATATATGCCAGGAGTTACAAAAGCTGAATTTGAAGCAGAATTGAAAAACTTTATGGCTACAGCGTAGAGTCATTATTATTTGTAGGATTTGACTGCTGCTGCTTTTGAAGTTTTTCTTGTTCTTTGGCCGCTTTTTCCTGTTCTTTTTGAAGTTTACGTTGAGCCTTTTCAGCTTCTCGCTGCTTTTTCTTCTGCAACTTTTCAGCTTCTTTTTGATCTCTTATAGCTTTTTGTTCTTCATATTTTTGAACAGTATCATTCTGAGTAGTAGACCCTTCTACCTTATTTTGATATTTATATTCTTTTAAGTCTTTTTTGTAGTCAGTATTCATTTGTTTAATTGTTGTTTTGTACTCAACATTCATTTCTTTTAATTCAGCTTTATCCTCAGCTTTTTTACGTTTTTCTTCAGCTTTTTCAAAACGCTTTGCTTGCTGTTCTTCTACTTGCAACTGATCTGGAGGAACCACTCCATCTTGGACTATTTTAAATCCATTAATACTAATTTGCACATCTTTATTATTGAAAGAAATAAGTCTTGTCTGGTCACCCTTACTATCTATACTCCACGAACCTAAAAATACAGGATCAGCCCCAGTATAGGCGTACGCATAAGAAACAACTCTATCCGGCTCATTAATATCAAAACCTAAAGGATATATATCCCAACGTTTATCATCAAGATTAACGTCCTTATACTGTTTCCAGTAATAGACGATTGCAGCTCTAAGTTCCTTTAAATCATAAGATGTTTTTGTAGTAAAGTCATACACTATTGCATTAGTCTGCCAAATACCATCTTTTGAATATCCAACTTTCTCTTTAATTAAAAGCTTCGATCCATCAGCAGAAAAATCTATTGGTGTAAGAGTTCTAAAAGAATAATTGTCTGTAATAGATTTATCAGTAGAAAGTATTGGATCCGGCCAACGGTGCATAACATTAGCTTTCATAATTTTATTTAAGTTGGTTTCATTTTTTTCAAGAGGAATTACAAATAAATCACAAGCTACTGCTGCACTTGAAGGATAATAGTAAATAGAAGGATATACAAGAATTGAAAAATCAGGAGATACTATACCTTGAGCATTTTGCTGTCTTGTCGCATAAAATTTCCTTTTTATAGATAATTCAGGACTTCCTGGTGGATTATTATATCTGACAATTTTGTATGTAGGTTGAGGAACATACTTCATATCTGACCCTTTTTCTACTTTAGGAATTTCAATATCCAATGTGGTCTTGTCTTTTGGGGCAGAAAGTAATTCATATTCTTCAACAGTCATAAATCCGGAAGGATTTCTATCTAAAACCTTACGTTCATATTTTTCTTTCACTTCCTGTTTTTGAACATTATGAATGTATTTCATTTCCTGTTCTCTAGCATCGCCTTTAAACGGAGCAGAAATATTCTTTTTGATTTGAGTCATATCAATCTCAGGCAAATCCCAATCCGGCATTTCCCAAGCTAAAGCAGAAAGTGAACTCAAACATAGCGCTAAAAGAACAGGAATAAACTTCCGCATTTTAAACGAGTCCTTCTTTCATTGCCATAGCAGTGGCCTTAGCTCTTGTTCTTACATACAATTTTTGTAATATGCTATGCACATGAGTCTTTGTTGTAGAAATTGTAATACAAAGCTTATCTGCAATTTGTGGATTGGTTAGGCCATCTACAATAAGAGCAAGGACATCCATTTCTCTTTCAGTTAATCCATATAAATTTTTACCAAGTTTATAGTTAATCTCACCACGACGACCTTCTGAGATATTAGTGCGTCTGATGTTTGTTAGTACAACTTTTGCAATAGCAGGATCAAGCCAGCCAGTACCTTCACTTACAGCAAGAACAGCAGAAATAGTTTGATCAACAGTTGCACCTTTTGTTATATAACCGTCAGCACCTGCCTGAAATGCATCAAAAATATCGTCTTCATCTTCTCTTGACGTATACATTAAAACCTTAATTTCAGGATTGTCTTCTTTTATAAGTCTGGTTGCTTCAATCCCATCAATAGTTGGCAGACCAATATCCATTATAACCAAATCAGGTTTTATTGCTAAAGCCTTATCTACACCTTCTTGTCCGTCTACAGCCATATCAGCAATTTCAATATTAGGATTTTTGCTCAATACAACAGACAAGGCAACTCTAGCCATATCCTGATCTTCAATAATAAGTACCTTAACCATTTATTACCTGTCTTTCTTCTTTCACAATATCTGTCAACAAAAATGTAAATTCACTGCCTTTATTTAGTTTGCTTTCAAGCCATATCTTACCGCCATGAGCCTCAATGATTTGTCTTGACAAGTACAAACCAAGCCCAGTACCAGTAGAACGTTTTTTACTTGTTCCTTGAGAAAATCTGTTAAATAAATTTGGAATATCTTCTTTAGGAATACCATTACCGTTATCTGTAACAGAGAAAATAAAATCTCCTGATTGGACTTTAGCAAGGATTTCAATTTCCCCATCTTTGTTAGTGTAGTTAACAGCATTACCACATAAATTAATAATTACACGTTTGAGTTCAGCTTTATCAGCAAGAATTTCAGTATCGTCAGTAATATCTCCCAAATCAAGCCTGAAATTAATATTTTTCTTGGCTGCTAAAGGTTTTAATTCCTCATAGCACTGAACAACCAAATCTTTGACAGAAAATACAGTTTTACAAAGTTCTAATTTACCGCTTTCAAAGCGATACACTTCTAAAAGTGCATTTACTAATCCTAAAAGATCTTCATTACTCTTTAGCATTGTTGATAGTAGCACTGCTTGTTTTTCTTCAACAGGGCCTAAAGATCCGTCCAAGAAAAATTTTAAAGTTTGAATTGCGGCTAAAAGTGGAGTTCTTAAATCATGAGTCAATGTAGCTATAAAATCATCACGTAATCTTTCTGTTTCTTTATGTTTGCTTACGTCACGAATTACACCAACAAACTTATTACTTTCATCATTAATAGCTGCAAAATTAATTTCAACAGGGACTTTGCTATCGCCTAATGAATTTCTAATATAACAATCTTTAATAAGTAAATCATTAGAATCATTAGAAAGTCCCATTATAACACCATTTGAATTCTCTCTAATGTTTTCAGAAAATTTACCCATTGAGGCAATTTCTTGGAATTTCTTTTTACATAAAGACAATTCACTCAAACCTGTCATATTTTCACACGCAGGATTTGCTTGTTCTATATTACCTTTTGAATCAATAATAATAATGCCATCAGCACAATAATTAATAATGCCAGACAATTTACTGTTAGCAATAGTCAAGTCTTTTGTGCGTTCTGCAACTAATTCTTCTAAAGAAGTTGAATAGATTTCGAGTTGTTTTTTAGCTTTTTCAAGCTGCTCAATCTTATCTCGTAAATCACTCAATATATGACTTCTTTCTATACCATTACGGATATTAAAAAGTAAGTCATCATTATCCCAAGGCTTTTCTATATACTTATATAAACCGATTTCATTTATGGCTCTAATTGCATTTTCTTTATCTGCATAACCTGTAAGTAAAATCATACTTACTTCAGGATAGAGTTTTTTTGCTTCTCTAAGAAACTCCAAACCATTCATTTCCGGCATTATAAAATCTGAAATTATGATATCAGGAGTATTGGTCTTTAAAAATTCAACTGCTTCAATAGGATTATTAAAACAGTTTATATCACTAAATCCTTCAACCCTAAGCAGGGTTTTGAAGGAAGAAGTCACCATTTTTTCGTCGTCTACAATTACAATTTTCCCATCTATCATAATAATTTTATAATACGATATTTTTTTTATAGGGACAAATTGTTTACAAAATTGCAATAATTAAGGCGGTTCAGAATAAAAGAACCGCCTTTGAAATTTAGCAAGAATAATTATGATGCTTATACTCGCGTTTTGCAAGTTCAATATCTATGTGATATAGAATTGATTTTTCTTCTCCAAACATTTTTAATTTTTTAATTATATCTAATACATTAGCTTCTTCTTCTACTTGTTCTGCAATGTACCAGTCAATGAAGTTTCTTGTAGCAAGATCACATTCGGATTCAGTCATTCCTGCTACAGATTCTATGCTTTCTGTAACTGTTTTTTCGTGAGCATAGATTTTCTCAAAAACCTGAAGAGGATTTTGCATATCACAATCAGGTGCTTCAATGTGTTTTAAGTCGACATTACCATTTCTTGCAATTAAATAATCAAAAAGAATCATTCCATGATCGACCTCTTCACGAGCTTGAATCTTTGTCCAATTAGAAAATCCTTTAAGACCAATTTCATCAAAATAAGCAGACATAGCAAGATACAAATAAGCGGAATAGAATTCCTTATTAATTTGTGCATTTAAAATTTCCTCAATTTTTTTATTAATCACTTTCGCCCTCCCATAGACCATGTAAGTTACAATATTCTAAAGCTTTTTCTTTACCAAGTTTTTCTTCAAGAATCATTTTAGCTTCCTCTCCAGGATGTAAATATTGAAGTTTTACTCGATTTTTATCTTCAGAAATAGATTCAATAAACATAATATAGTGATCATCATTCATTGGATGCAGAGTACTACCCACTTGAATTTCACAACCAATTTCTTTATGAACATACACAGGTACATGTTTTTCTAAGCCAACATTATCAGCAGAATTTGGTTTCATTAGTTTCATAGGCTGCCCGCAACAAACTAATTCTCCCTCACCTGATAATATGACTTGCACTAAATTACCGCAAATTTCACAGCGATACATTTCTAATCTTTCAGTCATAAGTTTCTCCCTTTCAAAGAAATAGTATTCTGTTTGAATAAGAAAAACATTCGACACCTTAACTAAGTAAATGAATTAATAATTCTTAATAAAAAAGCAAAAATAATTTTGTTTACTTTTAAAATATTATTATGAAAATTCAACGCATTTCTTTTGGCTCTTATTCTAATAATCAAAACTTGTCTCCTATAAATTCAGGAGAAAATCGTGAATTTTTATTTTATCCTAAAAAGAAAGAAGAAGCTAACTTTAAGCCTTTAGTTCTAAAGTTTTTGGGTTCACTTGCGGCTATTGCGGTTGGTGTAACTTTATACAACCTCAGACGCAACAAAGTACCACTTAGTGTCGTTGACATTCAAGATAAAGCAAAAGGACTTAATGCTATTAATTTTAGAAGAACTGCTCTCGAATTAAAAAAGAAGATCCTTTATCCAATAAAGACTGAAACGACTAATAAACACGGAACATTTAATTCCGGCTTAATTCTATCTGATACTAAAGATCAACCTTTAAAAGAGGTTCTAGCTGCCTTTAGTGAACATGCAGAAGCGTTAGGAATTAGAACAAAAGAAATTCCGGACAATCTAAATAAATCAGATCGTAGAAAATGGGTATTTAATGCAATTAAAGAAGCTGAAAATAACTATAAAGAAACAAAACAATTTACTATAATTAATATTGGAAACCTTGATAATTTGGTTGACTTAAAAATAGTTAAATCAAAGAACAGTGCTATTGAAGATAAACTTATAGAAATTAACAAAAACGTGTATTCAGGAATAGTTTGGACAGCTTGGACAAATAATACAAAATCAATACCAATGTATTATAACAATTTACCGGTCTTGGTAACAAAACTTGTAGACTAAAACAATTTGTGGTATTATAAATTTAGCCGTGCTCCACGGGGAATTGCAATCCCTCGACCCGAAGTTAATGCGGGGTGCAGAGTCTGTTGTGAGGGTTCGGTAAGTAATATTGAAAATTAAATTATTGGTGATATTCAAGGACAAGATGGCGTAAGCTGTCGAACCGTGTCAGGATGGAAACATAGCAGCACTAAGGCAATCCTTGCGGGTGTTTTGTTTTTGAAAGGAGATAATTTAATCGGATGTATTTCTTATCTGATTCGATAGACAGAAGGCACGGCTTTTTTATTTTAATTCTGTATCTTTAATATATCTTGGACGAGCTTTTACTTCTCTAAAAACTTGGCCGACATATTCTCCAATAATCCCTATGCAAAATAGTTGAATACCGCCAAATACACATAAAAGAATTATTGTTGTAGCCATTCCGTTAGGAGCATTATTGTGGAAGAATTTTTCAAATACAGCTTCCACACCGACTATAAAACCAAAAAACGCCATTAAAAAGCCAAGAACAGTAATGAATCTAAGCGGAACAATGCTAAATGATGTTATTCCGTTAAGAGATAATTCCATTAATTTTACTAAATTAAACTTTGATTTTCCAGCCATACGCTGTTTAACATCAAAATGCACATAAGCTGTTTTTAATCCTAATTCGTGGAAAAATCCTCTTAAAAACAATGCATTTTCATGATATTGAGACATCAATTCAAGTGCACGTCTGCTAATAAGTCTATAATCAGAATGATTAACAGGAATTCTAACTCCCATTAAATTCATTAATTTATAAAACATTAATGCAGTTGTCTTTTTAAAGAATGAATCAGTTTTTCTGTCATTTCTAATACCTGAGACAATATCAAAACCTTTCATATACTCATCAACAAATTTTTCAATGGCCCATTCATCTTGTTGCAAATCTGCATCAATAGAAACCACACAATCACAACCTATAGCACGAACACCTTCAAGTCCTGCTATAAGAGCTTTTTGGTTTCCGTAATTTCTTATAAATTTTTGGGCTTTTACAAGATTATTTTTAGAATGAAGTTCTTTAATAATTTCCCATGTCGAATCTGAAGATCCGTCATCAACAAGATATAAATAACTATCTGATTTAATTTTATCCTTTTCAATTAACGAGTTAATCACTAAAAATAGCTTTTCAACAGTATTTCTAATACATAACTCTTCATTAAAACAAGGGATAATAATCGCTAAAGTGGGCTTATCCATAAAAACCTCAATTCTGTAACAACTTGCCTAAACAGACAATTCTATAATATAATAATTTAGATTGGAGTGCAATAGAACATTAAGATGAATAAAAAACAATTTATATTAAACGCTGATGATTTTGGAATGAGCCACGATTTTAACAGAGCGGTTTTAGATGGCTATAATTATGGATTTTTGACAAGTGCAAGTATTTGCGCAAATGGATCGGCATTTGACAGTGCTATCAACGAAATATTACCTGAATGTCAAAACCTTGGACTAGGCGTACATCTAAATATTATTGAAGGAAAATCATTAACACATGCAGAATGTTTAACCGACAATAATTCAAACTTTAACAAGGGATACTTGTGGTTCATTCTAAATAGCGGAAAAAAAGAAGTTCTTAATACAATTGAAAAAGAATTTCGTGCTCAAATTGAAAAAGTCCAAAGCGTTGCAAAAGTTGATCATATCGATTCACATGTACATGTTCACGCAATACCGCAAATTTTCAGATTAACAGCAAGACTTGCTAAGGAATATGGTATTCCATACATTAGAACTCAACATGAAGAATTTTATGTAGTTCCAAATTCAAAGAAAAATTACAAACCTGCATTCTATGTAAATATTATAAAAGTAATTTTGCTCAATCTTTTTACAGCAAGAAACAAAAAAACAGTTAAAGAATTCGGCTTAAAGACAAATGATAACCTAATTGGAGTCGGCTATACTGGAATGATGGAATCCCAAACCTTGGAATATGGCCTAAAAGCTATAGAAGATGCTGATTGTATAGCAGAATGTCTTATTCATCCTTGCAAATACGCAAATGAAAAATTAGACAGTCATTATGCAGAATTTCAGCTTTCTCTAGATAAAATATTGAAAGATACAATATTTAGACTTGGGTTTGAAATTACTAACTGTAAAAACTTATGAAAGAAAAAATAAGTATATTTGTAATTCTTCTTTTATACATTGGATTTTTAGCATTCCATTATATTAATGCAAATAATAAGTTGGTTTTAAAAGTTGTCACACCAACTATTATTCAAATTGACATAAATAATAACAGGAAACTAGATGAAAATGAAACAATCTGCATTCCTGGTGTAAGCTCATATACGTCAAATCTTCAATATTATATAAATGAAATTGAAAGTATATCTTCAGAAGATGGACTTGCAATAGGATATTTAGCTGATGAATTCGCAAACTCACAACTTACGTATAAAAAAGTTAAATTAAAGTACAATGGGATAAAAAGACCTCAATGTACTGAAGCTGAAATAATTGTCGAGAATAAAAAATATTCTGATATATTAAAAAGTTCAGGATTTGCAATTATAGACGGAAAAGAAGTTAATGAATATGCTTTTAAAAAGATTAAATCAAAGGCTAAAAGTCTTAATCTTTCAATATATAACCACATAAGTAATAAGTATCATAAACTCAATTGTAAATATGGACAAAGTGCACATGATGCAGTTGTATTACCAGAAAAAGAATTGCCCAAAGATGCAGCACCTTGCAAATTTTGTTATATTAAACCAACTAATAAAAACAAATTAAAGACCAAAATCTTACTTCCGCCACCTACAATTTTAAGTTCCGGAAATATGAAAGTTATTCTTGCTGATTATACTCAAGTGTTAAAACCTGACTCAAGTTGTAATCATACTGTCTGCAAGGAATTTCTATCTTTGGTAAACAATACAAATGAAACGCTTGATATTGCTCTATATGGTTGGACAGAGATTCCAAAAGTAAAGAAAGCTCTTAAATCCGCTGAACGTAGAGGAGTAAAAATTAGAATAATCTATGATACGCAATCATACAAAGATAATTACTATCCAGATACTGAACATTTAATAAAAGAATTTAAAAATACCAAATCAGATGAAATCGCAGGTAAGAAATCTCTTACAAATGCTCTTATGCACAACAAATTTGCGATATCAGACCAGAAAAAAGTCTTTACCGGTTCTATGAATTTTTCAAAAACTGGGTTTTCAGGATTTAATCAAAATAACATTTTGATTATTAATTCTACTGAAATAGCTGATATTTATACAAAAGAATTTGAACAAATGTATTCAGGTAAATTTCACAACCTAAAAGAAAATCCTAATCAAAATTCAATAAAAAAGTTAGACGATTCAAATATCGAAATTTATTTTTCACCTCAGGATAAATCTATCACAAAACGAGTTATCCCGCTTGTTAATTCAGCTAAAAAGAATATTTATATTCCAGCATTTTTAATAACACATAAAGAGCTTACAAATTCTCTGATAAATTCACATAAAAGAGGAATATATGTCAAAATAATATTAGATGCCACAAATACGAGCGTAAGACACTCTACTGTAAAAGAACTAAAAAACGCTGGCATACCTGTAAAGGTCGAGAATTACGCAGGGAAATTGCATTCAAAAGTAATTATCATAGATGATAAATATGTAATTACAGGTTCTACAAACTTTTCAAACAGCGGTGAAAATAAAAATGATGAAAATATGCTTATTATAGAAAATCCAAAAATAGCAAATTTTTATTCAGATTATTTTGAATATTTGTGGAAAAAAATTCCAGATAAATGTCTAAAATTCAACCCTCCTGCAGAAAGTAAATATTCTATTGGCTCTTGTGCTGATGGAATAGACAACGATTTCGACGGAAAAATAGATAAAGATGATGAGGGTTGTAAATAATTTTATTTTTGAACATCTTCAAATGTAATTTTAAAGCCCAAAATTTTACAAATATAATCCATCTCAGACAGTTTTAAAGAATTGGTTTTCAAACGATAATTTAAGTTTTGCTGAGAGTAATATTTCCCACTAACTTCAGAGAGTTTTTCTGCAAGTTTCTTTAATGTCCAAGCTCTATGAGCTAAAAGTATTTTCACAGTTTTATGTGAATCAATAATTTCAAAATCACTATCTTTCATATTTTTTAATTATACAAATAAGGATTTACAATATTGACAAAATAAAACAATTGTTTCATTATTAAAAGCATACTTTTATTAATCAAGCTATTATTTAAATATTGTAAAGGGATAGAAATGAAAAAGAAGAATAAATATAGAGGATTTACGCTTGCAGAAGTACTTATTACATTAGGTATAATTGGAATAATAGCAGCAATGACTCTTCCAACAGTTGTATCGAAATATAGAGAACAAGTAGTCCTTACTAAGCTAAAAAGAATTTATTCAGTAATGAATCAAGCAATAAAGCAATCAGAACTTACGAATGGCGAATGTTTATATTGGGAAACTACGTTAAAGCCAATTGACTTTTATAATAAATATTATAGAGGATACCTAAAAGTTACTAAAATTGAAGAAATGCCTGCAGGAAATGATGATGCTATTTTGATATATTTTGCAGATGGCAGCCTGCTTAAATCTTTCAGACAAGGCAGAGATTATAATTTTATTATTGATCAAAAGAATTTAAAAAAAAATCCGAACGGATTATTAATGGGAAAAGATGTTTTTACATTTAGATTTAATAACGATTTAGGTGCACAAACATCAGTGCAAGCAAAATATCATAAAGGAAAAGGCTTTGAACCTTATAGATTTGATTGGAAAGGTACTGAAGAAGATTTACATAATGGAACATACGGATGCGATAAACTTATAAAATACGCAGGACAGCAGGCTGATTATTGTACTGCACTTATACAATTCCATAATTGGAGTATTCCAGAAGATTATCCGATAAAATTTTAGCTATCTATTAGGAATAATTCTTGCTTCTACCTCTTTATGCGCATTAATTGAATTATTCAAACTTCTTGCAAGTTCTGCAGCAGTATTAGCGGTATAAAATTTGCCACTTGTAACAAGTGCAGTACATTCAAGCTGATCCAAGTCATCAGGATTGTCAATATTAAAAGCAATTACATCAATTGAAATATCTTTTCTCACTTTTATAAGCTCCATAACAAATTTACATGGGCTTTCATCACAATTTTCTCCACCATCTGTTAGCAGTATGATATGCTTTTTCCCCGTAAAACCTATAAAATCGTTTCTAACTGCCTCTTTCAATGAAAATGTAATAGGAGTCATTCCTCTCGGATGCACAGTGGATAATGAATTCATAATATTAAGACTGTTTGATTTTGTAATAGGTACAATCAATGATGAAGCTCTGCATGAATCTATTGGAGTAAATCCCATTTTATGGCCGTAAACTCTTAATCCTACTCTGCTTTCCGCGCTAATTTTCGGAAGTATTTGTCTCATAGTATCAAGCATAAGATCAAGCTTACTTACACCCTCAAGATATTCCGTCATACTGTTTGAAAAATCCAATATAAACAAGGTCATTTCATCATTACTGGATGAATAATTGTAATTATCTGGTCTGTATACTCCGTATTCACTTGCAAATACAGGCAAACAAATTAATAAACTCAAAAATAAA
Organism: Candidatus Gastranaerophilales bacterium; assembly: GCA_944325875.1. Classification (GTDB taxonomy): domain Bacteria; phylum Cyanobacteriota; class Vampirovibrionia; order Gastranaerophilales; family Gastranaerophilaceae; genus Scatousia. Next base: position 63,319 of record CALVBU010000001.1, read on the forward strand.
AAGAATTTCCTCATATAAATTAATTTATAGACTTTAAAAAATTTTTCTATCAACAAACATATAAGCCTCAGATTATATTAAGAAGCTATTAACATTTTGACAATTATTTATAAGTATTGTCTAATAGATATAAGACTAGGGATAATTATGTATATAAAACAATTAGAGATAGATAATTTCAAATCATTTGCCAACCGATCAGAAATCCCTTTACTAAAGGGGTTCACGACAGTTTCCGGTCCAAACGGCTCAGGCAAAAGTAATATTATTGACAGCGTTCTGTTTGCATTAGGACTTGCTAATGCAAGCGAGTTAAGAGCAGAGAATCTATCTCATTTTATTTCAACATATACAAAAAGAAATGAAGCTTATGTAAAAGTAACTTTTGGTGATATGGAAGACGGACAGGATTTAAGTATAGCAAGAAGAATCCGCAAATCTTCCCAAGGATATGCTAGTACATATTATCTTAATGATAGTGTAACAACACTGACTAATGTGCATGCCATTCTTGAAAAATATAATGTAACACCAAACAGTTATAACGTTATGATGCAAGGCGATGTTCAAGGAATTACCAATTGTACTCCGAAAAACAGACGCAAAATTATTGACGAAATTGCCGGCATTGCAGACTTTGACCGCAGAATAGAACAAGCTACCAATGAATTAAAAGACGTAGAACAAAGAGTTGAAAGATCTTCTGTTATATTAACAGAAATTGATTCCATGCTTGAGCAATTAAAAGAAGAGCGTGAAGTCGCAATAAAATATCAAAAGTTGAGAGAAGAAAAAAACGGACTTGAAAGCCAAATTACTAAAGTTCGATTTTTCGATATAAAAAGAAGCCTTGAGCAAGCTCACTCAAACATTCTTGAATTTACAAAAAAGAAAAAAGAAGAAGAATTAAAAAGTAAAGATTTAGAAGAGCGCTTAACGCTTATCAAATCAAAATATCAAGAAGTATCAGCTCTCGTAAAAGAAAAAGGGGAAGCTCAACAGCTTGAACTAAAACGTCAAGAAGAGACAATTAAAGGTGAAATTGACAGAAAGCAAAATGCTTTGAATTTTGCCGATAAACAAATTTTAGAAAATATGAAAACCGTTGAAAATGCTAAAAACGGTATTGAAAACTTTAAACAAAAAATTGAAAATACAAAATTAAATATCAAACTAAAAGAAGAAAATATTGCAAAAATCGAACTTGATATAGTAGCAAAGCGTAATGAATTAAAGAAAATTCTTGAAGATATGACAGGCCTTAACAGCACAGCTGAGCAGCATATTGAACGCAGAAATGCTCTAAGAAAAGAACTAGAGAATCTTCAGGATAACGAAACAAATCTTCTGAAAGAGAAACTTCCGTTGGAAAATGAATTAAAAAACATAACGGAACAATTAGCTCTTGCAAAAACAAAACTTTCTGAACTTGAAGAACTAAAAGCTAATTTTACGTCTAATTTTGACTTAAAAAAACAACAAGTTGAAGAACTTGCAAAAGAATTGCAAGATTTTAAATCAATTCAGCAAAATACCCTTCAAGACCTCGATAAAACAAACAATGAAATAAATGACTTAAATTATAATATCCGTATGGCATATAATAAGCTTTCAAGAATGGAAGCTACAAAACAAATGGCACAAGCCAGTATGGGAAATGCCATAGATACGGTTATGAATGCTAAGTTACGAGGTGTTCATGCTCCGCTTGTTAAGTTAGGAAAAGTTGATAAGGAATATTCAACGGCTATGGAAGTTGCCTTTGGCGGTAGAATGGCTCATATAGTTGTAGATGATGAACATGTTGCATCAGTAGCTATTGAGCTTTTGAAGTCCTCAGGCGGAGGCAGAACAACATTTATTCCGTTAAATAAAGTTCAAAAAGCTCCTACTCGTCTTTCACTACCAAAAGACAGAGGGGTTATAGATTTTGCGATTAACCTTGTAGACTTTGATGATGAGTATATCAATGCATTTTATTATGCTGTAGGTGACACTATTGTTGTCGAAGATATGGAATGTGCTAAAAAATTAATCGGCAAATACAGAATGGTTACTCTTGCCGGTGAATTATTTGAAAAATCAGGTGCGATTACCGGTGGTTCTATGAGAAAAACAGGTCTGAGCTTCTCTCAAAATGATGACGCTGAACTTGAAGAATTCAAAGGTAAAGTAAAAGAGCTTGAGCAAAGACTCGGAACTCTTGAAAATAAAAAGAATACACTTGAAGATAAATTGCAAACTATCAGACAAAACTATTCAGATGCGGTAAGCGAACATTCTAAAGCTAAAGTTGAACTCGATAGTATGCAGCGTAACTATGAAAACAGCGAAAACATATTAAATGAAAAAGCTGAATTTATTAAAAACGCAGAGCCTCAAATTGCAGAGTTAAATAAGAAACTTGATAAATTAGAAGAAAAAAATATTCAAGTAAATGATAAAATCCTTGAGCTTAAAGATCAAATAGAAGAAATCGAAAAACTTATCAATGATCAGGATTTGAAAGATTTAAAAGAAAAAACTGAAGGGGTTGAACACGAGATTAAACGTCTTGAAGCACAGTTAATGCAGACTCAAAATGATAAAAATGAGTTTGAGCGTGAGATTGCCTTCAATTTAAGCTTGATTAATACAAAAGAAGAAGAAATTACTGCAAAAAATGAAGCAAATGTAAAACTCGAAGAAGAAAAAGTAATTTTCAAAAATGAAATAGAAGATTTGAATAAGAAAGTAGAAGTTCTAAAAGAAGAAATCGCTGTTATTGAAGAAAAACTTGGAGAACTTTTAAAACAGCGTGACGAAATTAATGCTGAACTTATGGATATAGAAAAACAAAAACACATAAGTGAAAGTGATATCGAAAAAATTGGAGAACAAATTGAATCTTTTAAAGCTCGTCGTCGCGAATTAGAACCTCAACTTGATAATGCGAAAAAAGAACTTGAAGATTCTGGAGTTGAAGTAAATAAATTAGAGCCTATAGAAATTTCTATAGAAGAGATCACTTCAAAAATTCAACGTTTAGATAAAAAAATGCAAGAACTTGGAGATGTCAATATGAGAGCTTTGACAACTTACGATGAAAAGCTTGCACGTCAACAAGAAATAAAAGAACAAATTGAAGTGCTCTCAAAAGAACGTAAAGAAATTTTAGATAGAATGCATGGATATGAGCAGTTGAAAAAAGAAACATTTATGAAAACTTACAACAACATAAATGAAAACTTTAAAGCTGTATTCCATCAATTATCAGAGGGTGAAGGGGAGTTGAAACTTGAATTTCCTGATGATCCTCTTAACGGCGGACTTACAATTGAAGCTCAACCTAGAGATAAGAAATTGCAAAGATTAGAAAGTATGTCAGGCGGTGAAAAAGCACTTACAGCATTGGCGTTTGTATTTGCTATTCAGCGTTATATGCCGTCTCCATTCTATGCATTTGATGAAGTTGATGCAAGTTTGGATACAATGAACGTTGAACGTATCGCCCAAATGGTGCAGAACCAATCTAAAGATACACAATTTATAGTAGTTAGTCACAGAAAACCTATGATAGAATCAGCTAATAGGACAATTGGTGTAACTCAAAAAGAAAAAGGTATCACAAGAGTAACGGGAGTTAAATTAAGAGACTAATGAGTACAGAAGCAGTTACATTAAGTTATAATCAAATCGATTTACCTGAAATTGAAAAACACGTTGATAATGAGGGTATAGGTTTTCTTGTTAATATGGCAAAAGCAGGCAAAATTGATCCTTGGAATATTAACATTGTTGATATTACAGATAAATATCTTGCTCATTTATGTGAAATGAAGTCACAAAATCTTCGACTAACAGGTCGTACACTTTTATTTGCTTCTGTATTATTGAATATGAAATCCCGTGTTCTTGACGGTGTCGATGTATTACAATTCCAAGATGAACCGGAAAATAATCTTGAATTTGATGATGACGGATTTCTTGTTGAATATCCTGAAGAGGACTATATTCCAACAGCAAATGCAATGACTATTGATGATGTTTTGCAAAGACGTACAAGTGTTCGTTTAAACAGAAATCGTGTTGTTACATTGCGTGATTTGATTCGTCAATTAGAATTTTATGAAAAATTAGAAAAAAAACAATCTTTAAAACAAGCTCATGAAAGAGCTAAAAATAGAGTTCGTTCTTACGCAAGATTTACACCTGACGACATTATTAATCTTGCTCATGAAGAATATATTGAAGATTGTGTATTAAGATTAAAAGAAAATCTCGGACAGATTTTCGAACGTGAAGAAAAAATAGAATTAAATGAGCTTACACTTCTCGGAATGGATAAAATAAGTGCATATATTGCATTATTGTTTCTATCAGCAGAGTCAGATTATGATTTAGTACAAGATGAATTCTATTCCGATTTGTATGTAGTCAGAGGTGAACATGGAACAGTTGAAAGCGCGGATTGAGGCTGTTTTATTCACAACAGCGCAGGCTCTTTCCATAAAAGATATAGCTGAAATTTTGGATGAAGAAGACGTGGAAAAAGTTGAAGAAGCCATGTTAGAATTAATTATGGACTATGCATCACGTGACGGAGCATTAGAAATTGACGACGAAAACGGATACATACTTCAGGTTAAAGAAGAACATATGGATATTGTCGAAAAACTTTGTCCTGTTGAGTTAAAACCAGCAGTTTTAAGAACGCTTTCTGTAATTGCATTAAAAGAACCAATAAGACAATCTGATTTGAAAGAATTGAGAGGTTCAAATGCTTATGAGCACGTTCAGGAATTACTTGAAAAAGGTTTAATAAGCAGAAACCGAGATAAAAACGGCAGAAGCTATAATTTAAAAACAACTCCTAAATTTTCAGAATATTTTAAACTGAAAGGTGATACTCGTTCTTTAGCCAAACTGTTGGAAGTGGATAAAGGTATTAAGGATAATGCGTAAAAAGACTTGTTTTTATACAATATTGGCAACATTAGCAATTTGTTGCTTAGTTGTAGTGAATTTATTACCTGGCATATTTTTTAAAAAAGGCTTATCTGAACTTAAGCTCAAACATTATGAAGCTGCGCATAAATATATTGGCTTTGCTAAAAAAATGAAGCCTAATAATAAAGAATACAAGTACAATTATGTAATGGCCCTGGCAGGAATAACACCAACTTATGATGTTCAAAAAGAAATGTTTGAATTAACTGAAAATCAAGCAGAAGATAGTTCCGCTAGATTAGCTCAAGTACAGATTGATTTCTGGAAAAGACGAATTATGAATAATTACGGGCATAATTACATAGAACAAACACCTTATGGTAATAACATACTTAGATGGGATATCTCAACTTTTCCGCTAAAAGTATGTATAGACTTCCCGATGGAAGATAAATTACCTGCGTACTATCGAGCTGAAATTACAAAAGCATTTTATCAGTGGCAAAGTTCTGCATCTTTCCTTAAATTTACATTCATAAATAATAAAAAAGATGCTCAGATCATTGTTAAATTTTTACCTTTGCCTGAAAATAATTGTTCAAAAAGCGGTTGTAAATATGTAGTTGCCTATACTGAACCAACAATAAAAAACAACAAACTAAAAAAAATGACAATTACTATGTACGACAAAGATGCATATGGTAATTATTTTTCTGATAAAGAACTTTATAACACTATCTTACACGAAATTGGACATTCCCTTGGTATAATGGGGCACAGCTATAGTACTGAAGACTTAATGTATATGTCAAATGAAGAACAGCAGCAAAATAATATCTATATGAGATTTAGAAGCAGTTTTCAATACATATCTGCAAAAGATATTAATACTGTAACTCTTTTATATAACTTAGCTCCGGATATCACAAATACCGCAATTTCAAAAATTAATACAGAAAAGCTTATATACCCTCCAATTATCCTTGGTAGTTTAGAAGAACGCCAAATGGATAAATTAAAAGAAGCTCAAAATTACATAAAAAAAGCTCCACAACTTCCTATAGGATATATAGATCTTGGTATTGCATATGCAGAATTGGGCAAAAGACAAAAATCAATAGAAGCTTTATCAAAAGCTCTTGAATTATCATCCACACAAAATGATCAATTTATTGCATATTATAATATGGCAGTGGTTGAAATGAATCTTGGTGATTTAAGAAAAGCAATGGAATATGCCCAAAAAGCGCAGCAAATAAACAATACAGAAGAAATTTCTGATTTGATAAGCAATATTAGCCACGCAGTTAATACTAAGAAAAAACCTTTTGAAGATAACTATATTTCTGATTAATACAAGAATTTTAAAATATATTTATAAATTCTTCACAAAGCCTTTAAATAAAAACGCTTTTATAATATGTTTAATAAGTTGGCAGTATAACAAAGATGAGGAAAGAAAATGTATAATGTTGCGATAATCGGTGCAGGTCCTGCAGGCATTTTTGCCGCTCTTGAGATTATGAAACTAAAACCGGAATGGAAAGTTGTCTTAATCGAAAAAGGTGAAAAAATCGAAAAAAGAAAATGTCTTTTAAGAGAAGGATGGGAAAAATGTCCAACATGTAAAAAGTGTGGTCTGCTATGCGGTTGGGGCGGCGCTGGAGCATTTTCTGACGGGAAATTAACACTAACTCCTGATGTTGGTGGTCACCTTGTAGATTATATGTCAAGAGAAAAAGTTGAAGACTTAATCAGCTATTCTGACCAGTTATATCTTGATTTTGGTGCAACCGAAGAAGTTTTCGGAACTGATTTAAAAACATATAAAGAACTTGAAAGAGAAGCTGTTCTAGCTGAATTAAAACTTGTATATTCACCAGTAAGACACTTGGGAACAGAAAGAAGCCTTGATGTCCTAAAAAATATGCAAGATTACTTAGCTGAAAGAATAACTATCTTAAATAATGTCTCAGCAAAAAGCTTGATCGTTGAATGCGAACAAGTAAAAGGAATTGTTCTAGATAATGGAGAAACAATTTCTGCTGAATATACAATTATTGCTCCAGGTAGAGAAGGGGCTGATTGGTTAACTCAAGAATTTGCAAAAAATAAAATCGGTATGGTTAACAACGCTGTAGACGTTGGTGTTAGAGTAGAACTTCCTGCACCTGTATTTCAACCGCTTACTGATAAACTTTATGAATCAAAACTTATCTATCATTCTCCAACATTTGGTGATGAAGTTAGAACATTCTGTATGAATCCAAATGGAGAAGTTGTACAAGAAAATTATAATGGAATTTCAACAGTAAACGGACACAGTTACGCTGAAAAAACTACTAATAACACAAACTTCGCATTGTTAGTTAGTGAAAAATTCACTGAGCCGTTCAAAGAACCTATCCAATACGGTCAACATATCGCACGTTTAGCAAATATGTTAGGTGGAGGCATTTTAGTCCAACGCTTTGGCGATTTGCTTGATGGTCGTCGTTCTACACCTGAAAGAATTAAATCAAGTGTTCTTACTCCGACTCTTAGCTGCGCAACTCCTGGTGATTTAAGCCTTGTAATTCCTTACAGACAAATGACAAGTATTATTGAAATGCTTTACGCACTTGATAAAATTTGTCCAGGAACTGCTTCTAGATACACACTTTTATACGGTATAGAAGTTAAATTCTATTCTGCAAGAGTTAAATTAACAAATGAACTTGAAACAGAAGGTGTAAAAAACTTATTTACAATAGGCGATGGAGCTGGAGTTACAAGAGGTTTAATCCAAGCTTCAGCATCAGGTGTACATGTTGCAAGAACAATTTGTGCTAGATAAATTATAAAAATTATAAGTAAAAGACTGCATTAAAAGCAGTCTTTTCTTATAAAAAGAATATGAATTATTGTTTGTAAAATTTGAAAGTGATATAATTTAATTATGGATAATAAGGTTAGTTTAACGGTTCAAAATCGTTTAATAATTTTTGGTTTGCTATTAAGTACAGTTCTAATTATTGCAATAGCTATTTTTGCAATTTTTAATATTCAAAAAAAATTAAATGAAGGATATCAGAATTTTGGTCAGGTTTTGTCAAAAACACTTGCAATTGAAAGTGTGGAAATCACAAAAAATTTACCTGAAAATAAAATAAAAGAAACTTTGAAAACTCATTCTGACAGTATTTTAAAAAGTCATAATGATATTGTCTTTATAGAGTTCAGAGACAAAAACGGCGATATTATATATTCAGGGAAAAATGAACTTGCTGCGACCAATAAAACAAATATTAGAGTAACGTCACCTCTTACGGCAATTGGTGATACAAATCCTATTGGTTCAGTTACAGTAGGCATGTCTGGAAGTATTATAAGCCAGATTTCATCTACAACTCGGGCATCATTACTATTTGTATTTTCTGTTGCTTGGCTTGTATTTGCGTTTGTAATCCTTATTAATACATATCTTATTACAAGAGAATTAAGAATTTTACAAAACGGTGTTAAGAAAATTTCTACCGGTGAATTTGGCTACAAAATACAGACAAAAGATGTAAGCTCTGAAATTGAAGAACTTTTCAATGCATTTAATGATATGTCTACAAGACTTCATATTTATGAAGAACAAAATATAGATAGAATAATGCTAGAAAGAAACAAGTTCGAATCTGTATTAATGAGTATCGCAAACGGTGTTGTTGTATGTGATGACAATGATAATGTTGTGCTTGTAAATAATCACGCACAGACTCTTCTTGAAGTTTCTGAAAATCAGCTTCTTAATACAAAAATTCAAGAATACATTGATACATCAGGAAATGAATGTTTTAAAGATAAAATTGAACAATTTAAAGATACACCACTTGAAATTATTGAGAAAAAGCCTATTGAATTTAACATCAATGTTGATACAAGAGTTATTAAATCAATAATTTCTCCAATGTTTACCAGAAACAAGGATTATGTTGGATACATTATTGTATTGATTGATATGACAAAAGAAGCTGAAATGGAACAAATGCGAGCAGGATTTATATCAAATGTATCACACGAATTAAGAACCCCTGTAACAGTTCTGAGAAGCTACATTGATACTCTTTATAATTATGGAAATGAGTTTGATTATGAAACTCAAAAAGAATTTATCGGAACTATAAACCAAGAAATTATTCGACTTAATCGAATGGTAAATGACATATTAGACTTTTCAAGATTGGAAGCTAATACTGAATTGGAAAAAGAACCTAATAATATTGAACACTTGATAGAAGAATGTGCAAAACAGGTTGATGTTTTGACAAAAGAACACAATTTAAAAATAACTATAGAAAAACAATCAACGCCACCTGAATTTTTGTTCAACTATGACAGTATAGAAAGAGCTTTGACAAATTATCTTTCAAATGCAATAAAATACTCACCAGAAAATGGTGAAATAAAAATATCTTTGAATTATTCACCAGACAAAAATGAAGTTGAAGTTGCAGTAACAGACCAAGGCTGTGGAATTTCGCTAGAGCATCAAAAGAAAATCTTTGATAGATTTTACAGAGTAGAAAACAATACACATACAATAAAAGGTACAGGTTTAGGCTTAAACTTGGTTAAAACGACTATTGAAAAACACCATTATGGTAGAGTTTTTGTCCATTCAGAACCTGGTCAAGGCTCAACATTTGGATTCATACTTCCAACAGTTGTAAAAGAAGAATGTGAAGTTTCATAATTCGCAATAATAATTTTAATAAATAAACCTCATTTATAGAAAATATAAATGAGGTTTATTTTTAATCTATCTAAAATCCTTAAAATTCAAATTAGCTAAATAAGCCATTAATCTTATCAATAATTTCTTGCGGGTCAATTTCACCGGTAACTTTATTTATATCTTGAGCAATCTGATATAATTTAGCGGCTTCAATCTTATCTCCAGTAATTGTAATAGCTCGAGCAAGATTAAAATGAGCAAGAGCATAATTTGGATTACACTCAATTGATTTTTTGAAAAGTTCAATAGCTTTTTGAACTCTGCCTAAATCATCAAGATAAATAACACCCAGATTGTTATAAGCAATATCATAATTCTTATCAAACTCGATAGCTAATTCATATTCTTTAATAGCCTCATCAAGTTCACCGTTGCCCCAGTACAAGAAACCTAAGTTACAATGAATTTTTGCATTATTAGGCTCTAAATCAAGTGCATTTCTATAAACTTGCAATGCATTATTAAAATCTTCTTTATCATAAAAAGCACTACCAAGATTTATATAGATATCAATATCTTCGGGAGTTTGCAAATAAGCACTTTGGTAAGATGTAATAGCAGCATCTAAATCTTTTTTTGATTCTTGATAAACAAAGCCAAGAGTTTGGTTAATAACACTTGTCCATTGTTTTTTAGGATTAAGCGTAACGGCAGTTTGGAAATGCGAAATTGCACCATCAATATCACCTTTAACAAATAATATATTTGCTAAGTTTGAGTGAACATCCGGCATATTAGGCATAATTTGAATAAGCTTTTGATAAATTTCAACTGCACTGTCATAATCACCAATTTCTTCATAAGCTTGGCACAAATGACGGTAAGCTTCAATATTTAAACAATCAAGCCATATAGCCATTTTATATTCTGTAATCGCATCATCATATCTGCCAATAGCGCAATATACATCACCTAATAGAGAATATAATGGCACAAACCCTGGAGCTTTATCAATTGCTGCAGCATAAGTTTCAATAGCTTTATCAAACTTTCTTGTTTGCACTAGATACATGCTTTTAACAAGCATTGGGAAAAATTTAAGGTAAGATATAAAACGCCCTACATTCTTCATAGCTTGCAAATCAAAAGGCAATGTCAATAATGAAAGGAAATACTCATATTGAGATTTCATCTTCATTTTTAAAGATTTTACAGAAGACACATTATATAAATTTGACAGTAAAAAATGTGCACAAGAATTAGCAAAAGGCTTATATTTAATAGCCTTACGAGCATTAATAGTTGCTTCCATAAATCTTGATTTCTTAGTATAAGTTTCAGCAAGCAAATAATAAGCTTTTGCAAGCTTAGGCTTTTTAGAAATAGCCATATCTAAGTAGTTGATAGCTTTATCCAAATCTCCTTTGTAAAAATGAGCTTGACCTATTTTAAAATAGATTTCAGCGCTATCAATATACGATTCCAAAGCTCTTTGATACTCAGTAATTGCCTCATCAATGTACTGGCAAGAGTTATAAATATCAAGATGCCATGCAAGATATAAATCACCAAGTCTTACATGCAAATCAGCATTAGTGGGGTCTTCTTGCAAGCCAATCTGACATAACTCAATGGCACATTTAACATTACCTGTTTTATACTCTTTATTAATCTTCTTCTCTAACTGTTTAGTATTATTCATAATTATTCTTAAATTCTTGACATTTTCCTAGAAAATATTCATACTAAACATTGTAAATAACTTTATATAAAAAAGCAAGTTATTTAATATTACTTTGCATAAGTAGTCTGCCTTTGGATATAAGCAGAATAAGGAGCATATATGAAAGAAAACAAAATTTACTTTGTAGACGTTACCAACAGAGATGGGGTACAAACTTCACGATTAGGACTTGCTAAACTCGAAAAAACTATTATCAATCTAATGTTAAATGACATGGGAATTACACAATCCGAGTTTGGATTTCCAACTACAAAGCACGAAATCAATTATCTAAACGGCAACCTTGAATTAGTTGAAAGAGGCGCAATAAACAGAACGAAACTTTCAGGCTGGATGAGAGGTATAGCTGAAGATGTTGAATTATCTTTCAAAAACGTTCCAAAACTTAAAAATGTAAATTTATCACAATCGACTTCGGAACAAATGATTCATGGTAAATATTTAGGTAAAAAAACTCCTGAAGACATAATTGCAATGACACAAGAAGCAGTGAAATGTGCAGTGTCTAAAGGTGCAGAAATAATTGGCGTGAATGCTGAAGATGCCTCAAGAAGTGATATAGAATTTTTGATAAAATATGCAAAAGCTGCAAAAAATGCAGGGGCTCAAAGATTTAGATATTGTGATACTTTAGGCTACGAAGATCCTCAAACGACTTACGATAGAATTTATAGAATAGCAAAAGAAACAGACATGTCTATAGAATTACACTTCCACAACGATTTAGGAATGGCTGTAGGCTGCTCTGTAATGGGTGCTAAAGCTGCTATTGATGCTGGAGTCGATGCCTATATAAATACAGCGATAAATGGCATGGGAGAACGTGCAGGGAATGCTGATTTAGTATCTTGTCTTCTTGCAATTCTAAAATCTGCAGGATTTCAAGATAAATATCAAATTGATCCAAATATTGATTTGAGTAAAGCATGGCAACTTGCAAAATACACATCATACGCATTTGGAGTTCCTATCCCAATGAACCAGCCAGCTGTTGGAGATAATGCATTTGCACATGAATCAGGAATCCATGCTGATGGAGCCTTAAAGGACCGCAGAAACTACGAATTATACGACTTTGAAGAATTAGGACGCGGAGAACCTGAAATTATTGAAACAGGAAGAATGATTACAACCGGTGAATATGGCGGAATTAAAGGTTTTAGAAACGTTTATAACAATCTTGAACTTGAATTTAAAGATGAACATGAAGCAAGAAATATTCTTGAACTTGTAAGATATGCAAACGTTCATACTCAAAAGCCACTTACTTCTAGTGAGTTAAGATTCATCTATCACTATCCTGATATTGCAGCAAAAGTTATGACAGTTGAGCCATATTACGAGCCTCAAGGTGCAATCAAAGAACGTGTTGAAACTACTAAAGCACCTAAAAATATTATCTAAAAATGTCAATAGAAAAAGTAAAAGAATATTTTAAACAATTCAATAGAGACAATGATATCTTAGAACTTGAACATTCGAGTGCTACTGTTGAACTTGCTGCTCAAGCGTTAGGAGTTGAACCTGCAAGAATTGCAAAAACATTATCATTCAAAACTGATAATGGAGCAATTCTTGTAGTTACTGCTGGTGATAAAAGAATTAATAACAAAAAATTCAAACAAACATTTTCTCTAAAAGCAAAAATGCTAACACCTGATGAAGTTTTTGAATATACAGGACATAAGATTGGAGGGGTTTGTCCATTTGGACTTCCTGACAAGAATATTAAAGTATATTTGGATGAATCATTAAAAAGATTCAATACCGTTTATCCTGCCTGTGGAAGTGGAAATTCCGCAATTGAATTATCAATGAATGAACTTGAAAAATTCAGCAATTTTACAGAATGGGTAGATGTGACATAAATAAATTATTTTATGATAAAATTAAATCAATAATAAGTAAGGAGATATGTATATGGGAATGACTTTAGCTGAAAAAATAATTTCTGAACACGCAGGACACGAAGTAAAAGCTGGAGAACTTGTTATTGCAAACGTTGATGTAGCTGCAGTACAAGATGGTACTGGACCTTTGACCGTTCAGGAGTTTAAAAAACTTGGCATTCCAAAACTGCATAACCCTGAAAGAAGTATTCTTTTTATTGATCACGCATCACCAAGCCCTAGAAAAGAGCTTTCTAATACTCATACAGTATTGAGAGAATTTTCAAAAGAATATGGAGCTGTTTTATCAGATGTAGGAGCTGGGGTATGTCACCAAAGACTTGTTGAAACTTTTGTAAACCCTTGTGAAATACTTGTAGGAGCAGATTCTCACACTTGTACATCTGGAGCGTTAGGTGCATTTGCAACTGGTATGGGTTCTACTGATATTGCAGTTGCAATGGCTCTTGGAAAAACTTGGTTAAAAGTACCTGCAACATTCAAAATTGAAGTAACAGGTAAATTTAAACCAGGTATCTGCTCAAAAGATTTAATGCTACATTTAATCGGTATGATTGGAGCTGACGGTGCGACTTATAAAGCTTTAGAATTCTGCGGAGATACAATCGAAAATATGTCAATGTCAGAACGCTTTACTTTAGCAAACATGGCAGTTGAGGCTGGAGCTAAGGCTGGACTTTTTGTAACTGATGAAAAGACTAAAGAATTTTTAAAATCCAGAGGCAGAGCTGATAAATTCAGAACTTTGAAACCTGATTCTGATGCTGTTTATGAAAGAGTAATAAAAATTAATGCAGAAGACGTTGGACATACCGTTTCTTGCCCTCATACTGTTGACAATACAAAACCTGTAGAAGAACTTAAAGATATCAAAGTAAATCAAGTTTTTGTAGGAACTTGTACTAACGGGCGTATTGAAGATTTAAGAACTGTTGCAGAAATCCTTAAAGGTAATAAAGTTCATCCGGATGTTAGAATGCTAATCTGCCCTGCATCAAAAGATGTTTATATTCAAGCACTTGATGAAGGTTTGATTAAAATATTTGTAGAAGCAAACGCAACTATTTTACCACCAGGATGCGGTCCTTGTGTTGGAGTTCATGCAGGAACTTTAGCTGACGGAGAAGTTTGTCTTGCAACCCAAAACAGAAATTTCCAAGGCAGAATGGGTAATGTAAACGGATTTATATACCTTGCATCACCTTATGTAGCAGCTTACACTGCATTACGCGGATACATTTCTGCTAAATAATTATAATCTTGCTATAAAAAATATAGTCCAATACAGGTATATTTTAGCATGTTCATTTAAGTCGAAAATTTCCTTACTATTTGAGTAAGGAGATTTTGTTATGCCTTCACACAAGCTGCAATATCGAAAACTTACTTTAGATGAACTTGTTGTACTATCTCAACAGAGCGATTTCAAGGCTCTTGAAGAACTAATCAGACGTGAGCAAAGAAACGTATTTGCAACATTTTCATACCTTACTAAAAAACGAGAAGATGTAGCTGACCTAACACAAGAAGCACTACTACGTGTTGCAAAAAATATTCATACTCTGAAGAACCCAAAACACTTTAAAAGTTGGCTAAATCAAATCGTAACAAACCTTTTTTATGACGAACTAAGAAAAGCTTCAAGAAAACCTGATGTAATCTCTATGGATGAAGAACCTGATGAAAACCCTAATTTTTCTTTAAAAGCAATAATACCGGACAAAAAATGTAAACCGGCAGAAAAATGTATTTCATCAGAGCTAGAACAAATTATAAAAAATGCAATTAGAGCACTCCCTGAACAGTTTAGAATTGTAATTGTGCTAAGAGAGCTACAGGGGTTAAGTTATGAAGAAATAGCAGAAGCAACAAATACAAGTGTTGGTACAGTAAAATCAAGGATTTCACGAGCAAGACTAAAGCTAAAAGACGGACTTAAATCTTATATTTAAAGGAGCGAAATATGAATCATGAACTTAACTGCAATCAAGTAGTTACATTACTTACATTTTATATAGAAAATAAACTTGATGAAAAACTTAGCCACTGCGTCAGAGAACACCTGAACAAATGCAAAGATTGCCAAGAAAAATACTTAAAATTAAAAAGAATTTTAGAAAATTTTTCAGAAATCAGATCAAAAATCAACGAAGAAGAAATTTCTGATTTGAAACAATACGAAACTCCTCAATATGTAACTTTTAAAGAAAATCTTTCGGCATACGTAGATAATGAGTTAAGTGATAACGAAAATATAAAAATTAAAAAAATTGCAATATCAAATCCACTAGCGAGAAAAGATTTAGAAGAAGTATATGCTTTTAAACAATTATTGCATTCATCATTTAATAAAACAAAGTCAAATTTAAAACAGGATTATGCAAAAAAAACACTAGAAAGAATGTACTCTAAATCAACCCAAACAAAAATAAATCCATTTTATAAACTAGTAGGTCTATTTTTTTGTCTTATAGCATTTATGATTTTAGGAATAATTAATATTTTACACTTTTAACCCGGAAGATTTTGCATAAGCACGTCTTTGATATTCAGCCATTGTTATGCCTTTAGGGTGTTCCAAATTTTTCATCTGCTTGCTATGCATCTTACTTAAAGCTAATTTTTGCTGACGAGCAGCATATTCATTTCTTAAAATAGGGGTTACAAGATTACAAGAAATTATTGAGCCTAATAAACTTGCACCAACATCTACACCGTTTTTAAATGGCTTAAACTTATCAGCTATTTCATCAAAATTCGCAAGTTTAGTAATATCAAAATCCCACTTTCCAATAGGAGATACATCCTTAGAGTTTTTTGGAATTTTAATACCAGTTTTTTTCAAATGTTCAAGAATTGCAGGAGTAGTTAATTTACCTGTTTTAACAAGCTTTGATGCAATAGCCTTGACTGAATTTGTAATAGCATAAAAAGAAACTATATTAACAGCAGCATCTGCAACTTCTTGCGGGATAAGAAATACTTTTTGTTCTTTAGAAATTTTATCATTAAAGACAACTGCAGCAACTTGAGCAGCAGAAGACAATATCCAACCTAAAACGCCTGTATGGACAAGCATTGTCCCAGGTTGTTCACCATATTTTTCCAAAATTACGTTTTTAAAAGAACCGCACTTTTTGGATGTCCATTGTACAAAATCATTTATCAATCCGGAATTTTTCATTTCTTACCTCCGGATCCATCGTCTTCTATGAGTAAATTAGTAATAAATTTAGTTAGCGGTGCATCAATTATAAAATTGGTAAATGACATAACTACAAGAGCTACAATAGTTCCCATAGCATTTTTGTACTGGTCATATGCATCTTTTGAAACTTTTGCGGCATTAGAAGGCTTAAACATTTTTAAATCCATTGCCTTAATACAACCTTTACGAATAAGAAATCCTGTTAGAGTACCGGCAATAACTTTACCAATTGTTCTTGCAACAGACACTTTTCTTGTTTTTTCATCAACATTTTTATTATGCGCATCAATTGCAGGCTGCATAACAATAGCTGTAGCTCCAAGTATAAGTCTTTGCTCGGCAGAAGAACACTTTCGACCAAATTTCTCTATCCAGCCAATCATGTTGTCACCCGCTATAGGCTTAAAATTTGGAATAGCATTATAAATCTTTCTACCTGTATTTTTTATACCTGAGGTAAAAGAATTTCCAAAACTTATTTGAGATATTCGGTTATTTGACACCATACTACTACCCAAGTCAATAAAGATTATAAACAATCAAAATTGCTTAAAAAATTTGTTATTTTAAGAAATTTTTACATTATTATTGGTAATAGTAATATAAATCAAAAAAAACAATTAAAGAATAGCACCCTTAGGTACAACAGTGACACCATTTGGAGAGACATGAAAACCTCTTCTCAAATCTTCTTCCCTATCATACCCGATTCTTGTGTTAGGTGGGATTTTAACATTTTTATCAATAATTGCTCTTTTAATTCTAGAATATCTACCGACATCTACATTTTCCATTAATATGCTTTCATAAACTTGGGAATAGCTATTAACTCTTACCTTTGGGGAAAGCACACATCTAGAAATGCTTCCACCAGAGACAACACAGCCCTCTGATACCATAGAATTTGTAGCCATGCCAACTCGATCACCTTCCTGCCAAATAAATTTAGCAGGAGGATAATTGTAGTTAAAAGTTCTTAAAGGCCAATCCTTTGAATATAAATTCAATTCAGGATTTGAATCTAATAAATCCATATTAGCCTGCCAATATGCATCAATACTTCCTACATCACGCCAATAGCCACGTTCAGCATCGGTAATTCCAGGAAATTCATTATCAGCAAAGTTATAAATAAATATATTTCTGCCTTCTTGCAATAACATAGGAATAACATTTTTACCAAAATCATGACTAGATGACTCAATACGCTCATCTTCATTCAACGCATCTAAAAGAATATTTTTATTAAAAATATAATTTCCCATAGATGCAAGACATTTATCAGGATGTCCAGGAATACATTTTGGTTTATTTTGAGGTTTTTCAACAAAATTAGTTAATTTCCAGTTATCATCAACTTCAATAATTCCGAATTCAGAAGCTTCCTCAATAGGAATAGGAATAGCGGAAATAGTTAAATCTGCATTTTTATTTTTATGGAAATCGAGCATTTGCGAAACATCCATTTTATAAATATGATCTCCACCAAAAATACATACATAATCAGGATCTTCATCTGTTATATGAAAAACGTTTTGATAAATAGCATCAGCAGTTCCCCTGTACCAATCAAGACCAGTACGCATCTGAGCCGGAGCCAAATCCACATATTGATTCAAAAATGGAGATAATGCCCAACCTCTTGTTATATGCTTATTTAAAGAATCTGATTTATACTGGGTTAGAACCTTAATCTTAAAAAATCCTGAATTGATAAAATTATTCAAAACAAAATCAATAATTCTATATCTTCCTCCAAAAGGAACCGCAGGTTTTGCTCTATCTTTAGTCAATGGAAGCAATCTTTTACCTTCTCCACCTGCCAAAATCATAACCAATGCATCATCTATTGACATATTAACCCTCTTTTCAACTATATATATAAATTATACACAGCTAAATAAAAAAATGCACTAATTCTTAATAACTATTTTTATTTACATTTTGTCTTCTTGTCCCACTCTAAATCATCACAGTGCAGATAATCCATATTTTCATTAATAATAACCCACGCTGTGCAAGACCTGCCTGTTCCGCCAGAAGATGTCTTACAATTAGAATCTGAAAGTTTTCCTTTAGTATTTCCTTCTGGAACAATTTTATCTTTATATACGTCAAAATAAAAAATGTCTTTGCCCAAAACATAACGATCCTTTGTAGAATTAGGCAGAGCAATTCCGACTTCAAGACATTCTTGTGTATTACTGCAACTTGAATAAGTCCAACCGAAAAAAAGTCGAGTCCCATCAGCTAATATCAAAGTTGGATCCTTATACACACCTGTACCATGTTTTACACCATTTAGCTTATAAACTAACTTGCCTAAACAATTAACACCAGCATCACAAGATTTTATCACTTTTAGCTGTTTTGCAAACAAACTTTTCAAGTACTCGGTATTCGTGTAATCAAGTATTGTATCCCCGTTTTCATCTACTTCACCTGTCGAAGTATTTGAAGTAATTAAACTATCTAAAGGCCCATATTCATTAGTTATGTTCAATTGTGCCTGCTGCAGCATTGAATATACTTTCTTTAGTTTTACTACAATTTGTTTTTCATTATTTTTTTGAATTAACGCAGGCAGTGTCATTGATGCAATAACACCAATAATTCCAAGTGTTATCAATACTTCCGCAAGCGTAAAAGCCTTTTTCATAATAGTCCTCCTGTTATAACAATATTATAACCTACGAGGAAAAATATTTGTCATAATAGTTATAACATTGTTACAATATTACATAAAGAGGCCTATGATAAGAAAAATAATACAAATAGGTAATAGCTGGGGCGTAATAATACCATTACCTATATTAGAATTATTAAAAATCAATCCTGTAAAAGATAAATTGGAATTTTCTGTAGAAAAGGATTGTATAATAGTCAAAAAAGTTAAAGGATAATAATTAAGATTTTTCAAAAAATTTATTATGGCAATGCGAATTACAATTTTCGCAAATACTTGAGTTACATTTAGTATTTTCAAAAAGCTCAGAAAAATCAAAAACCTTATCATTTAGAACAGCATCGATAACTTTAGGATAAAGTAAATTTTCAAGAGCTTTAATTTCTTGTTCAAACTCATCATAATGAGTAGTATTTCCGATCAAAACAGGATATTGAGCTAAAATTTTGCCACCATCAGGTTCATTTGTGATCCAATGTACGGTAACACCTGATACTTTTACCCCTGACATAAAAGCTCTATATATTGAATCCTTTCCTTTAAAAGCAGGCAATAAAGATGGGTGAACATTTAAGAATTTACCAAGCTCAATAATTTCACTATCTAAGTCATGTTTATAATCAGCAACAACTATCAAATCGAAATTTCTTGCACCAAAAAACTCTGCATTTTCCTCATAAGGAACATGAACAAAAGAAACTCCTAACTTTTCAGCTTTGCTTAGCAAATCAGAATTTACATTATCTGAAACCACTGTTATATCAAGATTTTTACCCATAAAATATTTATAAATACTCTCAAATAATTCACTACTATCTGAACCTAACACTGCTATTTTTCTCATAACTCCTCCTAAAAATCAAAGTTTACAATCTTAATATAAATCGAGAAATATAACAAAAAAATATTTCATAGGACTTAATACAAAAAAGATTATAAACAAAAAGGAGTTACTATGCAAATTAATAGAGTACAAAATTCTGCCAACTATGCCCCAAACTTTCAATCACTTAAACATTTTAAGCTTCCTACCAAGGAAGTGCTAGAATGTGCTACAGGTAAAATTAGTCAAGAAACATTAGAAAACCCAAATGGAATACTTAAAATATTTTCAAAACTTTATGATATTCCAATGAAAAACCTTGCAGATTTACAAACAGTACCACTAGGATTAAATATATATACATTTTCATCTGGCACAATTATAAAAGCTAATAATCCTGAAATTTTTGCAATGTCAAAAAGAATTGTAAAACTTCCAAAAACTCTTCAACAAGAAGAAATCAACAGAATTATTCAAAGAGTTGGCTCTCAACTAGATATTACAATAGACGACAATATAAAAGCTTATAAAACAATTGATGGAGAAATCGTTACGATTAAAAGAAATAAAGAAAAAAAGGTCACCGATTAGGTGACCTTTTTTCAATTGAATTATTTATTAATGGCACAATGCAAGCAAAATACCTGCAGCAACACCAGATCCGATAACACCAGCAACGTTAGGTCCCATAGCGTGCATTAACAAGTAGTTTTGAGGGTTAGCCTCTAAACCTACTTTATTAGAAACACGAGCTGCCATAGGCACTGCTGATACACCGGCAGAACCAATCAACGGATTGATTTTTTCTTTTGAGAATAAGTTCATAAATTTTGCAAATAACACACCAGCGGCAGTTGCAAAACTAAACGCTAATATACCAAGTACAAGAATAAATAGTGTTTGAGTAGTTAAAAACTGTTCAGCTGACAATTTTGAACCAACTGAAAGACCTAAGAAAATAGTTACTATGTTGATTAAAGCGTTTTGCATAGTATCAGAAAGTCTTTCTACAACACCAGATTCTTTACATAAGTTACCGAATGTCAAAGCACCGATAAGAGGACAAGCATCAGGTAACAAGATTATACAAAGTCCCAAAACAACAAGTGGGAAAATAATTTTTTCACGTTTTGAAACTTCTCTCAATTGTTTCATTTCAATTTTACGTTCAGCTTCTGTTGTTAAAGCTTTCATAATAGGTGGTTGAATAACTGGAACCAAAGCCATATAAGAATAAGCAGCAACAGCAATTGCACCTAATAATTCAGGAGCAAGTTTTGTTGTAACGTAAATAGATGTAGGACCATCAGCACCACCAATGATACCAATAGCACCAGATTGAGGCAAGGTAAATCCAAAACAGCAAAGAGCAAGAAGTAATGCACCAAAAATACCGAATTGAGCTGCACCACCTAACAATGCTGTTTTAGGATTTGCAATCAACGGACCGAAATCTGTCATTGCACCAACACCCATAAAGATAATCAATGGGAACAACCCTTGGTGAATACCTGCTTCGTAGATAATTCCTAAAAATCCGTGAGGACCAGCAATATCTGCTACAGGAATATTTGATAACAAACCACCAAATGCAATAGGCACTAACAATAGTGGTTCAAATTGTTTTTTAATACCTAACCACAAAAGGAAACAACAAACTACAAGCATAATCGGAGAACCGAATTGATGTAAGAATTGCTCAAATCCGTTTGTGATAGAAGGATCAACCGGTTGTACAAAATTAGCAAGACCGGTAGATTGCCATAATTTTATTAAACTGTCTGTAATATTCATTTTTCTATCCTTTTCAAATTATGATTAAACTAACCGATAGTAACTAATACGTCACCTGTTTTAACTTTACTTCCTACTTCAATTTCAACTGATTGAACTGTACCTGAAACTGGAGATTTAATTTCTGTTTCCATTTTCATAGCTTCAACAACAGCAATTACATCGCCTTCAGAAATACTATCACCGTTTGAAACAAGAACTTTTAATACGTTACCAGGCAATGCTGCTTTAATAGGAGTACCTTCTCCGCTTGCAGCATGAGTATTTGCTTCAATACCAGCTTTAACATCGATATCATAAAGTTTACCGTTAACAGTAGCTTTTTTACCTTCAATAGCAACTGCATATTTTTTACCGTTAACAGAAACTGTATAACCGTTCGGTGTATCAACTTTAGGTTCATTAGCACCTTTTTCACATTTTCTAACACCGATAGTTGCTTTACCTTCCAAGAATAAGATACCTTTTTCTTTACAAGCTGCAGAAATAAAGATATTTTCATCATTAACAGGAAGACCAGCATCTTCAAGACGTTTTGTAGCTGCTTTGATACCTTTAGTTTCATCTTTATCATTCAAGTCAACAACTAATTCTGTAGTTGGTTGAAGATTTAATTGTTCAGAAGCAATTTTGATAACTTCTGCATCTGGTTCACAAGGAGTTTTTCCGAAATAACCAAGAACCATTTTTCCATAACCTTCTGCAATTTTTTTCCAAGGACCAAACATAACGTTATTAAATGCTTGTTGGAAATAGAATTGAGATACTGGAGTAACTGATGTACCAAAACCACCTTTTTCTACAACTTCTTTCATTGCAGCAACAACTTCAGGATATTTATCCATTAAGTTGTTATCACGAAGCATTTGAGTATTAGCAGTCAATGCACCACCAGGTAATGGAGATTGAATAATCATAGGGTTAACTGCTAAAGCTTCTGGTGGCAAGAAGTAATCTTTCATACATTCTTTAAATACTTCTTCAGTTTCAAGAATTTTTTCAATATCAATACCAAGATCGAACTCAGTACCTTTTAATGCATGCCACATAGAAACAATATCAGGTTGAGCAGTACCGCCAGATACTGGTTTCATTGACAAGTCAATACCATCAGCACCACCATCAAGAGCAGCAAGGTAAGCTGCAAGACCAGTACCAGCAGTTTCATGAGAGTGGAATCTGATGTGAGCATCAGCACCAAGAATTTCTCTTGTACGTTTAAGAGTTTCATAAACTTTTCTAGGATTTGAAGTACCTGAAGCATCTTTGAATGCTAAGCTGTCAAATGGAATACCTGCATCAAGAATGTTTCTCAATACTTTTTCATAGAATGCTACGTCATGAGCACCTTCACATCCGATAGGCAATTCCATCATTGTGATAGTTACTTCATGTTTAAGACCATTATCTCTGATACATTGACCAGAATAAATCAAGTTATTTACATCGTTTAAAGCGTCAAAGTTTCTAACAGTAGTTACACCGTGTTTTTTAAACATTTTTGCGTGCAAGTTGATAATATCTCTTGGTTGAGAATCAAGACCTACAACATTAACACCACGAGCTAAAGATTGTAAGTTAATATCAGGACCGACTGCAGCTCTGATTTTATCCATAGTTTCAAAAGCATTTTCGTTGCAATAGAAAATTGGAGATTGGAATCTTGCTCCACCTGCAACTTCAAAATGTCTGATACCAGCATTTACAGCTGATTGCAAAGCAGGAATAAAGTCATCAACGAATACTCTTGCTCCGTAAACAGATTGGAAACCGTCTCTGAATGAGGTATCCAT
This sequence comes from Candidatus Gastranaerophilales bacterium, assembly GCA_944325875.1. GTDB lineage: Bacteria > Cyanobacteriota > Vampirovibrionia > Gastranaerophilales > Gastranaerophilaceae > Scatousia. The sequence goes on from CALVBU010000001.1 coordinate 86,911, forward strand.
AACTTTAATAAGTTTTTTTCCCATAATTTTATATCCTTTCGTAATTAATACTGTAATTATCCTTGAGCTCTAGCGACAGCAATAGCAACAGCAATTGCTTCATCTTCAGATACGTTCTTTTTAGCGCTTTTCTTTTCAACAACTTCCACTTCTTCTGGGAAAAGTTGATTTAACCATTTTACGATGATTGACATTCCTTTCATCGCAAATACCATAATGCAAAGGAAACCAAAAACAACTCCCATACCAATACCAAGGAGTACGCTTCCTTCTTCTAAATGTAGAATAAATTGTTCCATCATAATATATCTCCTATTGTAAGTACGAATTCTTTATTATTTTTATCGGTAAGCACAAGTTCACCGTTATTTGTAATAGATTTTGCAATACCATGAAGCTCTCTGTCAAAAACTTTCACTGTGATTTCATTACCAAGAAAACATGCTCTTGAAACATAATCTTCATATATTTTACTAAACCCATTAATTAAAAAGTCGTTATATTCAGAGAAAAAATAAGAGCACAAATCTTCTCTAAAAGTTCTAATATCAACATCTTTACCAATTTCCATATTCAACGCTGTAATTTCTTTATCAGTAACTAGCTTAACAGACTCAGGATTGGCAGTTAAATTAACTCCAATTCCCAAAGCTAACCCCTTGAACAAAGAGCCTTGCATTACTGTTTCAGATAAAATTCCAGCAATTTTTTTACCATTTACTAAAACATCATTCGGCCATTTTATCTTTGGTTCAAGCCCATAGCGTTCTAACACCTTACACAAAGCCAATGCTAAATACTGAGTTAGATTAGAATATACGCTATGAAAGGTATCAGAAGGTTTTAAAACAAAAGTCATAAATAAGTTTCCTTCTCCCAAATCCACCCATTTACGCTGTAAACGACCTCTGCCAGCAGATTGATTTTTGGCATGCACAACAGTCAAATCGCTGAGTTCATCAATATGTGACTTAGCGTACAAATTAGTAGATTCGACCGTATCAAGGCTGATCGTTTCCATTACTCCCCTTCTTATACAATTTGAATATGTAATAATCTTACCGCAAACAAAAAAAATTTGCGATTTTTTTTTTACGAGTTAGAATAAAATCAAGAAGAGGGGAATTGTACATGAGTCAAATGGGTCATTGGGTTTATAATACAGTAATTGCAGGCCATCAGATGAGTTTTAATCTTGATACCATTTTTACTATGTGGTTTGCAATGGGTGTAATTATTCTATTTGCAATAATTGCAACAAGAAAGCTAACTCTTGTCCCTAACAAATTACAAGCTGTATGTGAAAATATAATGCAATTTTTCTGGGGAACTCTGGATACAATGATTCCTAATAAAAATCGTCAACATGTTCCATTAGTTGCTTCGTTGTTTTTATTTATATTGTTTGCCAATTTAATGGGGCAATTGCCTCTTAGAATTATACATTTAAAAACCGGTGAATTAGCATCACCAACGAATGATTTAAATTTGACAGCTGCAATGGCTATTATTGTACTTTTGTATTATTTATTCATGGGTTTCAAAACAAAAGGTTTAAGATATCTTTTGCAGGAATTTAGTTTTACAGGAATAATAATGGCATTAGTTGAAATATTAGAAATGATTACAAGACCTTTAAGTCTTGCAATTCGTCTTTTTGCAAATATTTTTGCAGGAGAAATATTAGTATCTGTAGCATTAGGATTATCAGCATATTTACTTCCTTTACCGGTTATGCTATTTGAAATCCTTGTTGCATTTATACAAGCAACAGTATTTATGATGCTTACAATTGCTTATATCTCCTCTGCAACTGGAGAAGAACATTAATATTAAAAATACAAAAAATAAGGAGAGAAAAATGATTGACACAAACACAACTATGGAATTAGCAAAACTTGGTGGCGGTATTGCAATCGGATTTGGTGCAATCGGAGCTGGACTTGGTATTGGATTTGCGACAAAAGGTCTTATGGATGCAATTTCAAGACAACCTGAAATCGCTGGTAAAGCTTTCGGTTTCTTCTTACTTGGTGCTGCGTTATCAGAAGCTTGTGCTCTTTACGCATTCGTTGTAGCTGCTAAATTAATAGGACTTATGTAATAATGGAATTCAATGCAACATTCTTAGTTTCAATAATAAGCTTTGTCGTGTTCACTTGGGTTATGAACATGATCTTTTATAAGCCAATTGATAAAATAATCACTGAAAGACAGGATTTTATTAGTGAAACGGCTAAAGTTGCGCAAGATATGTCTGATGAAGCTGATAAAATCAATACAGAGAAAGAAGCTAAACTTTCTAAAGCTAATGAAGATGCAAAAAGTTTAATAAACAAAAACGTTTCAGAAGCAAAAGAAAATGCAAAATTTAAGACTGATGAAGCTAAAAAGCAAAGTGATTCAGCCATTGCTAATGCTAAAAATGAGCTTCATTCTCAAGCTGAACAGACAAAAGAAGTACTAAGAGGTAACGTAAAAGAACTTGCTGAGTCAATTTCACAAAAAATTCTTGGAGAAGAATCTAAAATTGACACAGTTGATAATGAAATGATAAATAAGGTAATCAGTTAATATGAAAGAGTTTTTAGAAATATGGGACTTAATAGTAAAAAGTAATACATTTAACTTTGTATTACTCGTAGCAATTTTTTGCTTCGTATTCAAAAAAATAAATATTTCAAAAATTCTCGACAAATTACAAAACGATATTATCAATGCAATTGAGAATGTTAAAAACAGTAAAAGTCTTGCAGGATTAAAATTATCAAAAGCCAAAGATTCTATAAAAAATATCGACAAAGATATAGAAATTCAAATGGATCAGGCTAATAAAACTGCGAAATCGATTACTGATACTATATTCCAAAATACAGAAAAAAGTATCGAACTTATTAACAAAAATATTGATAAAGTAATTTCTACAGAAGAAAAAAGTATTTCTTCTGCTTTAACTGAAAAAACTGCAGAAGCAGCTATTCTTATTGCAGAAAATCATATCGTTACCACATTAAAAAATAAGCCTGAACTACACAACAGGTACATTGATGAAAGCATACAAGAATTAGACAGGATACAGTTGATATGAAAACGGTAACAGAACAAATTTCAATTTCAGCTAAAAACTATGCTAATGCTCTTATTGAAGTTGTAAGAGATAAAAAGTCTACGTTTGATGAAATTAGCAAAGATTTTGAGAATGTCCGTGAAATATTGAATATGTCACCAGAATTGCGCGAAATTCTCAACAATCCTACAATATCTTTGCAAGCTCAAACTGATATTGCTATTGATGTTTTTAAAAATGAAGTAAGTTCTACTATGCTTGATTTTATAAAAATACTGATTGACAAAAAAAGATTTAAAGAATTTTCGCAAATTTATAGAGCATATCTTGAAAAATTAAATGAAATTTCAAACATTCAACCGGTTAAAGTAACATCAGCGATTGAATTATCAGAAGATAAAAAATTACAGGTAATAAAAAAACTTGAAGAAAAACTAAATAAGACGGTAAAACCTGAATGGGAATTAGATGATGATATAATTGCAGGACTTGTTATCCGAATCGGAGACAATGTTATAGATATGAGTTTAAAAAATAAATTAGCGAAAATGAAAAAAGATTTGATATTAAAGTAAAAGATAAGAGGTTAATTATGGTACTAATAAAACCCGACGAAATAAGCTCAATTATTAAGAGTAAAATTGAAAATTATGAATCTATTACCGAAGTTTCTAATACAGGTACTGTAATAGAGGTAGGTGACGGTATCGCAAGAATTTATGGATTGAATAATGTAATGTCAAACGAACTTGTTATGTTTGATGATGGCAAAGATACACTTGGTATTACATTAAACCTTGATGAAGATAATGTCGGTGTCGTAATTCTTGGTGAGTACACACATATTAAAGAAGGTATGACAGTAAGAACAACAGGTAGAATTGCATCTGTTCCTGTTGGTGATGGACTTATCGGAAGAATTATTGATCCTACTGGTAAGCCTATTGATGGTAAGGGAGATTATGAATATTCAAAGACAAGACCAATTGAAAGGGTTGCTCCTGGTATTGTTACAAGAAAATCCGTACACCAACCGCTTCAGACAGGACTTACTGCTATAGATGCACTTACTCCTATAGGTAGAGGTCAAAGAGAACTTATTATCGGTGACAGACAAACAGGAAAAACAGCTATTGCAGTTGATACTATTATTAACCAAAAAGGTAAAAATGTTATTTGTATATACGTAGCTATAGGTCAAAAAGCTTCAACGGTTGCTCAAATTGCAAAAACTCTTGAAGAACACGGAGCTATGGAATATTCAATTATAGTTTCAGCAACAGCAAACGAATCTGCTCCGCTACAATATATTGCACCATTTGCTGGTGTTGCAGTAGGTGAAGAATTCATGGAGCAAGGTAAAGACGTATTAATCGTATATGATGATTTGAGTAAACACGCTCAGGCTTACCGTGCAATGAGTTTGCTATTAAAAAGACCACCAGGACGTGAAGCTTATCCAGGCGATGTATTCTATTTACATTCAAGACTTCTTGAACGTGCAGTTAAACTTAACGATAACCTAGGCGGTGGTAGTATTACTGCTTTACCTATCATTGAAACACAAGCAGGCGACGTTTCAGCATATATTCCGACTAACGTAATTTCAATTACAGACGGTCAAATATTCCTTGAAACAAACTTGTTTAACTCAGGTGTTCGTCCTGCAATCAATGCCGGTATTTCAGTATCACGTGTAGGTGGTGCAGCTCAAACAAAAGCTATTAAACAAGTTGCAGGTAAATTGAGACTTGATTTAGCTCAATTCCGTGAATTGGAAGCTTTTGCTCAGTTTGCATCAGATTTGGATCAAGCAACTAAAAATCAATTATTAAGAGGTGAAAAATTAACAGAAGTTCTAAAACAACCTCAATACAATCCTCTTAGCGTTGCAGAACAAGTAAGTATTTTGTTTGCAGCAAATGAAGGACTTTTAGATGATATCCAAAATTCAGATATCAACCGTTTCAAAAAAGATTGGTTCGTACATTTGAATGCAAACTTAAAAGAACTAGTTGAAAGTCTGAATGCAGGAAGTGCGCTTTCCGATGACGATAAAAAACTACTAAAAGACAGCATTGAAGCATTTAAGAAAACATTTTAAGGTATAAAAAATGGGCAATCTCAAAGACATAAAAAATAGAATAAAAAGTGTTGAAAGTACTAAAAAAATTACGCGAGCAATGAAAATGGTCGCAGCTGCTAAAGTAAAAAAAGCTGAAAGCACAGTAAAAGCATCAAGACCATTTACGGCAGAATTGAATTCTATGTTTAAAAAACTATTGAATTCAGTCGGTTCCTACAGTGCTCACACACTTAAGATAAAGTCTGCGATTGATAACTACCCTGAACTGCTTCAAGTAAGACATATCAAATCAGTCGGTTTACTTGCTATAACTTCGAATAAAGGGTTGGCTGGCGCTTACAACGCAAATGTTGTAAGAAAAACCGTTAAAAAAATTCAAGAATATAATGAACAAGGAATACATGTTTATTTGTTCATTATTGGTCAAAAAGGGATTTCAGCCCTAAAACGTAAGATTGAAAATTATGACTGTGAGATTGCCAAAACATACCTAAATGTTGCAAACAACCCATCTGGGAATGCTTGTTTGATGGTAGTTGAAGATTTAGCTGAATATTTTGTTGAAAAGAAAATCGATAAAATTGAACTTGTTACAACCAGATTTAAAAATATGATGAGCTATTTTGTTGAAGAATGGGAAGTTTTACCATTAAAAACTCCTGAAGAAGACTACGAAAAGCTTCATGATCACGTTGTCGATCCTATTATGGAATTTGAACCTGATATGCATCATATTTTACAAAAAATTGTTCCAATGTATGTAACAAATATCATTTATCAAGCAATGTTAGAAGCTCAAGCAAGTGAATTAGCATCAAGAATGACTGCTATGTCTGCGGCTACAACAAATGCGGAAAAAATGATTACAACACTATCGATTGAATATAACAAATCAAGACAAGCTGCAATTACACAAGAAATTGTAGAAGTAGTTTCGGGTGCTAATACTCAAGCTAACTAGACGTTTAGAAATTTGTCTTTTTCAATAATTGAATTAGAAGTAAAGTTTTGAGTTTTATTAGCTTCTACAGTTTTTTCATTAGCAGCGTTAGTTTTTTGTTGAGAATTTTCTTTAGCTGCTAATCTTGCAAGACGCTTAGCTTCGTTCTTTTTAGTCATATAATCGTTTATCTTAGGGATTCCCCAACCAAGAACAACTGCAGAATATGCATAACCTACTAACTGAGCAATATTTAAATTACGCAATTTAACTCTAGTTAATTTATCTTCTTTTGGTAATAATTTCATTAATTCGCTAAACTTCAAGGCTTTACCGTCTTTTACAGTTGATATGCCATGTTTCTTTAGCGCACCATATAAGACTTCATCTCTTGTTTTTAATGAAGAATTTGTCATCCATTTTAAGAAGCCTTGACCATCTTGTTTTGCCATATTAATAAGTGAACCGCTCTTATCAAGAAGTTTAGCAGTACCTTTTGTAATAAGACTACCTAAAACAAGTAAGCTTAAGAAACCTAATGTATCTTTCACTGCTGATTCTCTGAGTTCATCTTTATCTCTTGCTGAGAACAATCTTGAAGCAATAGTTACGCCATATACCATTTTTAATTGGTTAATTGTTGGCATCATTCCTTGGAATTGTACTTTTGAAAGTAATTCTTTAGGTTTTGTGGTGATAGTTGAAATCGCTGCTGAAGCGAACACAAGACCCAACAACACTTTTTGAATTTTAAATCCTAGTGAATTATCTTTTTCACGTCCGGGTACACCTACAAAACCGTCTTGACCAGTCTTTTTCTTAGTCAAATACATATTCATTGGTTGAACAGAAACACCGAATAAAGTTGCAAATCCCAAACCTGCTGCAGCTCTATTAATATTGAATTTTCTAAGAGCCTTAACATAATCATTCGCCTTAACATCAGAAACCTGTTCAAAAATTGTCTTAACCTTATCAGACTCAAATGATTTCATAACATTATATATATTTGAAATCATATTTTTTAACGAAGTTTGAGATTCTTTACTATAACCTGAGAGTTTTACGTTTTTCTCAGCTCCAGTAGAAGATGTCATTATTGAATACAAATATTCTTTTGACTCTTTATCCAACTGTTTAAGATTAGGGTCTTTAAGTTTTTGGTATAACTTATCAACAAACTCTTCTTGAGTTTTTTCATCAAGTTTTACCCATCCTTTTTCTGCCTCAGCTTCAGAATTTCTAAATTCAAGATTTTCTGCAACCTTTTTCAAAGTGCTTTTTAAAGGATCTTGCGCTTTTTCTTTATATGATTCACTATGAAAACCTGAAAGTATATCTATAGTACCATTATCAGCAAAAATATGATTAAGATTAAAACCATACTTATCTCTAAGAGTATAAGCAAGAGCAGCACCTGCAGCAGTACCATACACCCCTACCATTGCATGGTTGAAAGTACCCGCAGATTCACGACGCCCAGTTTCAATACCTGCTAAAGGGCCCCTATTTGTAAAATCATAAATCGTACGTGGAAGAACCATCGTACATATATCCATAGTATTTGCACCAACAGCCTGATTAACATCGAAAAATCTTAAAGCTGTAGAGCCTGCAATAGCAGCCGTATCTGCTAAGCCTCTAAATCGAACACTTTCTTTATCATTATCATTTTTGCTATTTACTAATCTCGGGGATACACTTTGGACTTTCATTATTATTTCCTTTTTTAATTAAAAAATGCTTGAAATGCAGTATTTTTAGATATTTTTAAGTTATTTGAATTATGTACTTCCTTTTTGCCATTATTACCAGCTAAATCATTTACACTAGCAGGATTTTGAAGTTGTTCTTTTTTTAGAGCTTCCATTTTTTCACGTTCTTTTTTATTAATTTGAGTTCTTGTATATACAGGAATAAAAATTCCTAATGAAATCAATGAAAATACGATATTCCCTAATTGACAAATAGAACGTAAGTTTTTATTTTTAACTCTTAACGCTTCATCTTTAAGAGACATTATTTCATCAGTAGATTTAATTGATGTATGTTTAGCCCAATTCCAGAAGCGCTTGAATATATTATCACCCTCTTTAGAATTTTTCAAGTGGGTAAGTAATTGAGAACCGTTAACATACTTATCAAGAAGTGTCGCAATACATTTTGCAGCATAATCACCCAAGAAATAGAAACTTGAGAATGTTGCAATATCTCTGATAGTGTTTTCTTTCAATTCATTTGAATCTTCAGCAGCAGCTATACGACTTGAGAACGTTGCAGCTGATATAATTCTTGCCTGATCCATTGTAGGGAAGATATTCTTAAATTGGAACATCTTTAAGCTAGGTCTGTCCATTAGCATTGAAAGACCTGCAACACCAGCCATTAAAGGTACTGCAAAGAATTTTTGGACTGTTAGTTTTCTTTTTTCTTCCGGTGTAAGAACTCTTTCTTTATTATCGTTATAAATAGGAGCACCTTTTTTACCTGAAAGTTTGTGAGTAATCCATCTGTTTATAGGCTGTGCAGAAATAGCTAAAGGGATAATTACGCCAAGCCCTGCCGCACTTTTCCAGTTAACAAGTTTTTTAGCTTTAGAAAAATATTGCGAAATATTTGCGTCATCCAAATCAACTTTAACAACATTGTGCAACACTTTAGATAAACTATCGCATAATGAACTTAAGTTATTAGAGAAAAATCCTTTATCACCTGTAAATTTTATATTTTCAGAAGCACCAACTTTACTTACAATTGTTTCATAATATTTTTTATTTAACTTTTTATCCGGCTTGTCTGAAACAAGATTTTTTGCCCAATCTTTAAGAGTATCAATATATTCAGCATCATCAGCTAAGATATCTTTAAAGTTTTTGATACCACCGTTATCAACATCACCGACAACACCAAATAAATTATCAAATGTATTTTTTAACGTATTAAATACTCGTTCTTCTTTTGTTGCACCTTTAGCTTCAGTATAAAATTTCTCAATTTTATTCAGAGCATCACCATTTGCCCAACACCAAGCAAGACCAGCTTTATTTTTTACAAAATCACCCATAATAGGCTTTTGTAAAGCAGAAGCAACACCAGCTACAACAAAACTTGGAATAATACAGTTAATGATTAATCCAGAAGATTCTCTACGGAAAGCTTCAAAGCCACCCATGACATTTAGATGTCTTTTATTATTTTCATTACCATTTTCATCTTTTTTCTTTGAACCAATAAATGTTTCAAAATAAGTACGTGGCAAAATTGCAGTAGACAAATCCAAGAACGTAACATTCCACATAGGCTCACGTTCACAAGCCTGAATACCTTTTAAGGCAAGCTCACCTAAGCCTTTAAAAGCTGGTTGTTGATTTGAATTTTTATTACTGTCCTTTTTAGGGGCGTATTGTTTTCTACTTACACTAATCTTATCAATCATAAATATTTCGTCTGGAATTTATTGTTGTCTAATGTACACTTAATTATAACAACACTACAAACAGATTAAAAGTAGTGAATAAAAAAAATTGCCCCAACAGCGCTAAATGTAAAGAGAATATTAAGAGCGAATTTTGCATTTTTTTATAAAAATAATATATTTTTAAACATTTTTTTTATTTTTTATAAAAAAAATAAAAGAAAAAAAGTCATATTTAACCAAATTTCTAAAAATTTTTCTAAAAAATTTTTGTAAAATTTTGTTAATTTTTTTAAATTTGTGTTAGAAGGTATAGACAAAGTATATAAAAAAAAAAAATAAGTGCATGCCAAAACTAAAAATTTAATAATTCAGCAACAGACATATTAAATGCGGATGCAATTTTTAAAAGTGTAAGATACTTGGGCTCCACTATCGCTTGTTCAATTCGTGAAAGAGTAGACGGTTCTAGCCCATTTTTATAACAAAGCTCAGTAAGCGTATATTTTTTTGACTTTCTTAATGATTTTATTCTCTCACCAAGTCTTTTAAGTTCTTCAAAATCTGTTTCTTGCATACATGCAATTTTAATGGTAATATATAAGCAAAATTTGCACGCATGCAAATTTTATATTATTTGTATCAATGTAAGGAGTATAAATGAGAAAGAAAGCATTCACATTAGCAGAAGTACTTATTACACTGGGTATAATTGGAATTGTCGCTGCAATGACATTACCTACATTAATTCAAAAAAACAATAACAAAGTAGTTGAAGCAAGATTAGCAAAATTCTATTCAGGTATAAATCAAGCAATAAAACTAGCCGAAGTTGATTACGGTGATAAATCTTATTGGTATCAAGACACAAATAACATTGATATAGATGAAGAAGGTAAGCCTATAAATGGTAGCTCAACTGTAGAAAAATGGTGGAATAAGTATATTGCACCTTATATGAAAACCATAGAAGTAAAATATGATACAAACGGACTTCCAATTTTTATTTTTGCTGACGGATCTTCTTTGAAAGCAAATCAAACCAATGCTATGAGGGATTGGGTATTTTATACCACTGATAGAGATAAATGCATAAAAAAATACAGTTCAGAAGACGAAAGCAGAGGTAAATGCTCTTTTCCGTTTATTTATGCACCAACTAATGAATCATTTCCATATAACTATAAAAAAGGATTTGAGCCTTATAAGGCTGGGTGGGATGGAACAAAACAAGGCTTATATGACGGCAATGGGATAGGTTGCAATAACAAAGAAGGAAAAATGAATAAAGCATTTTGTGGAGCTTTAATACAGTATAATGGTTGGAAAATACCTGATGATTATCCATTTAAGGTAAGTTATTAATAAATTCAATTGCTTGCTCTTTTGTAACTACCTCACCTGATAATTGGGCTTCGTGCAGAGCATTCATAATTTCACCAAGCCTTTTAGACGGTTTTATGTTTAAAATTTTCATTACATCATTACCATCAAGTAAAATAGGCAAAGGTTCTAGAGTATCTTTAACACTCAGGTAGAAATTCAAAAGTTTATTTAGATTTGATATATTATTTTCAACCATTTCATCAGATACAGCCTCTCCTCTAGCAGATAGTCTATCAGCTTGAGCTAGAATTATGTTATCGATAGAATTATCATCCATTTTTCTAACATAACGCATCATAACTTTCTCTCCATTTGCAGAATTATAATCGACTTCAGGAGCAGACATAACTTGAGATGGGTATATGTGATTTCTTATCATAGAAGAAACATATTCAATCTGCTTATTAGAAAAATTCATACTTTTCAATAATTTAACAGACATTTTAGCCCCAACATCATCATGTTTTATAAATCTATGACGACCGGTATCTTCTTCAATAGTCCAAGTTGAGAATTTTCCAATATCATGTAAAAATCCAGCCAGCTTCAAATGAGCTAACCTTGATGCGCCTCCGAAATCAATTTTATCCATATGCTCTCTTACAACATCAGGAGCACTTTCATAAATTAATTGAATTTGTCTCACGGTTTCAACGGAATGATGAAACAAATCCAAATGATGATGAGTATTTGGCGGAACTTTTTTTAACTCATTGACTATAGGGAAAATTTCCTCTAAAAGCCAAGTTTTATTCATATTCAAAAGAGCTTTATCAGCGTATTTACCGCCAAACAAAAGAATTAATTCATGAACAATACGTTCAACAGCAGGCTTATGGATTAGTTTTACAAATTTACATACAGCATGAATAGTTTCAGCAGTAAGTTCAAACCCAAGTGTAGCCTGAAAACGGTATACCCTTAAAAGCCTCAACGGATCATCTTCAAAATTATGTTCATTGATATAGTTAATAGTATGGTTATGAATATCAGTAACACCACCGCACAAATCAATTACTTCAGCAGTTCTAATATTCACAGCTACGGCATTAATTGTTAAATCTCGTCGCATTAAATCCTTGTGTAAAGACCCTTCTATAGGATTTGTAATATCAATATAATTAATTTTATCAGGTAAAACTAAACGATAGATTTTATTTTCTTCATCTAACGGAACATAGACTGCGTCAAAAACTTTTTGCAACTTTAATGCAAAATCTTTTGCATCTTCATCTACAACAATAATATCTTTATCAAAGCTGTCCTTACCCATTAGGAAATCCCTAACAGTACCGCCGACCAAATAAATTTCGTTATCACAGGATGCTATAATTTTAGATAGAACACTATCTGATGCAATTTTAGTTTTGATTAGAGTATTCATAAATAATATTTCCTAACGCTACGATTACTGCCGTTTCTGCTTTTAAAATTAAATCACCTAATGTTAACATAGGGATATTATTTTGTTCAAAGAATTCAAATTCCCTATCGGAGAAGCCTCCTTCAGGACCAATTATAACAAGAACTCTTTCCCCTTTCTTAATTGGTTTATTTTGACAATAAGAATGGAGAGTTAAATTCGTACGTCTTTCACAAAAAGCAATAACTCTATCAAAAGAGTCTTCTTGCAAGAGTTTATCCAAAGTCGTATAGGTTTCGCAAGTAGGAATATCGGCTCTTTCGCACTGTTTTGAAGCCTCATACATAGTCCGTTGCCATTTTGCTATTTTCTTTTCAATAACGCTTTTATTAAGACTGCAATTATCAGTAAGAATAGGATATACTGCTTCGGCGCCCAATTCTGTGGCTTTTTCAATAATGACAGACTGCGCGTCACTCCGAAGTGGACTTTGCGCAAGATATAATCTAAAATCAAGGTTTCTAGTAGATTTATAAGAAGTTTCAATTTTCGCTGTTATCTCCCTGTTTGTAATTTGCTCAATAACAGTTTCGTATTGAATTTTATTTTCGTCAATTAAAAGTAATTTTTCACCGACTTTTGAACGCAATGACTTTGCTATATGCTTATAATTATCTTCATCATTAATTAATGCATATCCACTCTTAACATTTTCAGACTTTATAAAAAAATGTGGCAAGGTTAATCCTCCTTAAATCATTTTATAAGATAAAATACCGTCTTGCAAGTAGCCTTTTGCCCCAATCGGAATAGTTTGTTTGTCTTTTGCGTGCGTAAGCTTAAATCCGCCGTAAGCAGGAACATCTAGAATTGAAACAACTTCTTCAAAAATTTCTCGAATCCAAGACTCATCTCCACAATCTAAAAATTCTCCAAATAAAATTCCTTTACATTGAGATCTAAACTCTTTCATATTAATAAGTTGATTTAGCATTTTATCAATTTTATAAGCAGACTCATTCAAATCTTCAACAAATAAAATAAAATCCTCCTCCGGAATAAAATCAATCCCGCAAAGAGATACAATGGTTGAAAGATTACCACCCCATATCATCCCTTCAGTATTACCTGATTGTATTGTATATGTAGAAAAATACTCTTCAAATCCACCTGAAAGAACATTAAAGAAAGATTTTTCAGTAAATTCCGTTATATCGTTAAAATCTGACTGAGCCATGGGCCCTGAAAAAGTAATTAAATCAGAATATTTAGCCATCATTAATGACAGTGCCGTAATATCAGAAAATCCGCAAAATATTTTAGGATGTCTTCTGATTAAATCAAAGTCTACTGATTTAATCAGTCTTATAGAACCATAGCCGCCTCTGGCACAAACAATAGCATTAACAGAATCATCAAGGAAAGCATCATGCAAATCGGCGACTCTTTCTTCATCTGTTCCTGCCATATAACGATTTGATTTAAATATATTTTTACCAAGTTTAACCCGCAGATTATGACGTTCAAAATATACTTGCGCCTTAATAATTTCATCATACTCAACTGCACCTGCAGGAGCAATAATAGCAATGGTGTCTCCTTCATTCAAATACGGCGGTTTAATTAAGTTCATAATTCACCCTTTTTCATAACTTTTGTTATATTATTATTATCATGAACGAAAAATATATTCCATTATACAGAAAATATCGTCCGCAAAGATTAGAAGAAATAGTCGGACAAGAACATATAAAAAGAGCTTTGACAAACGCGATTGCGATGGACAAGATTTCCCACGCATACCTTTTTACAGGTCCTAGAGGAACAGGGAAAACATCTACAGCTCGTATTTTTGCAAAATCACTTAACTGTAAGGAAGGACCTACTATAACACCTTGCGGCAAATGTGAAAACTGTATTGATATTACAAATTCTGTACCAATGGATGTAATAGAAATCGATGCGGCGAGCAACAGAAAAGTAGAAGATGCGCAAAATATCTTAGAAAAAGTAATGTATGCTCCAGTAAACAGCAGATACAAAATTTACATCATAGACGAAGTGCATATGCTATCTAACACAGCATTCAATGCGCTTTTAAAAACACTTGAAGAACCGCCTAAAAATGTTATATTTATCTTGGCAACTACAGAAGTTCATAAAGTATTGGATACTATAAAAAGTCGCTGCCAAAGATTTGATTTTAGAAGAATAACCACTGATGATATCGTAAAACATTTAAGATATATTTCTGATAGTGAAAAAATTAATATCACAGATGATGCACTATTTACAATAGCAAAGAACTCAGCAGGCGGAATGCGTGATAGTATTGCGCTTCTTGATCAATTAAGCATATTAGATGGCGAAGAAGCAATTTCTACAGATGATATCAATAATCTTCTCGGACGATTATCATTTGATACACTACATTCACTATCTACAGGAATTACCTCATCTAATCCGCAAGAAGCTATTGAAACTTTAGAAAAGATATACAATTCAGGAAATGAGCCTGCGCAAATTTTAACTAACTTATTAGATTATTTTAAAAATCTTTTAATAGTTAAAAACTGCAAGCCAGAAATAGTTTTTGAACTTACCCAGCTTAATGAAGCTCAAATAAAAGAACTCCAAGCTCAAGCTAAAAGTCTGGACACGCACCAGATTACATTCCTTATTGATAAAACCGCAGACTACATAAAAGATGTTAAAACCACAAATAATCCAAGACTATGGTTAGAAGTTGGGGTAATAGATCTTGCAAACTTGGCTGAAAACACTTCATTAATGGAACTTCAAAACAGATTATCAAGACTAGAAGGAGGAATGCCTGCTCAAACATCAACAGCATCTTACAAAACTCCTCCAGCACCGGTTTTAAACAGACAGAAGATAAAAGATTTAACTGAAGATAAATCAGTAAAACATATTGAACAAAATGTTCAAGAACACAAAAATATTGAGCCAGCAAAACCTGAGCCTGTAAAAACAGAAGCACCTCAACAAGAAGATTTTGCACCAATGCCTAAAGCAAAATCAATTCCTGCTGATGATATCACAATTTTATGGGGTCAATTATTGGAAAATATCTCAAGCCCTCCTACAAGAGCATTATTGAAACAGTGGGCTAATCCTGTAAAAATCTCTGCAGCAGAAACAGTGCTCACGATGAAAAATGAAATTTTCCTAAACCAAATTCAAAACGGCTCGAAAAAGCAAGCACTTATTGAAGCGATAGATACTCTATTTAGTCAATCAAATTCAAATGTAATAATAAGACTGCCTTTGCCTGATGATGTTACTGTAAAGGCGCCTCCCAGGCAATTAAGCCAGCCTAAGCCACCAGTACAAAAACCTGCCACCGTACAAACAAAAGATACATCCGAAGAAGTTAAGGAAGAAGATATTGAACAAATAAGAGATGATATAAATTCCGAATCTTCGCAAAATGCAAACAATGGCGAGTATAAAGAAGTACATTCGGATATGGTTAATATGGTTATGGATTTATTTAGCGGAAAAATTATTGACTAATTTCAATAGCTTTAAATCTGAATACCTGCATAGTATCAGAAAAATAATCTTCGCTCATGCCAGCCTTGAGCTTTAAAGACTTTAAAAACCTCTCTTTATTTCCGCCAAAATATTCCCAAACAACAGGCAAATAAACAGCTTGATAATCACCATCTCTTATAATTAACCCATCCTCATATGGTGTAATTTTTTCTAGCAAACTGACTTCACTAGAAAAAGATATCCTAGAAGGTGAAGACAAAATAGATACTGATACTTCTAAAAATTTAAACTCATCTAAAGATAAAGGCTCAAATCTAGGATCCTTAAATGCAGCAGAATGCGCATTTTCTATTAAATCAACTATTAAAGACCGATGTGCAATAGCAGACCCCATACAACCTCTTAACTCACCATCTATTTTTAGCGTAACAAAGCAAGCTCCAGCTTCTTCTATAACTGACGGGTAAGAATTTATTTCAAAATTCCCTAACTGCAAGCCTGAACTAATACTTTTTTTACAAATATCGATAATTAAATCTGAGTAAAAAATTTTAAGATAATCTGCCAAACTACCTTCATATAAAAACCAGCTTCCATAACCTACAACCTTTGATGAATCACCAGTTATTTTAGCAGAATTAGTCAAACCTATACGGACAAGGTTAAAATTTAAAGATTTCGCAAACTCAACAATACCGCACACTCCAACAGCTCCACATGCTTGCTCCACATCAAAATTTTGAATATTCCCAGATTCAATCATTTGTGCGGTATAAGAGTCAATTTTTATAGCTTCTCTCTCAGGATAAAAGTGACTTAAATCCGATGATATAACAAATGAATTAGTTTTATCATTCCAGTATTTTTTTATAAATTCTGCAATATTCTTATAATCCTCACACCCATAAAGTATCGGTACAATTTTTGCATTAGGGAAAAAATACTTTATAAAGGGTAATTGAACCTCAATTGAATGCTCATTTTGAAATGCTTCATCATTAATTTCAAAATCTTTCACAATCTTAATATCTACAAGGCAATTTCCAAGCGGAGTCTGAAATTCATCAAAAGAACAACTCACACACCCAAATAATTTTGCATAATGAGAGGGTGCAAATATAAAGATCCTCTCTGTTGCAGGATTTAAATACTTATACCCCTGCATTGCAAGCTTACCTGAAAATACATACCCGGCATGAGGCACTATTATAGCTCTAGAAAAATACTCAGAAGTGTCATTAACACAAGAATAAAAATCATCTAACATAGCCAAAAGCTGATTTTTATCTGATGGATAAAATTTACCTGCAATAGAACTTTTTTTAATCTTCATATCAGCAATTATAACTCACTCTTAACTGTTATCAATCGGATAGTAAGTCAATAAAATATCAGGTTCAAAAGTTTTTATACTATCTATATAAAAATTCTTACAAAGATTTATGCTATCAGCCTTTCTGTAATTAAAACAAGAAAGTCCTGAATTATCTCCCAGAATTTTAGGTGCAATAAAATGATAAACCTTATCAGTATAAACTAAAGCTGATCCATTCAAATGACCTCCTGCTTCAATAAGGACACTTTTTATTCCAAGGTCATACAATTTTTTAAAAACAAATTCTAAATTGACTTCATTATTTTTTACAGGGGCCTTTATAAATTCAGCACAAGATGATGACTCAGGCAAATTGATACGCTTATCATAAAATACAATAACTCTTTTATTGTTATAGATTTTATAATCGCCTTGCAAGGTTTTCAAATTTCTATCAATAATAACATTACATCTATGCTCCATTGATGGATTATCCGCAATTACAGTAGAAGAAGAAGTAAGAATAGCATCATACATATTTCTAATAATCTTAACTTCACTTCTAGCTTTTTCTAATGTGATCCATTTTGAATCTCCATTATGAGCAGCGATTTTACCATCTAGAGTAGTCGCAGTCTTTAGAGCCACAAAGGTCTGCTGACCCATCATGTTTTTTATAAACACTTCATTTAAAACTCGACATTCTTTTTCTAAAACATTTTCAACTACTTCAATACCTGCATCTTGAAGTTTTCTAATTCCGTTTCCTGCCACAATTGGATTAACATCCCTCATACCAATTACAACACGCTTTATTCCATACTGAATAATTAAATCAGCACAAGGAGGAGTCTTACCATAATGTGAACACGGTTCAAGATTAACAACTAAAGTACCGCCAATTGTTTCCTTTGGGTCTAATTTTAGTAAAGCATCTCTTTCTGCATGGTTTTGTCCATATTGTTTATGATACCCTTCAGAAATCAAATTTCCAGCACTATCATAAACAACACAACCTACTAATGGATTTGGCGATACATTACCATACCCTAATTTAGCAAGTTCTATACAATGTTTCATTGATTTTTCGTATTGCATAGTTGTATTTTATTATAAAAAATGGTATTTTAGTAGAGTATTTATACTTTTTAAAAAATAAGGAGAGCGTAATGGTTGATTTAAAATACATAGGACACAGCGCATTTGAATTTAGTACAGGAGACAAATCAATTCTTGTAGACCCGCTTGTATCTATTAATCCAAAATATGATTATAAAAAATCTAACATTGTAGATATATTTGTAACTCACGCACATGCAGATCATCTTGGTGAAGCTGTTGAAATAGCAAAAGCAAAAAAAGCAACAATTACAGCTGTACCTGAAATAACAAGCCACATTGCAGAAAAGAAATTAAAAACACGTCCTATAAATCTTGGTTGCTGGTTAAATTATGAATGGGGAAGAGCAATATTTCTTCCTGCACATCATTCAAGCTCATTTGAAGACGGAACCTATGGTGGAGTTGCAGCTAGCATAATTTTTGATATTCAAGGAGTCAGAATTTTCCACGCTGGCGATACTTGTCTTCATTCAGAATTAAAAACTTACAAAGAATTATACAGACCAAATATTGCATTACTTCCTATTGGAGGTAACTACACAATGGATGTAGAACATGCAGTTGTTGCCGCAGATTGGATTGGTGCAAAAACTGTAATCCCTATGCATTACAACACATTCCCTGAAATCCAAGCTGATTTAAATAAATTCTTACAACTAATGCAAAGCAATAATACTCAATGTTGTATATTAAATCCTGAAGAAATTAAATAGTAAAACTATTTATAAATTAAATATCCCAAATATTACCACTTATATTTATTGTTATTAAAATAAATTGGTGGTAATATTTTTTTGAAGAAAAGAGGGTTTTATGGATATCTTATTTATTATAGACAGAATTGAACTAAAGTATTTTGAATTTAACAACCTTGTCACAAACTTTTGGTTAATTAGAGAAATGCTAAACCAAAACAAGAATGTTTATATTACAACTATTGATAACTTATCTTTAGCTGGAAACAAAGCATACACTCATTGCTATGAAGCATACGAAAGAAACGGCAATATCTTTTACGATAAACAAGATATCCATAAAAAAATAGAAGATTTTCAACTCGTTATGTTCAGACAGGACCCTCCTGTTGACTTAGATTACATAAATTCAACATACATATTCGACTTTGTAGACAGAAAAAAAACAACCGTATTAAATGAACCAAGAGCAATTAGAGATTTCAACGAAAAACTTCATACTATAGAATTTTTAGAATTCATGCCTGAAAATATAGTGACAGCATCAAAGAAAGATATCATTGAGTTTTTAAACGAACATGATGAAATTGTTCTAAAACCGCTAAACAGATGTTTTGGAGCAGGAGTTATGTGCTTGAAAAAGGGTGATAAAAACACTGCTGTGATAATTAATTCAATGACAAATAACCAAACTACACTTGTAATGGTTCAAAAATACATTGAAAAAGCAAAATTCGGAGATAAACGAGTACTATTCTTAGGCGACAAAGTTCTTGATTATTGCGTTCAAAAACTACCTTCAAATGATGACTTCAAATTTAATGAGCACTGTGACTCAAATATTATAAAAGCTGAATTAACCGATATTGAAAAAGCAAAATTCACACTTGTTGCTGAAAAATTAAACAAAATGGGAATCTATATGGCGGGACTAGACGTAATCGACGGCAAAATTATTGAAATTAATGTCACAAGTCCTTGTTATTTCATAAAAGAAATTAACAACCACTTTGGCTGTGAACTAGAAAAAGAGATTACGAACTTTATATTAGCAAAAGCAGAAGAAAAGAGGCTACAAACCAGCCTTAACATCCGCTAGTAAATGCCAATACTCAGGACCTATAAGATTTTTTGCTTTTTGCAACGCTACAAAAATATCTTTATGGTTAGGAATTGAAGCATTAAGGGCAGCGTTATACAAATTATTCCAATATCTTACACGTTCTATTTGGGTATCGCGTTCATCTTTACAGTGAATTTGTGAGATTTTATGATAGTATCTGCGTGCGACTTTATTTTCAGAAAGTTCTCGCATACCCCAAAGCGGTTTTATACCTCCATAGTCGATAACTCTTCCTGCAACTTCATTATTTTTATTAGTTATAAGATCATCATGGAATAAACCATATTTATGAAGATTAATCCTTTTAGTAATTGGAGGCATTGCATTATCAGAGAATTCAGAAAGCCCGACATGATTTAAAGTATTTAAATAATACACATCAATATAATCTGAAGCCCCCATTGGATGTCCTGCTGCTCGTTTTATAAATTGAGTTAAATTACTTTCAGGGCCAATTCCATTATATTTTATCTCATCATACATTGTTTCTTTGATAAGCTCCATAAACTTATCTTCTTCATTTTTCATCTTCATTTTGCTATAAATTTCAAGCAAAGACTTTTTATATAATTCTTTCTGATTAGGAGGAACTACCTTAGCGGATGCGTGATCCAAAATATTAGTCAAGACATTCAAGTAATCTTTAGCTTTTATATTTTGGAAATAATTTTTCATAAGTCCAAGAAGAACGTTTATCTGCTCCATTGCAGTTTTTGGAGATTTAAAGCTTAACAACACTTTTGGATGAATAATATCTTTATCTTCTTCATTCAACAAACGTAATTTAAAAGTATTCTTATACTTACCTTGATCAATATAAGATAATTCGACTCTATCAGTACCTTTTATAATTCCATTTTCAACAAAACGTTTTTGCAGAACATCACCAGCCTTTTGAGCATAAGAGTTTAGGACTGATTTATCAGGAGTAAAACGTTTACGCATTTCAGTAATAATACGAGGAATGCGTTCTGGTTGAATATTTAGCTTAGCAATTTTAGGTAAAAAAGCATTAATTAAAGAATTAGGCTTCATATTTCGCCCAATCTCAATTTTTAATTCTTCTATTCCTGAAAGAATTTCATTTGCTTCATTCAAAGCATCTTTTACTGAAGCAATTTTTTTAGCATTTTCATTTCTTGAATTTGTCTTAAATAACTCAAATAAATCCTTTGGAAGATTTCCTACACTTCCTTTTTCCCTTGTATATACTTGACTCAACTTATCTAAATAATCTGGATTAGAAGAAATTCTTCTAGCCATAATTGAGGTGAGTCCACGAAATGAAGTTGTTCTATTATAGTTATTATTGTTAAAATTTATTATTTGCACACATTTATCCTTCTATTTTTCATAGAAAGTAAAAACTCTGAATACGAAAAATTGCACAATGTGCACAAAATATTAAATTTTTTTAACTTATTTAACTCTTGAAAAAACTTCTACATTAACATCGTCAAAAGTATTCGTATTAAAATAAGCACAAGAAGCAACCATAGCAGCATTATCCGTACAATACTTCATAGGTGGCGCAAAAACTTTAAATCCGTCATTTTCAAGATTAAAAATCTTTCTGCGGATTTCTGAATTTGCAGCAACACCACCGGCAATTACCACTTGCTTATAACCTCTTTCCACAGCAGCTTTTTTTAGCTTTTTCAACAAAGTAGAGGATACACATTCCTGAAAACTTGCACAAACATCTTTTACAACATCTTCTGGCAATTCTTCAGTTGCATATTCTTTTTTCAAATCCTTAACTAGTCTTAAAACCGCAGTTTTCAAACCGCTAAAGCTAAAATTAAATCCATCGACCTTGGCTTCAGGCAAATGATAAGCTTTATTGTTTCCTTCTTGAGCTAACTTGTCAAGTCTTGGACCTCCAGGGTAAGGCAAACCGATAAGTCTTGCAACCTTATCATAAGCTTCACCAACTGCATCATCTATGGTTTCACCAAGAATATATTGTTCAGAATATGATTTTACATCAATTATTTGAGTATGCCCTCCGCTAACTAATAAAGCCATAAATGGAGGTTTCAAATCTGTATCAATGTAATTACCGCATAAATGAGCATTCAAATGATTTACACCAATAAATGGTTTATCATAAACAAGAGCAAGAGTTTTTGCAGCGTTTAATCCAACAAGCAGACAACCAACTAGCCCAGGACCAACTGTTCCGGCAAAAGCTGTAATATCTTTCGGTTCAATTCCAACTGATTCTTTTGCTTGATTAAAAGCTTCTTCTATCACAATATTAATTGAATCCAAATGTTCTCTTGCAGCAATTTCAGGAATAACACCACCAAACTTTGCGTGCGTTTTAATTTGCGAAGCAACTACATTTGCTACAACCTCACGACCATTTTTTACAATTGCGCAAGCTGTCTCATCACAACTTGATTCAATTGCCATAATATAATTATCATATCCACTCTCTAAGCCAACAGCTACAGGAGTTTTACTAAACAATTTTTCTTTTATCATTTTCATAGTATTATTATAATACAAAAAAAATTAAGGGATATAGAAATGCAATTTTTAGATAAAACAAAAATAAGAATAGTATCAGGACGTGGCGGCAACGGAATGGTTGCTTGGCGAAGAGAAAAATATGTAGATAAAGGTGGCCCTGCCGGAGGCGACGGAGGTAAAGGCGGAGATGTCTATTTAATTGCAGATAAAAATATGTCCACATTAATGGACTTCAAATACAAATCCGTATTCAAAGCAGAAAGCGGAGAAAACGGTGGTATCAAAAACTGTCACGGACGTTGGGCAAAAGACTTATATATAAAAGTTCCTGTCGGTACAGTGGTTAAAGATGTTAAGACCGGAAATATAATTGCAGACTTAACTGAACATGAACAAAAAGTTTTAGTTGCAAAAGGCGGAAGAGGCGGAAGAGGTAATGCAAGATTTGCTACAGCTCAAAAAAGAGCGCCTCAGTTCTGCGAGCCAGGAGAACCGCCAATTGAAAGAGAATTAATACTCGAACTTAAACTTATCGCAGATGTCGGACTTCTTGGTATGCCTAATGCAGGTAAATCAACATTTATAAGCAGAATAAGTTCAGCAAAACCTAAAATTGCGGATTATCCATTCACAACGCTTATTCCAAATCTTGGAGTTGTGAAAAAACCTTCCGGAGACGGTTATGTTGTTGCAGATATTCCAGGACTCATAGAAGGTGCATCAGAAGGTGTGGGACTCGGACACGACTTCTTGCGTCACGTAGAAAGATGTCGTTTTCTTGTACATATCGTTGATACAACAGAAGCTGATCCAATCAGCAATTACGAAAAAATCAATTTAGAACTTTCTAAACACTCTGAGAAATTAGGAAATCTATATCAAATTGTTGCTCTTAATAAGATTGATTCAATTGATGATGACAGAAAAAAAGAATTGTATGAAGAATTTAAGAAAAAATCTAATGATGTATTCTTAATTTCGGCCGTTACTGGTGAAAATATTGATTCACTACTTAATCTTATGGCAATAAAAGTTGATGAAATCGAAAAACCAGTCTCTGACATTATTGTCAAAGAGGATTTAGAAGCTTACAATAACGATGACAGCGCATTTGAAATTACCAAAGTTGCAAAAGATACATTTGTAATAGTTGGTGGCAAAATAGGCAGACTCGCACAAGTTACAGATGAAAGAAATACAGAACAAGTAATAAGATTTCAAAATATCCTTACAGGCATGGGCGTATTTGATAAATTAAAATCAATGGGTGTCAAAGATGGAGATACCATAATTGTCGGACATCTAGAATTTGCCTATTACGCTGATGAATTTTACGGATAATAGCAAAATTTTTCTTGTTCAAGTTTTACCCTAAAAGATGAGTATGAAAATTTCTAATATAAAAAACTACACAATTACACAATTTAAAGCGTCAAATAAAAGTAATCAAAATGAGCAGAAGTCAAAAGATAAAAGTAACTCAACAAAAACTGCAATATACATCGGAAGTGCTGCTGCATTGAGTCTTGCTGCTTATTTTATATTAAAAAAGCCTAAAAAAATAAAAACAATGTTAACTTCTACAGAAAAGATAAACCCTACAGAAAATCCAAAGCCAAAAGTTAAAGATCCGGAAGTGGCTAATATTAATAAAGAAGAAACATTAAAACCTGTTGAACCTAGTGAAACTAAAGATAAAATAGACCAAACAGCACTTACCCCAAATCCTGAATTAAAACCAAATGTAGACCCGCTACCATATAATCCTGAAATATCCAAAGTTGAAGATTTTAAACCTTATTTTGACGGCGACTTTGAAATTCAGAAAAAAGAATCAAAGAATGCAAATACAACAACATACATTCAAAAAAGTGAGAATGAAACCTTCAAAGACATTTTAGTATTTTCAAAAGAAAATAAACTATTGCGCAGAATAACTCAATATTTTAATAAAAATGGACAGATGTGGTCAAGAGTTTATCAAGGTGATGAATCTAAAATATTAGAAAACCCTAAAAATTTTCCAAAAAGCATCTATGACTCAGATTTTTTGGTAAAAGAATTTTCAGGAGAAGCAAAACAACCTCTTGGGCAAAGTGATATTAGTGAAGGTTACGAAAGACTTACTAGAGTGGCTAAACCTGATGGCACAGCTAAAACATATCAGGGATTCTTTAATAAAAATAAAAGATTACACGATTATACAATCTACTACGAAAAATTTAACAACAACTTGGGTTGTTTTGATAGAATACACGAATCTCAGCCTGACTATGTTATAAAATATAATTATGCCTATAACAAAGATGGCAAAATTTCTGCAATCGCTAAACAAGATATTTTAAAAGATAATAACTGGCATGGAGTTTATCAAAATAATGGATTTGATGGATTTCCGATGTTTGTAGATCTTAAAGACGGCAAAGGATTTAATGAATTTAAAGGGAATCTTGATATGAAATACCCTGAATTTAATCCTGATAACTTCTAAATTTGATATTGCATTTTAGGCTAACCTAAGGTAAAATTAGTTAAAAAGGGGATATTATGAAGTGCTATAAATCTAAATGGATATTGACATCTGAGGATCAAGTTCTTGAAGATATGGCTCTTGTCGTAGACGAGGGTAAAATTATCGACATCATACCTAACAGTCAAGTTAATTTTGAAGAAAAATATGTAAAAGAGCTTGGGAATGCAGTAATCACTCCTGGATTTATCGATTTATTGACTCAGTTTCAATACACTGATGAAAACAGCACAACAGCCCAAGGACTAAAAAATAAAATTAAAAAATTCTTCATCAACCTTAATGAAAAATATACTTTTGCAGGCGTTTCTCAAAACTCATATTCACGCAAATGGGCGAACATACTCGCAAAATATTTTGTGATGGACAGAAACCAAAAGATTAAATCTTTTGAAGATGGCGTAAATCTTTCAATAAAAGCCGGTACTACCTGTGTTGCTCAGGTATCAAAAGAGTTTAAATATTTTGACGTTATAAATAAAATGCCGATCAAAACATACCTTTTCTTTGAAGTGTTTGCTGACACTTCTATGAAAAGTAAAAAACAATTCAAAGAAATACGTGCAAAAGTAGAAGACCTAGTTATGCACAAAGGCGAAAATACTCATATAGGCATAATGCTTAACTCAATATCAGGAGTTCATAAAAAATTATGGGAATTATTCTCTAAATACTGCAGAAAGCATAATATGCTTTTAATGACAAGATTCGCTGAATCTAAAGATGAAATCGAATGGCTTGAACACAATTTTTCTGATATTGATTTACTTCACAAGTTTATGGGTATGAGAAAAATTACACCATACGAAAAAGATTTAAATCCTGTAGATTACCTTAACAACTTAAAGGTATTAACAAAAAAAGTAATTGTAGCTAACGCCAATTATACAAATGAAGAAGAATTAGAAGCACTTGCTCAAACCGGTGTAAAATTCATCTATCAGCCATCTTATAATGAAGAAATTTGCGGTAGAGGATATTCACTAAAAACAATTTTAAAATATTTCCCGCAAAACTTTGGCTTCTCAACGCAAAGCTTTAAGTCTGATAAGGACTACAGCCTTCTAAAAGAAGCAGTGGAAGCAAACAAAGATGGAGACTTAGACGTAGTAGAACTAATTAAATATTTAACTATTTATCCTGCGAGAATTCTAAGATTAGACAATTCAACAGGTTCTATAAAAATAGGAAAATGCGCAGACTTCAACGTATTCAAACTTGAAGACGGAGAAGATTACAGAGATTTAGTAAAAAAACACAGCCCTTACGCGACTTATGCTAACGGCAGAAAACTTGTTAAAAGAGGAGATATCAGGTACACATTATGACAGTAATTAATGAAAAATTTATTGTTCATACTAAAGGAAATACCGAAATAAAAGATATAACAAGACAAGTCCAAAATGCTGTGTATAAGCACAATTTACAAAATGCAGTTGTTCATGTCTATGTTGCAGGTAGCACTGTCTCTATCACTAATATCGAATATGAACCAGGACTTTTAAAAGATTTTCCAGAAGCTCTTGATAAAATTGCACCTGTTGAAAAAGAATATCATCACGATGAGACCTGGCACGATGGAAATGGTTATGCCCACGTCAGAGCCTCAATTGTGGGGAATAATACAACCGTTCCTCTTATAGATGGCGCACTCCAACTTGGGCAATGGCAACAAATAGTCCTTGTGGATTTTGACAACAAAGCAAGAACAAGAACTGTCTATGTTCAAATACTGTACTAATCTCTAAATTTTAAAAGAGTTTCAATATCTACCCCAAGAGCATTAGCAAGCTCAAGAATTTTGCCTAATGACATATTTTGACGTCCACACTCAATACAGGCAATATAATTTTGACTTTTATCAACCAATTCTGCAAGCTTTTCCTGAGTCAAGTCTTTTTTAATACGCTCTATTTTAACATTTTTGCCAAACTTCTTTAACAATTCTTGCTTATTCATAAGTAATAATTATACAAAGTTTGACTTATAACTTCTATTGACTTATAGTGTTTAATATATAAGTTATAGGTTATAGTTAGGAGGGTTATGAGTAAAAATGCATTTACGTTAGCTGAGGTGCTAATAACATTAGGGATAATCGGAATAGTAGCAGCAATGACATTACCGACTCTTGTTAACAGAACAAGACAGAAAGAACTAGAAACAGGATTCAAAAAACAATATACGCTTTTACAGCAAGCCGTCATGAGTATAAGTTATGAAGATAATTTACCATTTGAGCGAAATAGCTATGGTGCAAAATTTAAAAAAAGACTCGCCGAAAAATATAAAGCAACAAAAGATTGCGGAGCAATAAATAATAATACAGGTTGTGTTATTAATAATGAAGATAGCACCTTTACATACTACAAAACCTTGAATGGAAATACTCTAAGTAGGATGTATTTTGATGATGGAGGATTCATTACAATTGAAGGTACAACATTTTTCATAGAACAAGGTGCGCAATCAAGCGATACCGGCTATTTAGTTTCAATAGATGTGAATGGGTACAAGAAAAAGCCTAACTTAATGGGATATGACTTTTTTATGTTTCAAATAACAAAAGAGGGAAAGGTATTACCTATGGGCTCAGAAAAAACTTATTGGGCAGATGAAAAAGAAGAATATTGCTCTAAAACATCAAGCTCCAGCATCAATGGTTTTACCTGTGCTTATTATGCAGCAACAGACGAAGATTACTTTAAAAACCTGCATTAAAAACACTCTTGTAATTAATTTATGTTCCTGATAAAATCATAGCATTGTAAAAAATCACTAGAGGGGATATAGATATGAGTAAAAGAGTTTTATTGTGTATTATGGATGGCTGGGGTATTAGTAAAAATCACCCTGAATATGATGCAACTAAACTTGCTCAACCAATACATGTTGACGCATTAGAAAAAGATTACCCATCAATCACTATTCATGCAGATGGTGAATACGTAGGATTACCGGAAGGTCAAATGGGTAATAGTGAAGTAGGTCACCTTAATCTTGGTGCTGGAAGAATTGTTTATCAAGATCTTTCTAAAATTAACAGAGCTATCAAAGACGGTTCTTTCTTTAAAAATGAAAGATTTTTAATGGCAATTAATCACGCTAAGAAAAATGACTCAGCTCTTCACATTTTTGGACTTGTGTCAACAGGCGGAGTTCACTCATCACTTGACCACGTTATGGCACTTATTAAATTAGCTGCTGACGAAGGTTTGAAAAAAGTTTATGTACATGCATTCTTAGACGGACGTGACACACCACCTCAAAGTGCTTGCACATACTTAGAAAAAGTAGAAGAAGAATTAAAGAAATACAATCTTCCTCCTGTTGCAACAATTATCGGAAGATACTATATAATGGATAGAGATAATCGTTGGGACAGAGTAGAAAAAGGATACAATGCTTTATTACTAGGTGAAGGCGAATATAGCTCATCAGCTTGTGATGGAGTAAAAGAATCTTA
Organism: Candidatus Gastranaerophilales bacterium; assembly: GCA_944325875.1. Taxonomy (GTDB): domain Bacteria; phylum Cyanobacteriota; class Vampirovibrionia; order Gastranaerophilales; family Gastranaerophilaceae; genus Scatousia. Next base: position 115,416 of record CALVBU010000001.1, read on the forward strand.
TGCAAGAGGCGACAATGATGAATTTGTACTTCCAACAGTAATTGGCGGAGAAGAAAGCAGAATTCATGATAATGACGCTATAATTTTCTTTAACTACAGACCTGATAGAGCAAGAGAAATTTCAAAAGCTCTTATGTTTGAAGATTTCGATGGTTTTAACAGAAAGAAAGTTCTAAACAACATTTGCTATGTTACAATGACAAGCTACAATGAAGATTTCACATTCCCAGTAGCATTCCCTAAAGAAAAACTTGTAAACATTCTAGGCGATGTTTTGGAAGCAAACGGCATAAAGCAATTCAGAACTGCAGAAACAGAAAAATACGCTCACGTTACATTCTTCTTTAACGGCGGAATTGATGAGCCACAAGCTCATGAAACAAGAGTTTTGGTACCATCACCAAAAGTTGCAACTTATGATATGCAACCTGAAATGAGTGCTCCAGAAGTTTGTGACAATGTATTAAAAGCTATCGAAAACCCTGAATATGGATTCATTTTAGTAAACTTTGCAAACCCTGATATGGTAGGTCATACAGGTGTTATCGAGGCGGCAACTAAGGCTTGTCACGTAGTTGATGAATGCGTAGGTAAAATTGCCGAAGCTTGTAAGAAAAATGATATCGTTATGCTTCTTACAGCTGACCACGGCAACAGCGAAGTTATGGTAAATGCTGAAACAAACAAACCTCAAACAGCTCACACTACAAATAAAGTTCCATTTGTAGTAATCAATGGACCAAAAGATCTTCAGTTAAAAGAAGATGGAGCATTATGCAACATTGCACCAACTGTACTTCAGCTTCTTGAGATTAAAAAACCTGAAGAAATGGATTGTGAATCACTAATAAAATAAATAGCGAAAGATTGAAAGTATGACAGAAGAAAACACCTTAAATATAGATTTTGCACTAAAAAAGAATAACATTGATGAATTATTTTTTAACCTTTCAGAAAACCCAGAAGGTTTCAAAAATAAAGATTTCAGATACACACTGAGTCTTATCTATCAAATTGTAGAAGATGAATTTAAGGATGTTTTTGTAAGCCCACATTCACCGGCTAGAAATACTAATTTTTATTTGGTAAATGAAAACGGCAAACTTTCGTTTTTCGTCACTCCAACAAACAATTTTGAATATTACCTAAAATCAAAAGGCTCATTATTCCGCTTTAAGTCTCAAGTTTTGGGAAATGAAGTCGGATATGCAATGAGCCTTGATTTGGTAATGGATTATTTCGGAGGATTTGGAGATATCGTGGATATGGAATCTCTAACTCCGACCTTTATCTATATGAATACCCTTGCACACTTTGTTATGAAATTAATTGAAAAATTATATTTCATTCCAACTGTAAAAACTAGGGGTTCAATGTTCAAAATTGTATATGAGCCAATTATTCCAAACCAACAGGTTGCAAGAATTATCAACCAATTTGAAGAAAATATACCTGAAAAGCTTTTCATAAAAGGTGATAAACCTGAAAATTTTGTAAATGATTTTATTCATAATTATATGAATTATGTTATTTATAAATTTTTAGGCATTAAGGCATATAAGTTTAAAGATGTAAAATCAGGAACTTATATGATAAAAGACCTTGAACAAAAAGCACAAATGAGAGGGGTTGACATTGCAGAAAACATTTCTCAATGGTTCGATGAATTATATCTTGGAAAATATGACGTAATCCCATTCTTTAAAATTGATAAAGTTGAAGATGAATTATTCAGACTTAAGGTTTACATCAAAAACCGTAAAACGGACGAAAGCGTCTTAATTGATGAGTTGTACCATAAAGATAAAATCTTTGATGCTCAATCTTCTGACATAGCAAGAATTGTTGAAAAACAATTAAATTATGCGATTCGTTATATGCCTGAATTAGAAGATTTATTTGAAGATGAAGATAAACTTGCACTAGATTTGAATCTGAACGAAGTATACAAAATAATTACTCAAACTGCATATTATCTTCAAAAAGCTCAGATTGAAGTTATTCTACCAAAAGAATTGGTAAATATCGTTGTACCAAGAGCTTCTATCAATGCAAAAGTAAAAGCTTCACGTTCTCAAGACTTAGCTGATTTATTCAACAATACATCATCTTCTAAAATGTCTTTGGAAGATATTCTTGATTTCTCATATGAAATTGCAATCGGTAATGAAAAGATTTCATTAGAAGAATTTAAAAAACTTGTAGAGAGCAGTAATGGTCTAATCAAATATAAAAATAAATATGTCCTAATTGATAAAGAAGAAAGCAAAAAAATCTTTGAACAGATTGCAAAAGCAAACTTCAAATCAATGTCTAGGATGGAATTAATCCATGCATCAATGTCAGGACAATTAGCTCAGTATGAATTTGATTACGATGATGCTTTTGCTAGAGTAATCCAAGACTTTACCAAACCAATTGAAGTTACACCTCCTGAAACCTTAAAAGGTGAGCTCAGACCATACCAACAAACCGGTTTAAAATGGTTATGGACTAACGTATCAAAAGGTTTTGGTGTATGTATGGCTGATGATATGGGACTTGGTAAAACCATTCAGATTATCAGTTTAATACTAAAAATGAAAGAGGAAGGAAATCTCAAAAAACCTGTATTGGTTATTTGCCCTACAACATTGATGGGTAACTGGATGAAAGAATTACAAATGTTTGCCCCAAGTCTTGATGCTGTAATTTATCACGGAGCAGAAAGAAAACTTGATGTAAATCACGATGTCATTCTTACAACCTATGCAATTATGAGAATTGATGTAGAAGAGTTGAAAAAACACACTTGGGGTATGGTAATTGTAGATGAAGCTCAAAACATCAAAAACCCTGATACCGCACAAACTCTTGCTATCAAAACCTTAAAAGCTGAAGTTAAAGTTGCTATGACAGGTACTCCTGTAGAAAACAGATTAACTGAGTTATGGAGTATCTTTGACTTTATAAACCAAGGATACTTGGGCTCACTAAGAGAATTCCAAAAAAGCTATGCAATACCTATTGAAAGATTCAAAGAAAATTCTCGTGCAGCTAAATTAAAAATGTCTGTATCACCGTTTGTACTAAGACGTCTTAAAACAGACAAACACGTCATTTCCGACTTACCTGAAAAAATGGTACTCAACGAATACTGCTACTTATCTAAACCTCAAGCAGTTCTTTATGAAAAAACTCTTAATGAAATGATGGCTAAAATTAGTGAATTTTCTGGTATTAACAGACGAGGAAATATATTCAAACTTATTACAGCCTTGAAACAAATCTGTAACCACCCATATCAGTTCTTAAAATCAGGTGAAATGAGCAGAGAACTTTCAGGAAAAATGGATAAATGTATTTCGACAGTCCAAAGCATAATTGATAACGGAGAAAAGACTCTTATCTTTACTCAATATAAAGAAATGGGTGAAATCCTAACAAAAGTAATTACAGAAGAATGCGGTACCGAACCTCTGTTCTTCCACGGTTCACTAACAGTACCTCAGCGTGAAGAATTAATTAATAAATTCCAAAACGAAGAAGACTCAAAAGTTATGATTTTATCATTGAAAGCCGGAGGAACAGGTCTAAACTTAACAAGTGCAACAAATGTAATCCACTATGACTTATGGTGGAACCCTGCGGTTGAAGATCAGGCTACAGATAGAACATATCGTATCGGTCAAGATAAGAACGTAATGGTACACAGAATGATTACACTTGGTACTTTTGAAGAAAAAATCGACGAAATGCTAAAAGCTAAGAAAGAACTCGCAGATCTTGCTGTATACGAAGGTGAAAAGATTATTACAGAGCTTTCAGACGAGGAAATCTACGAAATCTTTACTTTGTCAGCTTAGTAATCATCTATATTATTTTATTTATCCTAACAAGAAGCTAATAAAGAAATTTAATTCATTACATTCTGCAATGTTCACTTGTAATTACAAATTTAGCAGAATAGAATTTTCTTAGGAAAAGGATGATTATAAAATGAAAATAGATACAAATACCCCAATTAGAAGAAGTCCAAACTTTAATGGCAGTTGGATAGAAAAAGTAGACCAAGCTCTTGGAAAATTAATTAAACCAAAAGAATACGTAACTAAAGATAATCAAACATTAATAACAAAGTGTGCTGAAATTGCCCATAGATTTTACAATCCAACATCACCGGAACCTGTTAAAATTAGCGTTAAAAATGGGAATAAAGAATTTGAATTTATATATAACAACTCAGCTTGGCACAAAATAAGATTATCTCGAAAAGGTGTTGAAGTTAATGAAGTTGAAATTATGCACGTTAAACAAGATAACGATTTTGCATTTTACTCAACAGGAAATTATTACTGCAAAATTTATGATGATAAATACATCAAAAAATATAATGAAATGCTTGCAGACTGGATGCCAAGACTTATAAAAAAATATAATAAAACTAAAACTCCTCCATCAATTTAGAAATCAAACATTAAAATTTATTAAATTGTAAAACTGTATAGCGACATTGAGATATACAATTAAACTTTATTGTATTATTATATAATTGATAAGAGGGCTTACTATATGAAAAAATCTTTTTTGGCAATAATTAGTTTACTCTGTATTATGAATCCTGCATTTGCAGACTTCAAAGAGCATTTTGATTTGGGACAACAATACTTGTCTAATTATCAATACTCAGGTGCAGTTACTGAATTTAAAAACGCACTTAGAATCAACTATTTAGATAACTCTGCCAGAATAGGGCTTATTAATTCATATTTAGCAAGAGGAGCCTATTACGCGAATAACGAAAGAAATTGGGAAAAAGCAGCGGACGATTATAGAAGTGCCTTATTTTATATGATTTATTACCCAAACTCTAATCAGGCAAAAAGTTCTGCACAAGGAATAACTCCGGTTACTAACAATTTAAACAAATGCTTATCAATGCTTAAATTCAACACAAGCCCTCAATCAAGATATGAGGCAGCAAAACAACTTCGCGCAGAAGGAAATTTTGCAGCAGCTGCATACGAATTCAATCAATCCCTTGGAGATAAAAACCTCATCAAGGATAGTTATGAACAAGTGGGCGATATTATGAGATTACTAGGAAACGACCCAAAAGCTGCCGAATATTATAGAAAAGCAATTTCCGTATCACCAACCGATATTCCACTTAGACTTACTTATGCAAAACTTCTTGATAAACTAGATCAAGAAGAGGCAGCCGTTGAAGAATATAACTACATCCTAACCAAAAGTATTGATAACAAGGACGTGTTATACTCACTAGAAAGAATTTATAAGAAAAAACTTGAAGCAAGTCCTTCAGATTCAGATTTAACCTCTAACTTAGGTGCAATTCTCCAAAAACAAAATAAACTTGATGAAGCACTTGCATATTACAAAAAAGCAGAACAACTTGATCCTTCAAATATTAATACAAGAATCAATGTAGGAACTCTTTATCAACAAAAAGAAGATTACAAAACAGCAATTGTTGCCTACGATTCTGTATTGATATTATATCCGGATAACTTGAATGCCAATATTTATAAAGCACAATGTCTAGCCGCACTTGGCAATGTAAAAGAAGCTCAAGCTGCGTATAAAAAAGTTTTAGCTCTTGATCCAACTAATGCCGAAGCTCAAAACGGCATCTTTGAAAGTGCAAAAAAAGCTATGCCTGTTGCTCAATACATTGAATACGTTAAGAAAAACGCTAACGGTCAAGATATGTCAGGAATGCTTTACTCATATGCACTTGACTTACATAAACAAAATAAACTTGATGATGCGATAACAATTTATAATGAATTGCTCAAATCTGATACAACCGGTGAAGTTTATATAAACTTAGCTATTGCGCAAAATCAAAAAGAAGATTACGATGCAGCAATCAACACTCTTAATGTGGCAAAAGCGAAATTTCCAAGTAATACCCAAATTGCGACAACAATTGGCAATATTAAAGAAGGAGCAATGAATGCCAAACTTTCACAAGCTGCAGACTATTACAACAATAAAGAATATCAAAAAGCTATAGCTGAATATCTAAAAATACAACCAGCAACAGTAGATTCAATGCTAGGAGTTGCATCTTCCTACCAAAATATGGATGACAATGCAAATGCTATTGAATACTACAAAAAGGCTCTGGCTCTAAAACCAACAGACTCAGAAATTGCATACTACATCGGAGCATTATACGCAGACGAGGAAAGATACGTTGATGCTGAAACATATCTAAAAAAAGCAATAGCTCTTAACAAAAACAATCAACAAGCTCAAGAACTATTAGCTCAAATTCAAGAACAAAATAAAGCAACAGCTCTCAATGACGCAATTGAATTTTATGATGCACAAAAGTACGACGAAAGTTTAGCTTTATTAAATAAAGTTCTATCAACGGATTCAAATAATACTTACGCATTATATTATCGGGGTATGATTTATGATGCCCAAAAGAAATTAAATGAAGCAATTACAGATTTTAAAAAAGTTCTATCTCTAAATTCTACAGACTTTTTAATCCTTAATTACATGATTGCAGCTGATTATGATACACTTGAAAATTATAAAGAAGCATACAAATACTATTCATCATTTGCAAATTCAACAGCCCCTGATGACGAATATAAACAATATGCCAAAGCACGCATGGAAGAATTAAAACAATATGTCAAATAACAGAGTTAAACCCTTAATACAAAGCAGAGTATCTCTTGCCCCCATGGCAGGTATAACGGACTATGTTTTAAGAAGCTTAATAAGAAAATATTCAAAGAGCTGTCTTCTTACAACAGAAATGATAAGCTCAGAATTTCTTGCCCAAGTGAAAGGTGGCGACATAATAAAAAGAGACGAAGATCATTCGCCTATATCATATCAAATTAGCGGACACAAACCACACCTAATGAAAGCCGCTGCAGAATATCTAAGCCCAATTGCAGACATGATTGATATAAATATGGGATGTCCTGTAAATAAAGTCGTAAAAGGTCAGGATGGCTGTTCTTTAATGCGAAACCCTTCATTAGCTGCAGATTTGGTAAAAGCCGTTAAAGATGGTACGGACAAACCTGTAAGTGTAAAATTTAGACTTGGATATACTTTTGACGAACTAAATTTTGTAGAGTTTGGTCAACAAATGCAAGAAGCTGGAGCTGAATTTATAACAATTCATGGAAGAACTCGTTCTCAAATGTATTCTGGAAATGCTGATTGGAAAAGTATTAGAAAATTAAAAGAAAATGTTGATATCCCAGTATTTGCAAATGGAGATATTACATCAATTGAAACAGCAATAGAATGTCTTGAACAATCAAAAGCTGATGGAATTGCAATTGGTCGAGGAGTACTAGGAGATCCTACACTTTTGCATAGAATTGAGCAATATTTACACAATGGAAAATATATACAGCCACCAAGCTTAGAAGAGCGACTTGGTATGTTAAAATGGCATCTTGACGAAGAAATTAAACTCCGAGGTGAAAAAGTCGGTATTAAAATTTTTAGAAAATTTTATCCTTATTATATTGCCGGAATAAAAAATGCCGCGAAGATACGCAGCATTCTTGTTACCGAAGATGATTACGGCAATATTTTAAAAACGTTAGAGTTACTACTTTCTGTGTAATTTATTATTTACATAATTATAGAAAGATTCAGATTCTTCTTCTATAGGAAATGCTCTTTTTGGGATTATAAGAGCTGAACTTTCTCCAACATAAGCAAGATATGACTTTTTAGTATCATAAATATCAATAATATCTTTCCATTTGTATAAAGCAGATAAATTTCTACCACTACAATAAAGTCCATCCTCTTGCGGAGTTATTTCAATATCTAATGACTGATTTTTGAAAATATTATAAACTTTTGTAGATTCTGCATGAAATAAATCATTTCGAGAAATAAACCAAGCAACTACAAAAATTACAGCCCAAATAATGAAAATCGGTAAATTAAAATTCCAAAAATGATCAACAATACCATCTAACAAAAGTGATGAAAAATCAGATTTTAAAAGTTCTGAAAATGTCATCGAATATTCTGCTGCAACATAATTAAAAGCTTTAAATACAAATGGAATTTCCATTACAATACTAAAAGCCAGAATAATAAAAAATAAGATAAATAAAGGCTTAAATTGTCTAAACACAAATTTCTTAAGCCGTGGAATTTTCCTTTGATATTTGACATAATCACGGCAGTCATCCAATGTCAACGTATACTTGATTTTATCCATACTCAAATCCTCTTATTTACCAACTTGATTTCGTCCATTATTTTTAGCATTATACAAACGTTTATCCGCAGAGTCAATAATCTCTGCAGCTGATTGTCCGTCATAAGGGAAAGTCGCAACTCCTAAGCTAATTGTAACAGAAGTTTCTTTATCATTAGAAAGCTTAAATTTCCTATCAGAAACCCTATTACAAATTTTTTCTGCAGTAGAATAAGCAACATCTCTACCTGTATTTGGCAAAATAATGCTCATCTCTTCTCCGCCATATCTACAAACTATATCTGTAGCACGAACGTTTTTCTTTAGAGTTTGTGCAACTTGTCTTAAAACGGCATCACCGGCCTGATGTCCGAATGTATCATTAAACTTTTTAAAGAAATCTATATCCAAAATTATCATAGAAAACTCAGTCTCATATCGCTTAGAGTTTTCAATTTGTCGTTTCATCTGCTCTTGGAAATATCTGTGATTATAAAGTTCTGTAAGTCCATCTGTTGTTGCAAGTTTATATTGTTGTTCAAAATCTCGAGACTTGATAAAATATTTAACAACAAGAGCAGAAATAAAAGCAATAAGCGCAAGAATTAACGGATAGACTAATTCAATCCATAAATTAAAGAACTTCATCGCATAATATGAAGAAAGAACATATATTAAATAAATTGACAACGAAGCTAAAGATGCAACAAATGCAGAACTTAACTTCATTACAATAATACCAGTCAATATTGCAAGTATGACACCAGCAATTACAGTAAATACCTTATCTGCTTTTTTTATAAAATTATTATCAATTAAATTGTTCACATAAGTCGCTTGAACTTCAACTCCTGGATATATTCTACTTACAGGAACCGTTTTTATGTCAAAAAGACTTGAAGCTGTAGTACCAAAATAAACAATTTTATCCTTAAAATCATAATTTTGATTTTGCAATTCGCCATTTACAATTTTAATAAGTTTATAAAGTGGAATATGTTCATAAGTCGCAGTAGGCCCATACCAATTTAAAATAGCATTTCCATCTTCATCTAAAAAGATTCTTCTATCACCTAGTTCTAAGCTTGAATTTTTATCAATAGTTAGTTTGTCAATAGATAGCTTATCTTTTGTATTAAGATAATGAAGTCCGACTTTTAGACCAAGTTGAGGATAATATTTATCCTGATATTTTACAAACAAAGGCATTTTTCTTAATATACCATCCTCAGCTCTAGAGACGTTAATCATCCCAATATTTGAAGTAGCATCCAAAATGCCTTGCAAGATCAAACGACAATTTGTATAAGTTTGCTCTTCAAAATTTATATTCTTAGATAAATTATCAACATTAACAGTTAACTTCTCTGGTAAAACAGGAGGGATTCTCAAATCCGCAGGCTGATTATCTAAATTCATTGCCGTAAATAGATTATCATACTTTTTAAATGTATTAATTAAAGCCTCATCTGCCTCTGGCTGACTTTTCATCGACTTTACAAACATTAAATCAAAAGCAACAGATTGGGGCTTTTGAGCCTCAATATAATCAACAATCTTTGCATAAATATCCCTAGATAAAGGCCATTCGCCATATTTATCCAAGATATATTCATAACTTGCATCATCGACCGCCACAATTACAATATTCTTATTTGGTAACTTTGTTTTATTATTAACCATGACATTTTGTCTTAAGTCAAAAGTTCGGTTTTCGATAACATTTATGAATGCATTAAAATTTGCACTTTTGACACTGACAAAAATAACCAAACAAAATAGAAATAACCAAATTGTATATAAAATTTTCTTAAGCATATTAATCTTATCCCAAATCTACATTATCAGTATAATTGATAATAGAAGATTTGGCAACAAAATTTTTCACAAGAAACCTTTTTTCAAGAATAAAATTATTTAACTTTAAAATTTCTGTAGAATACGAAAGCTCATCTGGATTTTTAAGATATCGAAGCAAGCATTGTTCGTGTAAATTCATATTATCTAAACCACCTATAAAAAAATACGCCTTACAGCAACATATTTATTATGGCAAACTAGAAAAATATTAACATCAACTTTTTATATAAGATTACATAAAAATACTAATACAAATAGAGGAACTAGCATTTTATTATAAATAAGTACTTGGACATACTTGCACTTTTATTTTTCTGTAGTATTATATAGTTAGTCGAAGTAAATTAATATCAAGTTTGGAATCTTGAGAAAAGGAAAGAGGTAAAACAATGAAACAAGGTATTCACCCTGATTATAAGAAAACTGTTATCAAATGTGTTTGTGGTAACGAAATTGAAACAGGTTCAGTAGTAGATAACATTACAGTTGAAATTTGTAACGCTTGTCACCCATTCTATACAGGCCAACAAAAAATTCTTGACTCTGAAGGCCGTGTAGAAAGATTCAACAAACGTTACGGTAATAAATAGTTTTCAGAGAAACATATTATTGTAAAAAAATATTTACATAATACCACTTTTGCTAAAAAAGTGGTATTATTCTATTATGCTGAACACAGTTGATAAAAGTACTACTGAAATTAAAGATGAATTTCAATCACAATTTTCATCAACAATTTCACCAAAAATAAAACAGTTTAACAAAAAAAGGTTGATTTTGGCTATTGAAGGGATTATTTCATTAATAATTCCAATCGCGATGTATTATCTATTTTTTGTACTTGAACATCCGGCGACTCCAAAAGATAACACTACAGCAATAGCTTGTATAATTATTTGTGGATCACTTCTCCCAATAATTTCTTTATATTATTATTTTTGTCCGGATAAAATTAAGGCTGAAGAATCTATTACTAATAACGTAATTAAGCTTAATAACTCGTTTAATAAAGCTTTGTATGAACATGGAGAACATTGTACAAAAGAAAGCTTGGAACTTGAAGACCAAATTCTTTCAATGTTTCGAATAAAAAAAAGCAACTATATTTCTAATCTAAAACAAAACCAACTTATAGATAAGTTAAAGTCTACATTGATATTTCCAAGCTTTGATAAAATTACAAGATTCAATGCAAGAATTACGCTTGGAGGGTTATTTGTTCTAAAAAACACTAATGATATTGGAACTAAATACACAACAACCAGAAATGGGTCTTCCATTAGCATTCGAGAAAATTCTTTTTATAGAATGAAACCAAACGACTATTACCTGTTGTTGCTATTTGGAGGTTTTTTGGTAATTACTGTAGCAAACGTCATGTCCGCAAACATCACACAATTTCAAACTATTGTAGCCTATCTATTTGGTATGACGCTTTTGCTAGCATATATAATTATGATTTTTGTGAATTCTGCAGATCAATACAAAGGCGTTATTATAGAGATTGAAAAAGATCAAAAATTTTACGATGGACATGCAATACTTTTGCCTGCAAATGACAAACTTGTAAAAGTTGCATCTAAAAATTTAAGGCTTGTTCGCTCTCCAATAAAGTCTTATAATTTGCTAATTAATAAAACAAATGAACCAAACCTATTATCTAGTCCAGTATTTTTCTCTTTAATGGACAGTATCAGAGCAAACTTTAAGGCAAAAACAATAAAGGCTTCAATCAAAGATAATAGCATTATTTTCTTTATGCAAACATCTTCCAAAAATTTAAATGTTTTTGATTGGACAAGAGATATGGAAAACTCAAAAACATATGAGCCATTTATAAATAGACTATTGTCAATTTTTAATATGGCAGATTTTCTGTCCAAAAAAAAATAAAGTGTGATATAATAAAAGAAATTTTGGAGGGTTCATGGAAGAAAATAATCAACCGGTTGTGAGTCTAATTTCAAAACCGGAAAATATGTTAAAAACTGTATACACAGCTTGTAGAACTTGTTATAGTGCTGACTCACCTATAAACATTTACGAAAGTACTGATGATAAAGAGAAAATGCTCAAACTGATCGAAAAAGTTATTTCCTCAGGGCATTATTCTACAATAGAGCATATACAGGTCAGCTTTGCTATATCAAATGTATCAAGAGCTTGTACACACCAATTAGTAAGACATAGACATATGTCTTTTTCTCAAAAATCGCAACGCTATGTAAAAGAAAAGGGACAATTTGATTTTATTATTCCTCCAACTATATTAAAAAATGAAGAATTAAAAAACAAATTTGTTGCATTTATGGGAAAAATATCAGAGCAGTATCAAGAATTTATTGATGCTGGAATTCCTGCTGAAGATGCAAGAGCAATATTGCCAAATGCAACAGCAAGCTCAATGGTTGCAAGCTTAAACCTTAGAGAAATGATTCACCTAGCAAATTTAAGACTATGTACAAGAGCTCAATACGAAATAAGACTCCTAGTGAAAAAAATGTGTGATGAGCTTATAAAAGAGGAACCATGGTTAAAACCATATCTTGTACCAAAATGTGAAAGATTAGGTTTCTGCGATGAAGATAAATCTTGCGGCAGAATGCCTACAAAAAAACAGTAATTTTAAAATTAAAATTATACAACAAAAACGCTCATATAAATTAATATGAGCGTTTTTTGTACAAACAAATAATAACAAAACTCTAAACCTTAAGAAAATTAACCATCTTCAACATATATAACCAGAATAAATCTTTAGATGGCATTGGCATTTTATTTTGATTTCTAGTAATTTTGTCAACTAAACTGTTTAAATATACTTCTAAGTTTGTATAATCTTTTTGCACTAAATTAAACTCACTTCCATCAGCTGGATTATTAGGATCAAGCCCGTTACGGCGTTCCCAACTATCAGGAATTCCATCACCATCTGTATCTTTTGCCGGCTTAGCAGTTTCATATGTTTGATATCCACCAACATCTTTTGGTGAATCAATAATACCAGCTGTACTTCCCTTAGAACCATCATTTGGGAATTTATCTGTCGTTATATTTAAAACAAGTCTTATATCAACATCATCTCTTTTTTTAGAGGCACCCGCATATTTTAAGACATTTTTAAATGCTCTATTGGCAGAATGAAGCGTTACCGGAGCATGGAAAAATTGTCTCCAAGAAAGATGTGGGTTTTTACCTTCTTTAATATATTGTTGATTTGGATATACCCCCATCCAGTTGTCATTCGTATGAAGTGGATTATTATATACAAAATTTCCATATAAATACAAATTAGGATCAGGTGGAACATCATTAATTTTTTGATTATCTTCATATAATCTAATGATTTGACTTTTTGTTGGAATTAAAGATGCAGGACCACTCTTATAGTAATTATTTACTAAATTAAAACGACCTTTCAAATTTCCTTCTGAAGAATTATCTTCCCAGTTGACAATAACATTATTTCTAAAATCAACAAGTTGCATAAATGAAGCAGTATTTAAAGACAAATTTTCAAAATATGGATTTTGTCTTGCATTACTTACAAATAAATTATGGTGGAATGATGAGGTCAAGCCTCCTAATTTTGCACCAGCACCATTAAAACCTTCATTTGTCCTATTTAATGCTTCACTAATAATACACCACTGCATTGTCAATAGAGCATTACCTTGAATATTAATATTTTGCATTGTTGACCAACTAATAGAACAGTGATCAATCATTATTCTTTGCCTATTCTGCACAACCAATGCAGAATTCTGACTTGCCTCACCTAATCTAAAGCGCAAAAATCTGATAATTACATTATCAGCATTAATTATTAAAGGATAATTTTTTATACAAATTCCATCACCAGGTGCAGTCTGACCGGCAATAGTGATATAATTATCTTTTATCTCTAATGGAGCATTCAAAGCAATAATCCCAGAGACATCAAAAACAACAGTTCGACGACCTTTTTGAGAAATAGCATATCTTAAAGTTCCAGCTCTATTAGAATCTTCCAAAGTTGTGACATGGTAGACTTTTCCACCCCTACCGCCTTGAATATAAGCACCAAACCCTTCTGCTCCGGGGAAAGCATAATAAGTTTTAGGAACAAATATCATCATTGCAATAACAAAAATCGCTAATAAAAATATAACAGAAGCAATTAAGATGAGAAAAAATAAATTTCGTTTTGAGATTGATAACTTCATACTCCCCCCATTAGTTTAATAAAATTCTATATTCTTTTAGCCACTCAGGCAAAATATTTACAATAATATACAATAATGGTTTATATTTAATATATAATAATAATGTCAAATGTGAAAAATAGGGGATATGCAATGAACTTTAATAAATATACAGCCGCAATTTTATCGTGCTTGTTTATATTTAATTTTATAACACCGCTAGCCATAGCAGAAACATCAATTCAACCGGTTGAAGAAAAGCAAAAAGTTAATATTTCATTCACAGAAAGAGCCATTCCTGAATCTATAGAAAAGGAAATGAAAGACTGCATAAAAAAAATATATGGCAACGACAAGGTCGAAGAAATATATTCACACATATATATGCTTGCTCAAAAAGCAAAAGCACAAAGACCAGAATATCTTTTAAAAGATGATTTAAACAGACCTTCAGATTGGTATAAAGATGAAATAATTTATATGTTCTATGCTGACCAATTCGGCGTAAGTTCAACCATTAAGCCAAATACCTTTAAAGATACTATAGGTATGCTTGACTACTTAAAAGATCTTGGAGTTACTACTATATACATCCTTCCATTTGCAGATTCTCCAATGTGCGATGCAGGCTTTGACGTTAGAAATCCTAGAAATGTAAGAAAAGAACTTGGGGGACTTGAAGAATTCAAACAATTCATTTCAGCAGCTAGAGAAAAAGGATTTAAAATCAAAGCAGACTTAGTATTAAACCATTTTTCAGATCAGCATGAATGGTTTAAACAGGCTACAAATGGAGATTTAGATAAACTTCATTACTTCGTTGTAAAAGATAAAATGCCTGAATTTAACAAATATAAAGATGAAAAACTAGGCTGGGTTGTAGAATACAAAGAAGAAGATGGAAGCGTTTCAAAAAGAAGACTAATTTTTCCTGAACAAACCGAACATAATTACAGAAAAATAACAGTTAATAATCAAGATTACTATCTATACCATACATTCTACCCATTTCAGCTTGACATAAACTGGGAAAACCCTGAAGTTTTATACTACAATCTGGAAACAATAACTTTTTGGGCAAATTTAGGAATTGATATATTCAGAATGGATGCAATTCCATATTTGATGAAAGAAAATGGTACTAATGCAGAAAACTTACCAAGAACACATGAAACAATTAAATTGCTAAGCTTATTCTTGCAATCAATAGCTCCAAGATCAGTAATTCAGGCAGAAGCCTGCCAATTACCAAGCAAAATTCTTCCATATTTTGGAAAAGAAAGAACTATTAATGAAACCATTGCAAATAAAGAAAAAGAATTAAAACGAACAGATGAAGTTCAAATTGCATACCATTTTCCATACATGCCAGCGATTTGGGCATCATTAATCACGGCAGATAGCAGATATTTTTGGAAAGCTCACAAACAAACCCCTGAAATTCCATCTACAGCATCTTGGGCAATATTCTTAAGAGTTCATGATGAATTAACACTTGAAATGGTAAATAAAAAAACTAGGGAACTAATTTATGAAGATCTTGAGCCTAAAGGAGCAGAATTTAGAAAAGGTTTTGGCGTTAGCGGAAGAATGGCAAATTTCCTAGATAATGACCCTGATAGAATTTCAATGGCATTTTCAATACTAATGTCACTACCTGGGATTCCTATAATTTACTATGGTGATGAAATTGCAAGTCAAAATAATTTCTATAATGCAAAACGCTTTGCAAGACTTCGTGAAATGAAAGAAAAAAATAAAAACAACAAAAATGGCACAGAACTACTCTCATACTTTGACAGCAGAGATATTAACCGTGGAGCAATAAGAGCTAAAAATTTCTACAACGCTCAACAGGATAGCAAAGTATATAAAAGAGTAAGACAACTAATTAAAGTAAGAAAAGAAAACCCTGTCATTTCACGAGGCAGTTTTACACAAGTTAAAACCAAAACGCCTGAAGTGTTCGCTTACACAAGAGAATACAATGACGAAAAAGTAATTATTATAAATAACTTATCTAACAAAAAAATAAGAGCAGAAATTGAACTTCCAACAGATTCAATCTGGACCGGAGACAAAGATATTATGTTAACAGACTTGTTGAATAAAAGAAAAATCAAGGTCTCCATATCAACAACGCATAAAAAAATGACAATGCTATTAAGACCTTATGACACCGCTTGGCTAAAAATGGATAATTAATAACATCGTCATCTTATAAAAAAGCTATATAGAAATATCGCTAAACTTTTAATCCTGCATTATATGCTTGCAGCATAGCAGGATTATTTACTATATCTCCAACTCCCTCAGCACCTGCGCCAAGAATAACATCTTTTAATTCAACTCCTGCAAAACAAGAAATCCAACCTTTTATACCTTTTGCAGCAATATCAGCTGAATGAGGGTTTGTATCTGCAGAAGTAGCAAGAAAATAAATATCCTTAAATTTATAATCTGAAGAATACAAAGGATTTCCTCTATCTAAAAGAGTCTTTAATTGGCCAGACATTTCATAATAATAAATAGGACTTGCAAATGCAATAACATCAGCATTCTTCATTTTTTCAACAACTTCGTTAGAGTCATCTTTTATAACACAAGTTTTTAGTGATTGACAAGCCATACAACCTTTGCAAAACTTTATTTCTCTATCTCGGAGAGTAATAAACTCTACATTATTACCAGCATCTTTAGCACCTTTTACAAATTCTTGAGCCAAAACTTCTGAGTTACCATTTTTTCTCATTGTCGAAGATATCACTAAAACATTTTTCGCCATAATTCACTCCTTTACGCTAAAACTTTTTCTTCTCTTAATACCACTTTACCAGAACAAGGCATTACTGCATCTTCCATTATAATCTCATTTACAAAATCTGCAATAATTTTACCTGATTTTGGATTTTTAACGGATATTATATTACCTTTTATATCCGCATCAACATCTGAATATTCAAAGGCAAAATCAGCGCCTTCCATTGTACAATTAACTAATTTTAAATTTTTACAATAACATAAAGGCTGAGTACCAATAATTTTACAATTAATTAAAGTAACATTTTCTGAAAACCACCCCAAATACTCACCCTTTAAAACAGAGTCTTCCACAAGAACATTTTTACTATGCCAAAAAGCATCCTTCGTATCCAAATTTGAATGTGAAATGTGAAGATTTTCCATATATTGGAATGAATATTTCCCACTCATTTTAATATTACTAATTTCAACATTTTTTGATTCAAACAAACAATATACAGCATCAATTTTAGAATCTTTAATACATAAATTCGAGCATTTCCAACCAAATTCTTCAGACTTAATCTCTGAGTTGTTTATATTAATATGACTAGATTCTCTTAAACATTTGACTCCAGAAATCTTACAACTCTCAATTAATCCTGAATGTGAATACCACAATGGAGCTCTGGTTTTATCATCCATTGAAGATGATATTAACTTAAACTTATCAGCATGCCATATAGGATATCTAAGTGAAAAATCACAGTTTAAAATATCCACACTACGGCATTCCTTTAAAACTGACTCACCATCAGCCGGACCTGCAAAAGTACAATTTACAACTTCTGTTTCTTTTAAATTGTATAATGCACGTTCCTCATCAAATGTTTTATTTTCAATTTTACTTTTCATATTTATAACTCCAATAATTTTAATATTATAAATAATATTAATTATTTTGTTTTAAATTAAATATTAAAAAATCCAGACAATCAATTTGTTTTTGATTTTTATGTAATTCATCCAATAACTTGCCACGATGGTCTGATAAAAGTCTAAAAATTTCCTGATTATGAATATCTGATAATAAATTAAGAATTTTATCTATCGTTGAAGCATTACAGCCTGCATCTTTTAAATTTTGCAAAATATTTTCTTTATCCATTACACCACTTCGATTAATTTAACTTACTATACAAAATATCATCGACTGGTTCAAGCCATTCATTAGAAGTTTCAGTTCCATCAATTTCAACAGCAACATGCGAAAACCAACTATCAGGAGCTGCACCATGCCAATGTTTAACATTTGCAGGGATATTTATAACATCTCCAGGTTTCATCTCAATAGGTTCTTTACCCCATTCTTGATAATAACCACGCCCGCCAACGGCGATTAAAATTTGTCCTCCACCTGTTTTTGCCCGATGAATATGCCAATTATTACGACACTTTGGTTCAAATGTTACATTAAACATCTTTACTTGAGCTGAAGAAATAGGAGCTAAATAACTTTGACCGATAAAGTACTTAGCATAAGCATTATTTGGTTCACCTATCGGAAACATTATAGATGCGGCATATTTATCTTTATCACTTAGCACATTAGATGGTTCAGTCCAAACTTCTTTTGCTAAATTAAAAGCACTCCAAGCCTTTGGCCACCCAGCATAAAAAGCAGTATTGGTTATTATTGCAGCAGCCTCTTCTTTAGAGACACCGTGATTTTTAGCATTTTGAAGATGATATTTTAATGAAGAATCAGTAATTCCTTGTGATATTAAAGCTACAACAGTGATTATGCTTCGTGTTTTGGCATCAATATCCGGATTATTCCAATTTTCACCAAATAAGATATCATCATTATAATGAGCAAAATCAGGAGCAAAATTTCCTAACTGGTCTCTTCCTGCTGTTTGAACTATTTTTTTCATTGAACTACTTCCTTTCGTATTTGAATTAGTATTTGAGATAGCCATATTTGAACTCAGAATCATTAAAATTGAAATTACTATAACCTTTTTTAACATTAACAATCCTTTTTTATTTATTACTAGTTTTATTATTTACGATGTTATCTAAAATAGCAAATACTTATATAGTATTGTTTGATATACTTGACAGGCATAGCAAAATTATATATTATTTGCTTATGGAAATAAGAGTATTAAAATATTTTTTAACAGTAGCAAGAGAAGGCTCAATAACAGGTGCAGCAAATTATCTTCATCTTACACAGCCAACCTTATCCAGACAATTACAAGATTTAGAACGAGAACTCGGACAAAAGCTTTTAATTAGAACAAATCATAATGTAACACTTACTCCTGAAGGAATGATATTAAGAAAAAGAGCTGAAGAAATACTGGATATGGTAGCAAAAACCGAAAATGAATTTTCTTCTCTTAAGCAAGAAATCGCAGGAGAAATCCATATTGGAAGCGGAGAAACTGACGCATTTAAAAGTATTGCCTCTATAATAAAAGATATTCAAAAAAAATATCCAAACATCATTTTTCACATATATAGCGGTATACTAGAAGACGTTGTTGAAAAAATAGATAATGGATTGCTTGACTTTGGAATCGTAATGCAGCCTGAGGACTTATCAAAATATAATGTTATAGACTTACCCGATAAAGATGTTTGGGGTATAGTCATGCGAAAAGATTCTGAACTTGCTAAAAAAGATTTCGTAACATTCAAAGACTTAGAGTCGCTGCCATTAATTTTATCAAGAAAAGCATTTAGAAAACCTACTCCAGATAACGAATTTTTCAGATGGTTTAACGATAAAAAAGATAAATTAAATATTACGGCAACACATACTCTTTTTTATAATGCGGCACTCATGGTTGAACAAGGTGTTGGGTATATGCTTACACTAAATAATCTTGCTAATACTTCAAGAACTTCAAATCTTTGTTTTCGCCCAATCCAACCGGAAATCAGCACAGGTTGGGCCGTAATTTGGAAAAAATATCAAGTATTTTCTCCGGCATCAAAAATATTCATTGAAGCGGTACAAAAGAAACTTAACGGCTAATGCTTTATTAATTTATGATAGAATAAAAGATAAAAAAGGATTAAATAAAAATGGATAATGTAGAAAATATTAGCTATAACAAATCTGTTATTTACGCAACTGAGCAATTTGCAAAAGTTATAAAAGAATATATGAAAATTATTCATAAGAAACACAATATTCCTGTAAACCACAATGAATATATTCTTTTAGAAGAAATCATATTAAACCCTGGTATCACTCAAGGTGATCTAGCTAGAAGACTATCTATCCAAAGAACTTATGTTAGTAAAATATTATCTTCACTTGAAAACAGGGAATATATTACAAGAAAACAAAAAACGAAGTCAAAACAAATAATTGCGGTACAAAGTTTTGCTACAGAAAAAGGAGAAAAAACCCTAAAAGAAGCCCGTAATATCCTTAAAGAAGAAGCTTTTCAATTATTCTCTCTAGAAGAGAGAGAACAATTATCTGAAATCACTCAAATACTATTTAAACAAATTGATAAAATAACTAAAATTTATAATATTAAATTTTAATACCTATTGAAAAATCAACACATAAGTAGTAAGATGTAAGTGTTGAAAATTCAATAGGTATTATCATGGAAAATTTAAACACACAAGAAAATAACTTAAATAGGTGGCTAATATTAGTTCCGACAATGTTTGCCGCATTTATGTTTTCTCTAGATGAAACAATTGCAAATATTGCTCTGCCACACATCGCGGGAAGTTTTTCAGTCAGCAGTCAGGAATCTATCTGGATTCTAACAAGTTATTTAATCGCAAGCTGTTTAACAATCCCTATGCTAGATTGGCTATGCAGATTACTTGGTAGGAAAAACCTATTTATATTAATGGTTTTTATTTTCACAGTTTCATCATTTGTATGTGGAATTTCCACATCAATGCCATTAATGATTATTGGAAGATTTTTTCAAGGTTTTGGTGGTGGTGTGCTAATCCCTATAGCGCAAGCAATTATGATGGAAAACTTTAAAGGGAAAGATTTAACAACAGCCATAACAATTTTTGGTTTAGTTGTAATTGTTGCACCAATTATCGGACCAGTTCTCGGAGGTTGGATAACTGAAAACTATTCTTGGCATTGGATATTTTTCATGAATATTCCTATTGGAGCATTAATTGTATCAATGGCAAAAACAATGATAACAGACCCACCATATGCACAAAGACAAAAAAATGTGAAAACAGATTGGTATGGATTAATTTTTTTAATAATGTTTGCTGTAGCTTTTGAGATAATGATGGACAAGGGGAATGATGAAGATTGGTTTAATTCAGTCTTTATATGCAGACTAACTGTAATTTGGATCATTGGATTAATAGGGTTTATTATATCTCAAATTAAAGGAAAAGAAACTCTTGTAAGACTAAATGTTCTAAGCAACTG
This sequence comes from Candidatus Gastranaerophilales bacterium, assembly GCA_944325875.1. Lineage (GTDB taxonomy): Bacteria > Cyanobacteriota > Vampirovibrionia > Gastranaerophilales > Gastranaerophilaceae > Scatousia. The sequence continues at coordinate 136,852 of CALVBU010000001.1, forward strand.
GAATTACACAATGGGCACAATATGCATAACTGTCATGAACGCAATTTTACTTGGCTCACTTGCAATGATTCCACAATTCATGCAAACAATGATGGGATATGATGCCTATACAAGCGGATTATCAATGATGCCTAGAGGTATTGGATGTTTAATAGGGTTATTATTAAATAAGTTTTTACCTGAAAAAACTGATGTAAGAGTTGTTGCATCTTCAGGCATTTTATTACTATCAATAGGCAGTTGGTTGCTTGGAGATATAAACTTACAAATATCACAAGCATCAATATTCATTCCAAACGTATTATTTGGAATTGGTATGACTCTTGCTATGATACCATTAGTATCATTTTCTTGCCTTACAGTTGATCCAAAAGAAATGTCTAATGCTAGTGGACTCCAAAATTTCATAAAAACCATTGGCGGTGCAATTGGGACTTCCTTAGTTGCAACATTCATTTCAAGATTTTCACAAATACACCAATTCATGCTAGTAAAAAATTTAACAGAAACAAATAATACATATCTTGAAAGATTAGCAACATATGCAGGTAGCTTTACTCCAAGTTTTGGGATTGAAACAGGAAATGCAATGGCACAGAAACTCTTATACAATGAATTATTACAACAATCAAGACTTTGGGCATATATAGATTCATTTAGAATTTATGCGGTTGTGGGATTAGCAATTATTATGCTTATCTTTTTAATGAGATACGAAAAACAAAACTAAAGGGTAAATTTATGTTCAATAAAAGTAATGATATAATTATTATTTATAAAGAATTAATAAAAATCTTTAATTCATACGAAACACTTTCAGAAAAACAAAAACAAGAAATATTAAATAAACTATCAGATAAAGACAAAGAAATTATAAAAAAAATAATAAAAACTATTCAAGAAAATTTAGATTTTGAATAATAAAAAAAACGGATAAATAAATATCCGTTTTTTTATTGGCCTTGGTGGGAGTCGAACCCACGACCACCGGTTTAGGAAACCGTCGCTCTATCCTACTGAGCTACAAAGCCTTATCAGGAAGTAAAACTTCCCGAGGTTTTTGCAAACCGGCTGTCAACCGATTTTATTATACACCTGCGCCCGACGGGAGTCAAACCCGTGACCTTCGGCTTCGGAGACCGACGCTCTATTCAACTGAGCTACGGGCACAAACTATGATTATACTAGCATAAATAAGGCGGTTTTAAAAACCGCCTTTAAATTTTTATTTCAAATAATCAGCTGCATTAATCGGTTTACGTTCAACTTCATTCTCAACTTCGAAGAACGGTAATTGTTTAATATTTAGCATTGATGCAAGTAGTGAACCTGGGAAAATTTCTACCGCATTATTTAATTCTAAAACAGCAGCATTATAGAATCTTCTTGCAGCAGCAATATGTTCTTCCTGCTCATTATATGTCTGCATAGCTGTAATCATAGTTTGATCAGATTTTAATTGAGGATAATTTTCAACAGACACTAATAATTGTCCCATTTTACCACTTATTAAATTATCAAGTTTAAGTTTTTCTTCTGCATTGTTCAAATCAGCAGGCAACTTAACAGCTTGAGTTCGTAATTTAACAATATCCTCCAACAAACCTCTTTCATGTTCCATAAATTTATTTGCAATAAATAGAACATTTGGTATCAAATCGTATCTTTTTTTCAATTGCACATCTATACCAGAAAAAGCTTCTTTAGCTTTATTTTTCTTCTTAATTAAAGAGACATAGAAAGAGTATATTAGAAACAATACAATTACTAATACTATAGTCATAAACATCATTAAAAATCCTCCATTAAGATTTATAAATATCTTTTCCATATAAAAACCTCAAATACAATTATAACATATTTTGTAAAGACTGTCTATCCTAAAACAGAATTTAAAATCTATTTACCTGCAACCACAATCGTAAAATCAGTTTCACCACAGTAATAATTTACTGGTTCATAGACAAACTGATAACCTGTGATAGAAGGGGTTTTCTTCTTTAACCAATTGAAGTATTCATTTGTAACCATATTTGAATGAGCAATAAATTGGGTATGAGTTTTTGCAATATGTCCGGTACAAGAAACATTAACACCTGCAGCAGCTAACTCATTTTTCACAACTTCAGCTTCATCTGCATTTTGGCTTGAATACATAACCCCAGCTGTTAATACCATATTTTCTTCAGGATGGATTTTTTCTCTATAAATAAGTCTATTAACAACTTCCTGAGACTTTTGAGGATCTAAAATCCAATAACTTATATAACCTTTCTTATTAGGTGCTCCTGGTAAAGTTGCAATCTCAATTTTATCCATATCAATATGTTTTGTCAAAGCTGCATACTGAGAAAGTTCATACAAAGACATATTAGTTTTCACATATTGCTTTGTTACATTTATAATGTCAGGAATTTTAGTAATAGTTTCTGGTTTTTGCAATTCTGCTAATAAACCTCTCAAGAACCATTGTTGACGGTGAGTTCTACCAATATCGCCTAAGGCATCATGTCTGAATCGTAAGTATCCAACAGCCTGCTTTGCATCAAGACGATGAACACCTTTTGTTAAATCAATATGAAGATTTCCTGAATAATCATGGTATCTCATAGGTTTTTCAACATAAACATCAACACCACCTAAAGCATCAACAATTGCCTTAACTGCATTATCATGAACCATAATATATCTATCGATATGTACACCTAGAGTATCTTCAACAGTTCTAATTGTCATTCCAACACCACCAATAGCATGAGCGGCATTAATTTTTTGAATTCCATGATTATCCGGCAAATAAACTTTGCTATCTCTTGGTATTGAAATTGCGTTAACAGATTTTGATTTTGGATCAATATTAACAAGAATAATTGTATCTGTTCTGGTGCCTGTCCACAAATCATTATCATTGTTGCTTGCATCTACACCAAGTAACAATATATTTTGTCTTTTTGGACCAAATGGCATTGAGAATTCAGCTTTTTCTTTATTATTGTTATCCTTATTTACTATATTAAAAATCTTCGTAATAAATGAATCTTCGCCAAATTGTTCTTTCATAAACTCAGAGTTTCCTGCAAAAATAAATATGGCACAAATAACACACATAAAAATGATAAACATAAAAATCACCGCTCTAATAAAAGCTTCCTGCTCTTGCTGGTGTTTTTTCATTTTGTTTAAATAATCATTTCTTTTGGAATTTTCATCGGCTTTGTGATCTCTTGTTAATTCGTCATTTGAGTTAATTGTCATATTTATCTTTCCTCTGTCTATCTTCTTATTTAAACATTCTAATATAAAACTTTTTCGAAGCCATACAATAAATTGTGTATTTTATCAAAATACTCTAACCAAAAATAGCGAAACAAGAGTAAAATACACAGCAAGACCAACAACATCAATAGTTGTTGCAATAACAGGTCCCGAAGCTACTGCCGGATCAACATTTATTGATTTCAAAGCAAAAGGAGTAAAAGTACCAATTACAGTTGCCATTGTCATATTAATAGTCATAGCAAGACCAACAACAACCCCTAATTGCACATTATGCTGCCAACCCCAAGTTGCAAAAGTTACTAAAATACCGAACAAACCACCAATCAAAAAGCCGATAAACGCTTCTCTTAAAATATGATGAAATGCTGAACTCAATGTTACTTGACCAGTAGAAAGACCTCTTACCATTAGAGTAATACTTTGAGTCCCAATATTACCACCTAATCCAGCCAAAAGCGGCATAAATATAGCGATAATTGGTAACGCTGCAAGAGTATGTCCATAAAAATTTGCAACATTAACAGCAACGAACTCTCCGAGTAACGTAATAAAAAGCCACGGAGTTCTAGCTCTTATAGCATTCAAAATATTACCTGAAAGAATTTCATCTTCATCGACAACCTCGGTCGAAATACCTGATGACTGGTAGATTTCTTCAGTAGTTTCTTCTTCAAACAAATCATGTACGTCATCCCAAGTAATCATACCTTTTAAACGGTTATACAAATCAACTACGGGAAGAGCGTTATATTGATACTTCATAAATTCATCAATTATATAATCACTGTAATCATCTACATGTAATTTTACAATATCAGAAATCATAATATCTTCAACTTTTTGATTAATAGGAGAAGTTAAAAGTTTACGCAATGATACAACGCCCATAAGGTGATTTTGCTTATCTGTGACATACACATAATAAAGTTCCATATTATCCTGTTCGGCTTTAATTCTAATATGATTTAAAACATCTTGAACACTCATATCAGAATTTACCGTCAAAACAACAGGGTTCATAATACCACCAGCGGTATCCTCATTATATGTAAGCAATTCTCTAACTTCTTCTGAAAATTTATGAGGAAGTTTATCAAGATAAGTTTCACTCTCATCTTCTTCCATATCTCCAAGAACGTCAGCGGCAGCATCGTGAGGCAATCTTGTCAATATTTTTGAAGCTAACTCTTCATCAATATCACTTAACAACTCGACCTGAGTTTGAGCCGGCAAATATTCCATCAAATCTGCAGCTTTATCAATATCAAGTAACTTAAAACATTGAAGTCTTTCTTCAGGTTTCAACTCCTGAAAAATGTCAGCCAAATCTGCAACGTGATAACCATTGAGCTCTTCTTTTAGCTGCTCAATAGTTTCATCATCCATTATTTCGCGTAAACGTTCGATAATATTTTCAATATTAATCATAAGATTATTATATTACAAAAAGAAAAATAGAACCAAGCTATAAAAAAATAGCAAAATTAAATTATTATATGCTTTAATTGAAATATGATACAACCTATTTCTCAGAATTTTACACAAACCAATATAATAAATAATAATTTTTCCAATACCCCACAAACAAGATTAAAATCAAATGAAGCAAATAAATTAAATTTTACGGGGAATAGCTCAATACTTTGGCAAACCATAAAAAATGAAATTAAATTTAACCTATATATCCTTAACCCATGCAATCTAATCAAAATTTTTAAAGATCCTAAACCTTTTGAATTCATCATTTTCAATGAAATAGTACCTACAAAAGGCAGAGTTCTGTTAAGCACAAAACCAATCACTGAAGTCAAAGTACCACTAAGAAATGCTAAAGAAAACAAACGATTAAATTTGTATTCTAAAGAATACAGTGACGGAAGCAAGACCCTTGCTATTAAGGATAAATTTTCTCCAATGGACCTAGCAATACTTGAATATCAAGATCTAGGTGAAGGTAAAATTTCTATAAATTATTTAACAAATATAGTCGGACGAGATAAATATAGAAAGCTTGAACAAATACTTCCTCAAGCTTTAGCTGAAGAATACATCAATAAAGGAATAATTCCAGAATTTCACGCTCAAGCAGAAAATATAGGAGAAATCGCCATCTCAAGAAAAGAATTGTATAAAAGAATGGGAGCTGATACATTTACCAAAACAGAACAAGACGAAGATAAAATCATCGTAAGAAAAGAAAAAATCCTTGAACTTATAACTTCAAAAATCAATAAAGGAAATCAAATTCTTCCAAACACACACATTAAAATAGCATACGCAGAATAATAAAAATTTTTATAGTATAATAAACATAAAAGATATAAATGGAGAGAAAAAGATGATGATTAAAGATTATTTTTTAAACGAAATTGAAACCGCTATTGAAAAAGCAATCGATGATAATAAACTTGGAGAAATGAAAGAATATACAAGGGGCACTCTTTCAACAGAGCGACCTAAAAATGCATATTTTGGAGATTTCGCAATAAATGTATCATCATTAGCCAGATTTGCTAAAATGGCTCCTCCAATGATTGCAAATACTATTCTTGAATATATTGACAAAGACGATAACGAATACACAGTTGTTGCAGGGTTTATCAATTTTAAAGCTGGAAAAAAAATTCTAGTCAGCTCTGTAAAAGAAATTTTTGAAAAAGATAAAAATTACGGCAAACCTGAAAATGTAAAAACAGAAAAGATTTTACTTGAATACATTTCAGCAAACCCTACAGGACCTTTCCATATTGGCCACGGACGTTGGGCAGCTATGGGTTCAGTATTAGCAAATCTTTTAAAATTTTACGGTCACGAAGTTTATCAAGAATTCTACATCAATGACGCAGGTTCACAGATTAATAAACTCGGCAACTCTCTTGCTATAAGAATAAGACAAGAACTTGGCGAAGATGTAGATTTTCCTACTGACGAAATCGAAAGAAAAAATTACTATCCAGGAGATTATCTAATTCCTGTTGCAAAAAAATACTTAGAAACTCATAAAGGTCTACCTGAAGACGTAAAAGAACTAAGTGATTTTGCTAAAAAAGAAATGGAAGATTTGCAAAAAGCACTTCTTGATAACTTTAGAGTACATTTTGACAACTTCTATTCTGAATTATCTCTACATAAATCAGGAAAAGTTGAAGAATGCGTCAAAAAATTAAAAGATAGTGGAAAAATCTATCAAAAAGATGGTGCAGACTGGTTTAAATCATCTGACTACGGTGATGACCAAGACAGAGTAATCAAAAAAGCAGACGGTTCTAATACATACCTAACCGCTGATATTGCATACCACATCGACAAACTCGAAAGAGGATTTGACAGACTAATCAATATATGGGGTGCTGATCACCATGGTTACGTAGCTAGAGTAAAAGCTTCAATAGAAGCTCTAGGATATGATCCTAATAAATTAGAAGTTTTATTAGGTCAGTTAGTAAACCTTGTAATCAACGGCAATGAAGTACGTATGGGTAAACGTAAAAATATGGTGACCCTAGAAGATTTGATTGATGAAGTCGGAGTTGATGCAACAAGATTCTGGATGTCAATGAGAAACATTGATACAACTCTTGATTTTGATATTGAACTTGCTAAGACAAATAGTGACGAAAACCCTGTATTCTACGTACAATATGCACATGCAAGAGCTTGTTCAATCTTGAGAAATGCAACGGAAGAAAAAATTAATACTGAAACTGGAGAAAAAACACCGGCTCCACTTGCTAAATCAGAGTTAGATGAGCTTATAAATAACTATAAAGAAGCAACTATTATACCAACTCTTGACACTGCTAAAAAATTAATACTTAAACTTGAAGAATACAAATCAATGATTAAAACATCAGCTGAAACAAGACAAGTTTACACAATATGCAGATACGTTCAAGAATTAGCTGCTGAATTTCATTCATTCTATAACGCAAATCGTGTCATATCAGACGATAAAGACATGATGAAAGCAAGACTTGCATTAGTAATCGCAGTGAAGAAAGTGTTAAACAATGCGCTTGATCTTCTTGCGGTAAATGCTCCAGAAAGAATGTAATTAAATTAAATTAAATATTATTATTCAATAAAAAAAGAGCTCATAAAAATGAGCTCTTTTTTTATTGATTTAAATCATTTATAAAACCGGCACATCGACAGGTTCAACTAAAATTACATTTAGGACATCATTCGCATATATGTTAACATCCTCACCTTTTCTAATCAAATCTGCAATACTGTCAACTACAAAATAAACGCCACCGCCTATTGCACCACCGATAGCGCCAATAGGAACTGTTACATATTTAACTGGACCGCCATTTGAAACATCATCACCCCACTCAACACAATTTGAGGTAATTTCTTTTGTCTTATCCCAGTTTTTCTTTACTGCATCACCGTAACCTTTTGTAGTAGTGATTCCACCATCATAAGTCATATCAGTTCTACCGACAATATTCAAAGAGAGCGGTAACTGTCTACCTGTAGGAGTTACAACGTGATCAAAATCGAGATATAAAATAGCTCCTTTAGACATTCTTCTTGCAGGAACAATATCTCTTACACTACCTCTTACTAAAGAACCTGAAGGCAAAATAACATCAGAATCAGCTGTTTGATCATTTAATAGTATAGCTGAAAAATCCTTACCTGCAGAATTAACAGTACTTAATGGGTTTAACATTTGAAGTTGGAACTTAGTACCAGCAGGAATACGTTTTGTCTTAGCCTTAGCGTTAAAAGGTGCTGCAAAAGCACATTGTGCTAACAAAAACACTGATAAAATTATTGCAAAAAGTTTTATTTTCATAACTAGCCCTCCTTGTATTATATATATTCTATTTAAATATAAAATAAATGCAATATGTTGCCTTAACAAAAAAAAATTGATATCATTTTTCTATGGCTAAACTTGAAAAAATACAAGAATTACAAGAAATACTCCATGAAGATAGTGAAAACTTTCAAGCAAGACGAGAGCTTGCACTTTTGCTACTGGATAACGGTTTTACCAAGGAAGCTCTACAGCACTTTCTATGGTTGACCAAATATTTCCCTGAAGATAGCCAGCTATTTTATAACATTGGAATAGTTTACGAAAAACTTAAAAAATTTGAGAAGGCTAAGGAAGCCTATCTGAAATCAATTGAATTTGCACCGGAAGAAACTGATGCATACTACAATCTTGGCCTCGTATATACTGAATTAAAAGAATATGAAAACGGGGTCCAATGTTTTGAAAAAGTTTTGCAAAAAGATATAGACGACTCAAATTCATACTTTAATTTAGGAATTTGCTACCTAAAACAAGGTGATTTAATCAACGCAATGATGAATTTTCAAAGTACGCTTGACATAAATGATCAAGATTTATATGCGCACTTTTATTTAGGCAATATTCTTAAAGAAATGGGGGACACTGAATCTGCAATAGAGCAGTTTAAAAAAGTTCTTGAGATTTCACCTGACTATAGTTGGGCTTATTACAACCTTGCGGTAATCGATTTTGAAAAAGGATTCTATGAAGAAGCTGTATATAAGCTAGAACAATCACTTAAATATAACCCAAAAGACTTAGAAGCATATATAAATTACATTAAAATAATGGCTAAACAAGGACAATATGAGGGTGCTAGAGAAATCGCAGAACGAGCACTTAACGAATTCCCTAACTCCGGAGATTTATATTATTTTGAAGCTCAAATAGATAAAAAGTTAGGAAATCTTGATGATTGCCGAAAAGAGCTTAATCTTGCAATGCAATATGCTGATAGTCTTTGCATTCCTCAAAAACAAATTCTTGATGAACTAGAAGAAATTTCCGAATAGAAATATCTCTAGAACAGATACGAAACAGCTTCTGCAAAGCCATCCGAATTAACATCATCTACTACCGCATTAGCATGTGCTTTAACAAAATCTTTAGCATTACCCATTGCTAACGCAAGACCATTTTTTGAACGGATAAAATCAAACATCTCAATATCATTTGCAGAATCACCAATTACCATAGCATTTTTCGGATCAATTCGTAAAACTTTTAATAAGAAATTAATAGCCTTATCCTTTGTCACCCATTTATTTTGAAACTCTAACATAGCAGAACCTGATGGTTTTAAAGCTAAATCAGGAACTCGAGCAGATTCAAAAGACTCAATCACATCAAGTTGGCTATACTCAGGATCAGCAGCAACATTTAACTTAAATATTGCAGCCTTTTGAAGCCTTTTATTTTGTTCAAAAAGATCTTCAAAAGATTTAACTCTTTCTACCGGCACATTACTTTTCCAAGGGAATTGAAATTTGCTGACTGAGTAAGGTTGATCGTCAAAATACATTATAAGATGAGATTGTCTATCATTTGCTCTTATAGATTTAAACCATTTTGTAAGACTTTTACCTACTCTTTTAGAAATAGAATTTGTATATATAGACTCAGAATTTTTATTTACCAATTCTCCACCCTGTAAAGCTATAGTATAATTAGGAGAATGAGAAAATTGATTTATTATAGGAAGCGTATCAGAATAACAACGAGCGGTAGTTAGGACAATCGGAACATTTTTTTCATGTAAATATTCAATAGCATCAAGGGTTCTTTTTGTTATGAAATCATCACTTGCGCTCAAGGTTCCATCGACATCTGCAAAAACTATTCTCAAATTATTTTTAAAACCTTTTTCAAGAGAATTAAGGTTCTTAATTCCATCAAATGAAAGGTTTTTCGCCTGATTATTTTTTGTAGAATGCAACTGATAATTTGAAACTTTTGTAATTTTCATAAAATTTAACTCCCTTTTGATTATATATGTAAAACTTGAACAAAATTTTTTTTGCCAAAACAAATATAAATACAACATTTTCAATATTTTTTCAGCGTGGTAAAATATAACCATAAGATTAAATATGAGGAAGTAAGTATTATGAAAATGTCAAAATTATTTGTACAAACTCTTAGAGAATTTCCTTCAGATGCTGAAGTAGTATCTCACAAAATGCTTGCAAGAGCAGGATACATAAGAAAATTAACCTCAGGAGTTTACAACTATTTACCCCTAATGTGGAGAGTGTTAAAAAAAGTTGAAAACATCGTAAGAGAAGAAATGGACGCCGCAGGAGCTCAAGAGCTATTAATGCCATTCGTTCAGCCAAAAGAATTATGGGAAGAATCTGGCAGATGGGACGCTTACGGTAGAGAATTGATGAGATTAAAAGATCGTCACGACAGAATTATGTGCCTTGGTCCAACTCACGAAGAAATTATAACAGCAATTGCACGTGATGGTCTAAAATCATATAAACAAATGCCGGTAAACTTATATCAAATCCAATCAAAATTCCGTGATGAAGTTCGTCCAAGATACGGACTATTACGCGGACGTGAATTTATTATGAAAGACGCTTACAGCTTTGATACATCAGAAGAAGGTCTAGATAAAGAATATCAAAATATGGCGCAAGCTTACAAAAGAATTTTTGATCGTTGCGGACTTGAGACAAAAATGGTTCAATCTGATTCCGGAGCAATTGGCGGAAGTGTTTCTCACGAATTTATGGTAATCACTGATACTGATGCTGGGGAAAACGATGTATTCTATTGTGAATGCGGATACGCAGCAAACTCAAACCATGCAGTCTCAAAACTTCCTGAAGCTGTAATTGATGGAAAAGATTATTTCAAAGAAACAAAAGTAGTTGATACTCCTGAAACTCATTCAATTGAAGAATTAAGTAAATTCTTAAACATCCCATCAACATTAATTTTAAAATCATTAGTATACATAGTAGACAAAAAACCTGTAATCGCACTAATAAGAGCAGACAAAGCAGTAGAAGAAACAAAATTAATGAACGCAGCTGGTGGAATTGATGTCAGAATTGCATCTGCAGCAGAAATTGCAGAACTCATGGCTGACCATGGTTTCGATGCTGTACCTGGATTTATCGGACCTAAAGGTATGAATGATATCCAAATTATTGCAGATGAAACTGTTCGTGAAATGAAAAACTTCGTAGTTGGCATAAACCAAACTGACAAACACTTAGTTGGTGCAAATTTAGCTGACCTAGATATTAAAGACCTAAAATATGCAGATATCAGATTAGTTGAAGCTGGGGAACTTTGTCCAGAATGTGGAAAACCTCTAAAAGTAACTAAAGGTATTGAAGTTGGTAACATATTTAAACTAGGTACAAAATATTCTAAGCCAATGAATGCCGTATATCTAGACAAAAACGGTAAATCTCATCCATACATTATGGGATGCTATGGTATCGGAATTTCAAGAACAGCAGCGGCTGCTGTAGAAGCACATTATGACGAAAACGGTATCAAATGGCCTATTTCAATTGCACCATACCACGTTGTAATTGTACCGGTTAACATTCAAGATAAACTTCAAATGGAAGTTGCTGAAAAAATGTACGAAGATCTTAAAAAAGCAGGTGTTGAAGTCGTACTAGACGATAGAGACGAACGTGCCGGTGTAAAATTCAAAGATGCTGATTTAATAGGCTTCCCATACAGAGTTACTGTAGGTAAGACAATTAACGAAGGCCTTGTTGAATATAAAACTAGAGAAACAGGCGAAATTGAAAAAGTTACACCTGAGATTGCGGTGGAACACTTGATAGAAATAGTTAAAAATATCAAATAATAAAAAGCGGGTTTAATAACCCGCTTTTTTATTTAGGTAAATTCTGCCAATATGATATATTTGGATTATCCGGACTATAAAGAAAAAACTTATCTTCACTGTTAATTTGTAGCCATAAGAGGAAAAGTTGCCTATTGAGAAATTTTGCTTATTAAGCTCCACGTATATAGTTTATATATTATAATTTACTTAACAATACACAACAATAGCAAATAATTTTTCGTTTCGCTTTAATTTAATTATGAATATTCCAAATAAATTTACCTCACTTAGCGATTTAGACATAAAAACCTTACAAAAATCCAAACAAATATTTGCAGACTGTTATTTAACAAGTACTCTACATTCTCTATGTGGAAATCTTACAGGAAACAAAGTATTAAAAAATAATATTACCCATAATTCTTCAAAAACAGAATATAAAATACATTTTCCAGGGTTAAAATCTGAAGAAAAGGATGTCTTTGTAACAAAAAAAGAAATTGATAATTTATATTTAACCGATAAATATGCAAACAAAATTGAACACAATTTCACTGAAAATCCAATACAAAAAGCTGTAGAAATTGCGATGAATAAATTAATAAAAAAATATCCAAATCTAAAAAGCCTAATATGCAGATATGCAGAATCAGTAGAAGATTTTGAATACAATTTTCCATCAAGATTTATGGAACTTTTTATTGGTGAAAAACCTATTCAATTAAACGAAAAAACATTTCGTATGAGTCTTAGCTCTTATAAAAAAGAGACTCTTGAGCTTTTAAACAAAATTGAAAATACCAATGGTGAATTTAATTTTGTAGCAGGTACCGGATTTAAGTTTAAAAGTAAATTTGATGACTGGCACTGTTACACATTAGAAAATGTTGATTTAGGAAAAGATCAGATAACAATCTATAACACAAGAGAATGTGAAAATATAACAATGGATACTAAAACCTTTATTAAAAATTTCAAATACATGACAGGATTTTTAAATATAAATAAATAGAATTTAATCTTCGATTTTAGAAGCATTAACATCTTTCATAGAAATATTAAATTTCAAAAGATAATATCCACCAACAATTGTAAGCATAATCATCAAAAGAGTTTGGTGAACCGTAGATACGGCAAGTGCGGTTGATTTTTCGATACCAAATATTCCTAAAGCCATAATATAAGCAACTTGATAAGGGCCTAAAAAGACTGAAGTTGAAGGAATCATAGTTGAGAAAGAAATAAGGCTTAAGACAAACAATCCTGCAGAGAAGCCAAGTCCTAAACCAAAGCTATCAACAATCAAAAAAGCGACATAAGCCTCGATTCCCCAAACGACAATACTTGTAAAGCAAGCAAGCCACCAATAACGAGGATAATCAAGAACTTCAAAACCTTCCATAAAAGACTTTGTATAATTACAAATTTTATCAATTGATTTAACAACTGTATCTGAAAGCTTAGCCGGCAATTTCATAGCAAACTCAGATAATTTACCACATATAAAATCAATTTTATTAAACTTAAATACTAAATAAAAAACAATAAGACTACCAACAAATAAAGCCCCAATACCATAAGCAATATGCAAAATCCACTGCTGCTTACAATAAAACAGAATAGCCGCAAGCAGCATAAGAAATACACTTATACCATCAAGAGTACGCTCAAGTATAATAGAGCCAAAGACTTTCATCTTCTTTTCACCTTTAACAGAGCCTAAATAATATGCTCGATATACATCACCAGCACGAGCAGGTAAAAATATATTCAACATACTGCCAACTGTAAAAACTTCACCAAGATGAAGAGATGAATATTTTGAATCATTTAATAATAAAGCTTTCCATCTTATACCTCTTATATAAAGAGTCAAAACATACAAAGGCACGATTAGCCATATATTTTTAAAATTAAATGACTTAAAAGTATGTAAAAGCTCACTCCAGTCAATCTTATAAAAAATCAAACAAAGTAGCAAAATTGTTATTATTAAAGCTACAATCTTTCTTTTGCTCATGGTACAATTTTATCACAAAAACGAGCAGGACAAACAAATAATGAAAATTTACCCTATTAGTAATTCTATTACCCCATACAACAATCAAAAAAGACAAATAACTACTTATAATCAGAAACAGAAAGAACCTTATCAAGAAATTCTATCACAAGTTTCAAGTTATTACTCTAATATAGCATTTGAAAAAAAACTAAGCTATAGCGATTTTTTAGTATCTATGAGAAGAGTTTATAAAAACAAATCATTAAAAAACGTTATTTTATCTACTATTAATGATGAAAAAAACTTTATCGGCAGTGGATTTTCAGCAAATGCATACAATATTCCGGGTATTCCTGATTACATTATAAGAATAGAAAGAAGAAGATTTACACCTCAAAATTTCATAAACTCAACAATCAGAGAAGAAAAACAAAATGAGCTTGCACCAAATTTTGGACAATACATCGCAACAAACGGACACGGGTTTTATATTAATAAAAAAGTTATAGGTGAAAGTCATTCGCTACCGGATTGGTCAAATACAATTCAAAAAATTCAAGCAGGAGAAGAAATAAAGCATCGTGATGCAAAGTTTTTTTTAGATAAACTTAAAAACCTATCAGAATTTCCTCAGAACAGCTTTGACGAAATAGCCCAAAATATAAACCTCTTAAACAAATACACAAAATCAGAAATCGACATAATAAATCCAAATAATCTTATAATTGATAATAATACCAAACGCATAGGTTTAATTGATTTGTGGTACAAACATATTGATAATGGTTCTCACGAGCCATACAATGGAATAGATAGCCTTATAAACCTTATGTTAGATCCGTTTATCCATAAAAAAGTCTACAACAAATTAAGCAATAATGATAAAGATAAACTTATAGAATATTCAACCAAAATTATTAATAAAATTCTTGAAGCAGGAGAAAATAATGGACTATCACGTACTAAAAATAATGCCATGCTGATATATAGAGATTTCGATAATACACGTTCCAAACCTTTTGCTGTTCCTGCATACAATGAGTTTTTAGAAATGTATAATGATATACTATAGTCATATTGAAATTTAAAATTTTTTTGCTAACATAAAAAACATAATGAAAAATGAATTTACCTTAAATTTGCATTTACATCATCATATCAACCTGAAAAGGCTGTAGAATTGATGATGCGCAAATTTTAAAATTTTAGGTTCAATTCTTTTATAAAACGGCCTTTTCAGGAGCCCCGCGTGAATTGGTCTTAGTAAGTACATAAAAGAATTGGAGAAATATTAAAATGTCAATAACAAGTATAATTTCAGCTATCGGAAACAACAGCAGCATATACCCCCTTCTAGTAAGAGATTGTGGAATTGAAGTTCCAACAAAAGTTTATCTTACATACCAAGAAAATAAAAACGATAAAGAAATCCAAAAACTTGCAACAAGAGAAAGATTTTTGGATGAATACATAGGTTCTGGTATTTGGCTGGGTGCAATTCCTCTTTTAGACGCAATTACCAACAAAATAATCAAAAAATCAGGTTTTAACCCTAACATTAATTTAAAACTTTTAAAAGAAGAAGATGCTCAAGGCTTAGAATACAACATCAAAAAATTTGAAAAAATTGCTCCTGATGCAGTTAAAGACTTAATAAAATTACGTGATGCAAAAGCTAAAAAAACTTATCAAATGCTTCTTGGAACTAAATTTTTAGCTTCAACAATTATCCCTATTGCTATGATTGGGTTTATATTGCCGAAATTAATTTTTGCATCTTCAGCAAAAAAAATAGAAGAACTTAGAAAGGCAAAACAAAATAATCAAAACCAAACAACTCAAACTGAAAACAATTTAAACAAAACAGCACAAAAATCATCAAAAACTTCTTTTACCGGTAACATAATGTCAACATTAGCAAACTTTTCAACAAAAGAAAAAATGGAAGTAATAGATGGCGGATATGCATTCGGAAGAATTGTGACAGCAAGAAAAGGCCCTGACGGTAATCGTAATGAAGCAAAAGATATAGCATTCAAAATGGCTGGTATGATGTACCTTAATTATGTCGCACCTGAACAAATTGAAAAAGGTATGAACATTTTTACCCAAAAGGCATTTAAATTAAACACAAACTTGGATCCACTAATCTTAGCAGATAAAAATTTCATAGAAGAAATTAAAAGCGGAAAATTACTTTTACCAAAATCAGATAATGCAAAAGACCTTTTAGATTTTGTAGATAATAATCCTAAAAGTCTATTTGTAAAATATGCGAACAAATTTGAGAAGATAAAAATGCTTAACGAAAATATTCGAGATCCAAGAGCTTATATCGATATCAAGAAACTTGCACAATTCAAAAATGATATAGAAGAATTTGCAAAATCTACAAAAGCTTCCCAATCAGTAGAAAAACTTGCAAAACGAGCAAAAGGAATAAAAACATTTAATATTCTTGCAAATGTCGGACTAAGCAGCTTCTTACTTGCATATTGCCTACCGAAAGCACAATTTGCATTCAGAAGACTTGTAACAGGTTCAGAATTAGAACCAGGTATTGTAAATGCAAACATGAAAAACAAAAATAACCTGTACTAAATACAGGTTATTTTTTAAAATTTTAACGGATAATCATCAGGAATCTTCCAACCGTTTTGCTGAATCAAAGCTGTACAATAAGCTCGTTCATTTGAGACTGTTTCACGACAGCCTATAGAACTATCATTTTTAAGTTTTTCAATAGTACCATCCCATTTAACTTTATAAGGCTCAACACCTTTTTTATAATGGAATTTGTGATTTTCTTCAAGAGAATATGGAGCGAAGAAAAAAGTAAAATATTTTATACCGGAAATTTTATAGTTATTTCTAGATTCTCCTGCAGAAGTATCGGCATCTGCATTGTAATTTTCAAAGGTTCCCGCTTCAGGCCAAAAGTGAAAACTTAAACCACCTATGAGACACAAACTTCCATCAGGAAAATAAACCATAACACGACCAGTCACATCATTCACTTTTAAATCTGAATATTTAAGATACGGTTTTAAATATTTATCAAACCAAATAGTTGGAAGTATTTCACCATCTTGAACATTATCACCCAGCTTCTCCCAATATTCTTTCGGCCCATTATCCTTCTCGGACATTTGAACAGCCTGATTCATAGTTGAATAAAACTTTGCTAATCTAGTTTCTACAACCTTTTTACGATAATACGATGTAACATTTGGTATAGTCAAAGCTGCAACAATACCTATCAAACCTAATGTTATCAATACTTCCGCTAACGTAAAAGCTGTTTTATTTTTCATGAAACCTCCAAATTTATACTATCTTTTATTTTAACATTTTTTACACTCAAAATCACCGTGTCATTTGGCACGGCTTACCTTTCTACACTTTTCTTTATCTCGGAGGTCTAAGTCGGTAATGCTTGACTTATCTGTTAGTCGGTAGCCCCCCCCCCCGAAATTCTCTCTATACTTAATTTTTGCATATCAACCTCCTTGTTAATATATTATTCATAATATTATAATATATAACTTGAAATTTTGCAATTAAAAACGATAGGTTGTGTTTTACACAACCTATCGTTTTTGTACTTTTATAAATTATACCATAGCAAGTTCTTTAGCCTGACCCATAAATTCTTTATCAAGAATTGAGCTTTTAATTTCAGCTAAATCTTGTTGCATTAGTCTTCTTGGTGAACCTTCTTCCATAGAGTGGTTTCTTAGCAAATAAGATGGGTGGAAGATAGTCATTGCTTTATATTCAACGCCATCAACACTTACAGACATCCATTTACCACGAACTTTAGAAATAGTTTGTTTTTTATCAAGTTCAATAAATGATTTTAAAGCTGTAGCACCACATAGAATAATAGCTTCAGGTTTAATCACATCAATTTGAGCTTCCAAAAATTTACGACAAGCAGATTTTTCTTCATCGGTTGGAACTCTATTTTCAGGTGGTCTACATTTAACTGTATTTATAATATACAAATCATTTTGACGAGAAATACCTGCTTCAGAAAGAAATTCATCCAATAATTGACCAGCACGTCCAACAAATGGCATGCCCATTTCATCTTCCATTTCCCCAGGAGCTTCCCCAATTAAAACTATTCTGGCAGTAGAAGGATTTCCATCCCCAAATACTACATTATTTCTGGTTTTTGCAAGCGCACAGCCTTTACAGCTTTCACACTTCTGTCTTACAATCTCCAGGCATTGACTCTTCATCTTTTCTCTCCTCTTTATTATTTTTAAATAGCCCAACATTATATTTTCTACAATAGCGTTTTAATTCCTTCATCACAACATCCGAAAGTATGAAAACTGCTATCAAATTCGGAACCGCCAAGAATAAAGTAAACGCATCTGAAAGATTTATAATACTTTTAAAGTTCATGGCTGAACCAATTACAATGAATATACAATATATAACCTGAAAAGTTCTTGTTGTCAATTTTGACTCACCGAATAAAAAGTTCCAACCCTTAATTCCGTAATATGAGCCGCATAGCATTGTTGAAAGAACAAAACAGCTTGCCATAAAAGTTAACAAAACAGGGAAAAATGGACACACTGTGCCAAAAGCTTTTGATGTTAATTCAATCCCTGCAAGCCCTGTATTTTGAAGATAAACGCCACTTACAACAATCACAAACGCAGTTGCAGAACCAACGATTACAGTATCCACAAAAGGTTGAAGCATGGCAATAAAAGCTTGAGCAACAGGCTTACTTGTCTTTACTGCAGAAAATGCAATAGGTGCAGTTCCAAGCCCTGATTCATTTGCAAACATAGCTCTTCTAAATCCCCATAACATGCAAGCAAACATTCCACCTTCCATTGCCCTTGGCTTGAAAGCTTCTGTTATAATAATATGAATAGTATGCGGCAAATGGTGAATATTCATAAGACAAACAACAAAAGCAGAGGCAACATACAAAGTACACATCGCAGGCGTAACTTTTGATGTAAACTTACCTATCGCCTTAATTCCGCCAATAATTGTAAAATAAGTTATAATAGCAACAATAAGACCTAACAACCAGCTTTGATTTGCAAAAAAGCTATTTTCACCACCTGTAACTTCTGTGATTTGAGTTGTCATAGCATTTATTTGAAATAAATTCCATCCGCCAATCATTGCAAAAATACAACATACCGCATAAATTTTTGCAAGATATGGTGAAAATTTACCAAGAATTTTATGATTTTTTAACCCTGCTTGAATATAATACATAGGCCCGCCAGCAACAGTCCCATCTTTATTAATCTGACGGAATTTTAACCCCAAAAGTACTTCTGCAAATTTTAAAGCCATAGAGAAAAATCCGGCAATAACCATCCAAAAAATAACTCCAGGGCCACCAACAGACACTGCAGCCGCAGAGCCAGCAACATTACCTATACCTGCTGAAGCTGAAATTGTCGCAGTCAAAGCCTGAAAAGAAGAAACTTCTCCTCTTTTCTTTTTTACGACAATATCTTTATGCTCATAATTTTTGGTAATAAGTTTTAATGCATGCTTAAATCCCCATACTCCAATAAATCGAGTACGGAAAGTAAAATAAAAAGCTGCAATCATCAATAACGCAATAAGGAATTCAACTTTCACCCCGTGAATTGTCACGTGACTGAAAATAATCCCTGAAATCTTATCGGCTATCGGTGATAAAAAACTATCTATCGCACTATCTAAATTCATCGTAGTTTAATTTTAGCACAAACATGCCAGTTTACCACCTAGGGTAATCATCCTTAAATTCCCAATTATCAATCAATAGTAATCTTGTACAATTTCTTACATGATTTTTACACGCCTTTACAACATCTTCACGATTAAAATTGCTTATTGAAGTAACACTTCCATTATCTTCATATTCATATAGAACAGCAGGAACAAAATTGATACCTGAATAGAATAAAAAAGTATTCTTCCCATCTGCATGATTATATAAACGATTTTTATCTTTATATTCTTCACAATATTTAAAATCAACACAATATAGAATATGAGTACAGGCAGTACCTGCAGCACAACCCTCATCCTTAGATATAAGCATCCCGCTTCCGTCTAAAAATTTTACTTCAATACCAAGTGCAGTTTTTGCAACCTTAACAGTTTTAAGATAAGGTTGCAAATATCGATTATACCAACTAAGCATTTGTTCGGGAGATGATCCTGATAATAAGATATCTGCTCCCTCTACACTTGAATTCTCAAAATCACTTAATGAAATTGCTTGCAGATAACTTGTATAGAATTTTTTCAGGCGAGTCGTAGCTACTTTTTTATCATATTTGGAAATTAAACCCGGAAGTGTCATTGCTGCAACAACCCCTATTATGCCCAAGGTTATTAACACTTCAGCTAATGTAAAAGCTCCTCTTTTCATACACATTTCTCCTAAGATTTATTACAATTATTTATTACTTATCATAATAATATTATTAGAAGTAATAAATAATGTCAATCATGTAATATCAAAGTTTATAATAAGAAAATGATAGTATTTAAACTTGATGACTTAATTTGGCAGCACAGAACAACAGCCGATGATATTTTCAAAAAAACTGGCATCGGTAAATCAACGCTGTCAAACATTAGGAATAACAAAAATATAAATATTAGTATCCACACAATGGACAAGTTGTGTAAATATTTCAATTGCAGAATTTCTGACTTAATTGAGTTTGTTCCAGACCAAAATTAACAAATATACATGCAATCCCCATAGCTAAAAAATCTATATTTATTTTCAATAGCTTCTTTATAAGCTTCAAAAATAAATTCTTTTCCAGCAAGAGCACTTACTAGCATCAAAAGTGTTGATTTTGGCAAGTGGAAATTTGTAATCAAATTATCAATAACCTTAAAATCATAAGGCGGATAAATAAACAATTCCGAATGATCATGGCAAGCACAAATCTTACCATATTTTTGATAAGCAGTTTCTAAGGTTCTTACAGTAGTTGTTCCAACTGCAACAAGCTTTCTACCCTCATATTTGGCTCTATTAATAATATCTGCAGCCTCTTGAGATATTTCAAAAGTTTCAGAATGCATTTTATGTTCCAAAACATTTTCACATTTTACAGGACGAAAAGTTCCTAAACCAACATTTAAAGTTACATAGGCAATCTCTACACCTTTATCTTTCAATTTCTGCAAAATTTCCTGAGTAAAATGTAATCCTGCAGTCGGAGCTGCAACAGAGCCTTCATCTTTCGCATATACAGTCTGATAGCGTTCAAAGTCAAGCTTTTTGATTTCATCACTCTGAAGTTTTCTTTCAATATATGGAGGAAGAGGAATATTACCGTTCCTGTGCAAAACTTCAAGAACATTTCCACCAGCATAAATAAGTTTTACAAGCCACTCACCATCATCCTCAAGGCGTTTTATTACTTCGACAGATAATTCATCACTAACTTTTATAATAGTACCGGATTTAACTCTTTTAGACGGCTTAATTAAAACCTCCCAATTATCATTTTCTTTTTGTTTTAAAAGGAAAATCTCAATCTTTGCCCCTGTATCTTTAGTTCCATAAAGCCTTGCGGGAAGAACTTTGGTATTATTCAAAACCAACAAAGAATTTGGCTCAATTAGATCAACAATATCATAGAAATGCTTATGAGAAATAGAATGCTTGTGACGATTAAGTACAAGCATTCTTGAATTTTCACGTTTATCAGCAGGAAGTTGTGCTATCAATTCTTCAGGTAATTCATAATCAAATTCTGATAATAACATTCCAGCCTACTTTTTATTATTCTTATCATCGACGATTTCAGCTTCTATAACCTTAGATCCGTCCGATGCTGAAACTTTCTTAGCAGATTCTTCCATCTCTAGTTGCTTATTAATAACTAGAGTTTGAATAACCTGAACTACGTTACTTACAATTAGGTAAATAAATACACCAGCAGGGATTGGAACAATCACAAAAGTACCGATAATCATAACTGGCATAAAAGTACTCATAGACTTTTGGATTGCTTCCTGAGTAGGATCTACATCAGCTTTATTTTTATTTGTCTGCGACATAATTAGTTTTTGAGATAGCCACATTGTAATACCAAATAGAACAATTAAAGCTAAGATATCCCAATGGAATTCTTTCTTAATTTCAATAGTAGGAACAGATGCAATTAAAAGTCCGTCTTTACGATTGAACGTAATTTTTTCCATCTCTTTTGTATTAATATCAGTTATTGTAATTTCAGCTTTTTCAATTTTTTCAAGCTGACTGAATTTCAAATCCAAATGATCAAGGCTCATTTTCAAATCAAGATTTTCACCAGGTTTAATTTCACCTTGAACTTCTAAAGCTGTCTTTGGTTTTGTAATTTTAACATTATCAAGCACTTCATCTGGCAAATAAACTTTTGCAACTTTTCCAGGAATAAAAGTATCATATTTTGATGTTCCCATTACACCATCATTTGAAATCCCTGCACTTGCTCTTAATGTTGTATCAAGACGATCTATGAATAAAAATTTAGAATTACCAGCAACTTGAATAAATGCTGGATTCATCAATGCTGAATACAACAAGATAAATATCGGCATTTGGATCAATAAAGGCAAACATCCACCCATAGGGTTGAATTTATGTTCTTTATAAAATTCCATCATTTTTTGTTGCATAACTTGAGGATTAGATTTATATCTATCCTGAATAGCTTTTAATTTTGGCTGGAGCTTCTGCATCATCTTCATAGAACGTTGTTGTGAAGCATTCAAAGGCCATAGTGCAGCTCTTACAATAAGCGTCAAAACAACTATCGCAAGGCCATAACTTCCTACAAATGAAGCTAATATCTTTAATATTTCAATAGTTAATCCTACAAAATCCACTTTTCCCTAATCCTCTCTTAATAGTGTAAAATCTTTCCCTAAAAGCTTAATATAAAAATGAGGTCAAGTCAATAAATTTGAATAATAGCAATTTTATTTATCTTTAAGTTTTAATATAAATAGTAAGGGAAATTGCTGTAGGAGAAATATTTTGATAGGACAAGTGTTAGGTAATATAAATTTTAGAGCAAACACTGCAACTATAGCGCAACCATCAAATATAAATTCAAACAATAATGCAAAAACAAACTTAAACACATCAAAGCCTGATGAATTTATAAAAAAAGAGAATAAAAAAGAACTCTCAACAAATCAAAAAATCGGAATTGGTGCAGGAATTTTAGCATTTGCAAGCTTAATAGCTGCTGCCATTTTCACTAAAGGTAAGACTTTAGAACCTGCCAACTTTGCAGAACACATTGATTTTGTAAAAGCTAATACAATTGACGAAGCTGTCAACTTTGCCAAACAAAACTTTAACATAAAGACCTTTGATTTCGGTAACGATTTAGAAATGGCCAATTGGGTAAATGAAGGACTTGTAAATATAAATAACAGATTCAAAGGTAAAGCTAATATTGTAAAAAAATTAAGATTTGCAACTGCTGATGAAATTGCAGAACACACAAAATCTGATGGCAGAGCTGCGATAGCTTGGTGCAACAGCTTTAATCAAAAAGGTGATAACAGCCATATTATTTTCAACAAAGACTATATTGATAATGCTCAAACTCATTTTCAAAAACTACTAGACCAGTTAAAAATTAATCCTAAAGTTGAAAATAATCAAATATTAGGAGGCTATATAACCGGTGCTGATAGAAATACACATAATCAAATACTAAGTCTCTGCGATAAGATGCTTACCAAACCTGAAGAATTCAGCAGATTTGACGCATTACAAGGCATTATGCTATGCGACGATTATGTTCAATCTCTTAAATATTTTGATAAAAATAAACTATCAATTCTACAAAACAAAATTTTAAATGATAAAGATTCTATAGATATACTAAAAGCAAATAATATATCAGTTAATTTTGAAGATTATAAAAATCTAAAAGACGAAGAACTCAGTCCAAAATTAAAAGAAATTTTAGCATTACTTGTTGATGTAAACCCTGTCACAGATACAGCAACAGCAAGAGGAAACAGCAAATTTGATGTCCTATACCATGAAATGGGACACCACTTACATTCAATGAATACGTCCCTAAAAGATATATTATGGGGAAGGCTATCAAAAAAACATACTGAAAAATTCATAGCAGATGAGACAAAACAGCAAACAGCCGCAAAAACTTCTTGGTATGCTCAAACAAATCCTAAAGAATTTGTAGCAGAATGCTTTAATGCTCTTTGCTCGGGACGTAAATTACCAGATGATACTATGGAACTTTACGAATACTATAAAGGCCCTATAATACCTAATATGTAAAACTAAAAAACATAATAAAATTTAGAACTAATACAATTCCAATTCTATATCGTGTAAAAATTTTACGCATTTTACCCTTTATATTTGTTTTTATGTTAAATTTATAACATCAAAATTGTATACAAGGAGGGCAAAATGAAAGAGAAAAATTTAAACAAACTATTGGCAATCAAAGTTTCAGATGATAAAAGACACACAATATTCAATATTTGCGGAGCTAAAATAAAAATCAAAAGAAATACAAAAAACAATGATGATATATATAGAGCCTGCAAACAAATTCAAACAAAATTATCAATGCCTGATGATATTTGCAGAATAAACAATATTAAATTCTATGTTCCCAATTATCCACTAGATACAATTCAAAAATGTATTGTTGATAAATCAGAATTTTACGAAAACGACATTCTTAAAGAGCTTGAAAATTACATTCCAACAAATGCAGTCATAATAGATATTGGAACCAACATTGGCAACCACTCAATATATTGGGCAACACAGCTAAATCCAAAACAGATCTATGCATTTGAACCTATAGATACAACGTTTAAAATTCTAGAAAAAAATATTGCATTAAATAATTTAGAAGAAATTATAAAACCATATAATATCGGTCTAAGCGATGAAAAGAGTACTGCCATTATATCGAAATATTCAAATGACAACATAGGTGGGACGTCAATAACAAAATGTACTGATAAAAAAGGACTCTCAATAAAAGTTAATACACTTGATAATATAAAAATTCCAGAAACAAAAATAGATTTTATAAAAATAGATGTTGAAGGACACGAAATTTTAGTACTAAAGGGAGCTGAAGAAACACTAAAAAAATATAAACCCTTAATATTTATTGAAATATTTCCGGAAAACTTTACAAAAGTAAACGAACTACTAACCAATTACGGATATAAAATCAAAAAGACATATAAATACAGCAACTATCTTTTCGAACACAAATAAACAAAAAATTAAAAAGCCCTCAATTAAGAGGGCTTTTTTAAATGGTCGGGATGACACGATTTGAACGTGCGACCCCCTCGTCCCAAGCGAGGTGCGCTACCAAGCTGCGCCACATCCCGACGGGGGTAATTTCAAACACTCAGAACTGAGTGCTTCTTTAATATAACCTAAACATTTTTTCCCGTCAATAGTTTTATTTTATATTTTTAATTTTTATCATAAAGTTTATTTTCAACTATTGAATATTTTGTCGCAACGCCAAGGCCTATACCTGCTAAAACGTATGTAAGCCAAGCTATTAAATAGTTGCGTTTTAGTGCACCAAGATTAACTTTACCTGATTTTATTTCTTTTGCTAATGTTTTTTTCGCTTGCTCAATACCTCTTAAAGAAGCCTTACCTTCTTCAATTATTGTAGGTAGGAATGCACTAAAGCCGAGCAATCCGGCGTTTCTTTCAACAAAATTCGGTTTTCCATTTTCATCTTTGCCAGTTTTAGACAAAAACCATACAGCTAAAGGAACCATTGGGGTATAGCGTCTTGATTTTTGCATTATTGACCAAAATTTACTCTTAGAATTTATGGCATGCCCTAATTCGTGAGGAAGTAAAGATGGTTTTGCTTTAGGTGCAACAGCTAAATTCTTTTCTGGTGAGAAAAACGCATTTCTGCCAGCTGCAACATCATCCAGACCTGGACCATACTTTTGAGACATTTTACTCAAATTTTCAGGACTAATATATTCTATAGTCACATCCAAGTTATTATTTTTGACCATGTCATTTGCAACACGATGAACGTTTTCTGGAGTAGAAAATTCTTTCCCATTTGCGAGCCTATTTCCCAACCAGCGAGAAACTTTATTCAACGAGGAAGATAACAACTGTAAAAAACCTGCCGTAATTGCAGTTTTAGCATAATTATCTTGACCTTCTGAACGCGGATAATTATCATAAGCATATTCTCTACGCTCAAATGGCATTGTTTGATAATAGTTTTGATTTGGATAACCTATATTTTGAACAAAAGTCATGACATCTACACCTACATTAGAAAATAAAACAGAACAAACTTTAAATTGCTCAAAGTAATAATATTTTTACAAATCTTATTACTAATTCGTGCTAATATAACAATATGAAACATACATTTGAACAAAAAGTTTTTTATTCTGATACAGATGCCTATGGCGTTGTTTGGCATGGTTCTTATCTTAGATGGCTTGAGATGGGCAGAGTTTATCTATGTGAAATGATGGGGCACAATTTAATTGATCTAAAAGAACAAGATATTGTACTTCCTGTCACAAACTTAAATATCAAATATAAAATGTCTGCGAAACTAAATGATGAAATTATTATAGAAACTGAAATTTCAAAATTTAACGGACTTTCAGTGACATTTAAACAATCTATTCTATCGAAGCAAACAGGCAAAAAGTATATAGAGGCCGAAGTAGATGTTGTCGCAATCTCAAATGAAGGTAAATTATACAGAAGGATGCCAAGCATTTTGGCTGAAAGCTTTGAAAGGTCATTAAAATGTCCGGCACTCGTTTAAACAAATACATAGCATCTTCAGGATTATGTTCCAGAAGAAAAGCAGATGAACTTATTGAAGCAGGCAGAGTTCTTGTTAACGGGAAAAAGATTACAGAACTTGGCTATATTGTAGAAGCCAAGGATAAAGTATTTGTCGACAAAAAGCTTATACATCCAGTAAAACACGAATATTATAGATTTTATAAACCTGCCGGATATATAACGACTGCTGATGATGAAAAGGGCAGAAAAACGATTTATGATCTTTTGCCGGAAAGTATGTCTCATCTAAAACCTGTCGGAAGACTGGATAAAGATTCTACAGGATTGTTAATATTGACAAATGACGGCGATTTAATAAATGAATTAACTCACCCGTCAATAAAAGTTCCAAAAGTATATCTTGTATCAATTAACGGAAAAATTCATCAACACGAGCTTGAACAACTAGCTAACGGAATCGAAATAGAAAAAGGCAAAATTGCCTACGCAGATATTTCAGTTCTGGAAGTTGATAATGAAAGAACAATGATGCAAGTAACCTTATATCAAGGATTAAACAGACAAATCCGAAAAATGTTTGAATACGTAGGATATGAAGTTAAATCACTTAAACGAATTCAGCATGCTACAATTTCTATCCAAGGATTAAAACGCGGAGATATTAAACCGATAAAACCTCAACAAATAAAAGAGCTTAAAAACTTTTTAAACAGGATTTCCAAAAATGCTTAAATTTGCTCTAACTGGAAATATTGCATCAGGGAAATCAACTGTGCAAAAACTAATTGAAGAAAAAGGATTTAAGGTACTTGATACAGATAAAGTAGCGCATGAAATTCTACAAACATCAGATGAAATAAGACTAGCTTTTCCTAGCTGCATAGAAAACGGAGAAATTTCAAGAGAAAAACTCGGACAACTCGTTTTTAATAATATTGAGTCAAAAAATAAGCTTGAAAGCATTATCCATCCGGAAATACGAAATCGAATAAAAGACTTCTTCAATAATAACAAAAATGAAAAAGTCTGTTTTGTTGCAATCCCGCTTCTTTTTGAAGCTGATATGACTGATTTGTTTGATAAATCTCTTCTTATTTATACGGATGATAAAATTCGCGAGGAACGCTTAATTTCAAGGAATAACTATACACTTCAATATGCACATCTGAGAATGAACGCTCAAATTTCACAGGACCAAAAGAAAGACCTGTGCGATTATACAATTTTCAATAACGGCAATCTAAATGAACTTAAAGATGCTGTTGACGATTTTATCGCTAAAATCTAGACCGGAATAAATACTCTTGCACCATTTCTTATATTATTTGTTACTCCATCACTGACTGCTTGACCATTACCAAGAGTTACTTCAACATGACCAGCATTTCTGCTATATCCAGAAACACCTCTGTCATATACAAGAATACATCCTGCTGGTAATGAAGATAAATTTAAGTTTTTAGTAGAAACTTCTTTAAAATTAGGGTTGTGAGAAAGGATACTTGCATATTCATAGCCATCACCTCTTTCACCTGTTCCAAGTCCAGTATTATCAAGAGCTGTTCTAACGTATTTTGCACAATATCCAGTAAACCCAACTGCATTTTTAGCAACTTCTTTTGCTAAAGCTCCACCTTTTTCAGAGTTGTAACCAGCTTCATTTATTTCAGCTAAATTAGTAGATGTATTAACTTTAGCATTTCTAACTGATGCTACAGAAGCTGCAGCTCTATTATTAGCAGTTAAAGAAGAAAATGTATTAAAGAAATTTTTTGTTAAATTAGTTGTGGCATTAAATGTATTCAATAATGAAAACACATCCATTGTATGAGTTAACATACCGAAATTAGGCATGCTAAATCCGCCCCAGAAATTATTGAATCCACCAAAAAGTGGCATAGTTGGCATAAAACCAAATGATGGAAAACCACAAACTGGAACAGAAGGACATGGTGGAAATGTAGTCGGAAATGAAGGAGCACAACCAAATCCAAAACCGAACAATGAACCATTGTAAAAATTATTTCCACCCATACATGGTGTTCCGTAATTTCTTGGTCCGAAGAAATTGTTTTGAATATATGTAGTATGTCCTATTGTTCCAAACAATTTTTATATCCCCTTATATCCCCTTATATCCCCTGTGTATATATAAAGTAAATTTAGATATAAAAATTGCCTAATGTTAACAAATATTAAAACATAATAACAGAAGCTTCTGCTTTGCCCATATCTACTAAATTTAGAGCATTTTCATAAGACTCATCCATTAAATAATCTTCTGAAGAAAAGTTAAATAAAGCTTCAATATTCAAATCTTCACCATTCTTAAAAATATAAAACTTATTTACATTTTTCATATACAGCCCAAAAGCATAGCCCTTCTGTAATTCTGCAATAAAATTATTTTTTAGAGTCTTTTTTGAAAACCCGTCAAAAATAAGCTCTTTCATTTCATAATGAGACTTTAAAGTCTCCAATAAAACATAAGGTTCAATCCACTTTTTAATAACATAATGAGCCATTAAATCACCTCTTGAGCTTCTTCTTGGATTTTAAACTGCATTTCATAGAGTTTTCTGTAAATACCATTTTCGATATGCATCAAATCTTCATGAGTACCAAGTTCAGCAAGTTCACCCTCATTAACAACCGCAATTCTATCAGCATTCTTAATAGTAGAAAGTCTGTGAGCAATTACAAATACAGTTTTATTTTGCATTAAGTTATCGAGAGCTTTTTGAACAATAGCCTCAGATTTATTATCAAGAGCAGAGGTAGCTTCATCAAGAATTACAATAGGAGCATCCTTTAACATAGCCCTTGCAATAGCAACACGCTGACGTTGTCCTCCAGATAGGGTAGTACCACGTTCTCCTACATAAGTATCCAAACCTTTATCCAAAGTTGAAATAAACTCATCTAAATGAGACATTTTAACAACTTTTTCTAAATCTTCATCACTGGCATGTTCATTTCCCATCATAATATTATCTCTAATAGTCCCTGAGAAAAGGAAATTATCTTGGAATACAAATGAAATTTGGTCTCTTAAAGAATTTAATTCAAATTTTCTTATATCAACACCATCAATATTAACAGATCCGGATGTAACATCATAAAATCGCGGAATAAGGCTTACAACAGTACTTTTACCACCTCCGGAATTTCCGACCAAAGCGATAGTTTCATTTTTTCTAACAAATAAATTGAAATTCTTTAATACTGGAACATCTTTAACATATTCAAAACATACATTTTTGAACTCGATAGAATCGTTAAGCCCATGAGCTTTAATTGCATCAGGAGCATTTTTAATGTGCGGTTGCAAATCAAACAACTCAAAAACACGTCCCATAGCAACAAAAGTTCCTTGAAGATTTGTTAAAGTATTACCTAAAGTTTTAGTAGGCTTATACAAAAGCAACAATGAAGTTACGAAAGAAGCAAAACTTCCAGCAGTCATTTCACCAGAAAGAATCAAATGGTTACCATAAGCCATAACCAATGCAATACCTATTGAGCAAACAAAATACATAATTGGAGACATCCAACCAACTCTTTTAGTTAAAGACATTGCCAAATTGAATTGCTGGTGAATTTGGTTTTGAAACTTAGCATTTTGATCCTCTTGCAAATTATAAGCAGCCATAATCTTGTTACCTGCAAAAGTTTCATTGAAATTAGTAGTCATATTACCACCAACAACCATTGTTGCATTAGAAACAGACTTTATCTTTTTTCTTATAAAAATTACCGGAGTCACGGCAATTGCCATAATAGTGCATCCGATAATAGCTAAACGCCAAGAGTTGTATAGAAGAACCCCTACTAGACCAACTAAGCCAAAGAATGTAGCTATAAATGATTTTAAGCTTTCAATAATACTCCTTGAAGCAGTGTCAGGATCAGATAAAAAACGAGTTAACACTAATCCTGATGAATTTACATCATAAAACTGCGGATCCAAATAGGTTAGTTTTTTAAATAAATCAATCTTTAATGAATTTGAAACTTTCTGACCAGTCCAGTCAGTTAAATAATTACTTAAATACTTTAAAACGCCTTGGAATAGAGCAAAAGCAACAATACCAAAAGGAATTATAGCTGCAAAAGTTGCTTGAACATGAATAGGATGACCCATTACCATATAAACTTGCTCAGGATTACCATTAACAACCAAATCTAAATATGGCTTTAACGATAGAGCTACAACGCCATCCAATAGTCCTAAAGGTATAGCAATAAGGACATTTAACAAAGCCCTTCCCATAACAGGTCTTATGTATGGGTAAATCTTTTTTAGCAAGTAACCATACTTAAACGCATCCTTAGATATCGTATTCTTTAACACATATTCCATAAAATAAAGTCCTCTTCAAAGTATTTAATACTATAAGATTATACATTAAAATTCTAAATTTTCAAAAATTCAGTATTCATGCTAGAATTAACAATATAATAGGAGATTTAATCATGCAAATTTGTGTTATCGGAACAGGTTATGTAGGTTTAGTAGTTGGAACATGCTTAGCAGAAATGGGAAACAATGTAATTTGTGTTGACAATGACACCAAGAAACTTGAACAACTGGAAAAAGGAATCGTCCCAATTTATGAACCTGGCTTAGAAGATTTGATAAAAGTAAATGTAGATGAAAAAAGATTAACTTTTACATCTGACTTAGATTATGCCGTAAAGAACTCACAAGTTTGCTTTATTGCAGTAGGTACACCACAAAGTGAAGATGGTGCTGCCGATTTACAATATGTCGAAGCTGTTGCAGAAAGTATAGGAAAAGCAATTAATGGTTATAAAGTTATAGTAGACAAATCTACTGTTCCTGTTGGCACAGCAGAAAGAGTAACTGAAATAATCAAAAAACATACTGACCATGAATTTGATGTTGTCTCAAACCCTGAGTTCCTAAAACAAGGTGCAGCTGTAGACGACTTCTTAAAACCCGACAGAGTTGTAATCGGTTCAAATTCACAAAAAGCCTCCGAAATTATGCAGGAACTTTATGCTCCATTTTTAAGAACGGGAAATCCTGTTATCATGATGGATGTAAAATCTGCAGAAATGACAAAATATGCAGCTAATTCATTTTTAGCCGTAAAAATATCATATGCAAATGAAATAGCTAATATTTGTGAAGCTGTAGGTGCAGATGCGGAAATGGTAAGAATTGGCATGTGCTCAGACAAAAGAATTGGTTCTCAATTCTTGTTTCCTGGACTAGGATATGGCGGAAGCTGCTTTCCAAAAGATGTAAAAGCTCTACTAAAAACAGCACAAGATAATAACTGCGGTTATAAACTTTTAGAAGCTGCAGATGAAGTTAATAAAGAACAGCGAATTATATTTATCAATAAACTTCTAGCAAGATTTAAATCTAATATTTCAAACATGACTTTCGGAGTTTGGGGCTTGGCATTTAAACCTAAAACGAATGATATGCGCATGGCACCTTCTATAACAATTATCAACGCATTGCTTTCTCTTGGAGCAAAAGTAAAAGCCTACGATCCAAAAGCTTTTGATTTTGCCCGCAATCTATGGGGCGATAGTATTATGTATGCGCAAAATGCATACGATGCAGTAGATGGCGTTGACTGTATGTTGCTACTTACGGAATGGAACGAATTCAGAAGACCTGACTTTGACAGAATAAAATCACTTATGAAGCAACCTATTATATTTGACGGACGCAATCAATATGACCCTGAAAGAATGCAAAGAAGAGGCTTTGAATATTATTGTATGGGAAGATAAGTAAAATATACTTGACTTTCAAAACCGATTACGCTAAATTAGTAAATGTGACAGAAATGTTGCACAAAGTTAAATAATAAGTGCGGGCCTGTGGCGAAATTGGTAGACGCACTAGACTTAGGATCTAGCGCAGCGATGTGTGAGAGTTCGAGTCTCTCCGGGCCCACCATTTAAAAAGATTTCCTTAATGGAAATCTTTTTTTAGCAAAAAATTTTCTTCACATGTATTATCTTATTAGCAATGCACAAAATATGCGAGAAACACATGATTAACAAGACTTCTAACATAAATCCAAATTTTACCGGCTTTGCCAAATTTACAGCAAGTCCTAAAAATGCAAAAGATTTAGCTGCAAAAATTAAAGCTAATCTCCCTGAAAGTTATGTTTTTTCTGATAAAAGACCTACAAAGAAAAAAACTTATTATATAATAACAGGTAAACACCAAGATAAATTTATTGACTTAATTCGCAAAAAAGATATTTTCTTCCTTGAACTTAAGCAAAATATCGAAAAATTTATGGGAGAAAAAGCAAAAAAACTAAGCACAAGAGCCTTGAAAAAAGATCTCAATAACCATAAAAAAATAAATATTTAATGTTACTTCTATTTATAGACGTTTATTAACTCAATTAGCATTACTATATCGTCATCTAGCTTGACATAATCTTCATCAGGGATAACGATTAGTTTTGAATTAAATTCTTTAACAAAATCAGAACTTAAGGCCTTATCACTCGGATATTCAGCAAGATAAAGATACAAAGATCTAGCCTTCGCTAAATATTCTTTATTAAGCTTAGATTCAGCATCAGTTTTCTTAGAATACTTTTTCTCTAATGAAACAATTTGAGCAAATACAGAATTTTTATCCTTGTGCTTATATAAGTAATAATCTTCCCTAAAAGATGTATGATGTTTTGACAAACGTCCGGAATCAGAATTTACAATAGCACGCAAAACACTTTCATCTTTCTTTTGTCTTTCGTTTTTAATATCAGCAGACAATACAGGTAAAGCCATACTCAAAATTACTAATAAAACTAAAACCTTTTTCATACTTTCTCCTACAGCTATAATTTATTTATTTTCAAAATTCTCTGGGTGTGCAGAATTTGAAAGCTTTATTTCAAAATACTCGTTTTTATCAATATCTACACCCATTTTTTTAACATCGCATAGATTTCTTTTTTTTCGGTTCTTTTTTAATATATTATCAATAAAAGATTTCATAACAGTATTTTAGCACAAAGTAAACATTTATTAAAAGGCTACTTGCAAAATTAAAGCGTTTGTACTACGATTACAATACTTGCGTGCGTCGGTATATTTTTGTGGAAAATATTCATAGCCGATTAAGGAATTTAAAAATAGTATTAAGTAAAATATAAAGGAAAAACAAAATGAACCCTATTATTGATGAATTAGAAAAACCTTATATGGAAAAAGAAGTTCCGGATGTAAACCCGGGTGATACTGTAAAAGTATTCGTTAGAATTGTTGAAGGTAACAAAGAAAGAATTCAGGCTTTTGAAGGAACAATCATTAAAAAGCATGGTTCTGGCATCAACAAAACTATCACTGTAAGAAAAGTATTCCAAGGTGTTGGCGTTGAACGTGTATTCTTACTTCACTCTCCAAGAATTGAAAAAATTAACATCGTTAGACGTGGTGACGTTAAACGTGCTAAATTATACTACTTGAGAGAACGTTCAGGTAAAGCTACAAGAATTAAGGAAAAAATTGAAAGAAAATAAGCTTCATATTCACTGGTATCCAGGACATATTGCAAAAGCAGAAAAGAAACTAAAAGAACAACTTTCTTTAGTGGATGCCGTGATTGAAGTTATAGATGCAAGACTGCCATTATCAAGCAGTTATACAAATATTACGGGGCTGTTAGGCAACAAGCCCCGTTTAATTTTGCTTAATAAATCAGATTTAACAGAACGAAATGAAATAAAAAAGTGGATTCAAATTCTTGAGTCAAAATATAATAGTCCGGTTCTATTATGTGATGCTAAAAATTCAAAAGACTTAAACAGCATAATAAAAAAAGCCATAGAACTATCCGAACCTCGAATTCAAGCAATAATGCAAAAGGGGCTTTTAAGACGTCCAGCAAGAGTCATGGTTGTTGGCATGCCTAATGTTGGGAAATCTAGCATTATTAATAAACTAACAAAATCTTCTAAAACAAAAATTGGAGCAAAAGCCGGAGTAACAAGACAACAGCAATGGGTAAGAATTAACCCTCAACTAGAACTTCTTGATACACCAGGAATTATTCCTATGCGACAAGATGATCAACAAACTGCAACAAAACTAGCTTTTGTAAATTCTATTTCAGAAAACGCTTATTCAAATGAACCCGTTGCGCAAGAACTATTAAATATATTAGACCAAAAATATTCATCAGTGGTTAGACATTACTATGGAATAGGCGACGAAGAATTAACTCTTGATAACATTGCAACAAAGCGCAATTGGCTTGCTACAGGAGGGAGTCCTGATATTACACGTACCGCAATTTACATACTTAGAGACTTCAGAGACGGCAAGATAGGGAAATTTATCCTTGATGACCTGGAGGAATAAGTGAAAGCATCAGAAACTTCTCACATCATTGAATTATTTGCATTCGACAAATCTCAAGGAAAATTTTTAATTATAGGCACTGATGAAGCCGGAAGAGGCCCTGCTGCCGGAGGAGTTTTTGCAAGCGCAGTATATTTTCCAAACACTACAGATGAATTAATAAAAGAACTCTCAATCTTGAATGATAGCAAGCAACTCTCAAAAAAGAAACGTGAAACTTTATATGATATTGTAAAAAAGAATACAATAAACTCAACAATTTGTATTGAAGTCAAAGAAATTGAAGAAATAAATATCCTGAATGCATCACTACGAGCAATGAAACTAGCCGTAGAAGATGTAATTTCTCAGGTTAAAAATCTGGATAATAAAGAAATTCTGACACTTGTTGACGGCAATAAATTCATCAAAGACTTTAAATATCCTCAAAAATGGGTTATAAAAGGTGATAGTAGATCAGCCTCAATAGCAGCCGCAAGTATACTTGCAAAAGTTTCACGTGACCGATATATGGAAGAACTAGATTCAAAGTATCCACAGTATAATTGGGCAAAAAATGCAGGATATCTTACAAAAGAACATTTGGCAGCAATCGACAAGTATGGACTTACCGAATTTCACCGCCCATCGTTCTTAAAAAAACATTTTGAAAAACAAAAACAACTAAGCTTGTTTTAGTACAACCAGTCAATTTATTGTTTTACTTTAAAAACATCTTTAGGAATTGAAAAAGTGGATTATTAGTAATATCCTCGACATTATTCGCTACATTTTTTAGATTTTGAACACTCTCAGGAGCAACCAAAGTTTCAACTTTAGCTCTCATCGCATTAGAGGTAGCATCCATTTTTGCTTGTTCTTCTGGGGTCATTTCACTTACTGGTTTTGCACAAAACGGAGCTAATATACCCAAAAATAAAGCAAAAACGCCTAATATTCCAAGCAAAATTTGCTGCATATAGTTATCTGACAAATTGAAGTTCTCTACGCCACGCCTTTTTTCTAGTTTGTAGTTAAGAGCATTTGCAACTTTATTACATTTATCGAAACCCTTATAATAATGAATTTCCTGTCTGTTTGCACCAGTTCCTTCCATTAAATATAAGCTGTAATCGTACTTCTTACGTCCAAAAGAGTCACTACATATAGCTCTAAAATCCTTTTGTTTAAAAGAAAAAGCTCTTCCATCTAAGATTTCATTTCCTTTAAGCAAATTAATTGTATACACTTTGCACTGCATTCTAGAATTACAAGACAAACGTCTTGTCTCAAGAGTAGCATTTAAACAAAGAAGCCCGACTCCAATTAATATTACTGATAAGAACAACTTTTGCAACATTAGACTCTCCTACTATTTACATAATTCCTTATACATATTTAGATATTCTTTTGAACTTCTTTTCCAAGAAAAATCAGCTTCCATAGCAGATTTACGCATAGCATTAAATGTATATTTATCGTTATAGACACCTAATGCACAATCCACTGCTGACATCATATCCCAGCCGTTATACCCCCAGAATTTAAATCCAGTAGAATCAGCCAAAGGATAACCCACAACAGTATCTTCAAGCCCACCTGTAGCTCGTACTACAGGTAATGAACCATATCTCATTGCAATTAATTGACTTAAGCCACAAGGTTCAAATTTTGAAGGCATTAAGAAAAAGTCGC
This sequence comes from Candidatus Gastranaerophilales bacterium, assembly GCA_944325875.1. Lineage (GTDB taxonomy): Bacteria > Cyanobacteriota > Vampirovibrionia > Gastranaerophilales > Gastranaerophilaceae > Scatousia. Next base: position 173,645 of record CALVBU010000001.1, read on the forward strand.
TTCCTGCATAAATAAGATTTGCAAGATCTGCTCGATAACCAATATAAGCTCTTATATTTGAAGAATTATTTGAAAGCCAAATTAAAAGATTTTCATAATCTGAGTTACCATTTCCTAAAAATACAAAATCAGCCTCAGTAGATTTCAACGCATTTTCAGCTTCTCTGATTAAATCAAGGCCCTTTTGCGGTACTAGACGAGATATGAATGCAAATAATGGTCTTTCAGGATTATAAGTAAGCCCAAATTCTTCGCACACTTTCTTTTTATTTTCTTCTTTATTTTTAATTGATTTTACATCGTAATTTTTTACAATAGACTTATCTTTTTTAGGGTTAAATACATCATAGTCAATTCCATTGAGAATACCCTTGAGCTTATATTGAGCGCCTCTTAAGGTATAATCCATGCCCTCTCCGTATTCTCCGGTTAGAATTTCTCTTGCATAATTTGGAGAAACCGCAACAACTCTATCTGAATAATTAATTGCACCTTTCATCCAATTAACCTTACCGTAATGCTCTACTCCCCACTCATTATAAACAATATCTTTTCTCATATTTGCAAAATCTAAAACATCCTCAAACCATACTCCTTGGTATGCAAGATTATGTATTTCAAAAACTGTTTTAGTATTTTGCCAAAACTCATCGTATCTGTAATTACTTTTTAAATAAACAGGTATCATTGCAGTATGCCAATCATTAGCATGAATAATATCAGCTCTAAAATTCAAAAGTTTTGCATATTCCATAACTGCAAGAGAGAATGCAATATATCTTTCATGTTCATAACGCGGATCAAGCCATTTTGGATAAACATCTTGGAAACAAGTAAAGTACCAATCATTATGAACAAAAAACACATTAATATCAGTTCCCGAAAGCTTACACATAAACAGCTTAAACCGATGTCCCATATTCCCGAAAGTAAGCCATAAATCAGAATTTTCAAGCTCTTTTATGCCATATTTTTCTTTATCGATACACCCATGCAATGGAGTAAAAATTGCAATTTCAGCTTCTTTTTCTAAGTATTTAGGCAGACTACCAACAACATCAGCTAAACCTCCTGCTTTTGAAAAAGGAGCAACTTCTGCAGCAGCAAATAAAACTTTCATTATCCCTCACTTTCGTTTTCTGAAGCACTTACTGTGGAATTATCAGAACTTTCATCCGCATTATTTGATACACCTTTGTTTCCAGTAACATCAATACTTACTTGTTCTACATTTGTTGACTTAGGAACCAAAGACTCCTCATCAGGATCCTCTAAAGGTATATAATGACTAGGATCAGTATCAAAATTAAATGTAATGCCATGTTTATCACACAAATATTGTGCTTGAGCTAAGCATATCTGAGCACTTTCCTCTTTTCCTCTGAATCTAAGAACTTTATATAAATTATATTTAAATAACATTAATAAATATTCATTAGACCCATCTGCTTTTTCAAGCTGAATCAGAGAATTATTAACAATACCATAAGTTACTATATACTTTCCTTGAGCAAGATTCAATTCGCTCATAACATACCAAGCTACATATAATAAGTTAGACATACCATTTTCATTAGCTGTCTTAATTATTCTATATATGATTAAGGAAGCCTTCTGCAAAGATCCTAATTTTAAGTAACAATAACCAATCATTAAATCAGCAAATAATTCAAACTGATATAACCCGCTACATTTTGCAAGCACTTTGGCTTCATAAATTTCTTCAGCAAAAACATTATAATCGTGCGTACATCTTGTAAAGGCCTCTAATATATGGAATATTGTTCCTGAAAATTTATCAACATTAGACACCATTGAATTATCATAATTAGGAGTTCTGCCTGCTAAGAAATCTTGCAGCGCAATAAAAATATCATAAGAATGCGGAACTTTGGTTAAATCAGTTCTCACAATATTTAAAAATTCCTGAACATTACCCTTCAATTGGAAAACATTGACAGCAGCCACATAACCTATTGTATTAATAACAATTGTTTCAAATTGCTCTACCGTCATATAATCAGGCTTTAACTTTTCTAAGTTTTCTTGATTTACAACATTTAAAACTCTATAACCTAAATCAAGACAATCTTCCCAAGCACCAATATTGAATAAAATCTCAACGTGAACAAGGGTCATTAAGAAGAAATAATGATTAAAATCCGTAGCTGCAGGATCAATTGAAGCATTCGGCATCATCGACAAAACTTTATGAGTCAATTCAAGTGCATGCATATAATTTCCTGCTAATAGACAACCTTGAATCATTTTATTACATAACGCAATTATCTTATCAGTATCGGTAGTATGTTCCAAATGCGCAAGAGTTTCCTCAGCTATTGCAAATGTATTTTCCGGTACATAATCAAATAAATTATTTGAAATATTTTCATATAATTCAAGCTTATAATTATCAATATCTTCTTGAGCTTCCTCATCCGTATTCATATCCAAAAGTTTTAGAATACGTTCCGCACAATTCAAATAAGAATTAAAATCTCCAAGTGAAATATTGATTTTCGCAAGCTGTTCCCATTCTTTAAATTCTGCTTGATAATCACCCATCAAACTATATAAATAAGCTTTTTCAGGAGACGGCATTGTAGGAATAAATACTTTTTCAAACAACACTCTTGCTACTTCCTTTAACATATCTTGAGAAAGCGTTTCAAGCAAATTTTCTCTCAATATATTATAGTTAGGGAAATACATACAATTATTATAGAAGTAAATATATCCCATTTTTGATAACTGATCTATAACATCAGCCAAATTAGCAACATCAAGACTCTTTATAGTATTTTGATCAATTCTTGGGCCGAGCAATACGACTTCTGCTAAAAACTTAATCGCTTCAGGATAATCCTGCAATAGATTTAATCTTCTTTTTACTAATTTATTCAAGCTAGACGGAATAATAATAGTCTTTGGATTAACCAAATTTATTGCATCATCAGTAGCTTCAAATACACCAGATTCGATTAAATATTGGATTGCAATATCAAGGAAAAGAATACTTCCAAAAGAATACTTCGCAATACGCTGGAAGTAAAAACTATCCATAATATTTCTATAATACTCTTTATTTTCCTCTATCATTTTTTCAAATGTAGTAGGTTTTAATGTAATTTCAGTATAATAATTTTTCGCTAACAGAAAATGTAAATCACGATGCAATGAAAAATCTTTATCATACTGAATTAAATAGCTAATATCAAGTTTTTCAAAAGAATCAAATAAATATTTCAATACATCATAAGAGCTTGCATCCATTTTATCGAAATTTTCGATAAAAATTAAAGTATTAGGAATTGCCTGCAATAATGTCATAAAAATATCAAAATACGTATATCTTGTATCTCTGGATTCATCGATATTTCGTTCATTCAATGTTACCAAATCTTTTATTAATCCATTTGTATCAATAGATTTAAACATTGAAAAATCATTTTCAGAAAACAATTTCTGAGAAACTGTATATTCAAAAATTGCAGACACTAAGTCTCTAAAGAAAGAATATGGAGAATATTTCATCTCATCATAACAAGTTACAGTAATAATATTCTTATACAAATGTAAATCTGCAATTGTAGTCACCAACTTCAAAGAATATGGAACATACAAAGGAGCAGTTCTTATTGCCAATATACCTTTTGGAACTGTTTGAAGTCGGTTGATTACATGATAAAAGACATCTATATTCTCTGTTCTGATAAAATCACAAGTAATCTCATTAAAATTAATTGTTTCAATATCATAGATAGAATCCGGATCGTATGGCTTTTCCATCTTACTTAGGGCTTCGCCATCCAACTTATCTTGTTCTACCAGCAAATTCTGAACGAAATTAGGAACTTCAATTTCTTCATCTTTTTCATCAAGTTCATCATAATTGATAATAATTAATTTAGATACATCAGCCTCATAAAAAGTTACCATCTGACCTTTCACCATGACAGAATTTAATGGTGAAAACTTAAATTCAGAACCTATTGCATCATTAATATTATTATCAACAATAACTTGGAAAGAATTCATTAACTTAGAACGTTCATCGGTACTTTGGTTAACCATACTGATATTAAAACCTGAATTAATATCATATGGATCATCTTGAACTGTTCTTTTCATCAAAAACATATTACATCTGACTGAAGCATTCTTCTTGTTCGTCAAACGGTAATTCATTTTTGTGATTTCAGTTAATATCTGAATCGCAGTATTCATTGCAGTATTGGCAGAACTATTGAATGTATAATCTTTGTAAAAACGTATCATATAGGTATTACCAATAATCTGACGCCTTACACCAGCTTCTTTCGCAATATCAGCAACAATCTTATCCAAATTCGCTTTAAACTTATTTAAAAGTTTTGCGGAACCAAGCAAAACTTTCATTTCACTCATATTAGGAAATTCAATAGTTAACGCAGTAAAATTATCAGTATTTGACTCATTTAAAATAACACTCTGCTCAGTACTAAAACCACATTTTTTACACTTTTTATCACCGGTAAGGTTAATTTTTCCACACTTATTACACTTACCGATAATGACATATCCGCACTTTTTACAAGTATTACCTTTATTTATTGTTTTACAAACAGGGCAGACGACTTTCAGAACCTTTTTACAGTTCGGACACACAATGGTCTTATCATCTATTTCTAACCCACATTTTGGACATTCCATAACTCAAATATACCACGTTGATATTACTGTGACAAATCGTTACACTTTATTAATATTGGGGCACTGCATATACAGTGCCCTACAAATTTATTGATAAGAAATTCCAGCCTCTTTCATTCTTCTGATACATTCTTTTATTGTATCAACATCTTTTGTCAAAGCGACACGGAAATATCCTTCGCCATAAGAACCATAACCGTTTCCAGGTGGAACAACCACATGAGCCTTTTCTAACATTACAGTTACAAATTCTTCAGACGTCATACCCTTTGGTACAGGAAGCCATAAATAGAATGTTGCCTTGGAAGGTTTTAATTTCCAGCCTAATTCTCCAAAGCCTTTTTCTGCCGCATCTCTTCTTTCTTGATACATTTTATTCAAATCTTCAATATATTTTTTATCTACTGTAAAAGCAGCAGCCGCAGCTTGTTGAATAGCTTTAAAAGTACCACTATCAATATTATTTTTAATAGTACCAAGAGCTTTGACAGCATCAGCATTTCCACAAACAAAACCAACACGCCATCCTGTCATATTGTATGATTTTGAGTGAGAATAAAATTCGATTGCAACATCCTTACCACCTTCAACTTGTAAAACAGAAGGTGCTTTATAACCATCATAAGTCATTTCAGAATATGCCATATCTGAACAAAGAAGGATATCGTATTTTTTACAAAAATCAACAGCTTTTTTGAAAAATTCCAAATCTGCAACAGCTCCGGTTGGGTTGTTAGGATAATTCAAAAACATAATCTTTGATTTCTTAGCAATATCTTCTGGAATTTTATCAAAATCAGGAAGATAACCATTTTCTTCCAATAAAGGCATTTGATAAGGAGTACCACCTGCAAATATTGTAGCATTGTGATATACAGGATAACCTGGATCAGGAACTAATGTATAATCACCTTTATCAACAAAAGCAAAGAAGATATGAGCAATTGCTTCTTTAGAACCTATATTACAAAGCATTTCTTTATCAGCATCAAGCTCAACACCAAAACGTTCTTTCATCCAAGCACAAGCAGCTTCTCTGAATTGTGCAGTACCATTATAAGGCGGATAATCATGATTTTTAGGATCATCAATAGCCTTATGCATTTCTTGAACTACAGGAGGCAATGTTGGAGTATCAGGATCTCCGATACCTAAACTAATAATATCAATTCCTTTAGCTTTTGCTTCTGCAATTTTTCTATCAATTTCCGCAAACAAATATGGCGGAATTTTTTCCAAACGTTCGGATACTTTCATAGCTTCTCCTTCTTAATATTTTTCCACTCGATTAATTTTATGTTATCATAAATATAAGGGAAAAACAATGAGTATAATTACAGACGACGATAAATCACCGAGACGAATTGACATAAATCAGAAAAATCCAAATACTAAAGCTGAAAAGATTGATTACGACAGAAATTTTGAAAATTCAATCCGACCAAAAAGCTTTGATACTTATATCGGTCAATCTGCACTAAAAGAAACTCTAAAAATAACAATAGCAGCCGCAAAGAAGCGTGAAAAGCCATTGGATCATCTTTTATTTTACGGTCCTCCAGGGCTTGGAAAAACAACACTTGCAGGTGTAATTGCAGAACAAATGGGCGTTGAAATAAAAATCACATCAGCACCTGCCCTTGAAAGACCTCGTGATATAATAGGAATTTTAATGTCTTTAAAAGGTGGGGAAATTCTATTTATCGATGAAATCCACAGACTTAACAAAGTTGCTGAAGAAATTCTATATCCTGCAATGGAAGATTTTTTCCTTGATATGACAACTGGTAAAAGTCAAACCGTAAAAACGTTAAGAGTTCCATTACCTAAATTTACTCTAATCGGAGCTACTACAAAAGCCGGAGAACTCTCTGGACCACTTAGAGACCGTTTTGGAATAATTCACAGACTGGAATTCTATACAGAAGAAGAACTTTCGCAAGTAATCAAAAGAACAGCAGGACTTTTAGAAATTGAAATTTCTGATGATGGAGCCCTAGCAATTGCAAGAAGATCAAGAGGAACTCCAAGAATTGCAAACAGGCTTATAAAAAGAGTAAGCGATTACGCATTAGTGAAAGCTGACGGAAAAATCAATGAGAATATCGCAAACCAGGCTTTAGATACCTTAAAAATAGATGAATATGGACTTGATACAACAGACAGAAGCCTGCTAAAAATGATTATTGAAAAATACGACGGAGGCCCTGTAGGAATAGAGACTCTTGCTGCAGCATTAGGAGAAGATGTAAGAACCTTAGAAGATGTTTGTGAGCCGTTCCTACTGCAAGCAGGGTTATTACAAAGAACGCCGAGAGGCAGAAAAGTTACCCCTGCGGCATTCAGACATCTTGGATATAAAAATACAATAGAACAACAAAACCTTTTTTAGTAATTAATAAGCTACCTTAAATGGATAATCATCAGGTATCTTCCATCCGTTCGCCTGTATTAAAGCTGTACAATAAGAAGTTCCTAAAACGGTTGCATCTTCAAATCTAACATCGTGATAACAGGCTTCTTTTAAAGACTCAATCTTTCCATCCCAATCATATTTCCATGGTTCAAAAGCTTTTTTATAATGATATTTCCATTTATCTGTATTAGAAGCTGGATAAAAATTAAAAGCAAAAACACAAATACCCAACACATTATCATCACCACGTTTTAAGCATCTTTCAATATTTCCTGAATAAAAATACCAATTTCTGGAGTTTAAACCAGATGATTTGAGTGCACTTCCATCAGGAAAATATACTAATAGTCCACCACTTGAGACTGTTTCATATTTTACAACTTTCATATATGGACCAATATACTTTTTGAACCACTTTTCAATATCTGAAGAACCTTCAATAGCGTTCCCATCTTTATCAAATTGTGCACCCGACACATCTTCATACCAATAACTTTTATCCCCATAATCAACTTCTGCCATTTTTACGGCTTGATTAATTGCAGAATAAAACTTCATTAATCTTGTTTCTACAACTCGATTATTATTTTTTTGTATTAATACAGGCAATGTCATTGCAGCTACAACACCTATTATACCTAATGTAATTAGTACTTCAGCTAAGGTGAAAGCATTTCTCTTTTTCATAAGTCCTCCATATACTATTTTTCATTTTAACATTTTTCATACTAAAAATCACCGTGACACTTGGCACGGCTTACTTTTCAGCTTTTTCTCAATCGGAGGTCTAAGTCGAAAATGCTTATCCTAACTGTTAGTTGGTAGCCCCCCCCCCCGAAATTCTTTCTATACGTATCTTTTGCATACATCCTCCTTTAGCATAATTATTTATTTATATTTTAACACATTTATTAAGATATTTCAAATCAAGCTTTAGTTGGATAAAAAATTAATAAATATGAGATTGACAGAATCAATAAAATCCCTATTCCAAGCAGGGCTATTGCAAAAAACACAAAGGGGCAGAAAAGTTACCCCTGCGGCATTCAGACATCTTGGTTATAAAAATGCAATAGAACAACAAAACATTTTTTAGCATATTTATTTATAATATACTTTGAATGGATATTCATCAGGAATTTTCCAGCCATTATATTGTATCCACTTTGTACAGTAAGCGTGCCACAAATTAGAACTGGAAGGATTATTAAGGCAACCATAAGTTGGATCATTTTTCAAAGTTTCGACATTTCCATCCCAACCAGGAGCATAAGGCTCAAAATTCCAACCGTCATTTGTTGATGAAACTTTGGGATTGAAATAAAATACAAAAGCGCATTTACCAACATATTCAGGATAACTACCATTACCGATTTTATTACAACGATCCGGATCTCCTACAAAAAATATCCAGTCCCTACCGTTATTTGTTGCTGAACGTAAAGCTCCACCATCCGAAAAATATAAAGTAACCCTACCATCAGTAGATACATCAGTCTTTATAACTTTCATATATGGGATTATGTACTTATTAAGCCAAGCTAAACGCTTAGATTCACCATTGGCATCAACCCCGCTTAAATCTTCAAACCAAAAACTTCTATCCCCATAATCAGCTTCCGCCAATTTTATAGCCTGGTTTATTGCAGAATAAAACTTCATTAACCGCGTTTCTACAATTCGATTATTATTCTTTTGTATTAATACAGGCAATGTCATTGCAGCTACAACACCTATTATACCTAATGTTATCAATACTTCTGCCAATGTGAAAGCATTTCTCTTTTTCATTTTTCCTCCGTTTATATGCTATTTTTTATTTTAACATTTTCAACACCAAAAATCACCGTGACACTTGGCACGGCTTACTTTTCAGCTTTTTCGCAATCGGAGGTCTAAGTCGGAAATGCTTATTCCAACTGTTAGTTGGTAGCCCCCCCCCCCGAAATTCTTTCTATACTTACATTTTGCATACATACTCCTTTTGTGTTTTGTTTTATTTACATTTTAACACACTTATAATAATTTCACAATGCATAATTAGTAGCAGTATATATCCTCAGGACTTTTTGTTTATGTTAAAGTTAGGCAAAAGGAGATATGTTATGAAAAAATTTATAATTGGGCTTTTTTCAATTTGTCTATTTGCATGTCCTACATTTGCAGAAAATAACGCAGAATTACCCTCTGAGACTGGTATTGTAGAAAGTATTCAATATGAAGATGTACAAAACATTGAACAAGGTGATAATAATGTTAAACAGGTTGCACTCGTCAAAGTTCTAAGCGGGAAATTCAAAGGAACTGAAAGATTAATAGATAATATGCTTACAGGAAATCCTGCATACGACATAAACCTAAACAAAGGTGATAAAGTTATACTCCATGTTGAAAAAAAATCAGATGAAGTAATTGATGCAGATGATCTAGACTTTTTCATTGCCGACATAAAAAGAGACAACGCTCTAATGTTTGTATCAGGATTATTTGTTATCTTACTGCTTTTAATAGGAAGAAAAAAAGGAATTTACAGCCTTGTATCTATTATAGCAACAGTTGCACTAATATTTTTTATGCTTATGCCAATGATTTTAAGCGGCTTTTGTCCTATTGCATCAGCTGTACTTGTTGGCATTTTATCTACAATAATAACCATTTATCTTGTAGGTGGATTTAATTCAAAAAGTTCCTCTGCAATAATCGGGACATCCTTAAGTCTTATATTTGCAGGAGGACTTTCACTTTTTACAATTTATCTTGCACATCTCACAGGCTTTGCAGGAGAAGAAAGTATGTTTTTATATTCTGCTCATCCTGAACTTAACTTTCCAGGACTTTTATCAGCATCAATGATTATAGCTGCCCTTGGCGCACTTATGGATACTGGTGTATCTATAGCAAGTGCAATTAACGAAATTTATGAAACAGATAAAACACTTTCTATAAAACAATTATTTAAATCAGGGATGAACATAGGAAAAGATGTTATAGGAACAATGTCTAACACCCTAATTTTAGTATATTTAGGAGCATCTCTTCCTCTTGTCCTATTATCAAACAATATTGATTTGCAAAAATTCTTTAACCTTAATCAGGTAGCAACAGAAATATCTTCAGCTCTAATCGGGAGTATAGCAATACTTCTTTGCGTACCTCTTACAGCTTTGATAAGCGCATATTTGATAAAAAATCAAAAAGAAAAAGTTGAATTTGACTTTGATAAATAATAAGTAACACATACCAAAAAGGAGAGTCTAATGACTCTCCTTTTTGGTAACTTAATTGCAATAATTACTTAGCGCAAGAACATAGACTACAAGCTTGAGACTTTAAAGCTTCAGCCTTTTCAGTTCTTTCCCAAGGAACATCAATATCAGTTCTGCCCATATGACCATAAGCAGCTAATAATTGATAGAATTTACCGCCATTTTTAGCAGGTAATCCGCGCAAATCAAATTGTTTAATGATTGCAGCAGGTCTTAGGTCAAAGTTTTTAGCAACCAAAGCTGAAATTTCATCATCTGAAATTTTACCTGTACCAAATGTATCAACCATGATTGAAACAGGTTCTGCAACACCGATAGCATAAGCTAATTCGATTTCACATTTTTCAGCTAAACCTGAAGCAACAATATTTTTAGCAACCCAACGAGAAGCGTAAGCTGCAGATCTATCAACTTTTGTAGGATCTTTTCCAGAGAAAGCTCCACCACCGTGACGAGAATAACCACCGTAAGTATCAACAATAATCTTACGACCTGTTAGACCAGCATCACCTTGAGGTCCGCCAACTACAAATCTACCAGATGGGTTAACTAAAATTTTAGTTTCGCTATCTAATTTAATTGTTTCATTTTCAAATACTGCATCAATTACATATTTTTTAATATCATTTCTAATAATTTCTTGAACTTTAGAATTATCAGAAACCCCATTAATTTCAGGATCATGCTGAGTAGAAATCAATACAGTATCAATTCTTGATGGTTTTCCGTCTACATATTCAACTGTAACTTGAGATTTACCATCAGGTCTTAGGTATGATACCAAACCTTGTTTTCTAACTTGAGCTAATCTATAAGATAATTTATGAGCTAAGCTGATTGGTAAAGGCATTAATTCTGGAGTTTCATTACAAGCATAACCAAACATAATACCTTGGTCACCAGCACCGATATTTTCAGTTTCTGCAACTGAAGTATCAGCATTTTCACTTCTTGATTCAAGAGCTTTATTTACACCGCCAGCGATATCGCAAGACTGTTCATCAATACTTGTTAAAACTGCACAAGTATCAGCATCAAAACCGCCACCAGATGCTCCTGAATAACCAATATTCTTAATTGTACTTCTTACAACTGAAGGAATGTCTACATAACAATCAGATGTAATTTCACCGCAAACAAGAGCCATGCCTGTAGTAACCGTAGTTTCTGCAGCAACACGAGATTGCGGATATTTTGTTAAAAATTCGTCCAAAATAGCATCAGAAATCTGATCGCATACTTTGTCGGGGTGACCTTCCGTAACTGATTCGGAAGTGAATAAAAAGTTTCTTGGTGTCATTTTCCAATTTCTCCTTAATTTGTATTTCGGTCCGGCGAACCTTATCACCGTCAACCCGCCGGTAAGGTTTTTAATTCCGACCCGGCAATGTCATTAAGAAACAGTTTACAACTAACAAACTTTAAAATCAAATAAAGTATTAACTTTCCTTAACGTAAGAGACGTTCACTACAACATTTCGTTCCAAAACTTCAACAACAGACCACCGAATAGGGCTAATATTTTTCATAAAAAGTTTATGCTCAATATCTCCATTGTCAAATGGAATAGAAATCTCTAGGTTTATATTTTCAGATACAATCATACTTTTATTATATTAAAAAAAAGAGGGAAGAAATAGTCCCTCTTTTTATTTATATTAAAAATTCTTATTCAACAGTAACTGACTTAGCAAGGTTTCTAGGCTGGTCAACATCTTTTCCTAAGAACTCAGATATATAATACGCCAAAAGCTGCAAAGGTATCATTGCAATTATTGGAGACAACAACTCTTGAACATCAGGAACTTCAATAATATTTTCAAATAGATCCTTTAGTTTTTCATCTTTTGAGTTAGTCAATGCAATCATACGAGCATCACGAGCTTTTGCTTCTTCACTGTTAGATAATAGTTTTTCATATACAGAGCCTTTCATCAAAATTGAAAGAACAGGCATTGTATTATCAAGCATAGCAATCGGACCATGCTTCAATTCACCAGCAGGATAACCAGTTGCATTTATATAACTGATTTCTTTTAATTTTAAAGCACCTTCTAAAGCAGTTGGGAAATTAATTCCACGCGCAATATAAATGAAATCTTTTGTATTGGCATAAACTTTAGCACAATTTTGAATTTGTTCTTTATTTGAAAGGATTTGCTCTATTTTTTGAGGTACTTGCATTAATTCAGCTTTTAAAGATTTCAAATCGGTTTCAGCTAAACTTCCTTTTATTTCAGCCATATACATAGCAAGAAGATAGAAAGAAACAAGTTGAGCTATATATGATTTTGTCGCTGCAACTGAAACTTCAATACCAGCATTAACAGATAATAGACTATCAGCTTCCCTTGCCATAGCCGAATCTGGTCTATTAGTAATAATTAATATGTGAGATCCTTTTGCTTTTGATTGCTTAATCGCAGTCAAAGTATCAGCTGTCTCACCAGATTGTGAAACCCCGATTACAAGAGTATGAGAATCTGTAACAGTCTTACGATAAATATATTCACTTGATGCTTCAACATCAACAGGAATTCCACAGAAATTCTCAATTATATATTTACCAATCATCGCAGCATGTAAAGATGTTCCACATGCAATAATCTGAATTCTATTAAGATTTTTTAAAGTTTCCTTAGTTAGATTAACCTCGTTTAATACAACAGGCTCATCGCAAGAATGCATTCTGCCAACAAGAATATTTCTTATTACATCAGGTTGTTCATGAATTTCTTTCAACATAAAATGTTTAAAGCCCATTTTACTTAAAGCCACAGGCTCCCAAGGCAACACTTCAACTTTCTGAGGAAGCTCAGTTCCGTTTTCATCGATAAGCTTCATAGAGTCTCTTGTTAATGTAACAATCTGATTATCAGCAAGATACATAGCTTTTTTAGTATGTTTAATAATCGCAGGTACATCTGATGCTACGAAATATTCACCATCACTAATACCAACTAACAATGGAGCATTTCTTTTTGTAGCAACGAGCTTATCTTTTTCGTCATTATGCAACACGCAAAGAGCATAAGCCCCTTCAATTTCCTTTGTAGCAATTCTAACAGCTTCAGTTAAATCTTTTGTTTCAGAATATTTTCTAGCTACCAAATGCGCTACAACCTCTGTATCAGTTTGAGTTTTAAAAACACAACCAAGAGCTGTTAATTTTTCTCTCAATTCTTTATAGTTTTCGATAATACCATTATGAACAAGAACCAGATTTCCACAGTTACAAGTATGTGGATGAGCATTTAGTGCTGTAGGTGCACCATGAGTAGCCCATCTAATATGTCCGATACCAACTGTTGCAGAAGATATTTCTGAACGATGAGGCATTAACTCTGCACTCAAATTCTCTAACTTTCCAACAGCTTTATAAACTTTTATTTTATCAGGACATCTAACTGCAATACCTGATGAATCATATCCTCTATATTCTAATTGTTTTAAACCATCAAGTAATATATCAACTACAGATTTACTACCTATATAACCTACTATTCCACACATATCTAAATTCTCTCCAATAAAATCATTAACTATAAGGATATTATATCATCAAAATTTAAAAATTTTATATCCTTATAAAAGTTTTACATCTATGACATAAGATCTGAAACATTCTGTAGAAAAGCTCTTGTAACAGCAATAGCATTTGAAATTCCATCTTGAGCTATTGCATGCCAGACATTATTATTTGTAGTTTTTGGTTTTGGTGTACACTCACTTAAGAACACAGCTTCTTCAAACAAATCAAGAAAATCACCCTTTGGAACCTCCAATTCTGGAGGTTGAGCGTTAGCGATAAACTGATCTTCATTAGCATAAACATAATTTTCAAATCTCTTATGCATAGACAAATCCCGCCATTTTTCTAAAATATTTCCTCGTTCAACATGATTCGGTTGTGTAATATCCTGAAGAAAATGGAGTGCTCGACCAGCTTCAGATAAAGCTTTTTTCTCATCCAATTCAAGATTTTTCTTAAATTTAAATAAATGCCCAGTATAAGAAGCTAAAGCATTATTTCTCCCAAAGAAGTCAAAAAAGCTTTCTCTTGGTCTAAATAGCTGTGGAGGATAATAAAAATGATTATTTCCTTGAAACCCACGTTCATCAAAATCTGGTCTTGCAACCATTTTTACAATCAAATCTTTTGATTCTTTTAATTTTGGAAACTCATCAACTAATTTTCCTGTAATTTTTTTATGAGTGTAATACCTCCACCCAAAATTTGTATTATTATTTATCTTATTTGTTTTCATTACACATATCCTTTACTAATATAAAGAATATCATAAATAAAACTCAGATTTAAGAAATAAAAAGGACCTCTTTTTTAGAGGTCCTTTCTTCTATCATGCTTTATGAAATACAATTTCATCATTATCTACATCTATGACAAGCTTATCTCCTCTAAGGAATTTCTGAGATAGAATTTGTTTTGAAAGAGGGTTTTCAACCATCTGACGAATAACTCTTTTCAGAGGTCTTGCCCCGTATACAGGATTAAACCCTCTGGTAGCAAGTAATTCTTTAGCTTCTTGAGTAATTTCAAGCTCGATTTCTTGATCTTTCAATAATCGACGTAAGTATTCCATTTGAATATCAACAATATTAGATAATTGTTCAAGAGTGAGTGCTCTAAAGAAAATAGTTTCATCAATTCTGTTTAAAAATTCAGGTTTAAACCTGCTTCTTAAAACTTCTAAAACTTTTTCTTTAGTTGCCTCAAAGTTTGAAGTTGAGCCGATTGATTTTAGAGAGTCTTCAAGAATAATATCAGAACCAATATTTGAAGTCATAATGATTAAAGTATTCTTAAAATCAACAGTTCTGCCTTTTGAATCAGTCAAACGGCCATCATCAAATATTTGAAGCATTATATTAAACACATCTGGGTGAGCTTTTTCTATTTCATCAAAAAGCACAACTGAATAAGGTTTGCGACGAACAGCTTCAGTTAATTGTCCACCTTCATCATAACCGACATATCCCGGAGGTGCACCAACAAGTCTTGATACATTATGTTTTTCCATATATTCAGACATATCGATTCTGATTAGAGCATCTTCATCATTGAACATAAACTCAGCCAATGACTTTGCAAGTTCGGTTTTACCAACCCCAGTAGGTCCAAGGAATAAGAAAGTACCTATAGGACGTTTAGGATCTTTTAATCCTGAACGAGCACGACGAATAGCATCTGATACGGTTGTTACAGCTTCTTCTTGACCGACAAGACGTTTATGAAGAACATCTTCCATATTCAATAGCTTTTGAGTCTCACTTTCCACAAGCTTACTTACAGGAACTCCGGTCCATTTACTTACAACTTCTGCAATATCATCTTCATCAATTTGCTCTTTTAAAAGTCTGTTTGCAGATTTTTCTTGAGTTTGGCAAGCTTTAAGCTGTTTTTCCAATTCAAGAAGTTTTCCGTATTTTAACTCAGCAGCAGTCTGTAAATCTGTATTACGTTCAGCTTCTTCAATTTTAGCTTTTACTTTTTCAATTTCTTCTTTAATACCAGCTTCCCCAACAATCGAAGCCTTTTCTGCTTCCCATTGAACTTTTAATTTTGAGATTTTTTCTTCATAATCGTCAATTTGCTTAGTTAAATCGTCAATTTTGGCAATAGCCTCAGGGCTATCTTCTTTTTTCAAAGCTTCACGCTCAATTTCAAGCTGAATTTTTTGACGCATTAATGTATCAATTTCTTCTGGCATAGAATCAATCTCAATTCTTAATGATGAAGCGGCTTCATCAATCAAGTCTATAGCTTTATCAGGAAGAAATCTATCTGTAATATATCGATCAGAAAGCTTTGCTGCTGCAATTAATGCACTATCAAGTATTCTTATTCCATGGTGCACTTCATATTTTTCCTTTAAGCCTCTCAAGATACTTATTGTATCTTCAACAGAAGGTTCACCAACTAATACTGGCTGAAATCTTCTTTCTAAAGCCGGATCTTTTTCGATATATTTTCTATATTCATTAATTGTTGTAGCACCGATTGTTCTTAAAACACCTCTTGCAAGCATTGGTTTTAGTAAGTTGCCAGCATCCATAGAGCCCTCGGTAGCACCTGCACCGACAACAGTATGAAGTTCATCGATAAACATTACTATTGAACCGTCAGAATCTTCAACTTCTTTCAATACTGCTTTTAAACGTTCTTCAAATTCACCTCTGTATTTTGCACCAGCAACCAAGGCGCCCATATCAAGCGCAACAAGTTTTACATTCTTTAGGCTTTCTGGGACATCACCACGAACAATACGTTGGGCCAAACCTTCAACGATAGCGGTCTTTCCAACACCCGGTTCCCCTATTAAAACAGGGTTATTTTTAGTACGTCTATTTAATACTTGAATAATACGACGAACTTCTTCATCACGTCCTATAACAGGATCAAGTTTCCCTTTTCTAGCTCTTTCTGTTAAATCTGTAGAGTATTTTTCAAGAGCTTTCATATTTTCTTCAGCATTTTTGTTATCCACTTTTTTATTCCCTCTTATTTTTTTCATTGCATTTAAAACTGATGTCGAACTAACTCCGGCTTCTCGCAAAACATTCTGAATATTGCTATTATCAAGTAAAGTCATTGCAAGCAATAGAGATTCAACACCAATGTATTCATCCTTAAACTTTTCAGCTTCTTGTTTCGCGATATCAAGCAATTCATAAGTTTTTTGAGACAAAAACAATTGTTGTGCATTTACTGGACCAGAAACCGTCGGAAAAGATTTCACTGTACCGACAATTTTATTGATAAACCCTTGATTTAAAAGTTTTAACTCAGTCAAGTAATCTTTAATAATTCCGTTATCTTTAATCATTGCAAGCATTATATGTTCAGGCTGCAACTCAGAATTTTTATACTCATTCATCAATGCACTTGAAGCAGATAAAATTTCCTGAGAATAATTTGTAAATTTGTTAAAATCAACCATATAATCAACTCCATTTAAAATCATCCCTACCTTTATAAGGTAGCTTTATTTTATATAATTATTTTAACGTTGATTTCAACAAAATTATATTAAATTAATCTTTATTTAATTATTTATCGATAATTAATCTGCCATCCCTCACTCATAATTCTGGCAGCACAAGTGTATCCGCCACAAGTAGCTTTTGGATTACATGCATTACTATGCGTTCCGATAAGCTCCTCATCACTTAAATTATAACCATATGGTCTTAATGTATTATTTTCTATCGTAAAAAAGAACAAATCATACCCTGCAATATTAGGTCCTTTCATACCATTTATATCAACAAATACATTTCTATTAAAACGCTCTTCTGCCAGACCTGAAGAAGGATTCAATCCAATACATATTCCATTAGACAAGGAAAAAGAAACCGTTTTATCCTGAAATGGAGATGCCATAAAAACATTATCCATCCAAGTATATTGAGAAGCATTATCTGATTGAGCATTATGTAATTTAAAAAAGACGCTTAAGAAGGGAATATACAGGGAAAAGTTTAAGGATGTTTTCTTACGAATACGACATACCCTGTGCTACTTCTAAGCCGAATAGAGAATGGTCAAAGAGAAGCACAGCTTACTACTTTAAAACGAATAGCTGAAGGTTTCGGGCTTTCTTTTGCAGAATTTATAGATAAAATAGAAAAAACAATGCCTGCAAAAATTACACTCAAAGATGAATAAATCAAAGAAATTAAGTTGTTAGTTTTTTATTTTTTTGCTAGCATTTAGACATAGGGATTATAATAGAATAAGAGGATTAAAAATATGTCAGGACACTCAAAATGGTCAACCATTAAACATAAGAAAGCCAAAGTAGACTCACAAAGAGCCGTAGTATTTCAAAAATATTCAAGAGAATTAATAGTATCAGCAAGACTTGGCGGCCCTGATCCTGCTGGAAACTTCAGACTTAGAACAGCGATAGAAAAAGCAAAAGCTGCTGGACTACCAAATGACAATATCAAACGTGCAATAGAAAAAGGTGCCGGAGCATCTGGTGCTGAAAGCTATGAAGAATTAACTTACGAAGGATATGCACCGGGCGGAGTTGCAGTTGTAATTGAAGCTATGACAGACAACCGCAATAGAACTGCAGGAGATATCAGAAGTTACTTCACAAAATACAATGGTAGCTTAGGTGCTACAGGTTGTGTGGGATGGATGTTTGATCAACGAGGAGTCATAACTTTTGATGAAAGCGTTGATTTTGACATGTTATTTGAAGCTGCAATAAATCTTGACGCACTTGACGTAACTGAAGAAGAAGGACAATATAAAGTTTTAACAACTGTTGAAAACTTCCAATCAGTTGTTGAGGGTCTTGAAAAAGAAGGCTTCAAAAGTGAAAGCGCAGAACTTACTAGAATTCCTCAAAACACAGTTGAAGTTACTGACGAAAAGACTGCAGACCAAATTCTAAAATTATTAGATAAGATAGAAGAACACGATGATGTACAAAACGTATATGCTAACTTCGATATATCTGATGAATTAATGCAAAAATTAGAGGGTTAATTTTGTTAACAGAAAAATTGAAAATTCTAACCAAAACGCTTATCGAATGCGAAACTACAGATGATGTTGTAAACTCATTAACAGATTTGTTCGGGCGAAAGGTTAGAATTTTTATTTTTGATCCTGATGTTAATACACTAAGAAACTTTTCAAAGAGCTGGAAATTATCCGAAAATATGGATATAGATTTTGAAAAAATATTCTCAGGTAAAATTAGCATACAAAATAATACCTTGTATTTTCCAATAATGAAACACCAAAGATTTATTGGACTTATTGCTATTGAAAAATATACAAATGAAATAAAAAACTTACTTGAAATAGCAATCTATAGTATTTCACTAAAAATTGAAAATATAATACTTTCAACAAAAATGCAAAAAGATGTCGAATTTCACGACTCAATGAAAAATATTGCAAAAATTATTGAAACTCAATACGAGCTTAATTACATATTACCAATAATAGGGGAAATTCTAGACACATTTATTTCAAATCACCTTATATATATATTCTTGAAAGAAAACGGCAAATTTAAACTTGAATGGCCTTCAGCCTGTTTAGATAACAACATTATAAAAACACTTAAAGATCTAAAAGCTGATAACACACCAATTCTTTCAGAAGATCAAAAAACAGGATATTTTCCGCTTATTAACGAAAATTCTTTAATTGGCTGTATTGTTACAAAAAGTATGGATGCTCCACTAATTCCAAGAGAAATAGAATACCTGCAACAGCTCACAACTCAAGCTTCAACAACAATCCACAGAGCAAACGTATATGCGGAAATTTTAAAACACGCAACACTAGATGCGTTAACAGGCTTCTACAATAGACGACAGATGGAAGAACGTATAAAACAAGAAGTTGCAAGTGCAAAGCGTAAACATACTTCCCTATGCGCAATCATGATTGATATTGATTATTTCAAAAAAGTAAACGACACATACGGACATGCGGCAGGCGATTATATCCTAAAAACCGTTTCAAAAATTATGCGTTCTCAATTAAGGGAATATGACATTGCTGCCAGATATGGAGGAGAAGAGTTTGCAATTCTTTTACCTTTTACAGAAGAAGATGAAGCTGTTATGGTTGCTGAAAGATTACGAAAATCTGTTGAAAACAAAATTATTGATATTGAAAAAGTGAATTCTAAAAACAATACAAAAACAATAAGCGTCACAATAAGTCTTGGAATTTATAAGTTTAAAAACACGGATAAAATTTCAGATTTACTTATAAACGCAGATAAAGCATTATATAATGCTAAAGAAACAGGAAGAAATCAAGTAATAGTATATAAGGAATAAATTATGAAATATGAAAAAATTTGTAAAGATATAAATGAGACAAATGAACTTGCTAAAAGATTTGCAAAACTCATAACAAACGGCTGTTTTATAAGCCTTTACGGAGAAATTGGAGCAGGCAAAACAGCATTCGTAAAATTAGTAGCAGATGCTCTTGATGTCAAAGAAAAAGTAACAAGCCCAAGTTTTGTAATTCTTAATGAATACCATACAGGAAGCATTCCTATTTACCATTTTGACTTATACCGCTTGGAAAATGAAGGTGTAAAAACGATTCTTGACGAATTAAGAGAATATTCAGAAGGTAAAAAAGTCACATTTGTAGAATGGGCAGAATTTTCTCAAGATGAAATTCCATTTAATCATATAAAAATTAATGTAACATACGAAGATGACGATTCAAGAAAATATTCCTTCGAAGGTTTTGGTTGTGATAATATAAAAATCATAGAGGAATTAAACAAATGAAAATTTTAGCATTTGATACATGTCTTGATAAAATGTATGTTGTATTAAAAGATAACGACGAAATTCTTGAATCAAAAGTTATCGAAAACCAAGGTGGAAAATATCATTCAGCCTTTTTAATTTCAACAATTCAAGAAGTTCTAAGCAAAAACAATATAAAACCTGAAGATATTGACCTTATAGCAACAAATGTAGGTCCAGGAAGCTTTACCGGAATAAGAGCCTGCACAACCGTGGCAAGAGTCATGGCACAACAACTCAACTGTAAAGTTAAAGGAGTATCTTCTTTAGAAATTCTAGCAAAATGCACTAAAGATAACCCTCTAGTAGCATTAGATGCAAGAAAAAATGCCGCATATCTATATTTGGACAACGAAATTAAAGGTGCAATACAACTGGAAGAAATTCAAAATATTATCAAAAATGGTAATTATAACATTATCACGGATAATAAATTAAAACCGATTCTTGGAGGGATTTCTTATCAAGAAAATGATTTCCCGTTAGGCGAAATTTTGGCAGAGCTTGCTGAAAACAAGGAATGTGATGGAGATTGGCATAAATTAAAGCCTTTGTACATACAACCGCCGCCAATGGGCTAAGTTTTATAATTTGACAGTTACGTTTTATTACGAACTGTCAAATTTTTTTATTAGGAATTTTAGAATAATATGAAAATTTATAGTATCAGACAACAATATTATCCAAACTTTTTTGGCTCAGTAAAATTACAACAAAGACAAAATAACGCTACTGTTAGCCGAAACCAATATGTAACAACTGATACTTTTTGCCGAACAAATAATACTCAAAGCTGTAGTACAAAAAAATATATAGAAACTAAAGGTGAATTCCGAGACCTTGCTACAAACAAAATTATTCATTGCCCCTATTGCGGATTACCAATGATTAGCATGAGAAATTTTTACGACTTAAAAAACAGAGGAGTATTCAGCAGCCCGATAGGAGAATTTGTAAAAGAAGTAAAACCATATGAAAAATGCCTAAAGCCCGGTAACAGAGCTGTATTCAATCTAATCGAAAGCTATGCGGAACGTGCACCTCAAACACATCTATCTCGCGTAATAAGCTTAATGTACAAAGATTCTCTTAAAAAGTTACGAGAATCTCAAAAGCCTATATTTATGGAATTTGTCAGAGCTGCATACGAATTACCTGAAGAATATAAACCAGAATTTCGCAAATTTATGGAACTACAAAGAGCTAAATTACTTGAAATTCCACATATAGAGCCTTTTAATCGAGATGATTTCCAATATAAACTAAAAAAAATGGCTGAAACGTTAGACAATTGCAGTCAGAAAACGACATTAATATCACTAGCTGATTGCATGAACACCACAGCATTTGATGATGAAAACCTTCTAATCCCAGACTTAATTTTAAAAAAGATTTTTAGCACAAGCATAAATGATTCCAAATGTTTAAAAGTAATATCTTCACTCACAGATAAAAGAAAAAAACTACAATTGGATAATAATTCCATTCCTATTTACATTTTAAGTTCACCAAACAATAAAGGCTATAGACAAGCGTTTATCAATAATATGAATATAGCAATTAATACACCTGGCTTCACCCCTGAAAGCATTGGTATAACCAGAGAAGAAGCCGAAAAAATTGCAAAATTAGCTCCAACAGACAGACTAGCAGCTCAAAACCTAGTAAAACAAGATATTCAACTATATATAATTAACCAAGTCAGATTAATAGGTGAAAAACTAGGTAGAGATGACATCATATACCTTTCAAAAATATCAAAAAATATGCTTCAAAACAAACCTGTTGTTATCCAATTTAGTAATAAAGCCTTCCAACTGGATTTGGTAAAACAATTAAAAGGTCTTGAAAAAACACCTATATATTATAGATTAACTGATATCGCAAAAAAACTTCCTGATTCAGCATCAAACAAAAACTCATTTATTGCAAAACATAAATATTCGAACTCAGAAACAATCGGATTTTATTTGTTAAGACCTTCAGTTGCGACCATTGAACACATAAAACCAACTCATGATAAGGGTAAAAACAATATGAGTAACTGGGCTCTTGCATGCGAACACGATAATAACAAGCGTATGCATACAAAACTAGAAGAGTTTTTGGTGAAATTTGACCCAGAAAATATAAAAATATACTTTGACGAAATTCAAGAAGCTTCTATAGAAGGTCTAATAGATCCACTTGACGTAATAAGCGAAGCAAAAGCTTTTGAAGATGAAGGAAATGTTACTGTCGATCTTTCCAAAATAAAAAATTATTACAATTTGTAAAACTTTAGTCAAAAGATTAAACTTAAACAAAACAAATGCCGATACCCTAAATGTTCTTAGTTAAAAATAAGGGTATTTAATAATGACAGAAACTGGTGCTTCTTTTAATAGACCATATAAACCATTCGGATTTAATGTAAAAGTTCCTGAAATCGGTGAAAAAACATTAAAACTAGCTGAAGGAACTTTAACTAACATCGTAAAATCACCGGTAGAACCATTATTCAACTTCTTAGAAGAAAATGAAAAAGTATTTAACGGCGACATTACCTACGAAATGAACAAAGTCTTTGCTGAAAGTTTCAACTTAGGTACAGCAATGCGTATGGAAGATGAAAAAATTAACGGAATGCCTCCATCTTTTGATATGCACTTCTAATAAGTAAATTAGTTCAGTAGAGGGTTTTATGAAAAAGTTAGTAGTAACATTATTTGTTATCTTAATAACATCGCTATGCGCCCAAGCATCTCCACGCTGGGAGAAAACAAATTTTAATGTGTACATTGAAGATAACCCTAAAATTTATGTAATGAAAAAAGCTTTTGGCAGATGGCAAATGGTCACAAATAAATTTGTGACATTTACATTTGTTGATAGCGAAGCAGAAGCTGATATTACAGCAGACTTTGTAGAACAACTTCCAGACAGAGCAGTAGGACTTTGTGAAACAAAATATGTAACTAATAATAAAACAAATTATACAAAAATAGCCAAAGCTAAAATTCACCTAGCAAACAAAAATTTGTATGAAAGAATCCTCACAGATGATGAATATTACAGGGTAATGTTACACGAAATAGGACACGCAATAGGACTTCCTCACTCTGACAAACTAAACAGTATTATGCGACCTTATTCAAATGACATAACAAACATATCACTCGATGATAGACGAGCATTAGAAAATTTATATAAACAATAAAACTACACTACCTACAATTACGAGCCTCACTTACACGGGGCTTTTTATTTTGCATAGAGTTTTTCAGCCTCTAAAAATAAATCTTTAAAGAAAAATCTAAAGCATTTGCGATTTTTTTAACTCATAATCAATAATGCTCTTCCTCAAATATCTTAAAATCTTTAGGAATTTTTTCTTCAATATGAGCAAAAAGCTCTGTCATAGACCATCCAAAACCTTCAGCTATTTTTTTCAAAGTAACAAGCTGAGCTTCATTCTCACCTCTTTCAATTCTAGTCATTGTGGATTTTGGGATATCATTTTCGTAAGAAAATAAGCAAGCTGACTTTTTTAAATATTCTAGCCTTAAATTTCTTATCGCTTGACCAACCAACGTACAATACGTTTTTTCTAAATCATTCATAATGTAACAAAATCCATATTTTATGTAATATTTTGACCCATATTTGGGATTATAGATTATAATATTTATATAATGACTCATATATGAGCCAAGAGGAGGGTAAATATGGATAATATGAATAAGGCTTTTACACTTGCAGAAGTACTTATTACACTAGGAATTATAGGGATAGTTGCTGCAATGACATTACCTACACTAAATCAAAAACGCGAAGATAAAGAACTGATATCGCAAACTAAAAAGGTATATGCAGACTTAAATAACGCAATACTATTATCTCAACAAGATTATGGTGTAATCGGGGACAATTCTTTTTTATTCAACGACAAAGACGACGCGGCTACAGTTGCACAAAATTTATTAAAATACTTTAATGGTGCCAAATTATGTAAAAAAGCTTCTCAAAATGGCTGCCAACAATATTATTACGATATAAAGTACGCAACCAAAAGAGTAGATAGCAATGGGATGGGAGCCACAGATAATAGCATAAATGACCCTAAAATTATATTTTCAAATGGAGCAATTCTTAAAATTCGTACAAACAAAAGCGGATGCGAACCAAAAGAATACACTGAAACTGTAAAAGATCAGTATGGAAGACCTATATTAAACCCTGACGGTTCAAATCAAACAAGAACTTATATTTCAGATATTTGCGCAAATCTTTCATTTGATGTAAATGGAACAAAAGGACCAAATCAATTTGGTCGAGACGTTTATTGGTTTTGGGTATATAGGAACAAACTAAAATATGGAAATTCTTCATATCTAGGCGGAAAGAGCTTTGAAAATATTCTGACTGGAGTAAATAAACTCGAATATGAAATATATTCAAAAGGTCAAAGCTTTGAATTCTAAGCTTTAGAATATTCAGCAAAATACCAAAGTATAAATAGAAAATAATGCTAAATTTTTATGTTTGCGGTATTATAAAAGAGAACATTAGACGTGTATAACAAAACGCACGGGAAGTGCGAGAAAGAAAAGGTAATTTATGGTACCGGAAACAAAAAAATTTGAAATTGAAATCGGTGGAAAAAATGTTACCATCGAAACCGGGAAGTATGCACAATCAACTAATGGCTCTGTAACAGTTAGATGCGGTGATACTATGTTGTTTGTACACTGTGTTGTATCAAAAGAACCAAGAGTTGGTATTGATTTCTTCCCATTACTAATTGATTACGAAGAAAGAATGTCCGCAATCGGACGTATTCCTGGCGGTTATAACCGTTCAGAAGGTAAAGCAAGCGATAAAGCTATTCTTATTTCAAGATTAATAGACAGACCAATCAGACCTTTATTCCCTAAAGGCTATAGAAACGATATACAAATCGTAGCTCAATTATTTAGCTATGATCAACAAAACCAACCTGATACTTTGGCTATGTTAGGTGCGTCTTGTGCTTTAATGCTTTCAGGTGCTCCATTCGAAGGCCCAATCGGTGCTGTTAGAGTATCTCGTGATGAAAACGGTAATATGATTGCAAACCCAACACACCAACAAGCTGACAAATCAGACTTAGATATCGTTGTTGCTGGTACACACGATTCTGTAATTATGGTTGAAGCAGGATGTAAGTTTGTAACTGAAGACGATATTATGGCTGCTGTTGAATTTGCACAAAATGAAATCAGAAAACAATGTGATGCGCAAGTTGAATTTGCAAAAGCTTGTGGAGTTGTAAGAGAAGAATTTGTAAACCCTTACGATACAACTGAAATTAAAAATATCATCCACGAAACAGCTCATGATATGATTGTTGATGCTTATCACAATTTCGATAGAACATACAGACAAGAAAAACTTGAAGAAGCTAAAAAACTTGTAAAAGAAAAAATAGAAGCTCTTCCTGAAGATCACGCAATCAGAAAAATGATTGAAGAAACTGGCGTAGACTTTGTAGCAGAAGAATTCAAAGCAGCAGAAAAGAAAGTTATGCGTGCAATGATTCTTGACGAAGGTGTAAGAGCTGACGGAAGAAAACCAACTGAAGTTCGTCCTATTTGGTGTGAAGTTGGAGTTATTCCAAGAGCTCACGGTTCTGCAGTATTTACAAGAGGTCAAACTCAAGTTCTTTCTGTTGCAACTCTAGCTGGTCCTGGAATGAAACAGGAATTAGATGGCGTTGATCCACAAACTGAAAAAACTTATATGCATAAATACATCTTCCCTGGATTCTCAGTAGGTGAAGTAAAAGCTCTAAGAGGACCTGGAAGACGTGAAGTTGGTCACGGTCACTTAGCTGAAAGAGCTAACGTACCAGCACTACCATCACAAGAAGAATTCGGTTATACAATTAGAGTAACTTCTGATGTACTAGAATCAAACGGTTCAACATCCATGGCATCTACTTGCGGTTCATCAATGGCATTAATGAATGCAGGTGTTCCCGTAAAATGTATGATTGGTGGCGTTGCAATGGGTATGATCAAAGAAGAAGGTTACGAACCTGTTGTATTAACTGATATTCAAGGTATTGAAGACTTCCTTGGCGATATGGACTTTAAAGTTACAGGTAATGATACTGGAATTACAGCTCTTCAAATGGATATGAAAGCTAAAGGTATTCCAAATGAAACATTACGTAGAGCTTTATTCCAAGCTAAAGAAGGCAGATTGCACATTTTAGGTGAAATGAGAAAAGCTATTACAGCTCCAGCTGATCACTTATCTCCATTTGCACCACAGATTTGCACATTAACAATTCCTACAGAAGATATCGGAACTGTTATCGGACCTGGCGGAAAACAAATCAGAGCAATCATTGATGCTTCAGGTGCTGAAATCGATATCCAAGACAGCGGAGTTGTAACAATTACTTCTAACGACCAAGAAGGTGCAGATATTGCTAAGAAAATGATTAAAGATCTTACATTCAGACCTGAACCTGGAATGGTTGTAAAAGGTAAAGTTGTAAGAATAATTCCTATCGGAGCTTTTGTTGAGCTTGCTCCTGGTAAAGATGGAATGGTTCATATTTCTCAAGTTTGCCAAGAACGTATTGAAACAATTGAACCACATCTTCAAATCGGACAAGAAGTTATTGTTAAAGTTATCAAAATTGATGACAAAGGCAGAGTTAACTTAACTATTAAAGGTGTTAGCGAAGAAGAAAAAGCTAACTGCCAATAAAAACAAAAACAATAACTTTATTTAACTAAAAGAAAAACGGAAACCGTAAAAAGTTTCCGTTTTTTAGTTTTATTTAGATCATGCTTAAACTATTTTTAGATTTAATTCCTTCTTCATATATATGGTTACACAAGAACTCTTCAACTTTAGCAATTTTTAAAGGTTCAGGAACATTTTTATCAAATATAAATCTTATTGAGCCACCATATTTATGAAGATATCTGCTCATTTCTTTAACAAAGTATGTTTTATATACAGAATCTGAAGAATTATTTAAAGCTCTACTTAAACGAGAAATTATATCTTTCACATCTGCAAATGGGGACTTTTCATCAATAATAGAATTATTCACATTATATTTTTTTAACAATGAAGAAATAACACTTACCGCTCTATGAACCTCATAATCTGAAAGAGGACGTTTATATTCATTATATTTTTCATTGATAACTCTTGAATAATCTAAAATAATTTTCTTAGATTTATCATTTAATGAATCAAATAATTCTGAAAATTCAAAAACACCAAGCCTTAATAAAGCTGGAGTAATTTCCTTCCCGCCAAGTTTTACAAAAGCATCAACCATTGCTTGCTTTGCAGCCCTATTAATATTTGGATACTTATCAGTAAACTCTTGGAATAGTAATAAAGTAGTATCTTCAGCATCCTTTAAAGGCATTAAACGCTCATCATCAGGCAATTTAATTCCTTTAGCATTTAGTAAGGTTGTTAATATATAAGGTTCAGTTACATTAGGATTATCTTTTACAAAAGAAACAAAGGCTTTAGAAAAAGATTTTGGCAACATTCTTGTATTATATTCAAAATTTTCAACAAGAGACTCTTGTAAATTAGATACAATAGTAACCTTACCTTCTGGAGTATCAAATTCGTAAACATTAACATCATAATCTTTTGTTACTTCATCTAAAACTTTTCGATAATCAAGATTATCAACAGAGTCAGGCTTAACTACTTCTGGCTTAGGAGTGTTAACTTCTTCATCAAAAATCCCTAATTCACGTTCATATTCTTCCTGTAATAAATCATGCTCTTTTTGTTTTCTTAATCGTTCAGGTCTTATATTATGCGCATAATCTAGCAATTCTTGAAAATCTTCATTATTACCATCTGCACCATACAAGTCAAAAAACAACCTGATAGTTGACGTCATTACTTTTGATCGTCTCTCATTTATTTCAGGGTTTTTCATATAACTTTCAAACTTTTCACGCTGATTTTTGGTTAAATCTTCATAATTTTCAAAATAATCACGCATATCTTCTGAAATATGAAGTTTCTCAATTACAATTGAATTTATTTCACCCATATATTTTGCAACAAAACTAAGAGTGTCATTATCTTTAATATTTTGTTTTCTAATAAGTTTTTCTGTCTCTTTTTTTGAACCATTACCTTTAATCAAAGCGTCAGAAAGCTTATTAATTTCCCAATCTTTAACTTTATCGAACTTCTTCTTTTCAGCTATTTGAGTACGAGCCGGAGAAATTTGTGGTTCTGCCGAATGTGTTTCTACCTTAACTCTTGAGACACTAGCCTTTCTAGGTTTGTATTCATAAGGGAATTCCTCTCTTGTTGCTGTTAAAGACTTCCAAAAAGCAATATTTGGATACTTAATTCCGTAAGCAGAAAGGGTTTCATATTGAATTGGACTCAACCCTTTGTATTCAGGCGAAATATCTTTTGAAAAATCTGTATTAATTTCTTTTAAAGTTTTACCTTCCTGATAAATTTTCTTTAAAAGATACATACCTAAATTATCATTTCCATCTTTAAATAGAGATATATTATCATCTTTCATCAAATCAATTTCTGCTAGAACTCCAGCTCTGGCTTTTCTAGTTGGGGTATCTGTGAGATTTTTAAACAAAGGCTCATCTTTATAAAGCTCTTTTACCTCACCTAATGATTCCGCCTCATTTACATCACTAAATACAACTTTAAGCATCTGCGCAGGAGGCATATTTTGACGATCTTCATAATCTTCAAACAAATACTCCTTCATTGTTTCAGGCATTCCATTACGATTGAAAGGCTGAGCATAAAAATTTGCAGGAGTCCTAAATAAACGTGCAGTAAAGTTAACATTATAATCCCTATATGCTACAGGATTATACTCGTCTTGAACCGCAGGCTTACTATTTATCGCACTCTTATTTTTATTATCGTTTTTGACAAAACGAATAGGGGTAAAATTTATTTTTTCGATTTGCATGTAGGTATCCTTATAATGTATATTTACAACATTATTTTAAACCGCTGAAAGAAAATTTTTGCGAATATTTTAATATAAATTAACAATATAATCTATTTATGATAGAATTCAGGTATAAGAAATTATTAATGGGAGAAGAGAACAATGTGTGACGTAATAACTATCGGAAGCGCAACAATGGATGTTTTTGTAGAAAGCGATGATGCTAATATTGTATCAGTTTTTACAAAAAATAAAAAATCTGAATTTATGAGTTATCCTTATGGAGCAAAAGTTGAAATAACAGATTTTGCTTCAAATGTTGGTGGCGGCGGTGTTAATACCGCAATGAACTTTCATAACCTTGGGTTTAAAACTAGCGCCATCTTTAAAATTGGCGATGACATCTACTCAGATGGAGTTTTAGAATCATTTAAAGATAAAGAAATCGACTTAAGCAATATTATTCAAGACCCTAAAATTAGCACAGGTTTTTCTATAATTTTAGTAAGCTTTCAAGGTGATAGAACAGTTCTTGCTCACAGAGGCGCTAATGCCAAAATAAAAAAATCAGACATTAATTTTGAGGCAATAAAAAATGCTAAACTATTGTATATAGCCCCAATGAACGGTGACAGTACAAAAGTTCTTGATGATATAGCTACATTTGCACACGAAAACAATGTTTATGTATGCTTTAATGCAGGATCTTCAAGTATTAAAAAAGGATTTAATTACCTTAAAAAGATTCTAGCAAATGCTAATATCGTTGTTATGAACAAAGAAGAAGCCTCACTGGCTACTCAAATTCAAGTAAGACCAGACACAAGTAAAGAAAAATTCTCTGATGAACTTATTCACCCAGATGTGAAAGAAATGTTCCAAAAGCTAAAAATTAGAGATTATCAGGTTATTGTAATAACCGATGGTAATAAAGGAGCTTATGCCTATGACGGCGCTCATTATTACTATTGCCCAGTATTTGAAGGCCCTGTAGTTTCGACCCTTGGAGCTGGAGATGCATTTGCATCTACATTCTGCGCAGCCCTTGGCAGAACGAATAAAGATATAGGCAAATCTCTAATGTATGCCTCTATCAACTCAGCTGGAGTTGTTTCAGCATTTGGCGCAACCCAAGGTCTAAAAACTTTTGATGAAATCGAAGAAACAATTAACGAAAACCCAAATTATACATTTACAGTACTAGAAAAATAAAAACGATTTAATCATTAAATGTAGAAAAGAACTCGGCAATAGAAATATTTAAACCTTTACAAATAGCTTCTATTGTCGATATTCTTATATCGCGTTGCGCTTTTTCTGCATACGTTACACAACTTTTTGATAAATCTGAATACCAAGCAAGTTTTTCAGCCGTTAAATGTTTTTCAGCTCTTAACTCTTTTATTCGTTTTGATATTTTTTCATTTATGTTCATTATATTAATACCTTATTATTAATATCTTGACATTAGTATCAACATGAAATACAATAATTAACATAATTGGTATTAACATTGTGAACTAAGAAAAAGGGATATGGAGGCGCATTATGAAAAAAGGATTTACTCTCGCAGAAATACTGATAACACTTGGAATTATAGGAATTGTAGCCGCAATAACAATACCAACTTTAATAGCTAAATATGAAGAAAAATCAACTATAACTGCTGTAAAAAAGAATTATTCAATATTTTCACAGGCTCTTTTGATGCTGGCAAACGAATATGGCTCCTTAGAAGCACTAGCTCCAAATATATATACTCCTGGTATTGGCTCAACTGTATTGAAAGAAAATGCTAACGTTACAATGAATGCTTTAAAAAAACATATAAAAACAATCAGAACTTGTGATCAAAAGACAAATTGCATGAATGTTGATTATAAGACTCTTAGCGGTTTAAAAACTCAAAATTGGGATAAATATAACAACATTCAAACAGGAATACTTGCAGATGGCACAACATTTTGGATCCTTAACAATTGTGCTGATGGGAGTCTTGATGGAGATGGAAATCCGAATGGAAACATCTGTATTCAAATAGGATTTGACATAAATGGCAATAAAAAACCCAATATAATGGGGGAAGATTTTTTCCATTTTGAAGCTAATAAAAATGGAAATATTATAATCCGTTCAGAAGAAGACATATATACAAGAGCTTGCTGCTCTTGCAAAAAATCTGGATTTGGAGATTATAATGGATATCATTGCACAGATTGGATAATACGCAACGAAAATATGAATTATCCAGATTAATCAAACAACTTCTTGTAAAATAGCTGTTGAATTGAATTTTTTTACTGAATGTGCATTTATATAAGATTTCAATAATTCAAAAGAGACAAGACAAATTTTTTCATTCGCCTTTTGTTCATATTCAGAAGTTGAATCAAACTCAGAATTAGCAAGAACTGAAAGAAAATCTCTTAATTTATAATGCATAACATCAGTCAAACCATAATGAGCATTACATTCCTTGCAGACAACACCCCCCAAGCGTCCTGAAAAATACATACTTTCATTTTCTATCGGATTTCCACAACAAAGACATTTATCTAATTCAAGAGAAAACCCAGAAACTCGCATCATTTTTAACTGGAACTTTAAAACAGCAATCAAAATTTGCACTTTATCTTCAGCCTTAGATATTGTATTTAAAGCTTCATAAAGTAAATCATATACAACAGCAGAAGATGGATCATCTTCAACCCCAAAATTATTTACAACTTCAGATACATACATGGAATAAAATATTTTATCCATATTTCTTCTTGTTGCATTAAAAGTATTTAAAGCTTCAGCCTGAGATATAGTATCTAAGTTACGGCCTTTATGTAACATAAGCTTATTTGCAACGAGCAAATCCATACGAGCGCCAAGCTTACTTTTAGGTTTTTTAGCCCCCTTAGCCACACCTCTTATAAGCCCTCTCTCCCTTGAATACATCACCATAATCTTATCAGACTCGCTAAGATTATAGGATTTTAAGTTAATAGCGTCTGTTACAAAACTTTCCATTATATAAAATATTCAATTTTAAATTATTTATCTATGAACCTGAATTTGTACCGTGGAATACACCTTTCAACATCTGAGCAAGTTCAGTTCTATCATCAGAGAAGCTCATTGCAACTTCTTCTGTAATATAATCATTCACGCAAAGATTGTATAAAGACATATTCATAGTAATCATACTATTGAAAGATCCGTTTTTAACCAAATCATAAACTTTTTCAAGTTCATCTTTTTCTATAAAGTCTTTAACTGTAGATGTTACAACCAAAACTTCGCAAGCCGGACGACGACCTGAAC
This sequence comes from Candidatus Gastranaerophilales bacterium, assembly GCA_944325875.1. Taxonomy (GTDB): domain Bacteria; phylum Cyanobacteriota; class Vampirovibrionia; order Gastranaerophilales; family Gastranaerophilaceae; genus Scatousia. Next base: position 206,619 of record CALVBU010000001.1, read on the forward strand.
CATCTTTCAGCGGAACCAATTTTTGAGATACTGTACCTCTAATAATCTGTGCCAACTGGTGACGAACAAAATCTCTATCTGAAGGCTCAAACATGTTAATAATTCTATCAACTGTCTGAATTGCATCGTTAGTGTGAATAGTTGCAAACACTAAGTGACCAGTTTCTGCAGCCTTTAATGCAGATGTAATAGTTTCTCTATCTCTAATTTCACCGATAAAGATAACATCAGGATCTTGTCTTAATGCATATTTTACACCATCTGGGAAAGATGCAGTATCAACAAGAATTTGACGTTGAGAAACTATACCTTTTTTATTATTAAAAATAAACTCAATAGGGTCTTCAATTGTAATAATATGCTTAGGATAATTTGAATTGATATAATCAATAATAGAAGCAATCGTTGTTGATTTACCACTACCTGTAGGCCCTGTAACCAAAACTAAACCGTGGTTTAATTTAGCAAATTGTTCAATAGAAGATGGCAAATTCAGTTCTGCAATTTTTCTAACATAATAAGGAATCAACCTTATAACGAGCTTATTTTTACCCAATTGACGACTTAAGTTAACACGAAAACGTGAAAACCCAGGTATCTCATAAGCGAAATCCAAATCATACACATTTTCAAGATTATCTTTTGCTGCTCTAGGTAACAAAACATCATAAGCATGATCTATATCATCATCCGTCAAAATCGGCATATTAATTTTCATAATTCTACCATCTTTACGAACTGTAGGGTGTTCACCTACTGCTAAGTGTACGTCTGATGCTGCAATTGAAACTGCTTTTCTTAAAAAATCTTCAATATCGAAATCCATAACTATCCTATCTTCATAATCTCTCAATACATATACATTATTATAACATTTTTATTATCCTATGACAAGGATTTTTTACAAATACTACATATAGTGTAAATTATACGAAAAGAATATTAAGATTTCGTAATAATTCCAAATAAAAAAGTAAATTTTTCAAGATGAAAAAACTTTATATAAATGTAAGGGAAATTTCAAATTACTGATTGGAAAAAGAAAATTTATAATCAATAAAAAGCTTTAATATACATAATATAAATACTTTATACTCTCTCTCTTAATATCCTCGTGTTTATTTAATGTTGCCAAATCTCTGGCAACTTTTTTTTTGCAATTAAAAAGAGCCCTAAGGCTCTTTTTAATTTAAACTCTTTGTGGAACATCTTTAAGACTTTCTATATATTTGACAGAATATACAGCTCCGACAGCCCCATCAGATGCCGCAGTAATAACTTGCCTCAATGGAGTTTTTCTTATATCGCCTACAGCATAAACACCTTCAATAGAAGTTTTCATCGTCTCATCTGTCAAAATAAATCCGCCAGCATCCTGCTCTAGCTGCCCTGAAATATTTTCCACATTCGGAACCATTCCGATATAAGGGAATACTCCATTAACAGCCAAATTAGATTGTTCTTTTGTCTTAACATTTTCAAGAACAACGGTATTAACTAAATCTTCACCTTTAATTTCTTTTACAACAGAGTCCCAAATGAATTCAATTTTTTCATTCTTAAATGCTCTTTCTTGAACAATCTTATCAGCTCTAAGCTCATTTCTTCTATGAATTACATAAACTTTATCAGCAAATTTAGTCAAATACATGGCTTCTTCGACCGCAGCATTTCCACCACCAACTACTGCAACAACCTTTTCTTTATAAAAAGCGCCATCACAAACTGCACAATAGCTTACACCACGACCAACAAATTCCTTTTCACCCGGAACACCTAATTTCATTGGCTGTGCTCCGCAAGCAACAATTACACTCTTAGCTCTAAATTCACCTTCCTTAGTTAAAATAACTTTAGGTGATGAAGTTAAATCAATTTTCTCAATCTCCTGCATAGGGAATTTTTGAACGCCAAATTTATCAGCATGTTCTTCAAACTTTTCCATTAAGTCAAATCCGCCAATAATTGGAAACCCAGGATAATTTTCCAACTCAAGATAATTTGAAGGCTGCCCGCCCATCATGCTAATATCAATTAAAGCTGTAGATACTGCACCTCGACTAGCATAAATTGCAGCAGAAAGTCCAGCCGGTCCTCCACCTAAAATAACAACGTCAAAATCATAAATTTGCATAATTATATCCTCATTTATCTATCACGCTCGAGCCGGAAATTTTCTCACCCTTCAACATATATAATGCTTTTTTCTCACTTATAACTGAGTTATCAGTATCAGAATATGTAACTAAACTAAGAGTATTTTTTCCGGTAAAAGTATTGCCATTAATAGTAATTTCAACTGAATCCGTCAATTTCTGCTTATCATAATCCCCTACTTTTGTAAACCTAATAGTATTTTTGTTTACATAACTAACGTTAATAGATGCACTAGCACCGGTAAACGGATTACTTAAACTAATGACGTCACCAGTTCTTGATAAGTTCCAAATATCAACACTGACTTTCTTAAAAGAATAAGGGCTATCTGTTGTTTTCAATGCTGCAGCTACACGCCAAGTTCCCATAAGATCAGAAGGAACTTCTTTTACCAAGGAAACTCCCGCATGTAAAACAGTCGGAGCCTCAGCTTTAACAATCCCTTGAAAGCCAAACATCAATATTATTATACTTATCAAGACTCTTAACATACACACCTTATTAATTATTTAAGCATAAATATCAAGTTATATCAATTTAGATAAAAAAGAGGTCCGAGTCAAATGAATCATTGAACCTCTTTTTCTATACTTTAACATAGTTAAAACTAGACAGAACCCATTTTTTCTTGAAGCACTCTAGCTGAATCCTCATACCCAGCTCTTCCCATAAGTGCGTAAGTATAATTCTTAGCTTGCTCAACTCCCGGCTGATTAAAAGTATTAATTCCATACAATTCACCGGCAATTGCAGTCTGTACCTCAAACATATAAAGCAATTGAGCAACGTTGTACCCATCAACTTTTGGTAACGTAATTGTTACTGTTGGTCTTTGATAATCAGCTAAAGCAACCCTTGTAGAATCAGCTTCCGCATTAAGAAGTTGATTAATCGTTTTTCCACCAAGATAATTCAAACCAGTATATTCAAAAATATTAGGTATATCTAAGGTCTTATCAAACTCTTTTACTCTTATAAAGTTAATAACTTTATTATTAGGACCCTCATTATATAATTGAATTTGTGAATGCTGATCAGTTACCCCAAGAGCCTTTATCGGCGTAGGTCCAATATTTACATCATTACCGTCTATATCCTTATTCTTACCAAGAGATTCCGCCCATAATTGTACATACCAATCAGACACATATTTTAATCTGCTTGAATACGGCATCATCACAGATAAGTTCTTACCCTTTTTAATATCCATAAGATAATGAATTAAAGCATTTTGGGCCGCAATATTTTCATTAATATCCGTATTTTTTAACGCCAAATCCATATCCTTAATACCTTTAACGATAGGATCAATATCTATACCAACTAAAGCAAGAGGTAATAATCCAACCGCTGAAAATACAGAAAAACGGCCGCCTACATCATCCGGTACAACAAAAGTTTTATAACCTTCTTGTTCTGCAATTTGTCTTAAAATACCTGTTCTTTTGTCTGTAGTAGCGACAACGTTATAACGGTAATTATCACCTAATTCTTTTTCTAACCTGTCTTTTACAATCATGAACTGAGACATAATTTCTGCAGTAGAACCTGATTTAGTGATAACGTTTACAAGAGTTTTCTTTAAATCAAGAATATCTAATAGACCACTCATTGTATCAGGATCAATATTATCTAAAAAGAAAATTCTTGGAAGACCCTCTCTTTGTTCATCAGATAATAAATTCCAATACGGTTTTAAAAGAGCTTCTGTCAAAGCGACACCGCCCAATGCCGATCCACCAATACCAAGCACTAAGATATTTTCGAAACGATCTTTTACCATAGATGCATACTCTTTTACATACCAAATAGTCTCTTCGTTATAACCGAGATTCATCCATTGTAACCATTGTCCTGGCTTATCTTTTCTTTGATTTAGGCTTGCTATTATTGAGGCGATAGTATCTTTATATGCAGCAAATTCTTTTTCTAGTTCCAACCCGTTTTCATGTCCAATAATCTTTGCATCAACATTTCGGCAGCATAACTCTATCATATTGTCTTTACCCCTCTCAAATAACCTTTCATATAATAAAATTACTACACATATAAATAATATTCTATAATTCAATAATACTGCATAAAGGCTAAATTACAATATTACACGGGATAATGTAATAATTATTTACCAAGGATAATCATCTTTTATCTCCCATCCGTCAAGCATAATCAATGCTGCACAAAACTGACCTCTTCCACTTCTAGAACATGCATAACTACCTTTCATCGCACTTTCTCTTGTCATATCGGTCATAGGCATATCAGCTTCTCCATACGAACCATATGGAACTAATTTTCTTTTATTATCTTTAGTTATAGAAAACCCAAAAAAATCACGACCTATTATATTGGGGCTTTTCATACCGTTTATATCAATAAAAATCGGTTTGGATTTATTATATACCCCTGCAATGGAACAATAAAATAATGTACCATCCTTTAAAGACACAACCATAGCACTACCCGCCAATGGGTTAAAACTACTTTCAATACTTCCATTCGGTCTTTTATATTTGACCTCATTCATAATATCCGAATACCTAATATTCAAAATATTTGGCATATATTTTTGCAAATATTTAGTAAAGAAATCTGCAGAATTAAGTGTAAAATCCCAATATTCAATGGATCCATTATCTGCCTCAGACATTATAATAGCTTGAGAAAGATTATTATAAACCTTTTTTAATCGTTCTACAGTCTCCATTTTTTGATACTTCGCAATTAATATAGGTAATGTCATTGCTGCAACTATACCGATTATACCTAAAGTAATTAAAACTTCCGCTAACGTGAATGCACGTTTCATAAATCCTCCAGCTCTCCTGTATACATGCAGGAATATATAACCATTATATTTCTTATACTGTATGTATGCAATATAAAAATGAAAAAACTTTACAATTAATCAAAGAGTTTGGAAAAACCCTAAAAAATCAGCGTGAAACTCATACAAAAAAATCACAAACTCTTTTTGCATACGAATATGAGCTAGATTCTGGCAACCTAAGTCGAATCGAAAACGGCAAGATTGATCCAAAACTAACTATGCTATGGAGAATTGCAGAAGCTCTTGGAATACCGCTTTCAGAACTAATCAAAGCATTAGAAGATAATCTTGGTAAAGATTTCCATATTACCGAGCAATAAGTTTTTCAACTTTTTTCTGCATTTCAATTCTTTTTTGTTCTTCAAGTCGTTTTTGTTTATAACCGTAAGCAGCATAAATCATTACACCCATAACTAGCCATAATGGGAAATATAAAGATGAAGTTTTCAAAAACTTCATAGAATACACCATCAAGCCGCCACAAGTAATGATTCCAAGAATTGGGAAAATAGGACAGAAAGGAACTTTAAAAGGTCTTTCTCTATCCGGATCAGTCTTTCTCAAAATCAAAACTGCAATACAAATTATAATAAAGGATGTGAATGTTCCAAAATTACACAACTCAGCAGAAATATTCAAATCCATAAATAATGCACAAATAATTACAACAATACCTGAAATCCATGTCAAAACATGAGGAGTTCTAAATTTTTTATGAATTAATCTTAATGATTTTGGCAAAAATCTATCCCTGCTCATTGCATATAAAATTCTTGTAGTACCTAACTGATAAATCAAAAGCACAGAGGTTAAAGCACACAAAGCACCGATAGAAATAAGCCCAGCAAACCAATCAATACCAATAGCCCTCATAGCATGAGCAATAGGAGCTTGGATATCAATTGTTCCCAAAGGTACAGTACCTGTAAGAACCAAGGCCACGCATACATATAAAATTGTACAAATAATTAACGTACCTAAAATAGCAATAGGCAAATCTCTTTGAGGATTTTCAGTTTCTTCTGCTGTGGTGGAAATCGCATCAAAACCAATATAAGCAAAGAAAATTAAAAACGCGCCCATAAATACACCTTCAAAACCATTTGGTGCAAATGGAGTCCAATTTTCAGGTTTCACATAAAAAGCCCCAACCAAAATAAACGACAAAATCATAAACATATTTACACCTACCATAATACTTGCGACTCTGGTAGATTCCTTAACACCTTTAATTAACAAAAGTGTAAGTACTAATACTATTGCCATAGCTGGTAAATTTATAGCAACTGGGATTTTATCGAATAAATAAGGCATCTGCGTATGCGGATCAAGACCGAATTTATCGCAATAAGAAAGCATAAACCTATAATCATTTCTTAGCCACATAGGAAAATTAACAACAAAAGCAGGTAGAATATGCTTAAATCCTTTCAAGAATTGAACAAAATATCCAGTCCAAGCACTTGCAACAGTAATATTTCCGATTGCATATTCAAGCATTAATATCCAACCTACCATCCAAGCCATAAACTCACCCATAGTAGCGTAAGTATATGTATAAGCACTTCCTGCAACTGGGATCATCGCAGCGATTTCACTGTAACACAACGCAGAAAATACGCAAGCGATAGCTGCCATTACCATTGAAATAATAATAGCAGGACCAGCTCCAACACCTTCCGGTCCACCCTGAATAGCCGTACCTATTATTGTAAAAATACCAGTTCCAACAACGGCACCTATACCTATTACAATAAGGTCAAACACGTTTAAGGTTTTCTTTAATTCAGATTTTTTACTTGTTGCTATTAATTCGTCAGTGCTTCTTTTTGACAAGCAATTTGCTATAATCGATTTTAAATTGTTCATCTTATTTCAATAATTCCTGTCTTCTTTTTTCAACTTTTTCGTTATGAAGTCTATTCTCATTCATTCTGTTTCTAACAAATCCGTATAAGAGGTAAATCATAGCACCTACTCCCAACCAAACAGGGAATAATAATGCTGAACTTGATGGCTGCATTGATTTATACACCATTAAACCGCCACAACAAATTATACCGAGAGAAGGTACAAATGGAGAGAACGGAACCTTGAAAGGTCTTTCTCTATCAGGATCAGTTTTTCTTAAAATCAAAACAGCTACACAAACTATAATAAATGAAGTAAATGTTCCATAGTTACACAATTCAGCAGCCACATCAAGATTTAAAGTCAAAATTCCAACAACAGCTAAAATACCGACAGTCCAAGTCAAAAGTGCAGGAGTATGGAATTTTGGATGTAACTTTTGAAATCTTTGAGAAATGAAATGATCACGGCTCATCGCATACAAAATTCTTGTTGCAGCCATTTCTAAAACCAACAATACAGATGTTAAACCGGCAAGAGAACCAACAGAAATTAATCCAGCAGCCCAATTTTGCTTAGCCATCATCATACAATATGCCATAGGAGCTTTCAAAAATGCAGCAGGAACAGAAGTTGCAGTATCCTGCATACCTGTCAAGACTAAAGCTACAAGGACATATACTATTGTTGTTATTACTAATGAACCTATAATACCAATAGGCAAATCTTTTTGAGGATTTTTACACTCTTCAGCTGCAGTAGCAAGAGCATCAAATCCAATATATGCAAAGAATATTAAAAACGCACCGGCAAAAATCCCTTCAATTCCGTTAGGAGCAAAAGGAACCCAATTATCAGGTTTTACAAAAAATGCACCAGCTATAACAAATAAAGCAATAACCGCAAGTTTTATAAACACCATTAATCCAGCCATTTTAGTAGAATCTTTAGTCCCTCTAACTAAAATTGCAGTCATTAAAAGTACAATTAAAATAGCCGGCAAATTTATACAAATAGGCACACCTAAAAACTTAGGAATAAATATATCAGGATTTTCTGCTGCAATTTTGCTTGCAGTAAAAACATCATTTACAAGCCAAACAGGCGGATGAGCAATACAGGCAGGCAAGAATTTTTCAAACCCGCTAAGGAACTGGATAAAATGGTTAGACCAAGCACAAGCAACCGCAATAAAACCAATTGCATACTCAAGCATTAAAACCCAACCTACCATCCACGCTGCAAACTCACCAAGAGTTGCAAAAGTATAAGTATAAGCACCACCGGCAACTGGTATCATAGTTGCAAATTCAGAATAACATAATGCTGAAAATATACACGCAATAGCTGCAATTACCATTGATACCATTAAGCCAGGTCCAGCACCAAGAGCTGAGCCATCAGCACTACCTGCAGCGGCAATACCGACTACAGCAAAAATTCCAGAACCAATAATCGCACCGACGCCGAGAATTATTAAATCCCAAACGCCTAAAGTTTTTTCTAATCCTTCTGACTTAGCATCTGCAAGCATTTCATCCAGATTTTTAATACGAGTAATAGTCTTCAAAAAATTGCGAGTCAATGTCGCGCGATGATACTTTTCTGCCATTTACCTTCCTTACTTAATCTTACTTACAAAGAGGGAATCCCAATTCTTCTCTTTGTGCTACATACAATTTTGCTACAGCTGATGCCATAGTTCTTACACGATTGATAAAGTTTATTCTCTCATCCTTACTGATTACACCTCTTGCATCAAGTAAGTTGAAAGTATGAGAACATTTCAAAACATAATCATACGCAGGCAAAACTAACTTTGCATTAACACAATTATCAACTTCTTTTTGATAAAGGTCAAACATAGTAAACAATGATTTCGCATCGCTTACCTCAAAATTATATTTTGATTGTTCAATTTCATTTTGTAAGAATATTTCACCATATTTTAATTTGTCATTCCACATAATATCGTAGACAGACTCTTTATTTTGCAAATACATAGCAATACGTTCAAGCCCGTAAGTAAGCTCCAACGCAACAGGTTTAACCTCCAACCCGCCGACTTGTTGGAAATAAGTAAATTGAGTAATTTCCATACCATCAAGCCATACTTCCCAGCCGACACCAGCAGCACCAAGAGTAGGTGATTCCCAGTTATCTTCTACAAAACGAACATCGTGTTCTTTTAAATCAATCCCCATCGCTTCCAAACTTTTTAAATAAAGTTCTTGAGCATTGTCAGGTGAAGGTTTTAAAATAACTTGGAATTGATAGTAATGTCCTAATCTATTAGGGTTTTCACCATATCTTGCATCAGTCGGACGTCTGCAAGGTTCAATCATTGCAGTATTCCAAGGTTCAGGCCCCAATGAACGCAAAAAAGTTGCAGGATTCATTGTAGAAGCACCTTTTTCTATATCATAAGGCTGTTGAATAATACAGCCATAATCTGACCAATACTTTTGTAAATTAAAAACTAGTTCTTGAAAATTTAAAGCCATAACATGTCCCAATATTGTACTATTTACACTCATTCACACACAAAAAATATTACGCGTTTATTGCGTGCTTTTTTCATCCTACGACCAACATAGCAAAATTGCAAACTTTATGTTTACAAATGTTACGGGAATAATGCGAGAAAAATTTTATTGTGATAATTTATATAATAACAAGGAGATAAATACATTATGGCATTAAAGATTTTACTATTTTCAGGAAAACAATTTTCAGGAAAAGACACAGCTGCAAAAATTATGTTAAAGAAAATGCCTGACTACCATAGATGCGCAATAGGAGATTCTATTAAACTTGAGTATGGGAGACAAAAAGGCCTCAGCTATGAGGAAATAGAAAAAAACAAAGCTTTATATAGAAAAGATTTAATTGAATTGGGGAACTGGGGCAGAGCACAAGATCCGGATTACTGGTTAAAAAAAGTAATAGATGAACCTGGAAATATTATGGTAACTGATGCCAGAGTCGAACATGAATATAATATGTTAAAACAAGCAGGAGCAAAATCAATTAGAGTCGAAGCTTCAAGAGAAACTAGAGCAAAAAGAGGCACTTTGGTAGGTGAAGATGACATTACAGAAGTTGGACTTGATCATATCAAAGATTGGGACTATGTCGTAGACAACAATAAAGACTACGAACACTTAGAAAAACAACTTGATAAAATTATCAAAGAATTAAACTAAAAAAAGCTCCATTATGGAGCTTTTTTTAGTAACTAACTTTATAAGGATAATCATCTGGAATTTTCCAACCATTATATTGAATTAAGGCGGTACAATATTGCTTTCCACGAGAGCCAGCACCTTGGCCATTGCAACCATCTAATAAAGCTTGTCTGGTACCATCCCATTGCCATTTCCAGGGTTCAAAACCTTTATTATAATGATATAACCAGTATTGAATATCAGCTCCAGGCTCTGGATTAAATGTAAATGAAAAAGAACAAATTCCATTCGTATTTGAATAATCAGAAGTATTTATACAACGTTCTAAGGCCCCAGGGTAAAAAATCCAATCTCTAGTATTTGTACTTACAGACCTCAAAGCACTGCCATCTGGGAAATACACAACAAAAGAACCATCAGAAAGAATTTTAGACTTAGTTATCTTCATATATGGAGCTATATATTTGTTAAACCATTTTTCTTGCTCAGAACTTCCAGGCACTGGATTTCCATCATCATCAAAAGCTGCACCAGCTAAATCTTGATACCAAATCTTTTTATCCCCATAATCAACTTCTGCCATTTTTACGGCTTGATTAATTGCAGAATAAAACTTCATCAATCTTGTCTCTACTACTCTATTATTATTTTTTTGTATTAGCGTCGGCATTGTCATAGCTGCTACTATTCCTATTATGCCTAAAGTTATCAGCACTTCTGCTAAGGTAAAAGCGTTTTTCTTTTTCATTTATCCTCCGTTTATATACTATTTCTAATTTTAACATTTTTCATACAAAAAATCACCGTGTCTATTGGCACGGCTTAATCTTTAGCTCTTTTCTTTCAATCGGAGGCCTAAGTCGGAAATGCTTATCTCAACTGTTAGTTGGTAGCCCCCCCCCCCGAAATTCTATCTATACTTATCTTTTGCATACATCCTCCTTCTTTTTTATTATATATTATTTCTGAAAAAATTTCAATAAACAAGTCCATGGATTCCATGGACTTGTTTATTAGATATTACACTATACCATACCCTCTTTAACAGCCTTTACAGCAGCCTGAACTCTATCATTTACACACATTTTTTGTAATATTGAACAAACATGTGCCTTTGCCGTATGTACACTTACAATAAGCTCTTTTGCAATTTCAGTGTTGCTTTTACCGGATACAAGATGTTTTAAAACTTCGTACTCTCTTTCTGTCAAAGGAACTCTTCCCTCACTTTGTGATTTTCCAGGAAGAAAACCTATATTATCAACCTTAGGGAATGAATTCAACGCCATTTGAGCAACCATCGGATCAATCCAACATACCCCAATTGAAACATCGCGTACAACATCTGCAAGTTTTGTCGGATCTATATCTTTAAGACAATATGCTGAAGCACCTGAACTTAATGCTGCAAGAACTTCCTCTTCTCGATCGTGTGACGTTAAAGCTATAACTTTCATTTCCGGATGAATTTCTTTAATTTTAATTGTAGCTTCAATACCGTTCATGCCAGGCAAGCCCAAATCCATCAAGACAACATCAGGCTTTTGATGGTCAATTAATTTTAAACCTTCAATTGCATCTTCCGCCTCGGCTACTACCTGCAAGTCACTGTTTTCATTCAGCGCACAACGTAACCCCACGCGGGTAAGTTTAAAATCTTCAATAATAGCAACTTTAATAACTTTCTTTTCCGCGAATGTACTAACTTTTTCTGACATTTTGTAAACCCTCTATGTTTCTTACCTTCACTGACAAAATTATTAAATAATAACAACAAGGATTAATCCATTACCCGAGTGTCTATAATTATTAAGTATTATTAAGAGTTGTTTTTGAATGTAATTTAATCGTGCTATAATCTTAGAACAGGAGAAAGGGAGAGGACATGCTGGATTTTCTGTTTAAGAAAAAGAAAAATGAAGAAAAAAAAGATTTAGTTTTAAACGAAGTTTATGGAAAACTAAAAAGAAAATATAACTTTGATAAAATATCTGTTAAACGCAAAACAGAAATTAAAAACATTGTTAATAAATATGGATATTTGAATTATCCGCATATAAAAGCACTTGAAGAATTATCAAACGAGGAAGTTCTTTACGGATTGGAAATCAAGTGGAAAAAGAACCATACATTTAAAGATGGTAAATTTAGCTTTAAAAACAATGAAATAAGCCCTCTTGCAAGAAATAAAGTTAAAAACTCCGACTGGATTAAAAAGGAAGGTCATAATATAAAACTCATAAACCTTGCAGGTCTTGGAAACGGTAATGAGACAAATGATTCAGGCAAATTCTTTGACTGGTTAAGACAATTATTGATTCTACCAACAGGAGATTTGAATAATAATATATTTAACACCACAATATACTTAATTCCTTTCCATCCGAGAGAATTCGGATGCGCATATCTGCCAAAGAGTTCTGAAGTAAGCGAAGCTCTAAACGATAAAGAAATTGAAAGCATAACAGGCTTAAATACAAAACAACAAGTTCAATTATTTATCGAATTAGCTCAGCTGGCAGGGCACCCTGTAATTTATGATATACTACCTCAAACAGGCAGGTTTTCTAAAGCCGTACTTGCAAACCCATATATAGCAAGATGGTTCGACATTACAGAAATACAAAAAATAATGTCTAAAAAAATTGATTTTGCTGCAGAAATTCTAAAAGAAGCATACGACAGCGAAGATGTCGATGTAGTAAAAGATATCTACATACAATCATTAAACGGAAGCACAGGAAATCTTACAGAGCATTATCAAAATATATTCAACCACTTTGAAAAAGAAATGGATGAACTAAAACTCCAAGTATCAAACAATATGCTTTTAAAAGATAACCAAGCCAACATTCACAAAAGAGTAAAAGATATTGTTGCCAAAATTCATGAATTTAAAAATAATCAAAAAATAACTGAAGATGATATAACAAAACAAATTGATACAATTCAAGAACTAATCAAAGAAGGGCTATGGCCAGCTCCGGGGGGAGCTTGGTGTTCTGCAGGTATTCCTATATATGATAGAATGAGTGAATGCGGAGGCTATCCAATATTTAAGCATTTTGACTATAAAGGTGAAGATGTTACAAATTTTGCAAACTTGGATTGTCAAACACCATATTACTTTGCATTCTTAGAAGATGGAACATACAATAGACCTGTAATTGACTACTTCATTGAATATATGCAAAAAATCCAAGAAGACTACAATTTTGATGGGTTTAGAGTTGACCATATTGACCATATTGTAGATAAAGTTTCCGAAAAAGATGGAAAACCGATAAGTTATAGAGCTCCAAGAATTGTACTAAATGAGCTTAATACAGAAATGAAGAAAAAAATCCCATATTTCGGAACCCTCGCAGAATATATGTTATGGGATAATTTCTTAAAAGAATATCACGAAGACATGAACTTTGATATCTTATGGGGAAATGATATCGTATCACAGCAAAGCAAAACTCCTGAATGCATTGTTGAGGACAACCAAAGTCTAACAAACTATAATATTAACTTTAAAGATGGAGAAAAGCTTTCTATATTAAAAACATATAATAACCAAGACGGAGAATTCAGAGCTATTGACCAATATCCTGGCCAATTAACTGCTGAAGGGGCACTTTTCAAATGGGCGAAATACAAATTACTACCTGGCGGAAAATTCGCACAAAGATCGGTTTTATATATAGATGGTGATGAAAGCTTCACAAAAAGAGGAATTGAAAGCGTTATCGGAGAAGAAAAATCAATGCCTCGAGAAAAAAATTATGATTTTTATCATAAATTTGACGCTATCGATAGATTTATAAAATCTCAACCAATTATAACTGATGGTGAAGCACAAATAATGGTACAAGACGATGATGGTTTTGTTGTTTGGCTCATCTCAAAAGAACCTCTTAAAAAGGCTTTTCTTGTTGCAGCTAACTATAATTATCCTACGGAGTTCATTACAATTGAAGATGAAAACGGTTCTCATAGAGAATGGAAAAAAGGTAATATAATTAAAGAGAAAAGCATAAAACTACCTGGAGATTTCACTTTAACCTCAGAATATATATTAAAAGATGAGAAATATACAAGCAAAAAACTTGATAAGCCTTTAACTGAATTATATTTTGAAGAACTAAAACCTTCAGAATTTCATATATATTCAATCCAAAAAATTTAGTTCAATACTATTTAAATAAATCATACATATACTTGACACATGCTTAAAATATTGATATTATAATGGCAAGTATAACAAAAAGATATTTAGATCATAGCTTTATTTAAGAAGAAAGGTGAAAAGATTATGACAAAAAGATTCGGTTTTACTTTGGCAGAAGTATTGATTACTTTGGGTATTATCGGTGTTGTAGCTGCAATGACAATGCCTACATTGATGAACTCAACTAACGGTGCACAATACAAAACAGCTTACAAAAAAGCTTTATCTGTATTGTCTCAAGCTGTAGTTTTGAACGTTGCTCTTGATGACTATGATTTGTCTCAAACAACTTCTACAACTACTAATGATAACGCATCATTATACAACTTATTCAACAACCGTATGAATGTTGTTAAAACTGACGGTAATGCTTATACCGCAACTCCAACAACTGGTAATGTAAAATTTGGTGATAAAACATCAAACTATACATTGTACTTCAATGATGGTATCACATTTACATTCCCTAAAAATGCATCAAATTGTACTGAAGGTAACGCAACAACAAATGCTGCTGATAACGGAACAGATGGTAATCCTGGCTACTGCTATGGTGTAATTGATGTTAACGGTGAAAAGAACCCTAACAAACTTGTTAACTGCGACGGTAAAGCTTGGAACGCAGGTGGAGAAGATTGTAAGGTAACTAACCCTACAGATATTTATCCTGTAATTATGTATGACCAAACAGTTCTTCCAGCAACTAGAGCTGCTGAAGCTGTTCTTTACGGTGCAGGTAAATAGTTTAAAAACTAGTTTAACAAAAAAGATGAAGCCAAAAGCTTCATCTTTTTTTTATTCTTTAATTTATAATTCACTAATAGAAGTTATAACCTTTTTTATTTCATCTGAAAGATTAATATTTACAGAAAGATTTTCCTTAACCATAGTTGCAAATTCAGCTTTTTTAAACTCATGCAAACCTCTGTGCTTAAAGAAATCCTCTAGAAATTCTACAGTATGTCCAGACTCAATTTCATTAATAGGGGTATTAGAAATATTTTCTGTCGCATACTTTAAAGTTTTTTCTAACAATTCGCGTGGGATAATATCTTCAAACTCCCCACTTTGCAATAAATAAATCTTATCAAAAGTCCTTAGCTTTGGCTGTATTTGATTACAATTATCTTGAGCATCTTTATCTAACAAGATAAAAATAGGCAATTTCAGAGTATCTGCAAGTCTATAAAAAAGCTTAACCACCTGATTCTTACCACCAGCAGATATAGTATATACACCATTTTTATCAAAATCATACCCTAGCATTTTTGAAAACTCAGGCAATAAAATTTCTTCAGTAATCCCTTCACAAATAACGACTTTACTAAGAGGATATTTTAAAGAATGCAAAAATCTGATATTTGAATCATTAATAGAATATTGCAACGATTTCAACCACTTTAAATTCAAAGGTGAATCATCACAGATAAACGAAATTGCTGCCTCAAAATTAATTTTATTATCTAATAGTATTTCAGTATTATTATCAATATAAAACAATGACTTTTCATACTCAGCCAACTTCTTATTAATCTCCAAAGATTTAGGCTCACCTAATGTATAATTAAAAATACTGGTTGCTAGCTGAGTTATATCGAAATAATTCATTTCATCTAAATCTTGCTTTTTAAACTTTGGATATAACAAATTAGAAGTAATAACATCTTTAAAAACACGCAAATATTTATCTTCCGTAAATTTAAACCTTGTTAATCTATCAAAAGACAAAAGAATTTGTTCATTAGTTAATAATTTAATTTTTAAATTTTCCAATACTTCCTCATAGAAATTGTTACATTTTTAACATTAACATATCTACACTAGCAACTTTTAAACGTAATTGTTTTTTATTAATATAGTTAGTAGTGGAGTGAAAATGGTGTATCCGATAATTCCCAATTTTCAACAATACAATTATAACACAATAAGTAGTGTTAGGACTGACTCTGTCGCAGAAAAATCAACTACGACATCAAATACTCCATTGTCATTTACTTCAAACCCTATAGAGTCTCCTCAATACTCTAAGTCTATTGCTATAAATCCTTTAAGAACAACTCTTCAAAATAAGGATGAAAAAGAAAAATATAATACATTACTAAAACTTCTTGACAAAAACTCTAAAAAAACATTAAAACTAATGTTAAAACAGGGATTATTGCTAAATTCAAACTCTAATGATAAATCAACAGTTTTGGATAATTTATATAAAATAGCAACAACACCAAGAGCAGCAGGCCTTTCAAATATCGGCATTTTAAAAGATACAATCAATACTATCTATTCTCCATATAATGTTACACAACAATTCGGAGATCTTCCTAAAGGTATTTCTGAACAAGTAAGAGACATCTATATGGAACAAAATTCAATGCGAATGACAAATTTGCTTGATAGAAAAATTGCCGATATCAATATTAATGTAGATCATTCTGGAACTTGCGTTGCCTCAAGCATCGAATTTAACTTAGCAAAACAAATGCCTGCTGAATTTGCCAGATTTGTGGCAGGCCTAAGTTCACCAGAAATGGCAGTAGAAAAAGAAATAAAACTCTCAAATCTTGCAGAAAATACTCTTGACGCTGTCTGGTTATTAAATGCATTTGAAGTTCCCTTTGAAATGAAAGATTTCGAAAGCGCAAAACTCACATTCAAACCTGATAAAAATGCTATAATTAGAGCACAAATTCAAACCCTATACAAAGATCCTTATGAAAGATCTGTTGTAGACGTATTGATGCAATCAACATTAATGCAAGTAGGTTCACAACAAAGCTATGATTCCCTAAGTGACAAACGAGCAGGAAAATTCAATCAGAATGATAAAGGTCTAATTGAATTTGAAAAAACTTTTACTGAATCTGTAGTAGAAGACAAAAACAAAATTTCAGTAACATATCAAACAGTTGATGAAAATGCAAAATTAATAGGATATGAAACTGATTTAGAAACAATGAAAAAGCAACTTACAACCTCACTTGATAGAGGGGAAAATGTTATCATAGGCTATACACAAGTTGACGATAACAACTATATTATTAACGGACATGAAATTACAATAATCGGATATAGAAAAGCACCTAAAAACATTAATGATCCAAATGCTCCGGAAAAGTTAATCTTTATTTGCAATGATACAGATGATAACCAATTTGAACCTATAGAATATGACGAAGATTACTTATTACCAAAAATTCACCACGCAGCACTTCCAAATGATATTGTTGAAAACGATGTCAAAATGACAGAAAACTGGGTGGAAGGACTTAATACGTATAATGAAATGAAAAAGAAAGCAGCTTGATATGATTAATAACATTAACGCATACCAGAACACAAATTTACTAAAGATGCTTGCACAACAAAAAAACAATAACCCCAAAAATAATAGCGTAACAACCCCCAATACTCCAAACCCTGAACCACCTAAAACAGAAAGGGTTTCAACAAGTATTTTTTACATAAATGACATTCATGGGCGTATTGGAAATATGTCAAGAATTTTTAACGCAAAACACGCGTATGATGTATATACAAAAAACAGCACAGCTGACAAATTGGTTTTATCAGCAGGCGACATAGCTGCCGGAGCTGATGACCATATTATAAAAGCAGCCAACACTTTTATGAAAGGTCTTGGAGTAGATGCAACATCTGACGGGAATCATGAATATGATGCAAATCCTCCTGAACTTGCCAAAGCAAAAGAAAATGCTCCATTCAAAAGTCTTGGAATGAATTTACAAATTCCAACAGAGAACCCTTTAAATAAAATCATCGATAAATTTACTGTCATAGAAAAAAACGGTCATAAATACGGCATAATAGGAATCGCACCACCAGATTTACACGAGAGAATCCGTGACAATGATTCCAGAAAACAAATCGGAGTAGATGACTTTAAAACAACATTACAAGAATTACAAAAATACGCAGATGAATTTAAACAACAAGGAATTAATAAAGTAATAGTTCTTTCACACTGCGGGCTTACTAAAGATCAAGAAATAGCAAAAACTATAGATGGAATTGATGTAATTATTGGTGGACATACACATGATCTTCTCTCAGGAATTACAGAAGACAAAAACTTATTCTACTCAAAAAGTGGAGAACCTATTGTAATTACCCAAGCCGGTAAAGATGGGGAACATTTTGGAGTCTTAAACCTTGAATTTGACAAAGATGGCATAATTACAAAAGTCCAAAACACTGTAACACCTTCGACCAAATTTAAACGAAGCAATACTTTAAGAGGTGTTTTTGACACCATTATGGGTAAAGCAGAAAAATTAGGTGAAATAAAATCTGCAACAGGACCTACAGTAAATAGGCTTATTGATCCAAATCCAAACGGATATTTCATTATGGACGCAGTAAGAAATGAATTTGGAACAGATTTAGCTCTTATTAATGTTGGAAATATAAGAGGATTTTTTGAACCTGGTCCAATAGATTCAAGACAAGTTTTTGAAGTAGTTCCACTAAAAAACAACATGGTTAAACTTAAATTAACAGAAAAAGAAATTGTTGATGCACTTAAAAATGGTGCAAAATCATTTATCAACCCTGGTAACAAACCAAGTATAGTTATACCATCTGGATTAAAATATACAGTGACTCGCTCTGGAGAAATCAAATCCGTAACAATTATGGGTAAAGACGGACATGACATAAATGTAGATGTAAACAATCCGGATCCTAATAAAACTTATACAGTTGCAACAGACGATTTCTTTGCCTCTGGTGGAGACAATTTAATTCCAAACAAAATTAAAACAAATGAAATTGATGAAACATTTAATTTTGATAAAGACAAACTAACTTGTGACTATATAAAGAAACTACAAGGACCAATAGAAATAAAAGATGACGGAAGAATACAGGTTATCGACTAATAACCGTATTGTTCTCTATTATTAAGATACTCTCGAATACTTCCCAGTGCTGCTTGAACAATACGAGTAACACGCGATGAAGACAAACCTATTTGGCGAGCTATATCTTTTACTTGCATGTTTCTATAAAAACGATACTCAACAACAGTTCTATCCTTTGGAGGAAGCTTTGAAATAGCTTCTTTAATCATACGAGCCATCTCTGAGATTTCTGCATTTTCATCTGGGGTAGCATGATTATCTTTCAAAAAGTCAAATGGTGAATCGTTATCACTAGCAGCATCAGCTAAACCATCAATAGACAGAACAGTTTCATAAATAGCCTCTCTGACTTTTGCCTTTTGTACTTCTTCTGAATTTTCATTTTCATCTTCAGAGTCATCATCTTCAGCTTTATGTTTTAAAGAATACCATTTATATCTAATTCTAAGTTCATTCCTAATAGCCCAACGAACAGCAGTAGCAATATAGGCCATATTGTATTTTGCGAGTTGTTCTTCGGTTTTATTTTTAATAAGAGCTTGAATCGCAATAATACCAATCGATAACAACTCTTCATATTCTACCATATGGGACGGAATACGCCTATGCTCTACCTTAGCTACCTTTTTAACTAAATCAATATATTCTTTTAACTTGTTTTTATCCTGCATTATCATAATTATTTATTTTTTTTAGGCTCTTGATTTATTCTACCTTGATTTTTATTTTTTTTCAAGTTGTAAACAAACAGTAAGATTTCAGCAACAGCTTTATATAATTCAGGCGGAATCTGCTGGTTTAAATCGACCATTTTAAACAAAGCACGTGCTACAGGAGGGTTTTCAATTACAGGAATTCCATGCTCTCTTGCAATTCCGATAATCTTCTTAGCGATAAGTTCAGTTCCCTTTGCTATTAACATAGGTGATTCCATCTCTTCAGCTTTATATTTCATTGCACAAGCAACGTGAATAGGGTTAGTGACAACAAAGTCAGCATCAGGAACTGCATCCATCATACCTCTTTGCAACATTTGCATACGACGCTGTCTTAATGCTGCTTTTACATTAGGATCACCTTCTGTGTTCTTATATTCATCCTTAATTTCTTTAAAAGACATCTTTTGATCTTTTAAGAACTTCCATTTAGTAACACCATAATCTGCCGCTGATATAACAAGGAACGCTATACATGCTTTAAATATAAAATCTGTAACCAGTTTCCCAAATTCAATCATTACCGCAAAGTTATTATCAATTGAGGCAAGCATCAAAATACTTTCAATATGCTCCATATAGACCATATAACCTATGTAACCTAAGATAACAACTTTCAAAATATTTTTAAATAACTCAAACAGAGTTTTAATTGACATGATATTTTTAAAATATTTTGTAGGATTAAGCTTATCGAGCTTAGGCATTAAAGGCGCAATTGCAACAAGCGGACCGACTTGAATAAAATCAGCCAAAATTGCAACGAGCCATGCCAGAAACAAAATCGGCCCAATTATAAGAACTGCAGTCTTTACCGTAATCGTAAAAATATACGTCAGACCAATTTTATCAAGATGGGCATTAGGAATTTGTTCATACAAAAGAGTATAAAGCTGGGCAATTTGCTCCCAAATAAAAGGGGCAAGACCAAAAATTGCAACAAACAAAATTAATAAAGATATAGCAGTCGAAAAGTCTTTAGACTTAACAACTTGCCCTTCCTTTCTTGCCTGCTCCAACTTTCTCGGGGTGGCGTCATACTGCTTATCTTCATCACCCATACTGTAATCCTTTTCTTTTTAAGGTTAATTTATAAAAACTAAACCCTTATATATATTATTATAATCATTATGAAACAATTTTCACACCGGAAGACGTACCAAGTCTTGATGCACCCGCCTCAATCATTTTCAAAGCAGCTTCCTTATCTCTAATTCCACCTGAAGCCTTGACTTTCAAACCGAATGGAGAAACTGTTTCATACATTAGTTTAACATCTTCAGCCTTTGCACCAACACCATTTTTGACAAAGCCTGTAGAGGTTTTCACAAAATCAGCTTTTGCGTCAATGCACAATTCGCAAGCCTTTTTTATCTCATCTTTTGTCAACAAATCAGTTTCCAAAATAACTTTTAATGGTGAATCTTTAGCGGCAATTTTAACAGCTTTAATATCTTCTCTAACATAATCATAATCTTTATTTTTGAGAGCAGAAACATTTATGACCATATCGACCTCGTCTGCTCCATCAGCTACAGCACAAGAAGTTTCAAAAGCTTTCACTTCTGTTTTATTTGCACCTAAAGGGAAGCCGATAACTGTTACAACCTTTACATCACTATCTTCCAATGCGTTTTTTGCCATCTTTATATAAGCAGGATTTATACAAACTCCTAAGAAATTATGCTCTTTCGCTTCTGCAAATAATTTTTCAAAATCTTCCTTAACCGCATCCTGTTTCAAAAGAGTATGCTCTATATATTTATTTAATTCAACCATAAAATCCTCCTTTACACAACAGACATAACATTATCCAAAATATGAGATGTTGAATATGCCTTATTAAGCGTATAAAAATGTAATCCGCAAACGCCAAAATCAATTAGTTTGCTACACTGAATACTTGCATATTCAATTCCAAACTTTTTCATATCTTCAGGACAATCTCTAAACTTTTCAAGCTTTTCACGCATTTTAACTGGAACTAAAACCTTTGCCATAGAAGTCATACGCTCTACTTGTTTACAACTAATCACAGGCATTATTCCTGGAATTATTGGAATTTCAATTCCTTGTTTCCTAACCTTTTCCACATAAGAATAATACATATCATTATCAAAAAACAATTGCGTATAAATTGCTTCAGCTCCACAATCAACCTTGCGTTTTAAATTATCAATATCAGTTTTTAAATCTGGAGCCTCTATATGACCTTCAGGATACCCTGCAACTGCAATTGATAAATCTGTCTTTGATTTAATAAAGGTAACTAGTTCATTAGCATAACGAAAATCCTTATGACAAACATCAATATCTTGAGGTTCATCTCCTCGAAGAGCTAAAACATTCTCAATACCAAGTGACTCAATCTCTTTAATATGCTTTTCAACATTCTCTTTACTGTTACAAATGCAAGTAAAATGCGCCATTACATTTAAATTCAAATCCAGAAGCAAAGATTTTACAAGCTCCATAGAATTATTATTCTTACCGCCTGCACCCCAAGTTAAGGAAACAAGAGCCGGATTATATTTCTTTAATAAATTCAACTCCTGATATAAAGCAGGAAACTCATCCTCTCCACCCTTCGGCGGAAAGACTTCAAAAGAAATCTTTGGCATTACATTTGATGCAATTGCTCTATCCTCGTATATCTCACTTAGTTTCATAAACTGATTATATCATGAAAAAATTTATGCTAAAATTAAACCATGATTACTGCTAATGAATTAAAGTTAAAGCTAAACATACTTACTGGGGATATTTTTGGTGGAGTTAATGCAGCAATTATAGCGTTACCACAAGCCCTAGCTTTTGGGGTTGCAACCGGGTTTGGGGCTAGTGCAGGTATCTGGGGGGCTATCATTCTGTGTCTTATCGCAGGAATATTAGGCACAAAAGTTCCGATGATTTCAGGAATAACAGGACCTTCTGCAATTGTAATAGCATCAATAATGCACGCTCTAAATAAAGATATCAATTCTGTATTAATGATTATGATACTTGCCGGTATTATTCAAATAGTACTGTCGCTTACCAAACTTACAGATATTGTAAAATATGTTCCATACCCTGTAATTTCAGGATTTATGAATGGTGTAGGTACGATTATTATCATTATGCAGTTGAATCCGCTATTGGGGCTAAAGCCATTTTCAAACACTATCGAAAGCCTTGAACATATTCTGACATCATTACATACAATGAATATTCAAGCAGCACTGCTTGGACTTTTAACACTGGTAATAGTATTTGGAATTCCGAAAAGATTAAACAAATACTTACCTTCACAAATTTTAGCACTAATAATTTGTACAATAATTTCTATCAAACTGGGCTTAAATATTCCAAAAATTTCAGAAGTATCAATTTCAATACCTACAATACAACTACCATCAAGTAATTTGCACGATATAATTACCTATTTTCACTACGCAATTACACTTGCGATAATCCTATCTTCAGAAACTCTGTTAACAGGATTGGTTTGTAACTCACTTACAAAGACTCAACTATCTCCAAGGACACTTATAGCATCACAAGGAATCGGTAATGTTATATGTGCGCTAACAGGCTCTTTGCCAGGGGCTGCAGCAACAATGAGAACAGTTGCTGCAATAAAGACTGGAGCTACAACTAAAATTGCAGCGATTATATGCCCTATAGTCCTATTACTTTTACTATTTAAATTCTCAGGATTTGTTGCAGAAATTCCACTATGCGTACTGGCTGGAATTCTTATAAAAATAGGATATGACATCATTGATGTTAAACTTTTAAAAGTCTTAAAACTCGCACCAAAAGAAGACAAATATGTATTAGCTGTAGTATTTCTTCTAACCGTTTTCTATAACCTAATCGTAGCGGTAGGAGCAGGTATTACACTTGCTGCACTGCTTTACGCAAAAAAAGTTGCAGATAACGCCAAACTTGTCCACAAAGAAGTTTATGACAAGGATATTATAAAACTTGAAAAAGCGGTTGAACGAGATTACAAATTAAAAATCCGTGTTGTTCATATAGACGGACAATTTTTCTTCGGTTCTGCGACCCAACTAATATCACAATTTGATGAACTTTTAGGAACCAGATATTTGATACTAAACTGTGATTTTGAAGATAAACTTGATATCTCTGCACTTTTTGCTTTTGAAGATATTGTACTCCGCCTAAAATCGCAACACATAAAACTAATACTTGTATTGCAAAACACTGAAATATTCAATCAATTAAGAGAATATAAAATGATTGATGAAATCGGAGAAGATAATATCTTCTATTCAGAAATCAAAGCTATTGAATATGCAAAAAAAGCATTCACTCAGAACGCAAGAAAAAAATATAAAAAGTAAAAATTTACTCTTTCTCTGTCAATAAATAATCAATCGTTTTACCATAATAATCAGCAAACTTAGAAGCATTTACAAGCGATAAATTATGCTTGCCAAGCTCTACATTTGACAAATATACGGAACTGAAATCAAGTGCTTCTGCAACTTTTTCCTGTGATAGATTACGCTTCATCCGCTCTATTTTTATATTCATTCCGAATATTTTTAACAAATTTTTATTATTCATAGTTTAAATTTATAATCTTGACTTTATTGTTACAATAATCTATAATATAAATATATAAACTATAATTTATGGAGTAAATTAATGAACAGACTAGCTTTTACACTAGCAGAAGTATTAATAACCTTAGGAATAATCGGAATAATCGCTGCAATGACTATACCTTCTCTAATACAGAAGAAAACTAACAGAGAACTTCAAACAGCTTTGCAAAAAAACTATTCGGTACTTCAATCGGCCTTAGAAAAAGCTAGCTACGATTATGGTGAAACTATAAAACCTGCAGCTTTTGTAAAAGGAGGACTGCTTAAACCCGTTCTAATTAAATATCTAAAATCTGTAAAAGACAGTGAATCCTCTAATTGTATTCAAAATGGTAGTGAAACTAATGAAAGCGGCGAGATTGAAAAGTACATTATAAAAAATTATAAAACATATAATAAAAAACAAACAGTACAAACATGGTATTTTGACGATGGGCAATTTATGCTAAATGATGGATCTTTATACATGATAGAAAATCAAACACAAACATCAGCCCAAATTCCACCAATATACATTACAATAGATGTAAACGGAATGGACAAAAAACCTAATTTGTGGGGACATGATTTATTTACATTCCAAATTATAGAAAATGGCAAACTCTTACCCATGGGAGCAGATGGAACTGATTACGATTCAAATTCTTACTGTTCAGCTACATCAACTAATAAATTGAATGGCATAGGATGCACTTATAAAGCTTTAACAGACAAAGAATACTGGAAAAATCTTCCATAAAAAAAGCGGGTTAAATATCCCGCTTTTTTTAAAATTTATAATTCGGAATTACAAACGGCTCATTATTTGCATCCTTTTCAACAAAATCAAGGTAATATTTCATTGCCTCATCCTTTGTTTTTTCATAAAATGCATCTGAAATGAATTTTTTATGTAATTCAGTTCTATCTCCTGAATAATTACCCAAAACATTGGCATAAGTTTCAATCATTTCTTTATTAGAACCGCCACCATAAGCTTTAGTTTTCGCATCTGTACCAGATGGTCTTATTTCAATATACTTATGATCAAATTTTAAATAAGTACCATCTCCTACAAATTTAATTTCATTAAGGTTATCAAAAATCAAACTCTTAAATGAATCGTTAAGAACTTCTCTTACATCCTCAATAGTCATCAGGCCTTCTTTTACGCCCATTGCCATAGAAAGATAGAACAAATCATTTTTCGTACGTTTTTTCTCACCTTCAACTTTTGCTAATTTTAATTTTTCAATATCAGGTTCTGATTCATTGTAATAAGCGATATCAACTCTGGTATCATATCGACCGGTAATATCATTTTCATCAAATATTTCTTTTAAACAAGTTGATAAAGGCTTTTTATCAAGTTTTGCAATCAAAGCAGAAGCAACAATAATAGCTTCAGTAGCACTCTTTTCTCTCATTGCAATAGCTTTACGACCAGCCAAAGATTCAATCAAATCTTCAGTACCCATAATCATTCCGCCGGATTCTTCACCACCGAATAATAATCTAGGGTTTTTGCCAAGATTAATTGTATTACCTAAAACATCATCTATCACGACATCTTTATCTGGTGAATTTTTCAACTGCAACTCAACCTTTTTCATAATGTTTGCAATCTCTTTAAATCCGACAGGAACATTCACAACCTTCACACCGTTTTTATTAGCCCACTCATCCCAAGATGAAGCAGATGCTGTTGTTTTAATAATAAATCTCGGATGTTTATTCCATAACCCTTCGGCTTTCAATTGCTTTGCCCAAAAATCCATAAGCATTAAAAAGGCTTGATTTGCAGTGAAAACAGTTAATACTGTATCATTATTTAATTTAACAAAATCAATACCATTAGCAACTAAATACTCAACTCTTGAAATACTTTCTGTCTGAGTTATAGTCAAACGATCATGATCTGGATCCGTAATCAAAACAACTGTACCTACTGGATAGTTTTTTAATTTATCTTGATAATTTAATGTCTCAATTACTGGGAAAAACTTTTCTCCGTTTAACCTTTTTGAAAGAACCGTAGCATCAACAGAGTAATCGTAAAAAGCATGCTCACCTTTTGGTGTAACATCGTATTTACCAATTGAATGGAAGAACGGATCTTCGTCAATATTAAACCATACAAATTTTTCAGATATATCAAGTTTTTTGAGAACTCTTGATAAAGTCCTATATGCAGACCCTCCAACATTCTCAATTACAATCTTATTTTCAAAGTTTTTGATTAAATTCAAATTAATTTTCTTTGCAACACCGGATTTTAAATACTCTACGTATAAATCAACACCATCGTTAAGTTTAGACATTATAGTTTCATCAATTAACGGATTATCTTTTGCTGCAATCTTAATTGAATATGTTCCCTTTTTCTCAGTTTCATCAAAAATCTCTTGAATTTTATCTACGAATTCTAAAGATTCCTCAGGCAAATATTGGCTTCCTTGAGAGTTCAAATCTTTTGTAGCATTTTTTACAGAAATACCATGGCTTGATGTAATATATTCTCCGCCAAGCAAATCAAGCTTAAACGCTAAAAATGAAGCTAACCAAATCGGAATAGTTTTTCTTTCTACAGGAACAAGAGTCTTAATACCATTAGCAGCTTGAATTCTTGCAATAGCATCCAAGAACAAATCAGAATTGTATCTTACTTCACGTCCGGCAACTTTTAAAATTTCTTTGCCTTGATATTTCTTATTTGCAACAAGAGCTTTTGCTAAAGTAGCTAAAACTATACCAACCAAGTTAATAGGGAATCTAGTATCCTGAGGATATAGAATGTTCTGCGGACCGCGAATACCTGCAGTAGAAACTTTTGCCTCTTTTGCATAATTTGCAAACCATTCTTTCAAATTTAAACCTTCAGGATTTTTAACTTCATCATAAGGATAAAGATGTTCTTTCTTCAAAATAAAAGTAAACTCTCCACTTTGAGAAAAATCCATTAAATTTAGATTTTTTATATAATCAGGAGTCTTATCATATACACTTTTAAATAATTCATTTTCTAATTCCACGTTTGATTTCTTAGGCATTGCCATAGCTCATTTCTCCTTATTTTTTTGTTATAATTATACAATAAAAATTTTTATTGTATAATATTATCGAGGGATAATCTTTATGGCAAAAAAGAAAAAAGAGTATACAAAACGTTCATCATCTCAATACAATGTTTGGAGAGGGATTTTTCAGGATATAGTCTGCAAGTTTGGTTACATGATTAGATTTAAACTTGTATACAGACTTGAAGTAAATGGGCTTGAAAATGTTCCCAAAGATAATGAATATATTGTATGTCCAAACCACTTATCAACACTTGACCCACCTTTAATGGTATCAATAATGCCAAGACACGTAGCTTTCATGGCTAAAAAAGAACTTTTTGATATTCCATTTTTACGTTGGTGGATAGATTGGTTAGGCGCATTTGCTGTTAATAGAGAAAGCCTAGGCCCTTCTACCATTAAGACAGTTATGGAAATAAAAAAAAGTAAATGGGTATTTGGAATATTCCCTCAAGGTACAAGAGGACTCCCTGGTGAAATTAAAGGAGTTACGAAAGGTTTTGCAGGACTTGCTAAAATTACTAAATGTGCAATCTTGCCTGTTGGTATAATAGGTACTGATGAAGTAAAAAGATGGCCATTTACCGGCAAAATTATTGTTAATATTGGAAAACCAATTCCATATAGCAATGATGTTGATGAAGTCGTTGCAAAATGGACTGACGAAATTCAAAAGTTAACAGGATTTACATACGTGGAAGATGAAAAAAAAGTTGAGGAAGACAAAACTCAGCAAAATTAGGAGTTAATTATGGCTAAAACAGAACGTAACTATAATAGAAGATATCCACAAGAATACAATATTTTTAGAACTCTATTTTATTATGGATTTCTTTATACTGTTGTAGTTCCTTTTATGAAGATATTTTATAACTACGAAATTACAGGTCGTGAAAATCTTCCAACTAAAGCTAAAAGCGGAAAATTTATTTATACAGCAAACCATGTTTCAATATTTGACCCACCAATGGTAACTATGGCTTGCAATAGACCTATTGCATATATGGCCAAAAAAGAGCTTTTTGAAAAAGGTGAAAAATTGTCCTGGTTAGTAAAACGTCTCGGGGCATTTGCTGTAGATAGAACTAAACCTGAAATTGCAACATTTAAAACTGTAAGAGATATTCTATCAACAAGCTGGTCACTTGGCGTATTTCCTCAAGGAGGAACCAGACCTTATGGAAAACTTGAAGGTATAAAAAAAGGATTTGTAGTAATAGCTAAAAACGCTAAAGCTGATATTATACCTGTTGCTATTGATGGATGGGACGGATATCCAAAACTAAAACCTTTTACAAGAAGAAATGTAAAACTTCATATAGGGAAACCTATTTCATATAAATTACCAGAGGATGTAATTATTTATGAATGGTGTAAACAAATATCTGAGATGGCAAATTACGAAAATTGCGCACCAGTTCCTGAAAATACAATCCCTGAATTAACTAATGTTTAAAAATTAGATTATAGAAATATTATTTATAAAATTTAATTCTAAAAATATAATAAAAAACCCCTAGTTATCTAGGGGTTTTTTACTTGTCGTTTTATTTAAAGAAAGGAATTATTGATTTATGCAGCTTGCGCTGGAGCTTGAGCATTAGGATTCATCGCAACTGTTTTACCTTCACCTTGAGCTTGTTCAGCTGCTTGTGGGTTTGGATTCATTTCAACAGTTTTTGCTCCTGCTGCATTTTGAGATTCGTTAGCTAATTTTTCAAGTGCTAAAGTAGCTGCTTTTTGAACTTCGCCATCTACATCATTCTTAGCTTTTTCGAAGATAGTTTTTAAATCTTTTTCATAAGCTGGGTTTTGAATGTAACTTAAAGCTTCAACTGCAGAAGTTCTTACAGTAGGGTTTGGGTTGCTTTTCAATTGTTCAACAATTGTTGCTGCCCCAGGAAGTTCCGTTAATGGAACAGTTGAATTTGTTAATTTAGCAACTTCATCGCCATAAAGTTTTTGAAGAATTGCTAATGTGTACATAGCATAACTTTTGTTTCTTTCAGCTGCTTCATAAGGAGATGGAGTATCAGCCAACTTCAATTCTTCTGGAGTAAGTGACTGATTAGCATCTTTTTTCTTACGAGCTGCAAGCTGTTCTGGAGTAGCTTCTGCTAATTTAGATGTATCTGCTTTAACAATATTATTTAATGCATCCATAACTTTCACATCTAATAATTCAGTTGCTTTTTGAGGATCTTCTTTTACCATATTAGCAATTTCTTCCATAGTAGAAGCTTGAACCTCATAATCAGGGTTTGTTAATTTAGCAACAAAACCATTTAAGTCAACTTGGGGAGTTAATGGTGCAGAGGGTACCACATCAACTGGTTTTGCCTCCTTTGGAGCTTCTGCAGGTTTTGTTACAACTACATCTGGAGCTGCTTGAGGAGCATTAATATTTTGTTGTACGATCTGAGGCGCTGGAGCTACAACCTGAGGTGCAGGAACTTCTACCGGAGCTGGAGCTGCCGGAGCTTTTGGAGCAACTGGAGCCTGCATTTGTGGAGGCATGTAATATGGTTGTTGCTGAGCTTGCGGATAATCATACAATTGAGCTTGTGGATAAGTGTAATATGGCATTGTAGGTGCTGCATATTGTGGTTGTTGAGGTACATTTACTACAGCTTGACCAACACCAGGAGTATTAACACTAGGATTGTGAACATCAATCTTTACTGCATTGTAATTTGGAGCAGGTGTAGCGTATTGCTGCATCTGAGGTTGCATGTAAGGATTTACGTAATTTGGAATTTGCATCATATTATTTTCTTCCTTTCAGTAAATAAAATTATTATCGTATTCCTATTCTACCTTTTAAATACCCCTCAAGAAATAAAATTGCTAAAATAACGATTTTTTTTAATAATTCTTAACAAAACCCCAAAAAGCGAGGCTGATACCTCGCTTTTTTTATCTCATAGACCTATTCAATTTTTAAGTTGCTTCGTATCAGAAAACGATGTGCTAAATAAGTGAACTATCAAAGGGTTAATCACTCAGACAAATCGCCTGTATACTACTACTGCCACGATAGGAGCTCACGCCGAGGGCTGTGTAAGTAGGTGTAAAGAAACGGGAGTTTGCACCAGACCCATGGCTCGAGTAAGACTCTTCATTCGACCATAACTGGAAGCTGGGTTCCGGAAGACCTAATAAGGATGCGGTACCTGCTTCGTACGTTAAGTTGGTAGCTCCACCGCCTGAACTTATGTTTGGGTTTCCCTTGTATATTGCACTAGCTATCTTTGCAAGGTCTGCGGGTGTTGTAAGGTTATTTACTCCACCACACTGTTTCACAGCACCTGCCCAATAATCATTAGGAATTACACATGCTGTTATTCCAAGGTTACCTTTTTGGGCTTCACATTCTGCTTTCGTTATTGGGGTTGGCGTAAATGGGGTACCGAAACATCTTCCACTATCCAGTTCTATTGCACAACTTGAACCTAAGCCATTTGCATTGAATAGAGCTACATCCTCATTTTGTTTATTCGGTTTCTTACTTCCGTTTATTTCAAATACTGCTGCTACACAATTTGATGTCGCATTTGATACTGGTTTGTTGTCCTCTGTTGACCAGCCATAACTTTTTACTGGGTCTAACACTTCACATTTGGTATTGTATGATAGTATCATTGGCGTTCCGTCTGCTGTTATTATACCTACATTCGGACTACTGTAATCTGCAGTATCGCTGTTTTTCATTTGAAAATTCTTACCTGTCTGGATTTTTTCTACTTCATATTCTTTACCGTCTAGTAGTGTTATTGTATCATAAGGCCAGCACTCTCTTAGTTTGCTTGATGGACATACTTTTGCGATTTTCAAATGCTTTTGTAATTCTGCCACAAATGCTGCTGTACTGTCATAAGGCCCAATTAACCCCAGCGTTGCCATCTTTTCCGTGGCTTTCGTAAATTTGTACTTGACTGTTCGTATCTGTTCTGCTCGTACTTTCTTGTTTATAGCCTGATTTAATACAGGTAGTGTTATCGCTGCTACCACTCCAATTACTCCTAATGTGATTAGCACTTCTGCCAATGTAAAAGCATTTTTCTTTTTCATTTAGTCCTCCGTTAATTTTTATTATCTGTTTCTCAAAAATTTTGCATCACAAATTGCCGTGTCTTTTGGCACGGCTTACTTTTTAGTTCTTTTTTTCAATCGGAGGCCTAAGTCAGAAATGCTTGACTCAACTGTTAGTCGGTAGCCCCCCCCCCCGAAATCCTATCTATACTTGATTTTTGCATATTAACCTCCTAATTCAACTTATTTGCTTCTATATTATTATATTAAACTATTTTTTTTATTTTTCAAGACATTCTCAATTAGTATAAGATATATTTACATTTTTGAGTAAATCAAATTATTTATGCTATAATATTGAGTGAACCTGTTTATGGGGAATTGATTTGTAAATTTACTAGATACGAGGAAACTTTTGGATGTTAATTAACAAAAAAGACAGAAAATCTATCCGCTCTGTTTTTGGTAAAACTCTTGCAGAACTCGGAGAAAAAAATCAAGATATCGTTGTTATGGATGCAGATTTGGCATGCTCTACGCAAACTGCAATTTTTGGTAAAAAATTCCCTGAAAGGTTTTTTGATTCAGGAATTGCTGAGCAAGATATGATTGCTACAGCTGCGGGCCTAGCTTCTGAAGGGAAAATTCCTTTTGTTGCAAGCTTTGCAATGTTTGCCACAGGCAGAACTTATGATCAGATTAGAAATTCTGTATGTTATCCAGAATTTAACGTTAAAATTATAGGAACTCATGGCGGAATCACTGTTGGAGAAGATGGTGCCAGTCATCAAGCGTTAGAAGATATTTCTCTAATGCGAAGTATCCCTAATATGTCAGTAATTGTACCTGCCGATTGCAAAGAATGTGAGCAAGTCATTAGATTTGCCGCAGAAAATTATGGTCCTATGTATATCAGAATTCCTCGTACTAACGTTTGCGATATTTTTGACGAAGACTATGAATTTGATTTTTGCAAAGTTAAAGTTATAGAAGAAGGCACTGATGTTACCGTAATCACGAACGGAGAAACGTTAGCTGAAGTTATTGAAGCTGCCGAAATACTTAAACAAGAAGGCTATTCAATTCAAATTCTGCATGCTCCAGTTGTAAAACCTCTTGATGGCGCAACTATTATTGAAAAAGCTAAACAAACAAAATTTGTAATTACAGTAGAAAACCATTCTATTATAGGCGGACTGGGAAGCGCTGTTTGTGAACTTCTTGCTGAATATTACCCTATGCCAGTTCATAGATTCGGTATTAACGATACTTTCGGACAAAGCGGAAAGTGGGATTATCTGCTTGATTATTACGGATTAACAGGTCAAAAACTTGCTAAAAGCATCAAAAAGCAAATAGATATTTACCGCTTGGTAAAATAAAATTTAATAAGGATTAAGAATATATGATTCAATTCAGAGCCGTTACAAAAAAATATAAAAACGATCATTATGCCTTGAAAAATATCAATCTTGATATTTTATCAGGAGAATTCGTATTTATTGTAGGATCTTCCGGTGCAGGAAAATCAACATTAATGAAACTTTTATACCACGAAGAATGTCCTACAAGCGGAACTGTTACTATTGGAGGGATTAATATTGCAAACCTTTCTAATGATAAAGTTCCAAACTTAAGACGATGCATGGGCATTGTATTTCAGGATTATAAATTGCTTCAGAATATGACAATTTATGATAATGTAGCTTATGTTATCAGAACTCTCGGAATTAGCTCAAGAGAAATTAATGCGAGAGTTACAGGGGCTCTTAAAATTGTTGGATTATATGATAAAATGCATGCAACTCCGGCTGAATTATCAGGTGGAGAACAGCAAAGAGTCGGAATTGCGAGAGCTATTGTAAACGGGCCTCCTTTACTAATAGCTGACGAACCTACAGGTAATTTGGATCCAAAAAACTCTATGGAAATTATGCAAATATTAGACCAAATTAACCAGCGAGGAATTACAGTAATTGTATCAACTCACGATAGTGCAATGGTTGATTACTTTAGAAAACGTGTTATTACTCTCGACAATGGAGAAGTTGTAAGGGATATTCAAGCAGGTACTTATGAATAATTCAAAACTTAAAATTAAGAAAAAAGTAAAAAAACATATACCAAAAGATTGGTTATGCGAATTAAGAATATTATATAGACTAACAATGGAAACTTTTTACGATATAAAAAGAACAGGTATCGTAAATCTTGTTATCATAACTACAATGGCAGCTATTTTGACTATATTTGGCTCATTCTTTAGAAGTGCAATGTCAATTTCTGCTTTTGCACATGAGTTAGGCAACGTACTTGAAATTTCAGTATATTTAAAATCCGGTACTGATACAAACATTGCTAAAAATAGAATTAAAGAATTTGAGCATGTCGAAAATGTAAAAATAATTCCAAAAGAAGAATCTTGGACTAACTTACAAAGAGAAATGAGTTTGCCTGATATCAGCAATCCTTTGCCTGATACATTACACGTAAAAGTTGACAAACCTGAAAATATCACATCCGTATTTAATAATATAAAACAACTTCAATCTGTAGAGGATATGAGTTATGCGCAAGATTTAGCAAAAAAAATTCAAGCACTTAACCATGTCGTAAATACAATTACTATTTTAGTTGTCATAATTATGGGAATTTTAACAATTACAATCATAAACAACACAATTCAGCTTGTAATTCAATCAAGAAAAGATGAAATTGAAATTATGAGATTAATGGGTGTATCTAACTGGTACATAAGATTTCCTCTAATTATGCAGGGTGCTTTTTATGGATTTTCAGGTTCCTTATTGGCTATTATCCCGCTTAATTTTGTACAAAACGGATTAAATCATATGCACCAGTTCTTTATCGTACCATCACCTATATATGCACAAAGTATCGTTTTATTTACGATGTTTGCTATGGGTATATTATTTGGTGCTGGCGGTAGTTTCTTGTGTATCAAAAAACATTTACAAGTTTAATTTATTATGAGCAATATTTTATTAGTAACAAATGAAGAGTCTATTACGAAAGATTTTCCAAACAAACTTATTCTATTAAGGGAAACTGACGATCTGTCATATTGTGATTACGAAGACGCTCCTGACATCGTTTTTACAGACAAGCCTGATATAGTAATAGTTCACGAACACAATGAAAAAGATAAAACTCTCAATCTAATAAAATATATCAAAACTCAAATAGACTCAGTATTATTATTAATCAACAATTATGATAGAAATTTTATACTCAGTGCTTATGACGAAGGTATTGATGACTACTTTGGAATTAACTCTGACGCATCTGAAATCTCTATCAGAACTGTTAACTGTATAAAAAAAGATAATCTAAAAAAAACTATCAATAGATATTCAAACTATCTTAAAGCATACGAACTACTAGACAGCAGTGATAATTATATTAGCAGCAAAAACTCTGAAAACATTTTAAATATTGAACTTCAAACAAAAAACTATAGAAATGGAGCATTATTACTTATTGAACCTGATGAAGAAGGTAAAGCCAGCTATTCTTCAGAAAAAATGAAAACAGCATTAAACAAATCAATAAGAAATACTGATATTATCGCTCATTCTAGCGGTATAAAAACATTTATAATGATTTCTGAAGGTGGTATTGCGGGAGCTGCAAAAATTTTAGATAAAATAAAAAAAGAACTCAATGACAAAATATCAATAAAAGCCGGTATTTGTGAAATCACCTCAAATAAATTTGATATTATAGAAAAACATGCTCAATGCGCATTATCAGAAAGTTTATCTTCTGGACAAGAATTTACGATTTATACAAACAACGAACCTGAAGAAAATTGGCTAGAAGAACCAAAAGAAAAAAATTACAAATTATTCAAAAATGCATTCAATAAAAAATTAGAAAAAGTTATTACCCCTGTATTTTACAGACTTCAAAAGAGTTGGGAAGAAAAACTGTTTAATACAAAAATTGAGCAATACACATCTGAGACGCAAAGTGTATTCCGCTTGATTCATCCTAAACAAACGAGCCTGTTAAAAATCGTGTACCCTGGATTTGCTAAAGTTATTGTATACATTACCCATGAAGGCCTAAACAGCCCTGAAAATAAAGAAATTTCATTATCTTTAAATGAAATTAATAATAAAGAAATTACTCATATTATAGAAGAATTTATAAGGGAATTTAAGAATACAATTGAATAAGGAGAGATAAAGATGAACACACTATCTGCTGAAAATAGTCTTGTAATGATCATAGACGTACAAGAAAGACTTGTTGGCGCACTGGATAAAGATATCGTTGTAACTAAAGCTATCAAAGTAGCAAGTGCGGCAAAGGCTTTAGGAATCCCTGTAATCGTTACAGAACAATATCCTAAAGGACTAGGCAATACAGTATCTGAGTTAAAATCAGTATTACCTGAAAATACACAAATTATTGAAAAAACTAATTTCAACGCCCTTTTAGAAGAAGGTATGCCTGAAAAAGTTGCAAGCTACGGGAAAAAACAAATTGTTTTATTTGGAATAGAAACTCATATCTGTGTACATCAAACTGCAGCCGCACTAATTGAAGCCGGTTATGAAGTTTATATCATAAAAGATGCATGTGCAAGCCGTAACAAATATGAATTTAAACAAGGAATTGACATAATGCAGCAAAACGGAGCAAAAATTTCTTGCGTAGAAATAGCATTATTTGAATGGCTAAAAGGAGCTAAAAATCCAAAATTTAAAGAAGTACAAGCTTTAATTAAATAATTATATTTTAAAATTTAAGCGGATAATCTTTTGGAGGTTTAAAATTATTATCTAATAATAATTGAATACAAGCTTGGTCAGAATGGTTCTTACATTGAGCAATTATATTTGCTCGGTTCGGAGCTTTCAAAGGGACCAAATCATGTATAAGAGTTTTATATACAGCATTTCCATAATTTTTCACATATGGATAGTAATGTATTGCAAAACGGTCTATACCACCAAGATTTGGTCCTTTTTCTCCATTTAAATCAAATAAATATACAACATAAGCTGTATTTATTATTTGTACTGCAATATAAGAAGAATCAGGAAATAATAATCGGAAGGCATGCGGCCCTATACCCCATTTTGCCTGATACTTAACCATATTTGGATTTAGCCCTCCAAACTGAATCATTTGATTAATAAAACACTTAGACATATTATCGCCTCCTGCAGGAAGAGAGTGACACAAAGCATAAGTATCTGGAATTGAACCTGTTTCAATATGAATATTTTGCAACATACGTTCCAAAAATGCCACCTGCTTTTTTAGTTTGTTCATGTTAACAACTTCATTATATTTAGACAAAGACATAGGTATTGTTAAAGCTGCAACAACCCCAATTATACCCAATGTAATCAATACTTCTGCCAATGTAAAAGCTAAATGTTTCATATAACATCCTTTCTATAATAATTATAATTAAATTATCGTACTTTTTCAATATATTATTAAATCCTAGCAATATTTTGTTACTAACAGTATGTGTAACTCATAGTCGCATATCAGTAAAATTAATATATGAACACTAAAATTCTTGAAAATTTTGGCAAAACATTAAAACTAAAACGGAAGCTCTCTGGACTTTCACAAGAAGAGCTTGCCGAAAAATTAGGTATTCATAGAACATACATGAGCTTTATAGAACGAGGAATGAGGAATCCTAGCCTTTTAATGATATTTAAAATTTCAAGGGCATTAAAAATCAAAATACCAGAATTATTTGAATTTGATAAATAACTATACACTTTGAATATCAATACTAATCTGAGCTTTCAAATCTTCTAAAGAATTAAATTTTCTCTCTGCTCTTATCATTTTTAAGAAAGATACAGAAATCTCTTCACCATAAATATCTTTATTAAAATCTAAAATATGCGTCTCTAGAGAACATCTATGAGAATCTGAAACCGTTGGTCTTATTCCGAAATTAGTAATACCCTTATATTGTATTCCCATGTAATCGACAAGCACAGAATAGACTCCAAAAGGCAAATCTATCAATTCCGGAGGATACAATAAGTTTGCAGTCCTGAAACCTATTTTACGTCCCAATTGTTGTCCTTTAACAACTTTACCCGAAATAGTAAAATTATACCCCAACATTTCGTTCGCGTTTTGAATATCCCCTTTTGCAAGCGCATTTCTTATCGCGGTACTACTAATAGTATTATTTAAAATCTTTTGAGGTGGAATTTCAAAATACTTATAACCATATTCAACTTGTTTTTCAGTCAACAAATCAACGCCGCCAGACTTTTTCGCACCAAAATAATGATTAAAACCTGTAGAAATAGATTTTGGGGAGAAATTATCTATTAACACGTTCTTTAAATAATCCTCAGCAGAAAGCATACAAAGCTTTGAATTAAAATCTAATATATAAATATAATCAACCCCTAAAGCCTCAATATGTTTAATTCTATCTTCTCTTGTCAAAATATACTTAGGACAAACACCTCTAAAAAAGCAACAAGGGTGATCTTTAAAGGTTATAACTGCAGACTTATTACCGTTTTGACTAGCGAAATCAACAGCTGATTTGATAACTGCCTGATGACCTTTATGAACGCCATCAAAATAGCCTAATGCCAGGGACAAATTTGGATTTTTATTTAATTCAGTAAATATCTGCATAAAATTATTATAATACAAATTAATATAACTTCACATTATACAAAAAAATTTTTATCAGGATATTATATATATAAACAAAGGAGATATCATGCAAATTAACAAAATCCAAAGTAACCATTATACAAATCAAACGAATTTTACCGGAGGGCATCATCCTAGACACTTTTCATCAATGATGAACCACCTTTTCAAAAAAACTATTGGACAAAACCCTGATATGTTTGAAGCAACAAACACAATCATAGTTAGTACAAAACTTGATAATGGAAAAGAAGTAACAGGGGCAGCAAATTTTTTCAACGGCAAATTCGTAGGATTAGTACTTGAAGAGGGTTGCGAACATTTAAAATCAAAATTTATGAAAACTGTTCTTGATAAATACATAGAAAAAATTTCAAGTAAAAATATTAAAGATAAAATATCTAGAAACGAAAAAAGCCATTTTTAAAAAATGGCTTTTTTCTATTTTATTTAAATTTATAAATTTTATCTTATTTATGAGTTACAGTGCTTTTCAAATGAAGTTCTCTCAATTGTTGTAAAGAAGCTTCACCTGGAGCATCACTCATCAAGTCTTTTGCACCTGAATTTTTAGGGAACGCAATAACATCACGGATTGAATCAGTTCTAGCAAGTAATGCTACAAGTCTGTCTAATCCGATTGCAAGACCTGCATGAGGTGGTGTACCATATTGAAGAGCATTTACCATAAATCCGAATTTTTCTTTTGCTTCTTCTTCTGTTAATCCAAGAGCTTTGAATATTGCAGATTGAACTTCTGATGAATGAATTCTAACAGATCCACCGCCCAACTCTGTACCGTTATATACAATATCATAAGCAATTGACTTAACATTACCCAAATCACCTGATTTAAGTTTGTCTAAATCTTCTATACAAGGTGATGTGAATGGGTGGTGCATAGCCATAAATCTATTCTCTTCATCACT
This sequence comes from Candidatus Gastranaerophilales bacterium, assembly GCA_944325875.1. Taxonomy (GTDB): domain Bacteria; phylum Cyanobacteriota; class Vampirovibrionia; order Gastranaerophilales; family Gastranaerophilaceae; genus Scatousia. The sequence continues at coordinate 245,780 of CALVBU010000001.1, forward strand.
CCATTCAAACATTGGGAAATCTACAACCCACAATAAATTATGTTTACTTTCATCGATCAAATTCAAAGACTTACCGAAATGAAGTCTTAATCTGCCCATAATATCGTAAACTAATTTTGGTTTATCTGCAACGAAGAAGATTATATCGCCAGCTTCTGCACCAGCTCTTTCTTGAATTTTCTTCGCTTGTTCTTCTGTCACAAACTTCAATACCGGAGATTTAGCAGTTCCGTCTTCGTTATAAATAATATTAGCAAGAGCTTTAGCTCCGAATGATACAGCAAGTTTTGTAATATCATCAATTTCTTTTCTTGAATATTTAGCACCGCCAGGAACTCTTATACCTCTAACGATACCGCCATTTTCAAGAGTCTTTTTAACAATATCAAAGTTTGATTCTAAGATTATATCTCCGATATCAAACAATTCTAAGCCGAAACGTGTATCAGGTTTATCTGAACCGTATCTATCCATAGCTTCTTGCCAAGGCATTTGGATAAATGGAGGTTTTACTTCAACGCCTGCAGCTTTAAACGTATCAACGATTAAGCCTTCTACAACTCTTATTACATCTTGTTGTTCTACAAATGACATTTCAATATCAATTTGAGTAAACTCAGGCTGTCTATCAGCACGCAAATCTTCATCTCTGAAACATTTTGCGATTTGATAATATCTTTCCAATCCACCTACCATCAACAATTGTTTAAAAATTTGAGGTGATTGAGGTAGAGCATAAAATTTACCTTCTTGAACACGAGATGGAACTAGATAATCTCTTGCACCTTCTGGAGTTGTTTTAATTAAAATAGGAGTTTCAACTTCCAAGAAATCAAGATTATTCATATAATTTCTTGCAGCTTGAACTATTTTATGACGAAGCACAAGTTTATCTTTCATTGCATCACGTCTAATATCAAGATATCTATATTTTAGACGGATATCTTCTGAAACATTTTCATCATCCAATACAAATGGTAAAGTTTTTGCTTCTGAAAGAATTTCAATACTTTCAGGATACATTTCAACCTGACCTGTAGGATATTTTTCATTATAAGTTTCTTCTGGTCTTTTTGAAACTTTACCTTTTACTGTAATAACATACTCTGTTCTAACTTTTTCTAAAACTTTATGAACTTGAGGGTTAATCTGCGGGTTAGCAACAATTTGGAAAAATCCGCTTCTATCTCTCAATTCCACAAATAAAATACCGCCTAAGTCTCTTATTGTAGAAGCCCAACCTGACAAAACAACTTCTTCATTAAGGTTATTTAGATTAAGCTCTCCACAATTATGAGATTTCATTCTTGTTTTAATCATCTTTTCTTCCTTTTCTAGTAAATTTCTAAGAATATTTTACCAAAAACATAAAAAATAATACACGAAAAGTTAAAATGTTTTAATCAAGATAACAGTTGTAAATATTTGCATATAGAAAATATAACTTACTAAAAATACTTTGTAGATTCTTAAAAATTTATCAGACAAATACTTTTTGCTTTGCGCTAAGAATAAAAATAAAAACGGCAACATTGGAATAAAATATCGGCCTTGAATCCCATGAATTCTATCAGATGATATCGGTGTCCAAATCACATAATAGTAAATGTGTAAAAACGTGATAAATAAAACAAGAACAAATAATGAAAATAATCTTAATTTATTATCCACTTTTTCTTCTTTAAAAAAGAGTAAAGTAGATAAGAAAACAAGCGCAGTTGGTAAATAGAAAAATGGTTTTAATCGAATATCAAGCCAGCCTAAAATTCCAATACAAGACTTCAAATAATAAGTTATATTTACAACAGATTTAGCATATAAAGAAATAAAATGCCAAGGCTTATGAATTAACAGGGACTTATTTAATGCTAAATTAACCTCAGGACTAATATATGTCATGTTGATCGAAGACCAAAAACTCATCAGTAAAAATGCCAACAATAGCATTATTGTTGCAAATAAATTTTTGTGTTTTTTTATTGGTAAAAAATAAAATAAAAATATTGGAAATATAATTCCCTTAGAAAATGCACTAACTAATGAAAACAAGACAAGAAGAACAAAATCTTTCTTCGAAACATCTTTTTTCTCAAAGATAAGCTTAAAAATGTAAGCAAAAAACAGAAAAGTTACACCATTATTGAAAGCATCAGCAGATAAAGACATTCCTTCATACAAAGTCATAGGCATCAACGCCACAAAAAGAAATGGAAACTTAAAAACCGGAGTTATTCTGATAGCCAAAGCCGTCATTAGAATCCACGCAATTAAATTAAAAAAACGGCCTAAATAAAACATTACTTTTCCGCCAAAAACTTTGCCAACAGCTAAACCTGCAGCAGAGAAAGTATACATTATCGGTGAATATCCAGTAGCTTGATGCATAGAAACTGGTCTATCAACTTCTAGCGCTTTTTGAATATATTTATCGCATTCGACATTTTGTGCAGGAGTTTTATTATACAAAATACCATCAGCTACTTCACAAGCACGCATAATATGCGCATTTTCATCAGGAACTAAATATGGCGGAGTAATAAACATCATTATAACTCCGAAAATAAAAGCAAAAATTATAAAAATAAACTCAGGTTTTCTAATCCACATATCCAAGCTAACTAAAAAAGGGGGCCCGTAACAAGCCCCCTACAACTCATAAACTATTTCTTATCAAACATTTGTTTAATACCATCTACAGAAGACAATATTCCTGTAGCTTCATAAGGCATGTAAACAACCTTATTATTTTCACCAGCAGTAATATCAGATAAAGTCTCTAAATATTTCATTGCAATAAGATATTTATCAGGTTGACCTTTATCCGCTAAAGCGTTAATAATTCTTTGAATAGCCTCTTTTTCAGCATCAGCTTCAATCACACGAGCTTGAGCAACACCTTCTGCTCTCAAAATTGCTGCTTGTTTTTCACCTTCTGCTTGATTAATAGCTGCTTCTTTTTGACCTTCAGCTTTAAGAATTGCAGATTTTTTCAAACCTTCAGCTTCCAAAATAGCTGCACGTCTGTCTCTTTCTGCTTTCATTTGTTTTTCCATTGAGCTTTGAATATCAGCTGGAGGAATAATATCTTGTAATTCAACACGGTTAACTTTTACGCCCCATTTGTTAGTTGCTTCATCCAATATAGCTCTCAACTCTTGGTTAATTTTATCTCTTGAAACAAGAGTTTCATCTAAATCTAATTGGCCTACTAAGTTTCTTAAAGTTGTTTGAGTAAGTTTTTCGATTGCATCAGGCAAATTAGCAATAGCATAAACAGCTTTTTTAGCATCTACAATTTGATAATACAAAAGAGCGTTAATAGTGATTGTAACATTATCTTTTGTAATAACATTCTGACGAGGAAAATCAAACACAGTCTCTCTCAAATCAATTCTGGCAACATCTTTTGAATAAGAATAAACCATACCATCCAAACCTCTTTGAGTGACTCGCTTTGCCATTGGACGAGGAGCTTCAAGAATAGGAATAATAAAATTCAAACCTGATTCCAATGTCTTTTGATATTTACCAAGACGTTCAATAATCATAACCTCTTGCTGTTGTACAATCAAAACACCTTTAGCAATATAAATAATTAATGCTACAAGTAAAATCCATAATAAAACTGTCATAAACTTACACCCTTTCTACAAACATAACAAGACTATCATTTTTAATAATTTTCACTTCTGAACCTGCAGGAATTTCATCATCATTCTCAACACGAGCTTCCCAACGTTCATCATATATCGTAATCGCACCGGAAGACTTTGTAATCGGAGCTATAACCTTTACAACCTTTCCGATATAATCACCCTTAATACCGGTTTCTCTTTCTTTTGTTGGTTTTATTAACCTCAACAATAACGGTCTTAATACAAATATTGCAACCAAAGACAAAACTATAAAATCTATAATAAGCATATCAACATTATTAACAAATAATGAAATTATTGCGGTAATAAAACCCGCAATAGCAAGATTTAAGAAAAACATTGAAGGAACAATCATTTCCAGAATCACACAAATTACGCCTATAATTGAAAATATTTGCCACAATACCATATAAAAACTCCTATTTCTCTAATACTGTACATTATTATAGCATATACTGCAGTTTTGGGCAATTACATAATATATGTTATAAGTATGTTCATTTCTTTCTCTTTTATTGCGAGTAAAAGAGAAAGAAATGAACCAAAGAAAGAGAAAAACGCTAAGTTCACAGCATCGCAAAGCGATGCAAAAATCAAATGGATGTCGTTAAATGCTAACGCATTTAACCGTTCAAGCCTCACTATCGCACAATAAATTGTGCACGTTCGGCAAATATTTAGCGAGCGTGTGCGAAGCACAATAGCGAGCAAAGTAGTGAAAAGCTTTAGCTTTTCACGAACAGTAATTTGGTCTTGCAATGCCATAATGGCATTGCTGGAAACTCAGCGAGTTTTTCTTTTTGCCTTCTTTTGCAGTTGAAAGCTTTGCTTGAAACGTGCAAAATGGCCTCACTTAGTTGTTCAGTTGTGAGCTGGTTCACTTTTTCTTTTTGCTTCACAACAAAAAGAAAAAGTGAATAGGACCAATAACATATATTATGCTTTTCTGTGGTAACATAATCGTATGATAACATTCGATAGTTTAACTCTAAAAGCGTGGATAAACGAAAACCAAGAATTTCTTCAGGGTGCAAGAATTCAAAAAATTCAACAACCAACAAGGAGAGAATTCGTATTTTCTATTAGAAAACAAGGTGAAACTAAAAAGTTTTATATTAATATTAATCCTCAACTTCATCACATTTGTTTTATGAACAAGCAAAACGAAGCAAAAAGGTTAATAGAGATACCTCAAAAACCACCTATGTTTTGTATGCTTTTAAGAAAGTATCTTGAAAATTCAGTAATTTCTAAAGTTAATCAACCTAAATATGAGAGGATTTTAGAATTTTATATTGAAACTTATAACGAACTATCTGAAAAAATTTATCTATGCCTAGCAATTGAACTTATGGGGAAACATTCTAATGTAATCCTATATAACTACGACACAAATATTATTATAGGATGTGCCCATAATATCGGAGCCGAAAAAAGCAGTGTAAGAGAAATGGCGGGAACTCTACCTTACGTTTATCCTCCTAAGCAAAATAAAATTGATATATTAAACTATAACGGTGAAATCAATTTCCAAGAACAAGAATTCTATTGGATTTCAAAATCATTTGCAAATCAACTTTCTAATTCGACTATTGATGAAATCAGAAACTTTGTTGAACTTAATAACATATCTCCGGCAATTTCATCTGATATAAAAGAGTTTTCATTATTCGGCAATCTTCTAAAAAATCCAATATATGGAAATTCCGTAAACGAAATGATTGATAATTACTTCACGTACTACCAAGCTAAAGAAAAATATCAATCACTAAAAACTCACCTGACAACTTTAACAAATCAAAAAATCAAAAAGCTTAAAAACACTATAACTAAACTTGAGGCACAGCTAAAAAGAGAAGAAAATGCAAATAAATACAGATTATATGGCGATCTTATTATGGCTAATTTGTATAATAACAAAGATTTTTCACCATCTATTTCTGTATATGACTATGAAAATAATAAAAACATAGATATTGAACTTGATAGTACAAAAACATTAAAAGAAAATGCCAATAAATTTTACAAACTATACAACAAAGGAAAAACTACAAAACTAAAACTTGGAGAATTATATCAAACAACAAAAGAGAATTTGGACTATGAAGAACAAATTTTATACTCTATAGAATTTGCAAATGATATAAACGATTTACTCGAAATCAAATCTGAGATTATCCACGAAGATACAAAAAAACAAGAGTTAAAAAAATCTCTTGAACCTGAAAAACTCCAACTAGGAGATTTCACTGTATTTATCGGCAAAAACAATCGGCAAAACGACTTTATAGTTTCAAAATTAGCAAAAGATGAAGATCTTTGGTTTCATACAAAAGACTGCGCAGGCTCTCATGTACTGTTAAAAGGAGAGAATCCGCCTGATAAAATAGTACTTGAATGTGCAAAACTTGCAAAAAAATATTCTTCTGCACCTGACTCCTCAAAAATAGGTGTAATTTACACAAAAAGAAAATATCTTAGAAAACCACCTAAAGCCAATTTAGGTTATGTAACATATAAATGCGAAAAAGAAATCGTAATTGACTAATGACAAACGGATTAGATGAAATTCAAAAAGTAATTGATAATATTGCTATGACAAAAAAACATGTAATAGCATTAGTTGATTGCGACTCATTTTTTGTATCCTGCGAACAGAAGGTTAATCCTGAACTTAAAAACAAACCCGTATGCGTTATGTCTGGGCGAGGACAATGCGTAATTTCCCGTTCTAAAGAAGCAAAAGCTCTGGGAATAAGAATGGGGATGCCCTATTTCCAAATTGAAGGAAAAATGAAAGAAGCGACCTACATTAACGCAAGCCACGATTTATACGGAGAAATATCACAAAAAGTTATGTCGGTTCTAAAAAGATTTTCACCAAAAGTCGAAATCTATTCAATTGATGAAGCATTTGTAGACTTAACAGGACTTGAAAGATTATATAAAAAGAATTACTTGGAAATCGCTCAAATGATCAGACAAACAATAAAGGATGAAGTTGATATTCCAGTATCAATTGGTTTAAGTTCATCGAAATCACTTGCAAAACTCGCCTCAGACAAAGCAAAAACAAATGGAGAAGGCGTATTTTTAATAGGATCAAGAAAAATTATACCTGTCTTAGAAAATACAAGTATTGATGAAATTTGGGGCATTGGTAGAAATATTTCAGCAATGCTAAGAAGAAACGGAATCTTAACAGCTTATGAATTGGTTAAACAATCTGATATCTGGCTTAACAAACAAATCGGAATTCATGGACTGGAAATGAAACATGAATTACTCGGAGAAATGGTCTCACCTGTATCAGATGAAGTAAAACTGCCAAAATCAATACAAAAAACAAGCGCAATGGCAAAATTCACATCTGACAAAGAATATATAAAAAACTCCTTAAACTACCATATTCATAGAGCTTGCGTAAAACTAAGAAAAATTAACGCAAAATGTCATGGCATAGGAATCATGCTAAGAACAAAAGATTTCAAGGTCTATTACGATAAAAGGATGCTAACTCAAGCAACAAGCTTCGAGCTGGAAATTTCTGATATTATATTTGAAATGCTTAATGACCTATATAATCCTGAGATTTTATATCGCAGTACAGGCGTAATTTTAGATACCTTCGTGCACAATTCAGAAGCTCAGCTTTCGTTATTTGCAGATAATGAAATTGAAACTAAAAAAGATAAATTATCAAAATGTTTTGACAAATTAGAAGAAAAATTCGGGAAAAATATAATTCAAACAGGATTTATCACAAAAGATGTCTAATTAAAAGTTTGCACAATTCTATAAATTTGTCTAAATTTTTCATCTGACATTTTTTGTAAATCCGAAATAAGCTTTTGGGTTAAAATTTCACGATCCTCAAGATGATCATTTTCTAGAAATAATGCTACAGGGGTATTTAAACTTTGTGCAATTTTGTCTAATAATTCAAATGACGGAAAGCATCTTCCGCACTCTATTTTGCTCATATGTTTTGAATCTATCCCAACAAGTTCCGCAAATTCATTTTGTTTTAAGCCCTTGAGCTTTCTGATTTCTTGAATTCTTGCACCTAAATATTTCTTTGTATTCTGCATAACCCATCCTTTTTTAAAAGGATAGATTATAAGTTCAGAAAATTAAACATTCTCATTTTACTATATATTGACAATTATATACAAATAAAGCATAATAAAATATATAATATCACACTTTTTGTAGAAAAGTAGTCATATAAGGAGGATTAATGAATAAAAAAGCTTTTACATTGGCAGAAGTACTTATTACATTGGGGATAATAGGAATAGTAGCTGCAATAACTCTTCCTGCATTAGTGGGCAAATACAGGAGCAAAGTAGCTGTTGCTCAATTAAAAAAAATGTATTCAATTATTTCCCAAGCAATGTTAAGAGCCATGCCTGATGGTGATTATGGGAATTTAACATTTGCAGCTGGTGGAGGTCTTGATTCTGTAAATGATTTCTTTTATAACTACCTAAAACCTCAATTAAAAATCACCCAAATATGTACAGGGCAATCTAACTGTGCAACTTTTAAAAAATTAAATAAAAAGAATCAAACAATAGGTTGTGGATCTGGAATTATTACTTTTAAAACACCTGATGGGTACCAATTTTGTATTGATACTTGGTCCAACAGGGATAGTGATACTGTAGAAAATACATTTGGAGTTGATATGAATGGAGTAACAGGAAGTATAGTAACCGTATTTGCAGATATAAACGGAGAACAAAAACCAAATATTCTAGGCAAAGATGTTTTTGTATTTGTATTAAATAAAAAAGGACTTGTACCAGCAGGATATAGTAAAACAGATACAGAAATTGAAAACGAATGTAAAAACACAGGATACTATTGTTTCACAAAAATAATCAGAAATAACTGGGAAATAAATCAAGAAGACTTATTTTAAACAAAAAAAGCTCCCGAGAATTCGAGAGCTTTTTTCTATTATTCAAATATCCAACCGTTTGTTAAATCAATTTTAACAGGTTTTAACAGTTTCAAGTTAACTGTATTTTCCGGAGTTACTTCTAACTTTTCACCTTTCAAGATTGCTCTTACTATTTTCATAAAGATGTTTCTGTGTTTTTTAACATCACCAACACCTTGGAAAGCTGCAGTTTGGTCATTGTTTGTTGTAATTAGGGAATTGTCTAAAATCAATACACCATTTCTTACAAACCATTTACCACTTCTTACGTCAATTAACTGACCTTTTAAGGTTGAACCTTTATATACCAAAATAAATTTGTCTTTTGTTACATAATTTTGTGGAGCAACTGCCACATACAAATCACCTGATTGAGATGATTGAGAACTAATATATTTTGTTAATTGAACAGGAACAATTGTACCTTCTGGGATTATACCAACACTTCCTTGAACTGTAGCATTTTCTATAACAAAACCTTCTCCGGTTTTCTTTCTCATAGCTTCAGCAAGTTTAGCATTCGGATTAAGTTTAGCTTGTTCCATCATATTATACAAAATTGCAGCAACTTCGGCTCTTGTTGCAGGTCTTGTAGGCTCTAAACTAGCTTTTTTACCTTCATCAACAGGCATTGTAACTATCATATCTAAGATTTCAGCTTTTCCTGCAGGAATAACAAATGACTCTGGAATTGAATTTGCATCTGCATATTTCAAAAGAACTGATTTAGCTTTTTCTACACTAATTTCTTCAGTAGTTAAAGCATTAACGGCAACAGTCATTGATTCTTCTCTTGTTACAGTATCATCAGGTCTAAAAAGTCCGCCGTTATCAGGACAAGATATCAATTCAAAATATAAAGCTTTTTGAATTGAATCATAAGCCCAATACTCAGAATCAATATCAGTGAAATTTACAGGCTGAGCAACCGAAGCATGTTCTTGTCCTAAAGCTCTAATTGCCATAGAAGCAAACTCAGCTCTGGTAACATTATCATCAGGCTTAAATGTACCGTCAGGATAACCTACAATTACACCTTTATCAGACAATTCATCAATTTGAGATGCTGCCCAATGATCTTTTGCAACATCAGGAAATTGAAACGCCATTGATGGCATTATGCTAAATGTTAATACAAATGTTGCGAGTAAAACTTTGATTAGATTTTTCATATCCAACCCTCCAAATTATAAAGATACACATAGGACATGGTACACGTAAAATAACAATCTCGCAATGATAAATAAAGTTATGTAAATATTATATAACCCTATAACCCGCCTTGCAAACGAGAAAGAGGCTCTTTATTGTGGGGTGGTATTATCATAGCATTAGGATTGTGAAAACAGAATTTCATACCAAAATTATTTTTTGATGGTGGAAATTCTTCAATCATGCCTATTACATTTTTGTAAAACATTTTAGATTCATTTTTTGCAATTAACTTCAAATTACCATTACACATAGCTTCATCACTTCTACGCTGTGCAATTTGAAGAAGCCTTGTTCCAACATCTTTCATATATTCTAAACCTTGTCTATAATAAGGCGTATCAGGCTTTGAATAATTACGGAGTTCATCTACAAATACATGACTTGGATCTTCTTTATATTCAAATTCAGACCAACTACCAGGTTGGAATTTTTTAATCTTGATATTCATTTCTCCAACAAGGTCTCCAAAATCATTTTTTAATGAATAATTTTCTTCGTTATAACCAATATATTTTTTGAATACATTTAAAAAAGTTTCACTTTTATCAGAACCTCTTCGAACTCTTACTTTACCTATATAACCTTCCATACAACTGCCGATATTTGTATGAGTAAGAGTTTGAATCCCTGTGAAACTAGGAGTAGTTTTATTGGATTTAAATTGGGCAGAACTTAATCCGAAATTTTGGAATTTATAGTTATTAATATTGTTTATCATATTTTTCCTAAGAGTGGTGATAATTAAAAATTTACTAATATTATACTTTTTGATACATTTCTTTATACTTTAGGCTTTTTTAGCCAATTCATCTAATAGGGATGGAATTTCATTAATAAACTTCTTATCTCCACTAATTTTAAGAAGTTCATAAGCAGATTTTAATTCATGTAATGCATCTTTTGGTGATTTGTCTTTAATTGATTTAGCTATTTGTATTTTTATTGCACCAAGCATTGTTTGATAATTTTTTAAAGGTTTCATTTCCCTTCTAAGCGACTTATATCTATTCTGAGCTCCGTCATAGTTTGTACAAATAGTTTTTAATGCTCGTTTTTCGTCGTACAGCACTTTCACCAATTTTTCATCTTGCACACCATTAGCTACATAAAGTCTTCTTAAGTCTTCACATCTGGCCATTATATGTACTGGATCATTAAACCTTTTTGCTATAGCTAATCCGTTTAAAACCAAACCTTCAAGAAGTTTAGGGTTATCCAAATTTAATTTAATCAATAAACTATATATTATTGAAGCTAGCGCACCATTACCTAAAGACACCAAATTTTCAGCAAATCTTTTAATATTTTTATTCATCAAGTCAATTTGAGATCTATTCTTAAACTCATTACAAATAGAATTTAACTGAACATAAAAAGATTCCTGATTAACTTTTCCATTATTTTTAACGGCTTTCGTAATACGATATTCAAAGAGATCAAAAGCTTTTTTAGGATTTGTAATACTTTTCTCATCAAGCAATTGAGGCTCGATAGTTTGTTTTGACTTTAGCGGTTTAACGTCAGAGATTAATTTTGATTTAGATGCATTGAGATTTAGTTTTACTTTCATATAATTAAAAAACCTTTTTGTATATAAACATTTAGTAATGCTAATTTAAAAGTTATAAAAATTTATTTTGATAGAATTTCATTAAATAAAACAAAAATATTTACATTTATATACACAAAAGTTAGCAATTTTTTTTAGTTTTTGCTTTGTAAATAATATGAATATATCACTAAACAACAATCAACAAAATTTTACCGGTCGTTCACAAATCATCAAAGATGCCGATAAAATATGCAGAAAAATAAACACATCGTTCCCTCATATTTCGCCATCTTATAGTTGGGTTAACCTTGGAAAACCAGAGCAATATGAAGAGCTATTTCAAAAAATCGAAAAAAAACTAAACATAATAAGATTTAAAGAACAAGAAGCTCCAAATGCTTACAATTATTACAAAACACTTCTAAAACTAACTAGAAGATACAAATGCGCAAATTGCGGAGAACTAGCAGACATTGCCTATATATCTTGTAAAAATAAAAAATTAAAAGATGTCGCAATTGTTGGCGTCTATGGTTACGATACTAAAAAAAATAAATATATTGACTATGACCATGTTGCGGTAAGATTTAAGCATGGGAAAAAAGAAGTTATTATAGACCCTTGGTTTGGGTTTGCAGATTTTACAAAAAATTGCCTATTAAAGTACAAAGAAAAATATCATGAATTCTTTCAAGAATTTGACTCTAACTTAAAAATATTATTTCAAAGAGAAGCAGAAGTTCATATAAATCAATTAGACTTATCCAAATTAATGGAAAAATTTCCGGAATTACAATAAACAAATTATATATAAAACAAAAAGAGCCTTTCGGCTCTTTAAAGTGGTGGGCAGGGGTGGATTCGAACCACCGTAGTCTCGCGACGGCAGATTTACAGTCTGCTCCCTTTAGCCACTCGGGCACCTACCCAAATTCAATTTTCAATCATCACCTTGATATTCCTGCCAGATAGCACAAATGCCTTTGACGGGATTTGAACCCGTGGCCTCTCCCTTACCAAGGGAGTGCGCTACCCCTGCGCCACAAAGGCTAGCCTCAAGGTGTAAAAAAGCCGGCAATAGGAATCGAACCTACAACCTACGGTTTACAAAACCGTTGCTCTACCGTTGAGCTATGCCGGCTAACAGAATTTATTGTATTAAGAAAAAAATTAAATGTCAAGAGTTTTATTTGTTGTATAATTAAATTGTTATGATTAAAGCTATTGCGCCTATATTATTACTTACAATTTCTAATATATTTATGACTTTCGCTTGGTATGGACACTTGAAATTCAAGGCTGCACCTATCATTCTTGTTGTACTTGTGAGCTGGGGAATAGCTTTTTTTGAATACTGCTTTCAAGTTCCTGCAAACAGAATTGGAAGTTATGTATATAATGCAGCTCAATTAAAAACTATTCAAGAAGTTATTACACTAATTGTATTCAGCTTCTTTTCCGTTTTTTATTTAAAAGAACAATTTAAATGGAACTATTTGGTTGGTTTCTTTTTTGTAGTTCTTGCCGTATTTTTCATTTTTAAGAAATGGTAAGCATGTAAATTATTCGGAAACATTAATAGAAAAATATCCTCATTCATGATTTACTTAGAATGTTAGGTTTATTATGAAAGGGGTATAATAATGGTCAATATTTCACCAATTACTACTGCACTTAGAGAGTGTGGAGCGAAAGCGTACGGACATAACAGGTACGTTACTAGAAACATAACACCTATGAAAGAGTGTCATTTTAAAGACAGAAACGGAAATTATGTTGGAACACTAAAAAGAGCTACTAACAGATGGGTTAAAGGACATGCCTATCACAGAAACTATATTGAAATGGGACATATGGCTCAACAAAGAGATTTTGATATACAATTTGCTAAAATCATAGGAAAAAACGGGCAAAAAGACATGTTTATACCCGAAAAAATCACAAAAGAATTCACTATCAGGGATAAAAATAATAATTTCACAAAAGAAATTAGAGAACGAGTAGTATCAAGCAAGCTCAAACTGATAGGAGAAGATAAACACGATAAGTTTAAAATTTATGAGGCTCTTGAGCCAATAAAATATGAAGAAAAAGTTATTAGCAGCGGACCTGTCAATGAACCATAAAATTTTTAAATACCTAAATTAATATAAAAAACATGCATTATTTTAAAAAATGCATGTTTTTTAGCTTATATTTAGACTTCCACATTATCATCAATTTTTATTTTAGGTCTTGGCATGTTTTGTTTCATTGTATAAGTCAAATGCTCAACACTGTTAGTTTTTAACATATTCTTATTTCTTAAGAAATCCCATGCTTCTTTGAATGACATTTGGAATAAATTCTTTGTCTCTTGAACTGAATTTGCTGATTGATATTTTACACCAATATCAGCCATATCTTTTGTTGCTTGTGCAACCAAAGCAACTATTTCAGCCTTACTTGATTCATCAAAAGACTTATTACCATATTTTTGTTCAAAGAATGATTCAAATAAATTTTCAAACGAATTTTTTGCGGAAACTTTAGCTTTATTAAGATTTAATTGAGTACTATTTGGAATAATACTATATTTTCTCAAGATATTGTCAGATAAAGCATAGAAAGTTTCCATGTTCATTGAATCAATTTTCGTTTTATTATCAAAGAATATAGTACTCAAATCTTTTTCAACTTTTGCAAAAGCTTCTTCTTTAGACAAACCTTTTGGTAATATTGCATCTTGTAATACAATATTTGCTAAGTCTTTTGTATTTCCGTTTTTAATAAAGCCAACAACCTTTAATGAAGCCATTGCCTGTTCTTTAGAGAGTTTAACTGTATTACCAGTATCAATAAGAGTCAATAATTTGCCTTTACCAGTTTTTAAAGCTTCTAAATTAATAAATATATTTCCAGGGTGAATATCAGCATGGATAACTTTTCCGTTTTTATCAATCTTTGCAAACTGTTCAACCTGTAAATCAATATATGTTTTTAGTAATTTTTTAATTTGAGCAGGCGTTAAATCAAAATCTTCAAACTCTGGAGCTCTTGATTTAATTGTGTGCAATTTTTGTTCTTGATCTCTAATCATATCTTGAATAACAGCACTTGATTCTGGATGTTTTTTAAGATCTCTACGCAACCATTTTAAAAACCGTTCACAATCATAATAATCTACAAGAGTCTTTACACTTATACCTGGTGCTTTTTCCATAATATAAATACCAGGTTTAACTTCTTTTGGAACTACTACATCTGCGACTTGGGTATATTTTTTCAACTCTTTCGCCGCATTCATTTCATTTACAAAATCAACTTCTTTAGCAATTCCATCTGCCAAATCATTTATATTTTTAAGCAGATATTTTTGGTTATCATTAAGCTTGTCTGCTGGAGTATTACCGGTAATTAGCTTGATAAATTTTTCTTTATCTTTTGCTATTTTTTCTGCATTTATACCATTTTTCAGAACCTTAATACAAACTTCTTTACCGGTTTTATCTTTTGCTAAATAAGTTTCAGCAATAGTACCAACACCCAATAGTTTTGATACTGTATAGTCTGAAGAACCCCAAAGTTTATTTATATGAGCTTGAGCCTCTTCTAAAGTACGAGTCGGAGGACAACTTTCTCTTAAGGCATCTGAAAGATCCATATACTGATTATAATTACCAGTTAACATACCACTATTTTTGATTTGTAAAAATTTAACAGCAAAAATGTTTTCATTAGTCAACGCAGTAATACGATCTTCTAATGCTAAATATGTAGAGGCACCAGTTGGATTTATTATTTTTTGAATAGGTTCTGAATTAATTAATATATCCTCTAACTCTTGGTAAGCTGATTTTGAAGAAGGCAAATCTGGAAGTGACAGGTTTACCCCACTCAAATTCTCAACTACTTTATTTAAATTTTTACCAAGAACATGGCTATAATTAGCTTTCTTAAATGCTGGAATTGCAACAGCTAAAGTTGCTATACTATTCACTACAGCATTATCTTTGAAGGATTCAGCAAAATCTTTTAACGACTTATCACCTTTATTATTTACTTGATATCTTAGTCCTGTTGTAGCTAGCAGATATGCAGGAACCCCAACAATACCGCCAGCAATAGCTGTAACCGGTGCTAGCAAACCATTTACAGCGCCTGTTAAGAAGCTTTTAAAATTAGTTTTACGTCTTGCCTTTCTTACCTTTTTCTTCTCCGCTTTTAATTCTTCTTTATCTGTGAACTCTTTTTTATTTACTTTAAATTCTTTTGAACCAATTCGCTCAGCCTTTGTTACAAAAAGCTTTGTCATACCGCCAACCATAGCTAAAACTGGTAGCATTAACATTGTTGCCTTAGATTTTGATTGCAGCATGGAATCGATATTTTTAATAAGACCTGAGATTTTAGATCCTTTTTTTATTCCTTTTAGGTAATAAGGCAAAGCATTTAATTTATCCATCGCCTTATATTTGTTTATAAAGTCATTTGCTAGGAGATAACCCGAAATAGTTACAGCAGCGGAAGCCGTATCTCCCACAACCTGTACGGAATTTTGTTGTGAAGATTTATATTTAGAAATGGTATTTTTTACTTGTTCTTCACTAATTTCACCTTTTTCATACTTTTCAATTTCTTTATCAACAGCCTTTGTACCAAGACCTACATTGGTTGTATTTTTTAAAAAGTTATAAAATTTTCTAATCCAACCATTATTTTTTTTCTCTTTTAAAAATTCATCTCGAATTTGTAAATTTACAGATGCGGGCTTTGTTTGCACACTCTTAGAGGGTACATTCGTACTATTTTGAGATACTTGACTATTTATATAATTTTGATTTTGTGTTTTTTTATTTAAAAAATTATCTATACCTGTCGACATATTTTTCCCCTTAATTAAATAAAACATAAAAAATATATTTATTTGCTATTAACTCTAAATAATATTAACTTATATTAATATCTATCTATACTAAGGAGCTCGCATACAAAACTTTTAAAAAGTTTTTGAATAATCAAAAACTTATAGCAATTATTTATAATCACATGTTTTTTACTTTTATATGAAAATCTTATCATTAGTTACTCAAAACCTATATGCGGCTAAATATTCAGTAAAAAAACTTATACTTCCAAAAACTCAAATACAAAAAGACGTATTTACAAAACAAAATACATATAGTTTCAATAATTTAAATTATATAAAAGCTAAAAACTTAAAAGAGGCAGCTAACTTTGCTGAAAAACATTTTGGAGTAAAAAACTTTGATATAAGCGACTTATCAAGTGCTAACTTACTAAATCAAACATTCACTAAAATATATAATAAGACAAGCGGTAAAGCAGAATTTCCACCAATTGTATCAATAAAAAACAAAAAGAATTCTCGGTTTTCTGGTGAATGTGGCACGATACATATAGAAGTAATAAAAAATACCCATATGTCAGATGATATAATACACGAAATAGGGCACTACAACCACCAGAAATGCTGTAGTAATTATAAAAAAATGGGGAAATTATCTGAACTCCAAGATGATGGAATAACAGATTTATCAATTTATGAACAATTCAAAAATGATAAAAAATCACAAAAACTTATAAAAAAACTCATACATCCTTATGCTACATCATCTCCAGATGAATTTGTAGCTTGCACTTTCAATGCGATAATTAACGGTAAAAAATTACCACCTGAAATCTATGAATTATATAAAAAATACGAAGGACCATTTGCAGAAATATTTATAAATACAAATACTCTTACCCCTAAAGAATTTATACTCCAATAAAATAAACAGCGGACGACGGGACTCGAACCCGCGACGTCAACCTTGGGAAGGTTGCATTCTACCACTGAATTACATCCGCTTACGACTAAATCTTAATACAAGAGTTTAAAATCTTCAATATTAGACAAAACATCTAATCCATTTACTAATTTTGAATACAAATTTTTAGCGTAATGTATTGTTAATTGGAGGGTAATATGCATAAAATAATGTTAATTACTTGTATTGCTTTATTAACAGCATTAGTTATAACCTTTTTTGGTCCGGCAATTGCTGAAGAAATCCACTTTAATAATGACGTATATATTCTTAAATACAGTGAACTTTCTGACTTAACAAAAGGCTATGAAAATGAGTACTTTTTGAAAAATGAAACAAAAAATAATTGGAACAAAATGGTGGGGATTTATTACTATCCAGAAATCTCTAATCCACTCAAATTCGCGGACAATGAATGTAAAAATATAGAATCCAATGAAATTAACGTACTACTCAAATTTATAGAAAATAAACAAGCCGATAAAGCAGCATTAAGCTATCTTCAAAACGGATCTGAAAATGGTAAGAACTTCTTTGAATACAATATTTTTAAATATGAAAAACATCCTGATAAAGGCATGATGGCACTAAGATATGCCATTCGGTACTACTTTAATAACGATGATGGAATAAAATCTCTTGCTCAAAAAGTTAAAGATGAAAACGACTTATATTTGCAAAAAATTATAGAATCGCCAATTCCACCTATTGTTGAAAAAATTATAAATTAGCAAAATAAAAAAGAGCCTGAATATCAGACTCTTTTTTATGGAGCGGGAGACGAGGCTCGAACTCGCGACATCCTCCTTGGCAAGGAGGCATTCTACCACTGAATTACCCCCGCATTGGGTACTTTTTTATTATTACATGGACAAAATTTTTTTGCAAGTGTTTTTTTCTATCTATTTTTGAAAAATTTTAAAAATTTATCCAAAATACTTTCTTTACGTGGCAAATTTCTTTCTACAGGCTCATTTTGTGAGACAGGAGCAAGTTTCTTTTTCCATAGTTGAACTTTATTAATATGAGCTTTCACAATTTTATTAATCTTTTCTGAATCCTGAGACCCAGTTACATGCGAAAGTACATATGCAGTTACATCGTCAATTTTCTTTTTAGGTTCAAATGATGTTGTGATTACAAAAAAATTTTTGTCATGTTGAATACTATGTGTAAAATTATTATTCCCACAATGATGCTTTAAATCATTAAGACTTTTTCTGTAGCCAGCAAAATTTTTATATGATTCATGATTCACAAAATGTACTCGCCCAGTAAAATTTAATCTATTATCTATCATACCAAAACATTCTCTTTAACTTCATCTTCTTTTACTGCAATTTCTTTTATTTCAGAATCCTTTACCTCATTTTTTTTTACTACGGACTCTTTTATTTCAGGTTCTTTAACTTCTTCTTTGCTATCCATTGATCGAATATTTATTGATATTCTCTCATTAAATGCTCTTTTCATCTTATTAACCAAATCATTTGTTGAGTTTACCCAAAACATTGATGCAGCTAAGATTTTTACCATACCGTAATCATCTTTTACATTCAACATAACAGGATCTGACCCTTGGGACTCACACAATAAGTTTTTTAATAAGACAAGTTCTTCGAATTTAAAATCATCTTTTAATTCAATGGTAAAAATATTAGAATTATCGACAGTTTTAACATTATCAATAAGAATTACAGGTGCCTCATCATCTCCGCGACGAGAAACTTTTCCTGAAATAATTACTCGCTGCTCCGGCTCTAAATATTGACCGAACTCTTGGATTTTTCCATTAAAAGCAATCAAGTCAATTTTTCCACTCAAATCCTCAACTGTCACAAATCTTATAAACTTTGTCGGATCTTTTTTGGTAGGAATTTGTCTTGTGGCAGTAATCAAACCGCAAATAGTAACTAACTTATCATTTGCAAGTTCCATGACTTCAGATACTTTATGAGTCATTAAAAACGGTAATTTATCTCTTATCGTTGCAAGCGGATGACTTGTTACGTAAAATCCTAAAAACTCTTTTTCAAATAGCTGGATTTGTCTTTGATCATACTCTTCATCTGAACCTGCTAAATGGAATTTTGCATCTTCTATTGCTGAAGTATCGCCTAACAAATCAAATAGACTGCCCTGACCTGATTCTTTTGCTTTAGCTTCTTTTGATGCTGTAGCAGTTATGTAATCAATATTATCCATTAACTGTTTTCTGCTTTTTTCGATATTAACAAAAGCCCCAGCCTTAATCAAACCTTCCAAAGTTTTCTTGTTGGAACATTTTGAATCAAGTCTTTTGCAATAATCATATATTGATTTAAATGGACCGTTAGCTTCTCGCTCTTTTATAATTTCCTCAATAACAGCTTCACCAACCTGTTTAATTGAAGCTAATCCAAATCTAATATTTCCGTTATCAGGTGTAAATGAAGCCTGTGAATGGTTAATATCTGGAGGTAGAACTTTTATGCCCTTTTTCAAAGCTTCTTCTATGTATAATTGAGTTTTTTCCTGATCACTTGAAACACTTGATAAAAGAGCTGACAAATATTCAACAGGATAATGACATTTCAAATAAGCAGTCTGATATGCTACAAAAGCATAAGCTGCAGAGTGGGATCTGTTAAAACAGTATGAAGCAAATGCAAGGATTTGGTTAAATAAAGCTTCCGCATCCTTTGAAGTCATACCATGCTGAGCTGAACGTTCGATGAATTTTGTCTTTTGTTTTTCCATTTCATCGACTTTTTTCTTACCCATCATACGACGGACCATGTCCGCTTGTCCCAATGTATAATCAGCAAGGACTTGGAACACCTGCATGATTTGCTCTTGATAAACAATTGTTCCATATGTATCTTTTAAAACAGGTTCCAAAAGAGGATGAGCATAAGTAATCTCTTGACGACCATGTTTTCTTTCTACGAAATCTGTTACCATACCTGAATCCAAAGGACCAGGTCTGAATAAGGCAACAAGAGCACCTAAATCTTCAAATACGTCAGGTTTTAATCGTTTAACAAGGTTTTTCATACCTTGAGATTCAAGCTGGAATACCCCATCTGTATCACCTGTCATCAACATATCATATACAGGCTTATCATCTAATGGAATATGGTTTATATCAAGTTCAATACCCTGCTGTTCTTTTATCAAGTCAACAGTTTTATAAATAGTTGTAAGGTTACGTAATCCCAAAAAGTCCATTTTCAAAAGACTTAGAACTTCTGTAACATCATGTGGTGGATACCCAGTCTGTACAATACCGTCTTTTGAAGGCTGCACAGGTAAAATTTCATCCAAAGGAACTCGAGAAATAATAACCCCTGCTGCGTGAGTACCGGTATTGTTTTTTATCCCTTCAATACCGATTGCCAAATCTACAATCTTTTTAACTCCTACAGTTTTACCTTCCATAGGATCTCCGGCAGGCAGCTGATCATCTCGGTCATACATACCTTTCAATTCAGACCCATCGCATTGCATTGCATCTTTCAATGTCTTTGCCTTAGGGTTAGTAGCCTGCGCAAGTTCTATTGCAGGTTCGATTAAAGAGGCGAGTTTATTACTTTCTGAAAAAGGAACTTTTAATATACGACAAATACCTTTTAAAGCTGCTTTTGCCGCATAAGTACCAAAAGTAATGATTTGACAAACTTTATCTTCACCATACTTTTGAGTTACGTAATCAATAACTTCGCCACGACGCTCAATACAAAAGTCGATATCAATATCGGGCATTGTAAAACGTTCAGGATTCAAAAATCTTTCGAACAACAGTTTATGCTGAATAGGATCCAAATCAGTAATTTCAAGAGCATATGCAACTACAGATCCAGCTGCCGAACCTCTTCCTGGACCAACAGGAATTTCATGAGTCTTTGCATAGTGAATGAAATCCCAAGTAATTAAGAAATAAGCGGCAAATCCCATTTGCTCAATTACACCAATTTCATAATCAACACGTTCTTTCAACTCAGGAGAAATTTCTCCATAACGTTTTTTACAACCTTCATATACAAGATATTCCAAATAAGAATCAATCGTATGCCCAGCCGGAACCCTATAATCTGGTAAGGGACTCTTACCTAATTCAAGCATTAAGTGGCATTTTTCAGCAATATCAACGGTATTTTGAATACATTTATCAAATGTTTCAGAATCCATCCACTTGAAAGAATCTCTTAACTGCTCTGCTGTTTTTACATAAAATTCATTATTTGGAAAATGGAATCTGTTAGGATCATCCTTATCACTATTTGTTTGCATACATAACAAAGTGTCATGCATATCTGCATCCTCTCTTCGCAAATAGTGAGAGTCATTAGTGATTACCATTTTTATATCAAGTTCATTTGCTAACTTTATTAATGGAGGATTTGTTCTTTTTTGTTCTTCAATACCATGATCTTGAAGTTCTATGTAATAATCATCTCCAAATAAATCTTTATACTTTTTAGCTGTCTCTTTTGCTGCTTCATAATCATCTTTTAGCAGATTTTGAAGTACCTCACCACCAAGACAAGCTGAAAGACATATCAACCCTTCATGATGTTCCTGTAACATTTCAAAGTTAATACGTGGATGAACATATCTTCCTCTGCACCAAGCTGCTGATACCAATTTTATTAAATTAGCATATCCAGCCTTATCTTTAGCTAACAAAACTAAGTGGTAACAAGGGTTATGAAGTTTATTTTTTTCTTCAATATCACCATCATGCACATAAAATTCACACCCTAAAATTGGTTTTACACCATTTTCTTTAGCTGTTGTATACAACTCCATATCACCATACATAACACCGTGATCGGTGAGGGCAACAGCAGGCATGTCATTTTCTTTTGCAAAATTAACTAAATCTTTTATTCGTATTGCGCCATCCAGTAAAGAATATTCACTATGGACGTGTAGTGGTACATATGGTTTACTCATAGCATTATAGTAGCAAAAACAAAATATATTGGAAAATGTAAACTAAAATTAAGCTTGATAATTTTCTAACATTTTATTTATAGTATCAAACATTTTGCTACGCATAGACAATGGGGTAAGCACTTCACAGTATTGAGCATAGCGCATTAGCCTTGATAAAAGTATCTCAAAATCTTCATTTTTATTTACAACTATCAAATTGCCTTGAGAATCATATCCATTAGAATACTCCCATTCTCTTAGTTTATATGATTTTACTAAAGGACCTTTTAATAAATATACAACAGATGTACTTACCTCTTTAGATGTTGTAACTGTTGGCAATTGGCGAACTGTTTTTATTGCATCAACAGGAATTTCTATAATCTGCATACTCAATTGATTAAACACTATTAAACATACTTTTCCATCTTGATATTTCACTTCTTTTGGAGAACAAATTATTGTATTAACCTCAAGATTAGTAGAATATGTCACTTCTAATTTTTTCTTATCACTACAATATTTTTCACATTCAATAATTTTGTCTTGATTTTTTGAAAAATAATTCGTAAATGATTTATAAAATGAAGAATCTAATGAATCTGCATAAGTTTTCGCAAAATCAGAATATCTTATTTCCAAAGACTTAATAAAAGAAAGAAATGCATCCTTACTCTTTCTATTTGGTAATAAATCAACAGAAGCTTTCAATAATTGTACTATCTTAACATCTTCTGATGAAAATTCCACAATAAACGGAAAATTAGAAAGATAATATTTATTTTTTTCTTTCTTAACATTCATACCAAAAACTTTTAACGTATTAAGATACTTATTTAAAACAACAGGAATTGTTGCATGATTATTGCCGGTTTCATCTGAAAAAATTTTTATAACTTCTGAATACTCAGCCTTATCTTCGATCAATAGTTTTAATAAACTAAAGATTTTTATGCAAGAGTCATTATATTTTTCACTTAATCTTGTCATTTAAATATTCCTCTCGCATTTCTTTTAAAGTTTTTATAATATCATTTTTAAAGCTTTCAGGATACAAAACTTTGCAAGCATAACCTAAAGATAAAACTCGTTGTTTTACAACAAAAGGATTTGTTGCAGAGTTTTCTACAGTTAGAATTCCATCTTTAATATCCACCAATTTTTCATCATCAGTAAGCTTTAATTCACTAGGATTGATTCTTAATTCATAACCGACACGAAGCTCTTTTAAGTCAGGTAAATTTGACTTTGAAACTCTCACCGCAGCTATAGATATAATCCTTGAAATTAAAAAATAACTATATTGTTCATATTCCAAACTTGTACCATATAAATATAATTTATTATTATTAAATTCGACTTTGTCTGTAACAATTTCAATATGCTTATTACCAGAACGAGGCGAATTATATACAACAATAATCTGGTCTTTTTTTTCACAATGTGCAATTAAATTTTCAACAAGACTCATATCTAAAGAATTAAAAGAAGAAACCTTACTTAATGCTTCAGATAATTGAGGATTTTTTACCATAGCAGCAATTTTTCTCAAAAATTTCTCAAGCATTATCAACTCTTTTAAATCAATATTACGAGCAATAGTTTTATACACTTTTACAAGACTTTTTACCTGCTCTTCTGTAACATTTAATTCAAAGGGATGTAAAACCAGCTTATATTTAGAACCTTCAGCTTTTGAAGTCCTTACAATTTCACAACCCATCATCCTGAGAGATGTGAGGTAAACTCTAAGTGTATCAATAGATACAGGTTCTTTTATGTATTCATGATTTTTAAAAAAATCGTTAATTTCACTATAAGACTTTGGGCTTTCTAAAAGTAAAGAAAACACGATAAGAGATTTAAAGCCTGTAAAAGACATTAAATTATATGTCACAGTTTTATTTTTGATAAACTCTTTCATTCCAAAATATTCCTTACACCATTTTATTATAAAAGATTAAAAATTAAAAGAAAAACACAATAGCATGCTAAATATTCAAATATGCCAATAGTTTCAACCTAAACAAAGAAGTTGGATTTTCAAAAACAATACTTTCAAAATGTCAAGAAAAAATTTGAAAAATCTTTACCTAATTTCATTAAATATTCTTCATTAAGATTTAAGAACACGAATTTTTTCTTACGGTTATGGGAGGCATGGTCGATTGTAAAAAATAATTAATTTTTTTTTGCTTGTCAAGAAATTAACTTAGTTTTACATTAAAAGATGTGGAAGACAATTACCCACAAGGATAAAGAAAAGGCTACCGACCCGGGGGAGAGGGAGAGAGTAGTTAGGACAGTTGAAGAAAAAGAGGTGATGGCTAAAGTCCTTATTAAAAGTTAAAGGAAAAAGAAGAAAAAAGAGAAAGTAAAAGTTTTATTTTGAGGTGAATGTATAAAGATTAGGGATTTATTACTAAAGGTGATTAGGGATATTTTTTAAAAGTTTTCGAGGAGTATTTGGGGATTAAGTTGCAAAATTGTAAACTGTTTGCTATTAGCAGTTTTTTATCTTAAAATTTTTAATGTAATGGATGAATTAAAAAGTAAAAAAATAATAGCTCTAATGTCTGGTACTTCCTGCGATAGTATTGATGCAGGATTATGTATTGTCGAACCCGATATGAGCTGTAAATTAGTTCAAGGAATTAATTTTCAATATCCTGATCATATAAGAACAAAAATTTTCCAACTCTTTTCAGGAAATGCAACTATTAAAGATGTTTGCCAGATGAACTTTGCTGTTGGTAAATGTTTTGCCGATGCTTGTAACGTGTTAATTTCTGAACATGGTAAACCCGATTTTATTGCAAGTCATGGACAAACAATATTTCATTCACCTAAAAAAGAAAAACTTGATGGTATCCAATTAAGAAGCACACTACAAATCGGTGAAAGTTCTGTAATCGCTGCAGAAACCGGATGTCCAGTAATTAGCAATTTCAGAGAAGCTGATATCGCAAATGGAGGAGAAGGAGCACCTTTAGTTTGTTTCGCCGATGAAAAATGGTTTAAAAAACATAAAAAAAACATAGCAGTCCAAAATATTGGCGGCATATCAAATGTTACTGTAATTTCAAAATCACATAAAACATTTGGTTTTGATACAGGAGTCGGTAATATTATGATTGACTACTGTATGAGTAAATATTTCGGACGAACTTTTGATATGGATGGTGAAATTGCAAATTCAGGTAAAATTTGCGATAGCTGGTTAGATTGTTTATTACAAGATGACTATTATTTTAAAAATCCACCTAAAACTACAGGAAGAGAATATTTCTCACCTATGTATATAGAAACAGCTCTAAGATTTGCACCTAAAGAACCAGAGGATATTATTGCAACATTAACCGCCCTTACGGCAAAAACTATTGCTCAGGCATATGAAAGATTTATTTATCCTGAATTGGATTTAGATGAAGTTGTCGTAGGAGGAGGAGGAGCTTACAATCCTGCATTAATGAAATTCTTACGACACTATTTGCCTAAACACGTAAACTTAAAAACTCATGAAGATTATGGAATTTCCAATAACTTTAAAGAAGTTATGGCATTTGCTTTGCTTGGGTATTGTACATACTATGGTATCCCTAACAATTTGCCAGAATGCACCGGTGCAAAGAAAAGAGTTGTACTTGGGAAAATGACTAATTGCTAAAAATTGTTTTTGTATTAATATGGTAATATATTAATATTTGTAAATGTTATATGAGTCAGGTAGCAATTATATTATTTACGGGTTATAACTATAGTATAACAAACCAACAATATTACTTTTGTTACCCCGAACTTAAAAATTTAAAAGGAGAAAATATGATTAAAAAATTAGGACAAAGAATTGTTACAACGGGTATGAATTTAGATGGTTCAGCTAACCAAAGACTTTCTCGTATGTTACAAAATAAAGCGCAATTTGCAGCTAAAGATACAACAATGGATGAAAGAATTGCTTCTTATATGGCAGCTAAACAACAATACATGCCTGTAAATGCAAAAGTTGCTGAAGAAATCATCCCAGAAAACAGCATTAACTATATCGCATAGTTTATAATAAAGTTTTTATAGAACTTGGAATGTACCTGATCAAATCGTGAGCCAAAACTCCGTATTCGGTCAGGTCATTTTTTGCCAAATCGCCACATAGACCATGTAAATAAACACCTAACTTTGCAGCAAGATACAAGTCACATTTTTGCCCAAGCAAACCAGCAATCATCCCCGCAAGAACATCTCCGCTTCCGGCTTTTGCCAACGCACTATTTCCTGTAGTATTTTCATAAACCTCTAACTTTTCAGAACATACAACTGTTTTATGAGTTTTTAAAACGGTTACACAATTGTATTTTTTAGAAATTTCTTTCGCAGCTTGAACAGTATCTTCCAAAACTTCATCCACAGAAACATTAAGAAGTCTTGCAGCTTCTTTTGGATGCGGAGTTAAGACTAAACTTTTGGGTAAAACTATTGCATCAATATTTGATAAAATATTTAACCCATCGGCATCTATAACAACAGGAATATCTTTAACATTGCTGATAGCTTTCTTAAACAAAGACTTTGCCTCATCAGACAGAGATAATCCACATCCTATTAACAAAACATCCGCGCACTTAAGTTGTTCAAACAAATCGTTCAAAGGGGCAAACACAATATTTTGAGTTTGCGCAGCAACAGCATCTATAACTCTTTCTGTTGTACATAAGAAAACATAACCACAGCCAATTTTCAATGCAGAAAGAGATGATAATAAAGCTGCTCCAGGCATATAATCAGAACCTGAGATATTTAAAACTCTTCCAAAACTTCCTTTATGAGAAATTTCGGGCCTTATAGGCATTTTAAAGTCCATTTTGTCTTATTACCTCATAAGCAACGATTGCAACGGAATTTGATAAATTTAAACTTCTTTGACCCTCTTTCATTGGAATAGTAAGAGCATTTTTATCTTTCACATAAACATCTGGCAACCCTCTTGTTTCAGGACCGAATACAATAAAATCGCCATCTTGAAATTTTATATCCGTATACAATCTTTTAGTCTTTGTTGTCAGATAATAAAAATTAGCACCTTTATTTGCTTCAAACAATTCCTCCATAGTATCAATTTTATGCAAATCAACACTATCCCAATAGTCTAATCCTGCTCGTTTGGTATATTTACTTGAAAGCGAAAATCCAAGTTTTCCAACCAAATACAAAGAGGCACCAGTACAAGCACATAATCTTGCAATATTCCCTGTATTTTGTGGAATTTCAGGTTCATATAAAACAATATTCAACTTTGCCATTTCTTAAGCCTTATTTCTCAAATAACTTTCCGCTTTCAACAACAACCGGAATTGCTCTAACAACACAAAATAGAATAGCAATCCAAGCTAAAACTATTGCGATAATACTTACAGGAAACGCAATTGCAGTATCTAATCTTGGAGTAGTTGCAATAATCAACAATACAAAAGCTGCAACCTTAGCTACTGCATAGCTTATTCTCATAAATTTGGAAGCACAAATAAATCTTCCCCAAGAAGTAGACTGCATAGATTTATCACCAAAAGCTGTCATGCCTTTTGATAAAGCAACACTTCTTATACTGTCAGTCGTAAAGGCTCTTGTTATACAAACAATAGGGAACCAAAGAGGTAATAATCCAAAATATGCAAAAGCAATCCAATAAGAAGCTTCTACAATTCTATCACCCATAATATCCAAAACTGATCCAAGCTCAGATGCTTGATTATATTTTCTGGCAATATATCCATCGACTCCATCCATTGCAAAAGCGATTATAGTCAAAACCGCTGATAATAAATACATTGATTTTGAATCAAAAAACAAAAGCCATATAGCCACAAATGCTACGAAAATTCTACTTATTGAAACGATATTAGCTGTATTATTTTTAATGTCCATTTTACTAAATTCCTCTACTATTTCTTTGTTCTTGATAATGCAAAATTAACTTTGTCTAAATATTTTCTTCTATCACCAAGCATAATTTTTTCAGCCTGTTCAAGAATAGTTGTAACCATAAATCCATTATCACCATCAGAACGAGCTTTTTTGCCTGATTCACAACAACTGATAAAATGTTGACATTCAAGTTTTAATGGCTCAATTTCCAAATAATCTAAACTTATATTCTGCGAATTATCTTTCTTGAAATTATCATAAATAACTAATTTATTTTCTTGAACTGTATCATCTAAAATCGCAGTAGCTTTTGTTCCTCTAACAAGAAGTTGAACATGTTTTTTAGGAGTAATCCAGCTATCTGAAATTTGTCCAACCATACCATCTTCAAATTCGATACTAATATGAGTAATATCCATAATATCATTTCTTTCAGAAGAACAGCCGACAGCAGAGATAATTCTTACAGGATCTTTACCAGTTACATAACTCATCATTGATACATCATGCGGAGCTAAATCCCACATAACACTTCTGTCATTTTTGAAGAAGTTAACATTTAATCTATCACTTTGAGCATAAACGATATCACCTAAAGCACCTTCTTCAATAAGCATTTTTAATCTATTAACAGCAGGGTGATAAAGCAACAAATGACCTACCATTAAAACAAGCCCTTTTTGATGAGCCAATTCTGTTAAATCTTTAGCTTCTTGAGCAACAGTAGAAATAGGTTTTTCAACATAAACATTCTTACCAGCCTCAAGCATAGCTTTAACAACTTTAAAATGTGTATGACTTGGTGTAACGACAGCCACAGCTGTTATCTCAGGATTATTTATAATTTCATTAAAATCATTCGTGGTTTTTACGCCAGGATATTGCTCACGAACTTTTTCTAAATTACTTTCATCCAAATCACAAACTATCTCTAATACATTCAAATTATAAAAATTTCGGACAATATTTCTGCCCCATACTCCACAGCCGATAACTGCTATTCTCTGTTGTTTCATATTTTATCCCTAACCTCTACTGTATTATTTCTCTATTTATATCATACGTTACACATAAATTTTTGCAAATATTTAAAATTGGTTAACCGCGCTGACTTTCTACACGAAGTTGATGCATAGTCTCACAACGTTCAAAAAATAGTTCTCTATCTTCTGGCGGATAACAATCAGCAAGTTTTTCCAATAATTCTCTAGGGAACTCTGAATCTCTTGCCATATATTCTAAAACATCATCATCCAGTCTTACTAAATGCTTATAATTCTTATAAAATATTGATTTACACTCTTGCATTGCCCTATCAGGATTTGCAAAAGCTTTTTCTCCTAATTTATAAGTTGTGTAATTTCCATCAAAATATATACCTCGATATTTCTTCATCATTAAACGTATTATCATGTCGAATTCTGATAGAATTTTGAATTTTTCATCAAAATAATTTTCCTTTACCAAAACATCACGTTTAAAAAACATTGCTTGCCTTGCACAAGGCATAACCTGAAACGCATTATGCATTGCAGGCTGAAATAAAAATACAAACCCCTCAGGATGCCTACAATAAGCAGGAGAAAAAGTAAAATCAGCTTGATTAGCTTCCATTAAATTAACAACATCCTGGATTGCGGTAATATCATGAAAATAATCATCAACACTTAAAAAGCAAATATATTTTCCTTTTGCTCTCATTATACCCTTATTATATGCATGCACCTTGCTTGTATCTTTTTCCGAATAAAAATTTATATAACCTTTTGTCTTATATTCTTTTAATAAAACGTCAGTCTCATCTGTAGATGCACCATCAATTACAATATGTTCAATTTCAGGATAGGTCTGCTTATCAAGCAAATTTACCTGAAGATAAAAATCATCAGTTTGATCTTTATCAATTATATTTAAAGTAGTTGTAATAATAGATACTTTAGGGTCCATTCTTATATTCTCCTCTATGATAAGTATATCACGGGTAAGAGAGTTAGCCTAATTGTAACAAGATGTAAATTTATATTTCAAAAACCCACAAAAATTTTTATTATGAGTTAACCTGTGAACAGGTTTATTAGGAGTTTATAGTAAGAATAATTTTGGAGGCTGGTATGAAAGATTCGACCTTGTCTATTAATCCTGCTGTCTCAACTATTGCTACAGGCGCTGCAATAGGAATGTGTACTGGTTTTGTATCAGCTCCTGATAAATATCCTTTAAAAAAATTATTAACGATGGATTCAGACACATTCACGAGTCTTTTTCCACAAAAAAAGATGAACATTCTTCAGCTTGATGCAATGCAAAAAATACAAAAAGCAACAGAAGAATATCTTGCTTCCGGAAAAACAGAAAAGGATGCAGTTAAAAATGCAGCAAGAAATTGGCGGGCTAAATTCAAAGCAATCCCAATTGATGAAACTCTTGCCCAAAACATAATCAACAAAAAAAATTACCTGCAAAAAGTTGCAGAAGATAATAATTTTGTTCTCATTAGAAAATATTACACCCAAACGAGAGAGCTTTTACTCCAAGATTTAGACAATCAATTTATGAGAGAATACTTTCATAAAATTGAAGAACAATACAAAATTGCGAAAAACAACCTAAAAAACCCAATTAAAGAATATCGAGCACTGATTAATCAAGCTTATGATGAAAGAGTTCGCCGACTAAAAGAAATGCCAAATAGAGGCATTGAAATTAAAACAGCATTTGAAGACTTAAAAAAAGTTCTTGCTAAAAAAAGAACAATTTCTGCAAACAAACTTTATGAAATTACAAACAGACCAGAACTAAAAAAAGCTTATAAAACAATATCAGGATTTCTACCTAAAGCTAGAACCCGTGCAGCCATAAATGGCGCGTTATTACTATCGACACTGACAGCATTCGGGATTATCTTCTTTAATCCGTCACCCCATAGTAAAAAATAGGTAGAATCAGAGTTGGAAAATCTTTCAACTCTTTTTCTTTAATAGAAATTATATACAGCACGCAAAATGTATTCTTCTAAAAGCTTTTTGTCATTAGGAGAAGATTTTGCATCGTTAATCATAATATCAAAAGCATAAGTTTTACCGCTTTGTGCTGTAATATAACCAGTAATTGCACTTATATCAGAAAGGGTTCCGGTTTTTGCACGAAGATTATCTTTAAAATAAAGCATCCTATTTGCTAAAGTTCCTTCCCCTGCAGTAGGTAAAATATTTTTATACAAATCAAAACCAGGGAATTTAGATAAAGCAACAAGATAATCAGTCATAAAATTGGCACTCATAAGATTATTTTTAGAAACACCACTGCCATCAACTATTTTTATCTTTTCACAATTAACACCGATTTTTTTACAAAAAGCCTCAAACATTTTGACTGAAGAAGCAATAGAACCTGTATTATTTACATACTTACCGCCTGCAATCTTGAATACAGATTCTGCAGCAGTATTATTACTGTTTTTTAGAATATCAGCAACAGCAATTTTTATAGGATGTTTAATTGATGCAACTAAATATACATTATCACTTGGCAATTTTTTCTGAGAAATATTACCATAGTAATCAAGCTTTGCATCTTTTATTGCATCTTCTAACCTGAGTCTGAAATAACGTTTAGGATTAGGCACCGGAATCGGATAATATTGAATTTTAGAAACTGTACCCTTTACTGTTAATATATCAGGAGATATAGCATTATTACGTTCAAATGTAATATCATTAACTTTCGTATCATCTGTTATAGCAAGATTCATAAAAGTTACCGGATAAAAGAACTTGGAATAAACATTTGCCGGTGCACCATTACTTGTCGGAGCCACAAATATGTAAAGAAGGTTTCCATCCAAATTATAAGATCCGAATTTTGGCATTAATGGATTTAATTCATCATCCCATTGCCAGCCTTCGCCCCACATAACACCATCTACAATGTAATCATCAATATAGATTGCTTTTGGAGAAAGAATTTTCTTTGATTTAACCTCATTCATAAGAGTTGATAAATCTTTCTCTCTTAAATAAGGATCCGCCCCAAGTTTTATGAATAACTCATTATTAGTATTTTTATAAACAGCTGTTTCAAAGTTGTAAGTTGGACCAAGAGTATAAAGAGATGCCGCCAAAGTAACAATTTTTTGAGTGGATGCAGGACTAACCAGTCTATCTTGGTTTAACTCATAAACAGTATTTCCAGACTCAATATCTTTTACTGATACTGAAATCGTATCACGACTGATTCCAGAAGAAGAAATTGCTTTATTTATATTATCAATGGCAAAAGCTGAAGAAAAAAGATTAGCAAAGAATAATACACCTAAAATACACAATAATTTTTTCATACAGTTTTTACCTCATAATTTTCTCTAATATCCTTGAGTATAGTACAAATTTTACGATATTCATACATATTTGAAAAATCAATTTTACATGACATAATACCTTCTCTTTGATCTTTAATTTCAGCAATTGTCTCACCGCAATAATCAAAAATTCTTGAATGTCCTATGTTAAAATCATCATCTTTAATTCTGCCTGATTGTGTAAGTGCAATCATATAACACTGATTTTCTACAGCCCTTGCCCCTGTAAGATATTCCCAAGGAATAGGTTTCTTTAACCCCCAAGCTGCCATATTCACGAGCAAATCTGCCCCAGCAAGCCTGTATGCTCTGAATATTTCAGGAAATCTTATGTCATAACAAATCGTAAGCCCGATATTAAATCCTTCAATATTCACCATAACAGGGCTATCTCCAACTTTTATAAAATCACCCTCACTACAACCACAATATGAATATAAATGATTTTTTGAATAAGTAGCAATTAATTTTCCATCCCTGTTAATAACAGGACAGGTATTCAAAGATTTACCATCCTTACATTTTTGAATAAAACTTCCACCAAGAATATTCACATTATACTGCCTTGCTATAGCAGACAAAAATTGAATAGTCTCACAATTATCAATATACTCAGCACACTTAGGAAAATCTTCACAAGACCAACCAACAGTCCATACTTCAGGTAAAACTAACAAATCAGTATCAGGAGATAATTCGTTACTTATAATCTTTTCAACCTTAGAATAATTAGCTTTTCTGTCTCCAATAACGGACTGCATCTGCAAAGCTGCAACATTTAAGACTTTTGCTTTTTCCATAATTTATTTTTTTTCGCCTCCCTGTAGACATCGGGAGCTTTTTTCTGCAAAGCTTCCAAAGAGTTTTTTAATTTTAATTTTATATCCGCATAATCTTCATTAGTTAAATTTTCAGGAACATAAATAGGCTCCCCATAAAGATTAACAATCTCCGCATTACCAATCGGAGCAGTCATTTTATCCCAAGATGGGAACGTGAAAAACATCTTATCTTTTGAATACCATATCATTGGCACAATAGGCGCTCCAGACTTTTGCGCGAGCTTAATCACCCCATTTTTTACAGAATGGTAAGGACCACGAGGACCATCAACAGTAATCGCAACGCATTCTCCAGATTTCAACTTGGAAATCATTTGCATAGAAGCTTCTACAGCACCTCTACTTTTAGAAGAACCTCTGACCGTTTTAAAACCTAAAGATTCACAACCTGCAGCAACAATATCACCGTCAATTGAAGTGCTAATTAAAAAATTTACATTTTCTTTGTTCTTTACACCATAAATAGCAAATTGATCTGAATGCCACATAGCATAAATACAAGGATTTATATACGGATTATCAAACTCAATAATATGCGTAAAATGCTTTTGCATTTGCATATATCCGATAATAATGTTCTTGAAAAATTGAATATTCTCTCTGTTAACCAATCTTACCATGTCATTCTTTATAACATAAAGTAATTTTCTTTGCAAAAATGGCCAAAAACTTAATTCTCATCTATTTAACGTACTTGCGTAAAAAGTTTTTTGCGGTATAATCGGGGCAGATACATGTATATAATAGATAAGGGAAAGACAATGAAAGTTACAGTTGAAAATGAAAAAGAGAATCTAGTCAAATTAAATATCACAATACCTGCTGAAGAAGCTACAAACGCATATAACTCAGCAGTAAAAAGAATTTCACAACACGTGAGTATCGACGGTTTCAGAATGGGTAAAGCTCCAAGAAATATGGTAGAAGCTCGTGTAGGAGTAGAAAGAATTAAACAAGAAGCTATTGAATCAATTATGCCTAAGGCTGTTAATGAAGCAGTAGCTGAAAATAAATTGGATTTAATCACTCAACCATACATCACTTCTTACGATTTTGAATTAGGAAAAGATCTAAACGTTACAGTTAGCGTAGAAACTCGTCCTGAAGTAAAACTTGGTGAATATAAAAGCTTAACAGTTGAAGCTGATGACGTTCCTGAAAGAACAGATGCTTATGATAAAGCTATCGAAAACTTACAAAACCAATTTGCTGAAGAAAAATTAGTTACTGGCAGAAAAACTACAGGAACAGATATCGTAAATATTGACTTTGATGGTTCTTCTAACGGTGAAAAAATCAAAGGCGGAGAAGCTAAAGGTTACAGATTAGACCTTGGACACTCAAACTTCATTCCTGGATTTGCTGAACAATTAGTAGGCAAAGATGCTGGTGAAGAATTTGATATTGACGTTACATTCCCAGAAGACTATCACGATGAAAAATTAAAAGGTCAAAAAGCAACATTTAAAATCAAAATCAATGAAATAAAAGAAAGAGTTCTACCAGAAATTAATGATGAATTTGCACAAAAAGTAGGACTTGAAAATCTTGAAGCATTGAAAGCTGATATTAAGAGCCATCTTGATCAAACAAGAGAAAATGCAAAAAGAGCAAATGCAGAAAATGCTGTATTCAAAAAAGTTATAGATGCAGCTGAAGTTGAAATCTCTGAAAGAATGATTGAAAGAGAAGCTCAGTCTTTACTTGCTGAATATAAAAACAGACTAGCTGCTCAAGGCATCACTTGGGAAATGATGACAAAAGCTCAAAGTGAAGATGAAATAATGAAAACTATCCGTGAAGATGCTAAAAGCAGAATTAAAAATTCTTTAGTAATAGATAAAATTGCAAAAGAAGAAAAAATCACACTTGCGCAAGAAGATATTACAAAGAAATTTGACCAATTAGGTGCAGCATACGGAGTTTCACCAAAAGAAATTATTCAACAAATAAGCAAAAATCCTGAAATCTTAAGCTCACTATCACAACAAGCAATGAATGATAAAGTAAAAGAATTCTTGATGAACAATAACAAAGTTGAATACGTAGCACCAAAAGAAGTGGAAAAAAAATAAGACAATAAATATAATGAAATAAGAAAGGGAAATTAAATCATGAGTTTTGTACCTGTAGTAATAGAACAATCAAGCCGCGGCGAGCGTTCATTCGATATATTCTCAAGACTATTGAGAGAAAGAATTATCTTTTTAGGAACACCTATTGATGATATGGTAGCGAACCTTGTAGTGGCACAGCTTTTATTGCTGGACAGTGAAAACCCAGAAAAAGATATTATGTTATATATCAACAGCCCTGGGGGTAGCGTTACTGCAGGATTTGCAATTTATGATACAATGCAACACATAAGAGCAGATGTTTCAACCATTTGTTTGGGACAAGCTGCTTCTATGGGTGCATTCCTACTTTCTTCAGGTACAAAAGGAAAAAGATTAGCACTACCACACTCAAGAGTGCTTATCCACCAACCTTTAGGCGGTGCTCAAGGTCAAGCTACCGATATAGAAATTCAAGCTGCTGAAATTATAAGAATTAAGAAATCATTAAATGAAATCTTGGCTTCAAATACAGGTCAATCTATCAAAAAAATTGAAAAAGATACTGACAGAGATTACATAATGACACCAGCAGAAGCTCTTGAATACGGTATGATTGATAAAATCGTTACACGTGATGCTATAAAATAGATTGGATATTTAAGAGTTCACAACAAACGATTAAATAAATAATAGTAATACAAATGTTACCGTATAAACAAATACGGAAGAGGTTAAGAAAATATGCCAAAGCATGATGACAGCAGATTAAAATGTTCGTTTTGTGGAAAATCACAGGACCAAGTAAAAAAACTTATAGCAGGTCCTGAGGTATATATTTGTGATGAATGTGTAGAACTTTGTAACGAGATTCTTGATGAAGAATTCTTTGAAAACAAAGAAAAAGACGGTGAAAAAACTGATGAAATTACATCAGAAAAACCGATACCAAAACCTCACGAAATAAAAGCATACCTTGATCAATACATAATCGGACAGGATGATGCTAAAAAAGTTTTATCAGTTGCAGTGTATAACCACTACAAACGATTAAAACATAACCAATCTGCTGACTTAAAGAATAATGTTGAAATCCAAAAATCAAATATTCTTTTAGTTGGACCGACAGGTTCTGGTAAAACTTTGCTTGCTCAGACTTTGGCAAAAATGCTTGATGTACCGTTTGCAGTTGCAGATGCTACAACTTTAACTGAAGCCGGCTATGTAGGTGATGATGTAGAAAATATTCTTTTAAGATTATATCAAAATGCTGATTTTGATTCAGCTAAAGCTGAGAGAGGAATTATATATATTGATGAAATAGATAAAATTTCTAGAAAATCAGAAAACACATCAATTACAAGAGACGTATCCGGTGAAGGTGTACAACAAGCTTTATTAAAAATGATAGAAGGTACAGTAGCTCATGTACCACCTCAGGGCGGAAGAAAACACCCTCATCAGGAATTTATAGAAGTAGATACTTCAAATATTCTATTCATAGTTGGTGGTGCTTTTGTAGGTCTTGAAAAAATTATCGAAAGACGTGCTCAAGTTGGAAGCTCTGTTGGATTTGGCGCAAAAGCTCCTATGTCACAAGCAGAAAAAGAAGCTAATGCCGCTAAATTATTAAAGAAATTACAACCAGATGACTTGCTTAAATTTGGTTTGATTCCAGAATTTATTGGACGTATCCCAACATATGCAGTTCTTGATCCGTTAAATGAAAAAACTTTAAAAATGATTTTGACAGAACCAAAAAATGCGGTATTAAAACAATACAAATGCTTACTTGAAATGGATGGAGTTGACCTAGACTTTGAACCAGAAGCTATTGATTTAATCGCTCAAGAAGCATTAAAGAGAAATACTGGAGCAAGAGCATTAAGAGCAATAGTTGAAGAGATTATGCTTGATATAATGTACGATGTTCCATCAAAAGAAAACAACGGCAAATTCCTTGTTACCGCAGAAATGGTAAAAAACAGAAACTCGGGGGAGTTAATACAGCTGCCGACTAAAAACGACAGCTCTAAAGAAATTACAGCTTAATAAAGTTTTTTACCGTCACAATATTAGGACTGGATATGGGAAATGAAAAAACTTTAATATTAATAGATGGTCATGCATTAGCATTTAGACAATATTTTGCGTTGGAAAGAACTAATATGAAAACGACAGATGGCACACCTACGTGGGCCGTCTATGGTTTTTTTAAGGCAATATTTGATTTGCTTAAAAACTCCAGTTTAAAAGCTGATGCCATAGCAGTTGCTTTTGATGTAAGCCATCATACTTTTAGAACAGAAAAATATCCTGACTATAAATGTAACAGAGAAGCTATGCCAGACCCTATGAGATTACAAATGGGATTAATCTATGAAGGGTTAAAAGCTTTTAATATTCCTATATACACAAAAGAAGGATTTGAAGCTGACGACGTTATAGGTACAATTTCTAAAAAAGCCTGCGAATTAGGACACAAAGTTCTAATATTAACAGGAGATCAAGATGCATTTCAGTTAGTCGATAAAAACGGATGCGTCAAAGTTATATTGCCTGCAAAAGGTGAATTAATTGAATATAACTGGGATGCAATACATGATAAACTTGGCGTCTATCCGGATCAAGTAATCGATTACAAAGCTCTTAGAGGAGATACATCAGATTGCATTCCTGGGATAAAAGGGATTGGCGAAAAAATGGCACAAAAGCTTCTTTCACGTTATTACACACTTGAAGAAGTTCTTGAACATTGTGAAGAAATCCCTGAAAAAGCGTTAAAAGCAAAAATTTGTTCGGGCAAAGAAGATGCGCTCTTAAGTCAATATCTTGCAACAATAGTTAGAGACTTAGATATAAACTTTGATTTTGATAACACAGTAGTTGAATTACCTGACATCAAAAAGGTTACTGAATTTTTAAAACAAATGCAGTTTTACAGCTATATAAAAAATATAAATGAAATACTCTCTTCATTTAATAAAGATGCGGTATTACCTAAACAAAGCGCATTAGAACAAAATGTTCCAAGCGGACAAATACAACTTGGACTTTTTACAGAAGTCGTTCATGCTGAAATTAATAAATCATCATTAAACTATTCAAAACAATTAATTACAGATAGCACTGACTTTGAAAACTTAAAAAAGAAGCTTCAAGAACATTCCGTTATATATTTTGATGTAAAAGCTAACGTCAAAAGTGCTATAGACAATACAATTACTGGTATAGTATTAAGTTTTAACGATGGATTATCCTTTAAAGACAATATACTTACCAAAGCTGATGACAAAACTACAGAAGTATTTTATATACCACTAAATCATTCAAACTTAGCAAACCAATTAAACACATCTGAGATCTTAGAAAACTTAAAGCCAATCTTTGAGAGTTCTGAAATCAAAAAAATATCTTACGATTCAAAAAGTAAATATAATATACTAAAAACACATGGTATAAATCTTAATGGCGTAAATTTTGACGTATTATTAGCAAGCTATATAAAGAATCCATCAAGAAAACATGAATTAGATGTTCAAAGTATGGAGCATCTGGATCATGCAATAAGAGAATTTGCACCTTTTGAAAAAGATAAGAAAAAACGTATAAAAATCGAAGATGCAGATATAAACAATGTTCTAAACAGCGTTGCTGACGAAGCTGCAACAGTCACAGAATTAACTAAATTTTGGTTAGACTATCTTGATAATGATGAATTAAAAGTTTTATATAACATTGAAATCCCAGTGGCAAAAGTTCTTTCTGAAATGGAATTTGTGGGAGTAACTGTAAATACAGATTATTTAGTTCAACTATCAAAAAATATGGATTCCTGCCTCCACAAATTAGAACGAAAAATATATGATATTGCTGATTGCGGATTTAATATCAACTCACCACGACAAGTTGGAGAAATCCTTTTTGAAAAACTTGGATTAAAAAGTAAGAAAAAACGTGTAAAAGGTCATTATTCAACCAGTGCAGAAATTTTAGAGGATTTAGCAACTGATTATGAAATTGCAAGATTAATACTTGAATATAGAAAATATTCGAAACTAAAATCTACTTATACAGATGCATTACCAGCACTTATAGATAAAGATGGCAGAATTCACACAACATTCAACCAAACAATAACAGCAACAGGACGCTTATCTTCTTCTAATCCGAATTTACAAAATATTCCAATTAGAACAGAAGAAGGGAATAAGATTAGAACAGCATTCGTGCCGGAAAATCAAGAATCTTCACTGATTTTATCAGCAGATTACTCACAAATTGAATTGAGAATTCTTGCTCACATATCACAAGACAAACATTTAATCGAAGCCTTTAAATCGGGAATTGATGTGCATACTCTTACAGCATCAAAAGTATTTGAAGTACCAATCGAAGAAGTTACTAAAGAAATGCGTTATAAAGCAAAAGCAGTAAACTTCGGTATAATTTACGGACAAAGTAAATATGGGCTTTCCAAAGCTTTAGGAATATCAAATGCTGAGGCTGAAACATTTATCAATAAATACTTTGCAACATATCCGAAAATCAAAGCTTATATGGAAGCAACCGTAAAACAAGCAGAAATTGATGGTTTTGTAGAGACAATTTTCGGAAGAAAAAGATATCTAAAAGACGAACTGGAAAGTTCAAATACAATGATTAGAGAATTTGCAAAAAGAGCTGCAATAAATCAACCTATGCAAGGGACAGCGGCAGATTTAATAAAAATTGCAATGATAGATTTTTCAAAAAAATTGAAAGAAAACAACTTAAAATCTAAAATGATACTACAAGTACACGATGAACTTGTAGTTGAAGTTGAAAAAGATGAACTGGACTTGGTAAAAAAACTAATAAAGGAATCTATGGAACTTAATCAGCCTCTTGAGGTTCCTTTAATTATAGATATTAATACAGGTGACACATGGAAAGAATAAAAACAGGCTTTATAATTGTTATTACTTGCATAATTACATTTTTAACAAATTGTGCATTTGCAGAAGAATCGACTTTAAGTGCACTTATCACTCCACAAAATGTAGAATTTGAAAAATGCACCAAACAATATAATCTTCCACCAGAAAAACTATACTACTTAACTGCAGGTGCAATCAATGCAAATCGTTTTGAAATTGAAGAATTACAGTCTAAAACAGGATATATTTTATTCAGAGCAGTAGGCAAAGAATTTCTGGCAAGTGTTGTTAAATTAAGCACTCAAAAAAGTATGCTAAAAATTACGCCTACAGATGGAAACTATTACTTTGCCCCAGGAATTGTATCTAACACATTCAAATATATTGACCTAAATCTTGCAGCACCGCTTACTCAAGTCAAACCAACATCTAACTAGCAATTAGTTTAAAGTTTCAAAAGCAGAATTTACTATATCTGAAATATTCAAATCTATAGAATCCCCTTGAGTAGAAATCCAGATTAAGTATTCAATATTTCCAGAAGGTCCTTTGATAGAGGAAAAAGTAAGTCCTTTAACCTTATAATCAAGGGTTAGAGCAAAATTAACAACATTTTCTATAACTTCTTCATGAGTTTTTTTACTGCGAACAACTCCGCCTTTTTCAACTTTATCTTTCCCCGCTTCAAATTGAGGTTTTATAAGACAAATCATCTCGTGGAATTCGGGACTCAAGAGCTTTTTTAAATTTTCCAAAACTTTTGTAAGAGAAATAAAAGACAAATCACTCACCAAAA
Source organism: Candidatus Gastranaerophilales bacterium (assembly GCA_944325875.1). GTDB lineage: Bacteria > Cyanobacteriota > Vampirovibrionia > Gastranaerophilales > Gastranaerophilaceae > Scatousia. Next base: position 286,771 of record CALVBU010000001.1, read on the forward strand.
GATTAGCCACAGGCTCATCTTCAGTATAAATATCTTCAAAGCTGCATATTTTCAAGTTAGTGCGTTCGATAGTCTTAACTCTTTTATCAGCACGAATTTTCCAATCAAGCTGCCCATAACCAACATCTACAGCGTAGACAAAACTTGCACCGTTTTGCAAAAGACAATCAGTAAAACCACCAGTCGATGCTCCTGCATCAAAACAAATTCTGCCCTCAACATTCACAGGAAATGTATCAAGAGCTTTTTTTAATTTAAAACCGCCTCTTGAGACAAAAGGCATTGATTTAACTACAATATCATATTCTTTTTCCGGTGAAATTTGGAATCCGGCTTTAGTTATATATTCATCGTTGATTTTTACATGGCCTGCAAGAATAGCTGAAGATGCCTTACTTTTTGTTTCAAAGTAACCTAAATCAACGAGATACTTATCGAGTCGTTCTTTTTTCATAAGTTAAAAATAACATAAAAACACTAATTTTAGTATTTGAAAATCTTAGAAGTTAAATATTAATTGTGCATTTTCAGATGTTTTTAACGCTACTTCTTCATAAGAAATACCACGCAATTTAGCAATTTCTTCTGCGACAAATTTTACATATGCAGGCTCATTTTCTTTACCTCGATAAGGCACAGGTGTCAAATAAGGAGCATCCGTCTCTAAAAGAAGTCTATCTAGGGGAACATCAATTGCTACGTCCTTCATTTTTACAGCATTCTTAAAAGTAACAACACCACCTATCGCAAGATACCAGCCTTCTTTCAAGCATTCTCTTGCAAACTCAACACTTCCTGAAAAACAATGCATAATAATTTTTGAGTTTTTGTTATACTCTTTTAAGATATCAAAAGTATCCTTATGAGCTTCTCTATCATGAATCGATATCGGTAAATTCAATTCATTTGCAAGTTTAATCTGTTTTATAAAAACGTCTTTTTGCAAATCTATAAATGACTTGTCCCAATAATAATCAAGCCCTATTTCACCTATTCCAACAATTTTATTGGATTTTGAATATTCTTTTATCTTATCGATCAAATTATCATCCCAATCTTTAACTTCTGATGGATGAACACCCAATAATCCATATAAATTTTCGTACTTGTTTACAAGCTCAAAAATTTTATCAACATCTTTCGGGTAAGCGCAAGGCACAATAATCTTTTGAACCCCACAAGTAAATGCGTTTGCTATAATATCATCTATAGTTTTCCCCTCAATCATATCAACATGGGAATGTGTATCTATCAAAAATGTTTCATTCATATAATAATTATACCACGCAAGAAATTTGTGATATAATCGGCATATATGGAGAATAGAGAGTTAAAAATATCAATAGCACATCTTTATCCTGAACTATTAAACCTATATGGAGATATCGGGAATATTATCGCTTTGAAAAAACGTTGCGAATGGCGTGGTATTGAAGTGGAATTTGAGGATATTCACTCTGGCGATACAATAAAAGAGCATGACATCTACTTTATAGGCGGCGGACAAGATAAGCAACAAGAAGAAGTTGCTGATGAGCTTTTTAAGAATAAATGGTTCTTACATAAAGAACGTGACTGTGGCGCTGTATTTTTAGGGATTTGTGGAGGATATCAGCTCTTTGGACACTATTACCAACCACACGATAAAGAAAAGCTAAAAGGCATTTCTTTAATGGATGCCTATACAATAGCAGGAGATAATCGTTTTATCGGTAACGTTACTGCCAAAACAGACTTTTTAACTCCAGATACTCTTGTAGGATTTGAAAATCATAGCGGACTAACATATTTGCAAGGAGAAACAAAACCTCTTGCTAGAGTTACAACAGGAAACGGAAACAACGGACAAGATGGAACAGAAGGTGCCAGATATAAAAATGTATTTGGAACATATCTTCATGGCTCATTCTTACCTAAAAATCCTCAATTTACAGATTATTTGATAGAACTTGCGCTTGAAAAACGCTATGGAGAAAAAATTCCGCTAAAACTTCTTGATGATAAGCTTGAAATGGCAACTCACAATTCTCTAATAAATAAACCTTATTAAAATTGACTTAAAAAGATAAAATCAGGTATAATCAAACAATGAGCACCATAAGTAAATATTTGCGGCAATCCGCTACATACAAAATATTCAAAGGATTCTCATCAAAACTTTATGATTTCCTAGATACTCTTGGTGAAATTTCAAAAAGCGGATTTAAAACACTTTTTTACCTTTTAACCGGTCAAATTAACATGACCGAACTTATGGATCAATGTCATCGATTTGGAATAAGTTCCTTACCGATCACGCTATCAATAGTCAGCATGACATCTATTATTGTTGCATCTCAAGTAGCCTCTGAAATGGTAAAACAAGGTGGTGGACATTTTGTCGGCCTAATGATGACAATGCTAATTGTAAGAGAAGTTGGAGCTATAATGTCAGGATTTGCAATCATATCAATGATTGGTTCCTCTCTTGCTTCTGAAATCGCAACAATGAGAGTTACCGAGCAAATTGATGCTATTAAAGTTTTAAAAGTTGATCCTATTAGATATCTTTTTGTACCAAGAGTACTATCAGGAATTTTAATGATGCCTGTAGTTGTTATCTTGGCATCTATCGCAGGAGTTCTCGCCGGCGCTGTAACGACAACACTTACTACAGATTTAGGCTATCGCGCATACTTCGATTCAGCATGGCTTGGACTTTATATGAAAGACCTCGGAGTATGTCTTTTAAAGGCCGTATTTTTTGGAGGTACAATTGCTTTAATTAGTTGTGCTTGCGGATATACGGCATCAGGCGGAGCTAAAGGCGTTGGACTTGCAACAACAAAAGCTGTTGTTTGGTCATTTGTCGCAATAGTTATATGGGATATGATTTTTGCGATTGCATTTTTCTTTTAATTTATAAGGAATAAATTTATGAGCATTGAAGTTAAAAATCTAGTTAAAATATTTGATGATAAAAGAGTTATAGATGAAGTTTCATTCAAAGTTGAAGATGGAGAAACTCTTGCTATTGTTGGTTTTAGTGGTTCAGGAAAGAGTACAATCTTAAAACTTATATGCGGACTAATTGAAAAAGACAGCGGAGAAATCATTACATCAGAAGGCGATATTGCAATGGTTTTCCAATACTCAGCACTCTTTGACTCCTTAAATGTAGCAGATAACATCTCATTTGCGCTAAGGGAACGCAAAGATTTAAGAAATCAATATTCAGAAAAAGAATTGCACGATATTGTCACTCAAAAACTTGAACTTGTCGGTCTAAAAGGAATTGAAAACAAATTTCCGTCAGAACTCTCCGGTGGCATGCAAAAACGTGTAAGTTTTGCAAGAGCAATAGTTACAGAACCTAAAACTATTCTTTATGATGAACCAACTGCAGGCTTAGATCCTATATCTTCAACACTTATCGAAGATTACATTGTAAGATTAAAAGAAGAAACAAATGCAGCCTCAATAGTTGTTACTCACCAAATGTCAACAATTACAAGAACTGCAAACAAGCTTATAATGCTTTATGGAGGTAAAATTGTCTTTGCCGGAACCCCTGAAGAAATGCTTAGACAAGATAACGAATACACAAAACAGTTTGTAACAGCCTCTTTAGAAGGTCCTATGAAAATGATTGCTTAATTATCATATTTGAGATAATATAAAAATCAGACACACAAAATTTTTGTCTATAACTATAGACAATAGAATTAAGAGGGATGTGATTATGGCTGATATGGTAAATTTTGAAAAAAAACTATTTAACGAAGATGTGATGACTTTGGACACTTATATTATGTTCAAACTAAAAGAAATCACCGAAAGATTAAAACCTGATTTAATTGCCAGAAATCGAACCCCTATATCACTTTCTATGGGTGCGCCAACGGCAAACCCGCCGAAAGAGCTACTAGACAGATTAAAAGAAATTTTAACTGAAGATGGAATCCATCTTTATTCAATTCCGAAAGGGGAAGCTTTCTTTAGAAAAGCTATTGCTCAAAGAATGAAATCAAGATTCGGTGTAGACATGGATCCTGATAAGGAAATCTTCTCATTAATGGGATCTAAAGAAGGTATTGCAAATCTTGTAAGATTTTTAATTACCCCGAAAAAAGAAGTTAAAGAAAAAGATATAATCTTAGTACCTGACCCAGGTTACGCTTCATATTTGCAGTTTATTAAATGTTCAGGCGGTTATGCATATCCAATACCTTTAACCGTTGAAAACGACTATAAACCAAATATGGATGAAGTTTGGAATAATTTAATTAAAGACGGTTTTAATCCAGACAACGTCAAAGCTATGATTATCAATTATCCAAACAATCCTTTAGGTGCTAGTACAACAAAAGAATATGTAAAATCTGTAATTGAATTTTGTAAAAAACACGAAATTTTATTGATTTCAGATGCTGCTTACTGCGACTTGTATTTTGATGAAAAAGAAAAACCTTTCAGCGTATTTGAGCTTGAAGGCGCAAAAGATATTGCTGTAGAATTCTTCAGTTTTTCAAAACCTTATGCAATTACAGGCTGGAGACTTGGTTGGGTATGTGGTAACAGTACAGTTATCCAACGCTTTGGCAAAGGTAAGTCTACAATCGACAACGGCATATTTAAAGCACTACAAAAAGCATGTGGTGAAATTCTTAACTCCAAAGCAGGAGATGACTATATAGCAGAAAGCAATTTAAATTATGCAAAAAAACAAGCTATAATGGTTAAAGGCTTTAAAGAGCTAGGATGGCCTGTAGATGAAAAGAAAGTTCCGCATACAACTTTCTATTTATGGTTACCAATTCCTCCAAGATATAAATCAGCATTCGACTTCTGTCAAGATGTACTTGAAAAATCCGGAGTTGTTCTTGTACCTGGTAACGCTTTTGGCGCGCATGGCGAAGGCTATTTCAGATTATCTTTTGTATGTTCAGATGAGCAGCTTCAAGAAGTTATTGATAGATTTAAAGCTGATGGTTTTACATTTAACTAAAAATACATAACAATAAAACTAAAAATACTCTCGTTCATATAACCAACGAGAGTATTTTTTTATTAAATCTATAAGAGCAAATTTATTAGCAGCTCAAAGCCATTAAAGCTTTTACAGAGCGTGCATTATCTCTAACTTCTTCATCAGAATGCATTTCAACAGTATCTTCAAGAATTTTGATAGCTTCTGATTTATCTTCAAGAGCAAGAAGTTCATTAATTGTACTCATAGCAACAAGAGTACTTAAGTCATTAATACCTTTGCCTTTATTTGTAATAACAACTTCTAATGAATCGTGTACATTCTTTTTAACAAGTGCACGAGAAGTTAATTCTCTTACTTCATCAATAGCTGAATTTGTACCAACTTCATTCAATACGTTGATTGAATCAGGGTCTTGATGACGATATAATGCTTCAATAATATTTTTAACTTTTCTTCTATCCATTTAATTACCCCCTTATGCTACTATGCCTAGTGAAGATTCTAACATTTCTTTCAAACCATTTTCTCCGCCACGAGTTGGATGTGTAAGATATGATTGAATCATATGTTCATCCTGCATAGCGTTCCATCTAGTTTTGAACATATCTACGATATCAGTATTCATAGCTGAGCTAAATTTAGATTTGAATTTTTCACTAGCTTTAGGGATGAAATCAAGTGATACTTCTGTGTTTTTAAGAGTATTCCAAGCATCAATACCCCAATTTTTCATTTTGTTGCAGAAAGCACCAACAGATTCGATAGCTGCTGAAATTCTAGAACCAGCACTAGCTAAAGAACCTACAAGAGCACTAGCTTTTAACTTACCAGTAAAGCTTGGTTGAGATGCTTTTTCTTTTTCCGGTGCAAAAACATCTGCAGTTAAAACGTTACCTTTAAAAGATGTTGCAGCAAACGGATTTGAACTTCTAGCCACTGTTTGTTCGTGTTTTGTACTATTAAAAATACGTTCACGAATTCCTGAGATTGATAAATTTGCCATTATATAATCCTTTCCTACCTAAATTCTTCACATATATAGGATATCATATCCTTTTTAAACGCCATCAACCTTTTGGTGTATTGTTTAGTCAAAATACTATACTTTTGTTGCAGATTTTCATTCATGTTCATGATAAAATTTGAATATGGGATGTGTTAAAGAAATAAGTGAATTAATCGATGTTGTAGCAAGACTTCGAGCTCCTGACGGTTGTCAATGGGATAGAGAACAGACTCATGAAACGCTTAGACCAAATATGTTAGAGGAAGCGTATGAAGCCGTTGACGCTATTGACTCAGGGGATATGAAACACTTAAAAGAAGAACTTGGTGATGTTCTTTTACAAGTAGTTTTACATTCTCAAATTGCTTCTGAAGAAGGGGCTTTTAATATTGAAGACGTAGCTAAAGAACTTAAAGAAAAACTTATACATAGACATCCGCATGTCTTTGGGGATACAAAAGTTTCCTCAACTCAGGATATTCTTGACAATTGGGATAAATTAAAAGCTGAAGAAAAAACACATCGTAAATCTGCTATGGATGGAATTTCAAAGGCTCAATCTGCTTTAATGAGCGCTCAAAAGATAAGTAAAAAAGCCGTTAAAACAGGTTTTGAATGGCCAAATGAGCAATCTTTATACGACTGTATATTCTCTGAATTTAAAGAATTTCAAGAAGCAGAAAAGGAAAATGACAAGGCTCACATGGAAGAAGAATTCGGGGATATCCTTTTTGCAACAGTAAATCTTGCACGATGGAATAAAATTGATGCAGAACAGGCTCTTTTAAAAGCTAACAAAAAATTCATGACCAGATTCAGAAAAATGGAAGAGCTAGCAACAAAACCTCTTACTGAATATTCTTTTGAAGAATATGACAAATTATGGAAAACTGCTAAAAAGCAGGTTGGTTAAAGATATTTAGGGATATGTAAACAAATATTAACAAACTTATTCTTAAAAAAGCAATTTCTTTAGAAAAAAATCCTTTATTAAAATATAAGGAAATGAGGATAAGCCAAATGAAAGAACAAGAATTAAATACAATGATGTCAGTAGTTGCTGACCCTATCAAAAACGTATATAAAATTAATTCACGTAAAGATTTGGAAGAAATTCAAAGAATTATTCGTATTTTTAATATTGCAGAAGAACAACACAACAAACATACAATGTTGTCTATCAAAAATCTTGCAACATTCAGACTTGTTCTAAGTAATAACTAAGACTGAGAAATTTAATCGGTCTAAAAAAGATTTCGTTGGAAAAATAAGGAAAAAGGAAGATTAGGAATAATAAAAAGCCCGCTATATAAAAGCAGGCTTTTTTATTTTACTAAATTTTAAACGGATAATCATCCGTAAATTCCCAATTAGAAAGTTCTAAGATTCGAACACCACATTTCTTAGCTTGAATTAGGGCTTCTCTATCATTCCGAGAAGGATTATCACAGAGTGTTCCCCATTTTTTTAATTTATGATCAAAATAATACGATGAACTCCAGGGACAAATTACAAAAGCAAAAGTATCATAATCTCTTTTATTTGGTTTATTGGGGCCATTGACATCTAAATTAAAATCTATACAACCAGCACTTTTCGTATATGCAATACTACCATCAGCAAAATATATTGCTACCATCGTTTCACCTGTATAATCAGGTATGACCGATTGTTCAATACGCGTATATTTGATATAAGGTGCAATATATTTCATTATAAACTCATAAGTATATTTAGGTCCCTTAACTGGATCATAAACGCCATTGCCATTTTCATCGGCATGAGCACCATTAGTATGAGTCCAATACTTTGCATCACCATTAACGGCTTCTGAAAGCTGAATAGCCTGAGACATCATACTATTAAACTTTTTTAATCTTGCAGTATATTCTTTCTTTTTATAATGCCCAACTAATACAGGCAACGTCATTGCAGCCACTATTCCAATTATTCCTAAGGTTATTAGTACTTCTGCTAATGTAAAAGCATTGTTCTTTTTCATCTATCCCTCCGTTTTATATTTTATTTTCAAGTTAGCTTAAAACTTTGCATCAAAAACCACCGTGTCTATTGGCACGGCTAAATTTTAACTTTTTATTTCGGAGGTCTAAGTCGAAAATGCTTGACTCAACTGTTAGTTGGCAGCCCCCCCCCCCGAAATTATCATTATAAGTAAGTCTTGCATTATTACCTCTTTTCTGATTTATTTATTATTCTAACAAATTTTTACATTTATTTCAAGTTACAACAATGCTAATAATTCCGGTATGAAAATCAAAGCTCCAATAATCACCGCAATTATTGTAACAAACATCACCGCACCTGCCGATATATCTTTTGCCATTCCAACCATTTTGGAATAACGGTTATGGAAAATTGCATCCAATGAAAATTCAATTGCAGAATTTAACATTTCCGCTGCAACAACTAAACCTATCGCAAGTAAAAGCACACTTATTTTTAAAGCACTAAATTCCAATATAAAACCTAATACAAGAACAAAAACCGCAGCCGTAAAGTGAATACGAATATTTCTCTCACTTTTTAAAACTAAACGCATTCCCTTTCTTGCATTTCTAAAAGTATTTCCAAACCCCTGCGACTTAAATTTACTCATACTTCCCCCAAGCTATCAAGAGCTTTATTTTGCTGTGCTATAACAAAATTATAATCCTCCATTGTTTGGTGGTCAAATCCTAACAAATGCATTATGCCATGGCTAATTAAAAATGCGAGTTCATATTCTGGAGTCACATCCTTCTTTTTAGCTTCTTCTTGCACCTTATCAAGAGCAATAATAACTTCACCTAAATTTATTTCCCCATCAAAGATAAACTTTTCTTCAGAATCTGCAAAAATAGCAAAAGTTATAATATCCGCAGGATAATCTTTTTGTCTGTATTCTCGATTTATCTCATGAGTTTTTTCACTATCACAATACAAAAAATCAAAAGATACTGTATTAAAAACTTGACAAGACAGGCAACAGCTATCTTTAATTTCCGGCTGTTTTAGATAAAACTTCAATATCTTCCGAGCAAGCTGTATAAATTTCTTTTCATCAATATCCCAGTCAGGATAAATATTCTCCGAGAAAATATTAATTTTCATTTTTATCCTCATTTGAATTTTTATCTTCTAACTGCTTAATTTTATTTTCAAGATCTTCATCCAACATCTTTGATGGAAGATTAATTTTATTTTTCTTTAACTCTTCTTCAATATTTTCCTGATATTTAATTCGATTATGCTGCATACCTCTTAGAATTCTACTAAAGGTCGATGCAATAACTTTAATATCATGCAATGTCAAAGGACTATCTGTAAGTTGACCATCATTAAGACGTTCCACAATAATCTTATCAATAATTTTTTCGATTTCTTCAGATGTAGGATTTTTTAACGAACGAACAGCTGATTCTACAGCATCGGCAATCATTAAAATTGCAGTTTCTTTCATATTTGGTTTAGGACCTGTATATCTAAACTGTTCCTCTTTTACATTTTCAATACCTTCTTCTTTTACCGCCTGATTATAGAAGTAACTAGCAAGCCCTTCTCCATGGTGCTGTAAAATAAAATTGTTTATCACAGGAGGCAGACCATATTCTTTTGCCAATTCAACACCATCTTTAGGGTGTGCGGTGATAACCATTTTACTTAATCTTGGATTTAACTTTGAATGCGGGTTTTCAATCCCGAAATATGATTGGTTTTCAACGAAGAATAGAGGGCGTTTTAATTTACCGATGTCGTGATAAAAGGCCCCAACACGAGCTAAAATAGGATTTGCTCCAATAGCCTCAGCTGCAGCTTCACATAAATTTGAAACCATCAAACTGTGATGATAAGTTCCCGGAGCTTCAAACTGCAATCTTTTTAACAAAGGTTGATTATGGTCAGCTAATTCGGCCAAACCGTAAGGAGTATTGATCTTGAACATACTTTCCAACAAAGGTAATGTTCCAAGAGCTATCATAGAACTTATAATACCGTTCAACGCAATGAACAAACTATTTTTGAAAATCAATATATTATTAACATCAATTAGACAACGTTCAAGAACGTAAATTGCCAAAAGAATAATCAAACCTGAAGCTGAAATTACAAACCCAGCCTTTATTAAATCAAATCTTCTTGAATATCTGATTTGTGAAATTGTAATCATTGCAATTAAGCACAACAAAGAGAATGTTACTATAATTTGCGCAGAATACTGAGCCCCAACAGTCAATACCGCAAGCATGATTAAAGATGCTACAAAAGCAACCCTAGGATTTGTAAATATAGCAAGAAGCAATACAAAAGCTGGAATTGGCAAAACATAAGGTGAAAAACCTGTCGGAATTAAAACTGCAATACCCGCTAATATAAGAGCTAATGTAGCCGAAATTGCCATATATCTTGGCTCTAGAAACTGCTTTTCGAAAAATTTCATATATGTAATGAAAATCAATGTTGCTATGAATACTAAAATATAAATAGCAACCAGACCTTGTCCATTTAATTCATATACGTTATAACCGGCTTGTCTTAAAGCATCCCTTTTTAATCTAGTAACAGGTTCACCTTCAAATAGAATTTTATCACCTTTTTGGAAGGTTATTTCGTAAGGTTTAACTGAATTTTCAGCATTCTTCTTTGCAATATCTGTTGCAAACTCATCTATCACTAGATTTGGAACAATAATTTGGCTTAATAAAGCATTTATAATTGAAATCTGACGTTTGGAAACATTTGAAATCAAATTAGCTTTGATTATATCATCCATGCTTACAGTCTCAAAGTCTTTTTCACTAATACCCTTTTGCAGAACATTAGTTAACGTCAAATTAGCCTTATCAAAGACTTCCCTTAATGCATGGTCATCCGATTTCAAGAAAAAATTTATTACAAAATTCTTTTTAGTTTCACTGGAAATATCAAACAATAAAGAAAGTTCTTCTAACTTAACATCATCAGAAACAGACTTACGTCTTATTTGGATAATGGAATTCTCCAAAGTTTCCAAGTTTGTCTTGATAAAATCATCTTCAGCCGGAGCCAATATCGGATCAACTTTTTGAGCTACTTCTTTTTTATGTTGCTCAGTACGTTTTACATCAACAACAGTAATTGTTTTTTGAGCAACAACATCTTTTTTGCTTATACCATTCTCTACAATTGTTTGAAAAAAGAAATTTTGAGAAGCTATAATTGAGGTCATTAAAATCGTAAAAATTAAAAAACCTACAGTCTTTATCGCTTGTGACGAAAAGAAAAAGTCACGTATCCTAGTTACTAATATTATTTTATTCATTAAGTTTCATCCTATTATTTAAAACCAAATTTCCAACATTATTTTATAACTTCCGAGTTTTTTTTCAACCCTGCCGATTTTACCATTCTTTGTACGTCTTCTATTAATTTTCGATTAATAGAAATCAATTCAGAAATAACAGCAAGCAATACAACCTGAACCCCTGTAATTAAAAGGATTGCAGAAAGTATTAAGGATTGAATATGTCCTTGTCCGCTACCACTGAAAAAGAAATACAAAAATCTGGCACCTGGGATTAATCCAAGAAATAAAATCAAACTTCCCAAAAGTATAAAAAACCTGAAAGGACGGTATATAATAAACATCCTAAGCATTGTAAAAATTGAACGCCTTATATATTGAAACATATTTGAAAATAATCTTGATTTTCTAAGCTCAGGATTAACTTCAACATCCACAGATTGAACAACCAGTCCTTTTGCTTTTGCTTGAATAATAGTTTCTAAAGTATAAGTATAATTATCAAAAACATTTAATTGCAAAGCTGCATTTCGAGAAAATGCTCGAAAACCGCTTGGCGCATCTTTTACATCAGTCTTGCTAACAAGTCTCATTACAAAAGACCCAAGTTTTTGAAGCATTTTTTTTAATAATGAAAAATGCTTAATTTCAGAAACAGGTCTTGTCCCGATAACTATATCTGCCTTATTTTCAATAATAGGCTTTACAATATCTTTAATATACGAAGCATTATACTGATTATCAGCATCAGTATTAACAATAATATCTGCGCCCATATCAAGAGCCTTATTAATCCCAGCAATAAAAGCTTTTGCAAGTCCCTTGTTATTTCCCAGAGAAACTATCGCACTTACACCAAGCTCTTCGGCAACCTTAACTGTATTATCAACTGAGCCGTCATCTATTACTAAGACCTCAATTTCATCAATCCCGTCAATTTTATCAGGCAAACCCTTTAAAGTAACCGGAAGAGATTTCTCTTCATTATAGCAAGGAATCTGTATTACAAGTTTCATAAAAGCTCTCTTTCTTTTTTTATTATATAATTAAAATGTAATATTTACAAACGGGGATTAGATATGTGTATCTGGGCAATTACGATATTTGGGCTTTTATTAAGACTTTTGTTTATTAATAAGGCTGAAGGGTTATGGAATGATGAATATGTTTCTTGGTTTGTAGCTTCACAACCTTTTACAAATGGTTTTATTGAAAGCGTTAAATCACAATGTCACATGCCTTTTTATTACCTGTATTTGAAATTTTTCATGTTATTATTCGGTCAAAGCGACTTGTTACTAAGACTTACATCCGTACTTGCCGGTACAATTTCAATACCCGTTATGTATTTGGTAGGGAAAGAAAAAGATAAACAAACCGGAATATTTACTGCAATACTCACAGCTTTAAGCTCTTTTCTTATATATTATTCACAGGAAGTAAGATTTTATGCTATCCTATTCTTATTTTCAGCCCTTTCGCTATTGTTTACAATAAGAGTTTTAAAAAAACAAAATAACTATAATTTTATAGGTCTAATAATTTCAAACTTATTAATTCTCATAACTCATACGATTGGATTTGTTTATGTATTCTTTAACATTGTTATTCTAAGTATTTTGCTGTTTAAAACATACAAAAAACAAATTATAAAGCTATGGGCAATTTTAGCAATATTATTTATATGCACAACACCTTTAATTATAAAAATATTTACAACTCAATCATTTTCGCAATGGTGGGGAAAATTTAGCCTCGCGAAATTTGGATTTCTAATGACAGATTATTTTTCACCAATACTGACAAATCTGGTTGATTCGCCTGCTAAATTCTTCTACAACCCAACACCTGAATTTTTCATATTTGCTCTATGTCCGGCTTTAATTGCAACTTTTTGGATCATAAAAGCAATTTTAAAAGATAAAGTAAATACTTTTCTATTCTTATGCACTGTCGGAGTCGTTATTGTAATGAGTTTTGCGGCAATTCTTGGAAAGCTTGTATTCATAACTAAATATTCAATTGAAATTTATCCGACTTTAATTTTATTAGCAGCATTTGGAGCAATTAGTATTAATAAGAAATGGTTACGTTACGGAAGTATTTCCATATTTTGCCTTTTACAGATAATTTATTTATTATACAGTCCAATTTCAGCACCAAAAATTAAAAGAGCTCAAGGTCATGCCATAGTTGCAGATTTAATTAATAAAGCAAATTTAAAAGATGGGGATTACATAATTCTTGAATACTACCCTGCTGAAAGATTTGAAAAATATATCGATTTTTCAAAATACAAAGTAATATCAATCGATAAGGGAAACTTCCACCTTTATATGACTCCAGACACTAACTACAGAAAAGCATACAAAGATGGTAAAGAAATATATCGCGATCTTTTTAAATCAAACTCAAACCCATATCTGAAATTCCGAATTTATAACGATATAGTAAACCAAATGCAACCAAACCAAAGTGTTTTAGTAGTCATGCTTAACAGTGTTGCATTTTATCCTTCAAATGTTATGATGGGCATGTCAGGTGATGATACTCTGTATGAAAAAGTACCATTATTATTTTTGGTTTTCTCGCACATTAAATCACAAATATTCTTCGATTTATCTGAAACCCTTACTAGAATTGACTTTAGAAGTAGAGGGGACTGGGCTGCAATTAAGTTCACAAAACTTAATAATGGCAATCAAGAATAGCAATTTTTATTATGTTTGAACCTATATATATATAGAAGGGTTTAGTAAAAAAATAGTGTTATGAAGGTAGAAAAGATTAGTTTAAATAGTTACGGCAACATGCCTAGGTCAAAGGACTCGGGAGGAACAAAGCTTTACGCAAACAGAGCTTTAAATACAAACTTTACAGGTGGCATTCCTCAAGCCGATTTAGTAAAAGACATACAACAGCTTATGCCAAAAACAATTAAGGCAACAAACAGACTTGCAGATAGCATGGGCGAAATTCAAAACATCATAATCAACGCAGTTGGTACCGGTTTGGTTGCGCCAATATTTATCAAATATAATCCGTTATCAAAAACTGATGAAGACACAAGGACATATTCAGCTTGGAGACAACCGCTCTCAGCAGTCTTAGCTATTGCAACCCAAGCTAGCATGGTTGCTCCGTTTAATAATTTAATTAACTGGATGGCAAACACTGGAAAATTACCAGACCCATATAACAAAACAAACTTCCAAGACGACAAATATATTGCCAAAATAATTAAAAAGACACAACCTAATTTATCTAAAGAACAACTGGGTGTAGCTGTCAAAAAAGAGCAAGAAAGACAATATAAAGAACTTTTAGAAAACTTAAGAAACCAAAATACTATTTTCATAAAACAACACAAAATGCCATCTAAACCAATGGATGAAGCATCATATAAAAATCTTCTTTTAGAAACTGTCGATTCTATGATAAAAGAAGATAATAAAAAATTGGAAAATTGTGGAACAACAAAACAAAAAAGAGCAATCCGAAGTGAATTCTTCCGCAAACACAATGATTACGCAAAACAAGTAATGAGCGGAATCCAAAAAGATACTGAAAAATATGCAACTCTTGATGAATATAGAAATTATTTATCAGGAAAAATCAAATCATTGAAATCAGAGCAAGCTGATCAAGAACTTATCTCAATGGTAAAAGAAATCCAAGATAGAGCTCAAATTAAGCCACATGACGAAAATGCAGAAAAAGCTCTAATCAAGGAAGTTCAAAATAAAATTACAAAAATGTTAAAACAAGTAAATACATATTCAAACATTCTTTCAGAAGAAGATGTTGTGAAACATGTAGATGAAAGTATTCAAACCTCAAAATCAGCACTTGAAAAATCAATCAGTACTTTAAATGAAATAAAAACAAAATTAAATACCCCAGACAGCATATCAATAAAAGAGATTGAAAAACAAATTGCTCAAAAATTAAAAGAAGGTAATATTACTGATGAATGCAGTATAAAAACTTCTTTTGCAACAAAAGTAATTGAAAAATACAAATCAAATATTGAAGGAAGCTTAAAAGGCTACAAACAGTTTACAGGATTGGTAATATCACTAGCAGTTCTTCCTGTTTCTTGTTACCTATTGAACTGGATCTATCCATCATTTATGGATGCATTATTTCCTAATCTTTCTAACAAAAAACATGACAATGAAGCTTCAGCCCTAGTCGCAAAAGCTCCTAAGAAAGAGGAGGTGTAATAATGGCAAGGATTTCTAATATAATCTCAAATGCAACAAATAAAGTAGTTGATTATGCATTAGTAAAACCATTAAATAAACTTTCTACAGCTCCTGGAATGGCTCGCGTTAGAAAAGAATATTGCAACAAAAACATGAACTTTATCAATGGTATCGGTATTGCATCTATCGTATTAAAAGACGGTTTAGGATGCTATATGTACGTAAACCAAAGTTTGCACAATGAAAAGATTCCTGATGATAAAAGAAAGTTTGTTGCTGCACTAGACTTAGCAAATGGTGGTTTGATGATTGCAATGCAAATATTAATGCACTTAACAATTTCCAATAAGCTTATGCAATCAAAAATGTTCAATAAACTTTACGGTAAATACTTTAACAGAAGTGTAACCAAAGGTTATCAAGCAATACTTAAAAACCACGATAAATACAAAGGAATGACAAACAAAGAATTCACCGATGCAATGGGTGTAATCCGTGGCAAAGCAGTAGAAGCATTTAGTAATATTACATCACTTGCAGCTGCTACAATTATCGGAAAACGCGTAATTGTACCGTTCATAGCAACACCTTTAGCTGATAAAACAAAAGCTTGGATGTGCAGAAACGATAAGCCTGCAGAAATAAGCTCTGAAACTAAAAATACATACTGTTGTGAAAAACATAATCACAAAAAAGATGAAGATGAAACGCAAAAGAAAGCATAACAAATCTATATTATAGATATTTAAATACTTAAATAA
Source organism: Candidatus Gastranaerophilales bacterium (assembly GCA_944325875.1). Taxonomy (GTDB): domain Bacteria; phylum Cyanobacteriota; class Vampirovibrionia; order Gastranaerophilales; family Gastranaerophilaceae; genus Scatousia. The sequence goes on from CALVBU010000001.1 coordinate 302,999, forward strand.
TAACACCACAAAAAAAGCGATTTTAAAAATCGCTTTTTTTTTATATTTAAAATGGTTTTGTTTGATTTAATTTCAATCTTAGATCTCTAAACCTTGCAATGTCTTCCTGAGTCTTACCTGAATCTTTAAATACAGCCTGAGCTGAAGGATGAACCATCAAAACATAATCCATATGGATTTCTAAGAAATTATATTTTCTTGGAGCTTGATTTGCATTTCTCGGATAAATCTCAGCATTAGTTACTGCCAAAAATCTTCTTTCTTTATCGTTTAACAAATCTGTTAACTCACGGTTTGTATTAGTATATTTAGATACGTGAACAACACCTTTAATATCGTGATCAACAGTTAAAATACTTACTTCTATAGGAACTGTATCCAAATTTTTTGCCATCTTCTTATCCTTTAATAACTCTAATAACTCAAGTATAATATATTTTCTAAAAATTGTCTATATGTTAAATTTTATCAATTCTTTTTTTCATTCTTGTGCCATAGACTTCGTGCACGTCGACTACTGATAAAAATGCCATAGGATCAATTTTCCTTACAACTTCTTTTAATTTACTCATTTCAAGTCTCGAAACTACACAATAAATAACGGTTTTATCAGCTCCAGAATAGCCACCTTTACCATATAAATAGGTAACACCAATTTCTAAGTCTTCAATTAGGACTTTTCCAATTTCTTCAGCACAATCACTTATAATTCGAATTGATTTAGAAGTATCAAGACCGTCAATTACAACATCAATAACTCGATAAGCTACAAAATAAGTAAGGATTGAATACATTGCCTGCTCCCATCCAAAAATAAGTCCGGAAGCTCCATAAATAAATATATTAAATCCCATTATAATTTCACCAACAGACAATCCAAACTTTTTAGATAGAACAAGCGACATAATCTCAGTGCCATCAAGCGAACCTTCGTTCTTTAAAACAAGTCCGACTCCAAAACCGAGAATAATACCGCCAAAAACAGTTGCTAATAAATGATCATGAGTAACTTCATAATGGCTGAATAAATTTGTAGCTATACCAAGCATAGCAATCGCATAAAATGTTTGAAACAAAAAAGTTTTTCCCATTTTATTCAATGCTAAACACAAGAATGGGATATTTAAAACAACAATTAACAAACCTAAATTATATTTTAAAAGATGACTTAATATCATTGATACACCAACGACACCACCATCAATTATTTTATTCGGAACTAAAAAGCCCTCGATTGCGAAACCTGCTATAAAAGCCCCCAAAGATAAAAATATCATTTTTCTAATAATACTAAATACTGTTTTTCTTTGAGGTAATTTTATGCAGCTACTTAAGTTCATATCTTAGTCCTTCTTATCAATATTTTTTCTTATAGTAATGAAATTATTAATCTTAAATATAGTTTTCTTATTATCGAATTCTTCTTCTTTTCTATAGCCCAAGATATTTTCTAAGTCAGTTTTTAAAGTAATAAGATCTTCATATTTTTTGAGAGTACCATCAAGAGCAATAGAAACATCACCTGTTTCTTCTGATACAACAAGACAAGCTGCCTCACTTGCTTCTGACATACCTATAGCTGCTCGATGACGAGTACCATATTTCCAACTTAATTTAGGATCTTCGGTTAATGGAAGTAACACACCTGCTGAAATTATTTTAGAATCATTAATTACAACAGCACCATCATGTAATGGGGTGTTTGGATGGAATATTGTTAATAACAATTCAGTTGATAAATCAGCATTTAATTTTGTACCGACATCGTAATATGTATTACTTAAATCATTTTGGAAAACAATCAAAGCTCCAGTATGTGATTTTGAAAGAAATCTGACAGCTTCAACTATTTCTTTTATAACATCAATTTTTTCATCACTTTCTACCTTTGTATTACTTGGTGAAAATGCCCGACTAATAAAATCTACCTGACCTAAAAAGCCTAAGAATCTACGTAATTCCGGTTGGAAAATAACGATTAAACTCAAGGAAACTAAAGTAACGATTGATTTCAAAAACATTCCTAATATTTTCAAATCAAAACGAACAAGGATTTCTCCAAATACCCAAACAAAAATAAGAATGAATATACCTTTTACGAACTTTTCAGACTGAGTATTTTTAATGAACTTTTTATAAAAAGCGTACAATATCAGCACGATTAAAAATACTTCAAACATATTTGTCCAACTAAAAGTTAGATCCATTGCGCCTATTTGAGATTGTAAATAAAAAAGAAAATCGTCGAACATACTACTTTAACCTGTCAGGAATTACATCTTTTGCAACTAAATCATCAAGAGTCTCTCTATTTACTATAATATCAGATTGAGAATTATTTACAAGTACCATTTGAGGTTTTTGTACTCTATTATAATTAGATGCCATAGAATAATTATAAGCACCTGTATTATAAACACATAGAATATCACCTTCTTCAATTTGAGGAAGAGAAATATCCTTAATCAAAATATCACCGCTTTCACAAAATCTGCCTGCAATGGTAACTGTTTCTATATTTTCGTCTAAAGGTTTATTTGCGATTTGAGCAGAATATTCAGCCTGATACATAGATGGTCTAGGATTATCTGACATCCCACCATCTACCGCAACGTATTTTTTACCTTTAGGCACTTGCTTAGAACTTCCTAGAGTATAAAGAGTTACACCAGATGTAGAAATTATACTTCTACCAGGCTCGATAAATAATGTAGGCGGTTCTATACCATATTTTTCAACACTTGCATTTAAACTTTTTATAATTACATCGGCAATTTCAAAAGCGGAAGGTGGAAGATCTTTTTCTGTATATTTAACGCCTAAACCACCACCAATATTAATTTCATCGAGTTTTAAACCGAATTTTTCATCAAGTCTAGATAATTCTTTTACTAAAATTTCAATTTCATCATGGTAGACTTGAGTTTCAAAAATTTGAGAACCAATATGCGCGTGAAGCCCGTGCAAATTAAGATTTTTATATTCATCAAGAATAAGACTTACAGCTTCATCAACTTGGGTCAAATCAAACCCGAATTTTGAATCAAGATGACCTGTTTGAATATACTCATGGGTATGACATTCTATCCCCGGAGTTATTCTAAGCAAAATATTAGCAATTTTATTTTCACTTTTAGCAATTTCATTTAACAATGAAAGCTCTAAGAAATTATCTACAGAAAATCTTCCAACACCTAGATCTAATGCAAGCTTAATTTCATCAACTGATTTATTGTTTCCGTTAAACAAAACCTTACTCATATCAACACCGGCTTTATATACAGTGTAAATTTCACCACCTGATACAACATCAAAACCAAAGCCTTCTGAAGATAAAATTGCAGAAGTAGCCATAGTACAAAGAGCTTTAGATGCATACATCATATTAACTTTTTCATAAGAAGAAAAAGCCTGTTTATAATTTTGACAAATACCTCTTAAAGTAGCTTCATCCAAAACATACAAAGGAGTCGAATACTTCTGAGCTAACTCAACTAAATCACAACCACCGATTTCAAGATTTTGATTATCATTAATTTCCGTTGTAATTGGCTTTAAAGATTGATTAATGCTCTCTTGCATAAAAAGCTCCTTTGACTGTCTCTCTACTTATATAACTAGTTTAACACAGGGAATTTTAAAATTAAATACAAAACATGAAGTAGTTATACGATATTGAAATATTAACGAAAATAATTTATACTATATAAAAAGGAGGAATCTATGAAAAACACAATTATAGCTTCAATCTTAAAGAGGGGGGGGGGGCTTTCACTCTGTAAATAAAGGACCTGGACGGGATTGTTTAAAATTTAAAGAAAAGCTCAAGGCACAAAACCCTTTTTCCATTACGGAAGCTTTTACTCTGGCAGAAGTACTGATTACTCTTGGCATTATCGGAATTATAGCAGCATTAACCTTACCACAAGTTATAGTTAATTATGAAAAAAAAGCAACCGAAGTTCGCCTAAGAAAAGATTACAGCACATTAGCTAATGCTTTGAAAATGGCAGAAGCCGAACATGGACCTATTGAGACCTGGGCTGGAGTAAATGGCGAAAATTTTAAAGAATATTTCAAAAAAATGGAACCATATATTCAATTTGCAACTGAACCCTGCTTTGAAGAAGAAAAATGTTTACCTAAACAACATGGTGCGTATATGACAGGAATTTATTTCAGATTAAAAGACGGCACTTATGGACTATTTGCAGATAATAATGTACCAAACCCCGTCAATCCTAAATTTTACTTCACACTTTTAACTAGCGAAAAACATGCAATATACGGACGAACTTTTTTTAAGTTTTCGATAATGAATTTAAAAAATCTAAAGATAAAAGCAAACACTGGTGCAGCAGGGACCCCTATATGGTACTGGGACACACCGGCAGAATGTAAAAACAGTAATGCAGCTTGGAACGAATATTATTGTTTTATGAAATTTGCACAAGATGGCTTTACTTTCAAAGACAATTACAACTTTGAAAAATTAAATAACATTAACAATGTATATAAGTCAATGTTAAAAACAAAACCTAGAGGGTGGTTTTAATTAATTTTAAAACTTCAATAATATTCCAATACATAAAAGAAGACAGAACCATATCATAAGATTTCTTGCTTGAAACAAAATAAAATAAAAAGATTCCGTACCCTCTTGCTTAACTGCATCCCAGTTATCAAGAGGGTAATTCCACCATCTTATTTCAGGCACTATATCTTGATTACTATTATATCTTTTCATTTGATTATAAATATAACAAGCAAAAGGTATAGTTAAAAATGATAAAAATACCCAATAGTTAGAAATTTTAATTCCAAATAAAGCCGCAAAAATATAACCTAATGAAACAAATACCCCAAATAAAATTAAAGCTTTATTCTTATCATTAATTCTGCAGCATAAAGTCTTTTTATGAGAAATTTTATCGCAATCAAAGTCAAGCAGAGTATGAATATATAAAAAAGCCACCGTAAACATAACAACCGCAAGAGATAAAATTAAAACATCTAAGGAAAAGTTTCCTTTCATAACATACCAAACACCTTCAAACATCAATGGTCCGAAAAGCAAGCCAATAACAACTTCACTTAATCCTACAAGAGAAAATTTAGCATAAGTCAAAGTAAGAATACCACCAATCAGCATCAACCAGAATACGCCAAACCCACTCCTAAAAAACAGTATAACACCTATTAAAATTGCGACAAAACAGAATACAGCTATCATTTTAGCTAAATCTTTAAGAGTTATACTACCATCGCGTATAAAACAGCATTTAGTCGCAACAGCACTATTCATAAGTTTTTCATCTTTTGAAAGAATTCCATAATCTATATAATCATCCGCCATATTACCTGCAAGATGAGTAAAAGAAACTCCAATAAGTGCTAAAATTCCATTTATAATATCACCGCCATTTAACAACCCAAATACAAAAACTATCAACCAAGAAAGTATAGTAATAGGTAGGGCAAAAGCTCTGGAACATTGAAGCCAGAACGTTATTTTTTTTATCATTTTAAAAGTCCTCTTATCCCCATAACAGCTTCATAACTGGCACCAGCTTCCAATAGTTCTTCAGCTGAAAGTCCAAAAAGGGTTATCAACCCATAAACATCCTCAGCACCATTAACCAACTCTGAAGCAACAATTTTTACAGCATCTTCTCTTGAAAGATTAGACACCCTATCATTTATACCTAAATGGAAACTTCTTTTTTTAGCCTTACCCATTATGCTCTCTATCAACTCCCACATTCAATGCTAAGAGAGCTGCACCAATCATACCTGAATAATTTCCAGCCTGAGCCTTAATTATTTTAGTAGGAGTAGTGACAATCTCATTATTTACCATTTGAGTCAAATATTCAGTATCCACAAATTCTGCCATTGAACCTGAGAGAACTATTGCATCAGGATCAAACAAGTTAGCAAGCCCAATAAGCCCTGCTAAAATATCATTTTGCCACTTATTAAAAATTTCACACATTAATTTATCTTGTTTTTTCCATCCATCAATAACATCATAAGTAGTAATCTCAGGATTTCCTGAAATTTCTTCTGCAGTAAGTTTTAGCCCTGTACCGGAAGCATAAGCCTCAAAACAGTCATAACTTCCGCAAGTACATTTACGATGATTATCAGTCCTCAATTTAAAATGCATTTCACCGGCAGCACCTTTTTTACCTTTATATAATCGGTTATTTAAAATAATACCGCCGCCAACACCTGTACCAAGGGTTATCATAATAGAATCAGCCATCCCTTTTGAGGCACCGATTATATGTTCAGCCCAAGCTGCAGCATTAGCATCATTCTCTACAAATACAGGTTTTTCACTCAAAGCTTTAAAATTCATAGACGGATATTCTTTTGCAATATTTCCTGTAGAACCTAAAATCCCATCATTTGAATTATTAACAGCACCACAAGTTGCAAAAGCAATAACATCAACTTCATTTGATCGTCTTGAGATTATATCTTTAAAAATATTCTGTATTTCACTGAAAGTCTTAGGGGTAGAAAACTTTTCTATTTCTTCTAAAATCTCCCCTCTTTCATTTATTATCGTATTATAAATTTTAGTTCCGCCAACATCAATAGCTAAAGCTTTTTTCATTTATGAACTTCCTTATTAGCCTGTTTTACAAAGGTATCGCTATTACTAATATTTTTCGACATATTAGGTACGCTAGCAACCATACTATTTTGAACAACTTGCGCTGTTCTTTTGCTATTTGAATAGTCCGCACCATTTATTATATTTAAAAGGTTTTTGGCAATATCATAATTTGACAAAAAACGTATTTTCATTGATATACTCCTTAAACATTTCTTTGTACAAAACGCTTTGTAATAAGCTGTGGTCTGGTAATTGCAGATCCGATAACAACACAATGTGCTCCCAATTCAAAAGCCTTATCAACTTGCCAAGGTTCCCATATTCTACCTTCCAAAACAACAGGGAGATTAGTCTCTTTTACCAAAGCTTCCAAAAGTTCAAAATCTGGACCATCTTCAGAAGCTTTAGAATGAGTTGTGTAGCCAGACAAAGTTGTAGAAAGTATATTTGCGCCAAGTTTTGCACAATTAACACCTTCTTCAACAGTAGAAATATCAGCCATTGAAATACGTTTATTTATTTTAATATATTTAATAATATCATTTAACGTACACCCCTCACGAAGTCTTGAAGTTCCGTCAAAAGCAATAATATCAGCACCTGCATCAATTAACGATATAACATCTTTTAATGTCGGTGTAATATACACAATCTCTTTCCAGTTCTTAGGTATCACATCCGGTTTTGTTAAACCGATAACCGGAACATCAAAAAGTGTTTTTGCGTTTCTTACATCTCTAGCACCAGCTACGCGAAGGCCACCGGCACCGCCTTTTACAACGGATTTCATCATTGCAGCCATGCATTTTTCTAAATACAAAGGTTCAGAAGGCATCGCCTGAACTGACACTACAACCTTATTTTTTAATCGATTAACCATTTCCATGGTACACATTATAACTTAAAATTATAACTTATGCTATAATAAATTTGAAAAAGGTGAGGAAAATTAACATGAAAAAAACATTAGTAAAATATCCGTTTTTAACAAAAGAAGTTGAAGTATATACAAGAGAAAATGGTCATACGATTGTGCTTGCACACAAAGAAGGATCTATGGTAAACGTAAGCACATGGGTTAAAACCGGTTCAATCAATGAAAATGACAAAAACAACGGAATTTCTCACTTTTTAGAACATTTGATGTTCAAAGGTACACATAAACACGTTGCCGGAGAATTCGACAGAATACTTGAAGCAAAAGGGGCAATAGTTAATGCTGCGACTTGGAAAGATTATACCTTTTACTATGTAACACTTCCAAAAGGTGAAAACGGAAAAGATTTTTATGAAGCAATAGAACTGCATGCAGATATGATGCTCGATCCTATTTTACCTTACGAAGAAATCGGTGCTCCTTTTGACTTAAACGATACAACCGTAACAGATAAAAGAGAACGCCACGTTGTAATTGAAGAAATCAGAATGCGTAAAGACCAAAATTGGACAAAGGTTTACAATGCATGCAATTACAATATGTATACAAAGCATCCTTACAAACGTGACGTAATTGGAACTCCTGAAATCATCTCTCAAGTTACTAGAGAAGATATCATGAACTACTATCAAACATTCTATTCTCCTGAAAATATGACAACAATAATAGTAGGAGATTTTGACTCAAAAGAAGTTCTTGAAAAAGTTGAAAAAGAATTTGATTTTAAAGGGCGCAAAAATTCACCTAAACAAATTAATGAAATTGATAAACCTGTTAGCTCAACAAAGACCATAAGAAATACCGGTCACATTAATACATCATATATGATGTTCGGATGGTTAGGACCAAAAGCTGCTAACTTAAAAGATACAATATGTCTTGACTTGATAAGTATTATTTTCGGGGATGGTACAAGTTCAAGACTATACCAAAACTTAATTGAAAAACAATCTGAACCAATATTTAATATGGTAAATTGTGAGCATTATCAGTTTAAAGATGGAAATAATTTCTTTATTCAAGCAAACTTTAAACCTGAAAGACTTGAAATTGCCCAAAATCTTATAGAAGAAGAAATCGCAGGTCTATTAAAAAATCCAATTACTGATGCTGAAATTCAGAAAGCTAAGAAAAAAACTAAATCTCGATTTGCATATTCTGCAGAAACTGTATCTGAAATAGGGGAAACTATCGGATATTACACAACAGTATGCGACAATCTAAAACTTATTGAAGAATATTTGAATGACTTAGACTCAATCTCAATAGAAGATTTGAATACTGCAATAAAAACATACCTAAACATTGACAACGCAGTTATATCAATTCTTACTCCTGAGCAACAATAAGTTTTAACAAGAAATCTAATTATTTATAAACATCTGTAAGATTATGTATTCCATCCTTTTTCACAGGGAGGCAATATGATACATTACTATGGAAAAAGTATGAACCGTTTTTATTACGCATAATTGCCATAGAAAATAAATCTTCACCAGCTTTATTAGGCTTTGCAAAGCCGTTTGCATCAACAGCAAAAATTGGTCTGCGCTGTTTATCAACTTCATTGTATATAATTAAATTACTACTATCACTCATCACAAATGCATCTGCATAGTTATTAAGCATATTTCTAGAAAATCCAAAACATTCTGGTTTAGTTGTATATTCAATATATTCAGGTACACAACCACCCTTTAAAGCTTTTTCTTGGCAATATTTTTCCAACTGCAAATTAGAAACAAATATCGTATAAAACTTATCACATTCAGAAAAATTATTTTTAACACTTCTATCTGTCGAATAATAACACCCAGTTTCACCAGCCATCTGCCCAACTGTCCTTATAAGAGCTTGAGTATACGCTGAATAGATATTTTGAAAACGTCTTTTAACCTCATTTTGAGCCATTGTACCAACAATTTTAGTTATTGCTACAGCAATACATAAAATAAAAACTCCTAATAAAATTATAAATGTTGTATTAAAAGCATTTAATTTTCTCATAACTACACAACTTCCATCGGTTCAATTACAAAGTCAACTAACACTGGCTCTTGAATTTCAAAAGCGAACTTCAATGCTGAAGAAATTTGGTCTGCGTTATCTACTCTTATACTTTTTATGCCATAAGCTTCTGCCAATTTGAGGAAATCAGGATTTAATAATTTTGTCTGAGAATATCTGCCCTCGCAGAAATTTTGCTGTAATTGCCTTACCATACCAAGATAACCATTATTTAGAACAAATAGCTTAACCGGAAGATTATACTCCTTGCAAACAATCAATTCTTCAAAATTCATTTGCAAAGAACCATCCCCAGATATACAAATTACAGGATGAGTTTTATCAGCAACACAAGCTCCAATAGCAGCCGGCAAACCAAATCCCATAGTTCCTGCACCCCCTGATGTTAAAAACTTTCTGCTTTCTGGGAATTTGAAATTTTGAGCCGTCCAAAGCTGGTGCTGTCCAACTTCAGTCGCCACGACAGGATTTAAATTCTTTGAGTACTCATAAATCTTTTCAACAACTTCAAACGAATGTAATCTATCTGATATTTTTCTATTTGTTTTATTTTTTGCTTTTAAGCCTACAGCAACTTTTAACCAATCCTTTTGTTTAGGATTTTGGATATAATCCCCTGCTTCAAATTCTTTAATCATATCAGATAAAGTCAATCTAGCATCACCAACTAAAGAAACAGAAGCCGAAACATTTCTTGAAATTTCATTTTTATTTACATCAAGTTGAATAAAATTACGTTCCAATTCTCCGTTTTTAAAACAGCAAGTAACTCTATCATTGAATCTTGCCCCTACAGAAAAAATCAAATCACTTTCTCGTAAAGCTTCATTTGCAGAAAATTGTCCAAAAATTCCTATCATTCCAAGATAATTTTCTGAATCTTGCGGATAAGTACCAAGTCCCATCATAGTATTTACTACTGGGATATTAAGCTTTTGAGCAAATTCAGTAATAACTTTTGAAGCTTCAGATTGAACAACCCCACCTCCAGAAACAATTACTGGTCTTTCAGCCGAACATATTTCCTTCAAAGCATCTTTAATATAAGCTTCAGGACAAGCTTCCTTGTTGTTAACAAAAAACGAAGCAGAGCCAACTGCAGTAGTTTGTGAAAAAATATCTTTAGCTAAATCAACAACAACAGGGCCTTGCTTACCTGACGTTGCAATATTAAAAGCTTTTTCCAATGTATATTTTAAATCATCTACATTTGTAACTTGAAAATTAGCTTTTGTACAAGATCTAGTTATATCAATGATATTAACTTCCTGAAAAGCATCTTTTCCAATAAGATTTGAAAGCACTTGCCCCGTCAAAACCACAATAGGATAGCCATCTAAATAGGCATTTGCAATTCCAGTAACTGTATTAGTAGCACCAGGACCTGATGTTACTAGGACAACACCGCATTTTCCAGTTACTCTAGCATAACCTTCAGCTGCATGAACGGCAGCTTGTTCATGGCGCATCAAAATATGTTTTATATCATTCTGGCTAAACAACTCATCATAAATACTCAAGACAATCCCGCCAGGATACCCAAATATTGTATCGACACCGAGATTTTTTAAAGTTTTAACAAGCATTTTTGCGCCGGTAAGAGTCCTAACGCTGTTATCTGTCGTAAGCATTTGCTCTCCTATTGATTGAATATTAACACATCAATATATTTCTTTCAAGAAAATTCATTATATCTTAATAAAATAAAACCAAAAGCTTACAGAAATAAATTTTTCAACAATAACTTACATTCAAACCAGAATAAAAAAGCGGCGGGTTTAAACCCGCCGTTCAAAACTCTTATTTATTATCTATTTCCAACAAATCTTTCCATTGTTGTTTTTTAGTTTCTATTTTCTTTTGTCTTGCTTCTTGACGAGCTTTAGCTTCTGCTTGCTGTTTTTTCAAAGCTTCTTGTTGAGCTTTTTGTTGTTCAGCTCTTTCTTTTTTACGAGCTTCAGCTTCCTGCTTGTTTGCTTCTAATTTTTTATAAGTAGCTTCTTCTTTAGCTTCTAATTTATTTAAGAAATTAGAAACAGGACGTTGTTCAGCAGCCTGTGCAATACCTACAGAAAGCATAGAAAATGCCATTAACGCAACGATTGTTTTTTTCATAAAAAACTCCTTTCTTTAGTAAAAGAATTATACTAAACTTTATCGTACATTTCAACTATTTTGTCAATTCCGTTTTTAGCGACATTAAAGATTTCCAACATTTGATTATATTCATACGGTTCACCTTCTGCTGTGGTTTGGAATTCTATAATCTTACCACTTTTAGTCAAGACAACATTACTATCAACTTGAGCATGAGAATCTTCTTCATAGCACAAATCAAGCATTACTTCACCATCAATTATACCTGCAGAAATTGCTGCAACTGGTTCTAGAATAGGGTTTTCTTTTAAAACACCTTGGGCAAGAAGTTTTTCTATAGCAATTTTAAGTGCAAGATAACCTCCACAAATACTTGCAGTTCTTGTTCCACCGTCAGCTTGGATTACATCAGCATCAATAGTAATAGTTAAATCTGACATTTTTTCTAAATCTACACAAGCCCTCAAACTTCTTCCTATTAATCTTTGAATTTCTTGAGTTCTACCTGAAATTTTAGTTCTTTCCCTTTGGCATCTTGTATTAGTTGAAGATGGCAATAGAGAATACTCAGCAGTCAGCCAACCTCTTGGATCTTCTTTATCCATCCATTTCGGTTTTCCTTGCTCAACAGAGGCTGTCGTTATAACCCTTGTATCTCCAAATTCAACAAGTACTGATCCTAATGCATTTTTAGTAAAATCTTTAGTAAATTTAATTTCTCTTAATTCGTCGTTTTTTCTACCGTTTCTCATAATTTATCCTTTATAATCATAGTCCCACATATAAATCTGACCGCAATATTTACATACTGCATGTTCATTCATAAATTGCAAATCCGGAACAAAAGTATAACCGTCTACTGAAATTTCAATTTCATTTTTGTCATTATATCGCTGTTCGAAATGTCTTGCTCCTTGATAATCAGGAGAAAACATTAATTCAAATTTATCCTTGGATTTACAGAATTTACATATAAACATTTCTAATCTTCTTTTCTTTGAGCTCTTTTTATAATATTTTTATCAAGCTTTTTTGCATTAGATTTTCTAGCAGGTTTTGCTGCCGGAGCTTCAGTATTTAAACCCTTATACCACAATGTCCAACAAATACTTCTTAATGGAAGAGTAAATCCAGTTACAACAAAAAATGCAATCTGATATACAAATAGATCTGCAACTTTTGTCGGAGTCAATATCTCTGCGCGAGGATTTAAATTTAAAATCCAGTTATTAAACCCATCAAGCGGGATATTTGTCATTATCCAATTTTCAAATGGTTTTGTAAGCAATTCAGTAATTCTTGCAAAATCAAATAACACAGAAAAACCTTCTACAAATAAGAAATGTGTAAAAAATCCTATTATGCACATTAAGATAAATGTTCTTGCAAAGTTACCTTTTATAATTTCCATACTTCTTCTAAAACAACCCAATATTGATACATCATCCTCAAAAGTGAATACCTGAAATACCAATATAAAATAGATAAAAAGTACAGCTGCAATTATTATAAAAAATGGATTTATTGCAATCAAACTCAATAAACTTATTAAAAACCAAAGTCCCACATATTTGAAAGTTCTTTGCGTAATCAAAGAATTATGAGCAGGAAAATCATATACTCTACCAGTATTAAGCGCACTATCAGCCATAGAATTTAACGCACCATACGCAACTAAAAAATCCCAAAATGCTTTCAAAAAAAATATCATCCCAGGGACTGTAATCAAAATCACACAAGCTACTATGGTTGAAAAGCTGTTAAACGCAGGAGATTTTTCGATTAATACCGGCAAATATGCAGTATACAAACCAGCCAACCCAAAAATCAGCCCTAAGCCAAGCAATTGACCTAAAACTGGGAATGCCATATATTGGGTAAATTGTAAAAAGTTTGAACAATATATTTTTACACCTTCAATTAATATACCGAAAATACTGTTATTTTCTTTTGCTCTTGCCATATTCTCTCCTTATACTGAGCACAACAATCAGTGCAGATGATTTTTTTCTTTTCTTGTATTATAATTCTATTACAAATAAATTTAAAAAAACAATGACAAATTACAAAGAATTAATCAAAAGCTTTAATAAAGAAGATTTCACTGAGCACAGAGTAAACCTTCATATTCATTCGACTTACTCAGATGGGAAAGGAAACTTTTCTGATTTGATAAAACAGGCAAAAGAGAAGGGTTACAAAAATATAGCCATAAGCGATCACAATACAGTTAACGGTTATATTGAAAATGAAATTCCTGAATACGTAATCCCTGCAGTCGAATTTGATGTATGGTGCGGATATGTTTTTTTGCACCTGTTGGGCTACGGAATTGACGTTAATAACAAGGAATTGCAGTCATTTTGCGCTAAAAACAAACGTGAAACAGAGTGGGATATAATAAGAATTTTTGCAAAAAGGGATATAAAAAAACTAATCAAAGCAATCCATAATGCTGGAGGAATTGCAGTTCTTGCTCACCCCGCTTGCTGTTGGGCACTAAATCATGAAAGATTTGTAAAAAAACTCATATCATACGGTCTTGATGGGATTGAAGTTTATTACCCATATAAAAGACACCGTGGAATTATAAAATTTGCAACAGCTCATCATATAGAAAAGATTGCAGATAAATTTAACCTCATAAAAACAGGCGGAACCGACTTACACGATTATATCTTATAAGGGTAATCCTTTTTAAACTCCCAGTTATCATGCTGTAATAATGCACTGCAATATTTTGGTTCTTTTTTACACGCTTCAAGTGCTTTCACCCTTGTATTATATACAGGCATATATACAGGACCGAAGGATTTATTCTTATATAATTCGTGTTCAAAATCCCTACTATGAGATTTATTAGTTGCTATAAAAAAGTAAAACAAATCTTTTCCAAGTTCATTAGGTAATCTATCGCCATTTACATCAAAAATTAAATCCATACAAAAACCAAAATGCATTGCAACAGTAGAGCCATCAGCAAAATATACTTTTGTTCTTTTCGTATTATCTTTCTCACCATCTGCAGTTTCTACATATACACCTTTTTCAACTCTCAAAGATTTTATATATGGTGCAAAATACTGATTCCAATAAGCATAGGTCAAATCATGCTCTAACTGAGGATTTTCCGCTATCTGCTCAGAATAATTATCAATATCAGTCCAAGAGTATGCCTTAGTACCGTTATCATTTTCTGCAAATAAAATAGCTTGTTCCATTGAACTGACAAATTTTTTTAGTCGGGCTGTAGCTTCAACTCGTTTATTATTTTGAATAATTATTGGCAATGTCATTGCTGCAACTATTCCTATAACACCCAATGTTATCAAGACCTCTGCTAACGTAAACCCTTTATTTTTCATAAATTCCTCCTATTTTGCTAGTGGTACTAGTTGTATTATTTGCTAGTATAGCTAACAATTTAAAAATGGACAAGGGATATTTACAAAAATTTGCAAAAAACCTAAAAAAATTACGCAAAGCCAAAGGACTTACTCAAGACGATTTGGCTTCTGAAAAAATCTCGCGTTCGATGATAAGTTTAATTGAAATTGCAAAAACAGACCTTACAGTATCAAAAGTAAAAATTATTGCTGACACACTAAAAGTACACCCAAAAGATTTATTTGATTTTGATTAGTGATTTTGCTTTAAATAAGCTTCAATAAATCCGTCAAGATCACCATCCATAACAGCATCAACATTTCCAACTTCAAAACCAGTTCGATGGTCTTTTACCATTTTATACGGATGAAATACGTATGAACGGATTTGGGAACCAAAGTTTATATCAACATTCTCACCTTTTAATTCAGCGAGCTTTTTCTCATGCTCAGCCTGTCTTATAGCAAGGAGTTTTGATGCTAAAATCTGCATAGCATTTTCTTTGTTTTGCAATTGTGAGCGTTCCTGTTGACATTTAACAACAATACCTGTCGGTTTATGCAAAATTCTAACGGCTGTCTCTACTTTATTTACATTCTGACCGCCTGCCCCACCTGAACGCATTGTATCAATTTCCAAATCCTCAGGAGGAATAGTAATCGTTTTTTCAAAATCAGCAATAATTGGTGATACCTCTAAAGAGGCAAAACTCGTCTGGCGTTTCCCGTTTGCATTAAAAGGCGAAATTCTAACCAAACGATGAACTCCTTTTTCAGCTTTGGAATATCCAAACGCATATTTACCAGTTATTTTAATAGTAGCAGACTTAATTCCAGCTTCATCACCATCTAATTTATCTAGTAAATCAACATGCCAGCCTTTGCTCTCAGCCCAACGCATATACATTCTAAGAAGCATACTTGCCCAATCTTGAGCATCTGTACCTCCGGCACCAGCATTTATGGTTAAAATAGCATCAGCCTCATCATACTCACCGCTAAGCATCAATTTTACTTCAAACTTGTCCAGTTCTTTTTCAAGTTTTTGAAGCTGGTCATAGCTTTCCTTTATCAAATCTTCATCAGAAATATCAAGTGCAACCTCTGCATCATCTATGGCATTTTGCCAATGACAGAGAAGTTGCATATTTTCTTTTACTTCTTTTATTTCAGCACCAAGTTTAGAAACTTTTATTTTATCAGACCAAATTTCAGGCGCCTGCATTTCAGATTCCAACACCACTAATTTTTCAGGCAAAGAAGCATAGTCAAAGACACTCCTTCGCACTTTTAATTCTAGGTTTTAAACTATTTAAAAGCTGCTTTAATTCTGTTTCCATAAACTAATTGTACTACAAAAATTAATTATCAACGATAGTTATTCTTCCATCATCAACAATATCAACAGGTTCTTTATGTTTTCTGAAATAATCTTCCACACATTTTGTCAAATCATAATCAAAGACCTTTTCAGCCTGAGCGATTTTATCGAGCATACTGAAATTATCTCCACCAGCTGCGATGTAATCGTTTACAGAAACCAAATATTTTTTATCGGTACGAGGATTTTCCAAATCTATTTTTTCTAAACTTCCGTCAGGTTTTACAAAGTTTAAATCCTTAACTTCACCTTGTCTATTAACAGTATATCGTAAGCCTGACACGTAAATTAGCCCTGGTTTATTATTTCTGTTATTAAATGATTTAGCTGCAAACTTAATCGCATCAACCAAATCTTTCTCTGTGTAATAGATATTGGCAATTTTATTCTTGAACGGTGATAATTCTGAAATTGTTCTGGTATCTACCCTTCCTTTTTCAAAACTTCCACGAAGCAAGGCTGATGTTATAATTGCAATTTCACTACCTGTATCTTCTCTTACAGCATCCAGT
This sequence comes from Candidatus Gastranaerophilales bacterium, assembly GCA_944325875.1. Lineage (GTDB taxonomy): Bacteria > Cyanobacteriota > Vampirovibrionia > Gastranaerophilales > Gastranaerophilaceae > Scatousia. Next base: position 319,968 of record CALVBU010000001.1, read on the forward strand.
GCAAAGTTAGCAAGAGGACTTGGGTCTATCAAATCGTTTTGCATAATAGGAGGAGCTGTTCTTATATAGCCAACGACTTCAGGTTTACCTAAAATTGTATCAAAGACGTGTCTTGCCGGAGCATTTCTACTAAATATTCTGGTTTTTCCAACATTATTTTGAGCGCGACGAATAATACCATCTTGATCAAACTCTAAGTTCAATATACCAAAATTTCTTCCGTCACGACCTGCTTGAGTAATAATTACAGGCTCACCGGATTTTGAATTAAACAAATTAACATTTTCTTTTATCTCTGTAACTAAATTGTGAGAATGCCCGCCTAAAATAACATCAATTCCCTCTGTTTCTTTAGCTATTTTCACATCATATCCATAGCCACTATGAGATAATAATATTATTTTATTTATACCTTGGGCCTTCAATTTATCTACTTCAGCTTGAACCATAGAAATTGTCTCTTTTATATTTGCAGGTTCAATATTTTTTTCTTTTAAAACACTTCCATATTTTAGCCTTGTCAATAAATCTGTTGGTACAGTACCAATAATTCCATACTTATTACCATTATGTTCTTCTACTATAGAAGATTTTATATATTTATGAAAATCATCATTCTCATCTTTTGATTTAAGGTTACAAGCAAGCAGAGTATATGATAATGACGGAAATATATTTTTAATCTCTGCTGGATTTATATCACATTCGTGGTTTCCAACCGCAGAAGCAGTAACTCCGATAATTTTCAAAAATGTAGCTGCTACTTTATTAATCATAGAATCTTCACCAAGCATTATATCGCCTGATGCAAGTTTTAATTTGTCCGTTTGTTCAGACGGAACAAACCTATCAAACTCATTAGATGCGGTAATAGTTCTCTCCATATTTATTGCTCTGCCGTGGTAGTCATTAACATAAAATATACTTGTGCGGGTATAGTCTTGTCTACTTGGCGAACTTTGATTGTTTAAAGGATTCTGCCTCAAATTCTGAGATATTAAGTTTTGCGGTCGAGAGCTAAGCGCAGGATTAATCATTTTCAGTCCCTCTACATTAAAGTTCGTGAAAAAAAATTTTTGCCTATTGATTTACAAAGATTTACAATAATCTTTCCAAGCTTTAGTATATCCATCTTCAACGCATTTTACAAAGCTTTCTGGATCACTTCTTAAAGGTGATTTATTTAATATATCTCTTAAATTATGTCGGTAGTAATCAAGTTTTTTTATATCACTTGCGAGCTTTTTAGCCTTAGCAATATATTCACCCTCATCTTCCGCAATCAAATCGTTTAATTTCAAAACTTTATTAATATGCGCACAACCCCTTGATTGCATACTCTCACCAGCCAATGTAATTACAGGTATTCCCATTGAGATCTGCTCTATTGTGATAGTTAATCCATTAAACGGTGTCGTATCAAGAGCAATATCTACAAGCTTATAAGCATTAAAATGCATACCATTTACTGGTTCATTTCTATAGATTACTCTATTTTCTGAAATTCCTAATTCAGAAAATTTCTTTTTAAACTTTAAAATAATTCCATCACTCATTTGCGTTCTATAAATCAACAACTTTGAGTTAGGGACATTTTGAAGTACATTTGCCCACAACGAAAGTGTATAATCATTTATTTTTGAAGGACAATTAAAGCTTCCAAATGTAATATAACCATTTTCATAATAAGGAAGCTCATTTATTTCCGGAAGAAGTATTCTTGAATTATTATAATCAAATCTATGCATTCCTGATTTCAAATACATTGGTTTTTCGGTATAGTATTTTGCAGTTTTTTTAGGGATTACAAACTCATCTGCAAATATATAATCGACTTCTTTCATCCCCATTGTATTTACAAAACCCAAATACTGCATAATTATTGGTGCAGGTTTGTAAAACAATGAAAAACATCTGCAATGAGTATAACCACCTAAATCCACTAAAATATCAATCTCATCATCATGAATTTTTTGCGCAAGCTCTTTTTCATTTAAATCCGAACAATCAACAAACTTCATTCCAACAGCTTTTATTCTTGCAGTTGTGGAATCACTCTTTTTCGAGCAAGAATAAAGAGTAAAATTAAATTTTTTCTGATTATGATATTCTAAAAGAGGCAATACAAATTGCATCATTGCATGTGAATAAAAATCTGACGATAAATATCCTATATTTAGTTTCTTATTAGGATCTTTTTCTCCATTGTATTCAAAAGGTTTGTCATCTTTTAACACAAAAGGTCTGTATTTATTTATTTGATTTTCGATAGCTTCTTTTACAGTTTTTTGTGAATATTTATCAGACTTCAACATAGTAAGACAAATAGTAGAAACACAAGTTGGAATAGGTTTTAAAGAAAGAGCCTTGGCATAATAACTAATACTCTTTTCATTATCATAATAATAACAGAGATAACCAAGCATTGAATATATACTTGCATTTGTAGTGCAATATTTTAGAGTCTCTTCATAATAAAATCTGGCCTGATCTCTATTTTTCAGATTATAGTAACAATTTCCGATTTTACGATTTAACTCACAAATATCGAACTCATAAGATTTTTCAATCTTTGCTAAGACTTCTTTAAATACCTCTATAGCTTCTTCAAGCTTATTTGATTTAAATAAATTGTCACCCTCGGCAATTTTATCAAGCAATGGCTTATTTGTCAGCCTTTTTTGTAAACGTTCATACTCTGTCTTCATAGAGTATATAATAGTTTATAAACACAAATTAGTCAAATTTCATTACCTGAACTACCCATTGTTTTGAAAGCTCCTCAACAAGTTTCGGCTCTTCTTTTGCTAAATCCAATAGAACAACTCCGCAATTTGTACAAGAATTATTTTCAGGATGGTGCAGACCAATACGAGTTCTAATGGAACAACCATATTTACTCAAAATTTCTTGAAATTCTACTGAGCTTTCAGCTCTATCTGTTAATTTTACCCCTATAATTATAGTCATATATTCTCCTTTTTAATATCAAACCATTATTATCTTATTTATAAACAAAAAAAAAATAACACCCGCTCAATTGGGGTATTATTTTTCTTATAATATGTGGGAATATTCCCATTTGTGACCTACTCAATGTCGAGGTCATCTGTGGCTTGAAGCTGTTTTTTCTTTAAATTATGCATAACTGCATCGACAAGTAACTCATAAGATTTCATATTCTCTATGTTAGGGAATTCTTCTTTGAGTTGTTCTCTGACCATTGCTTCCAGCCTACGTTCGTCAGAATTTGTTTGTATATCATCAACTCCGCTAATCATTCTTATGTATTCCGGTGAAGACTTATTAACAGTATGTTTTGAAAACTGAAGCCAACGTAATTTTGGGCTAATTGAATCATTCAGTTTTTTTACAATTTTTAAGTTTTTCAATCGGTCTAACATAATTACCTCTACTTTTTGATTATCGGATTGTTTTTTAACCTTCTTGTACTATTTTAAAGTATCCTCAAAAAAATAATTTACTTTTTTAAGAAATTTGTTTAGAAATCGTTACAAATCGTCAAAACGCAATTATAGCTTGCTGAAATCTGTAAGTCTTTCATACTTTTTCTTTAACATTGTTAATAATGCAAGACGATTTTCTTTAACTTTTTCATCTTTATCCATTACTAAAACATCGTTAAAGAACTTTTCAACAGCTGGATTTATTGCAATTAATTGATCCAAATAAGTTTTATAATCTGCATTTTCATCAACTGTCTGAATTTCTCTATAAAGCATGCCCTCAGAAGCTTCTTTGAATAAATCCTTATTAACTTTAGAAATAGAATCTTCTTTCAATATTCTAATTACACGATTAGAAGCTTCTAGTAAAGCTGGATTATCAAGAGTGGAAACGACATTCACTCTTTCAATATAATCAGCTAAGTCTTCCATAGGATTTTTGTTAGAAGCACATGCTTCCAAAACATTTTTACTATATTTATCACCCAAGAATATGATTAATCTTTGAACAAAGAATTCATTAATTTCTTGAGGGCATTGTTGAGGAACAAGTCTTGCTACATTCTTTTTAACAGTATCTGCAATTTTTTGTAATGCATTCTTTTCTTGAGCAGTTTCAATTGAAACCGGTAATAATAGCATATCTTTTTTAATTAAATCTGCTACATTAACTTTTAAATTATTATCAAGAATTGTTCTTATAATACCTAATGCTGCACGACGCACACCTAGAGGATCAGAAGAACCTGTAGGTTTTTTACCATCAGCAAATACTGCACAAATAGTATCAAGTTTATCTGCAATACCGACAACTTGGCCCTCAATACCTTTTGCAGTTTCACTTTCTGCGTTTAATGGGAAATAATGTTCTTTAATACCTTCTACAACTTTTGCATTTTCGCCGGATACTCTTGCGTAATCAGAACCAATATATCCTTGTAATTCAGTGAACTCAAATACTAATTGAGTAACTAAATCAGCTTTACAAAGAAGAGCTGTTCTTTCAATATCAGCACTTGGTACATTTAAACCTTTTGCAATATCCTTTGACAATGAGATTATTCTTTGAGTTTTATCATAAACAGATCCCATACCTTTTTGGAAAGTAACGCCTTTTAATTCTTCTACATAATCAATTAAAGGCTTTTTAGTATCTTCATTAAAGAAGAATACAGCGTCATCCAAACGAGCTTTGATAACTCTTACATTTCCAGCCTTAATATTAGCAAATTCATCACCAATATAATTTGTCATTGTGATAAATTTATTAATCAACTTACCATCTTTATAAAGAGCAAAATATCTCTGATGAACAGCCATAACTGTTACTACCAACTCCTCAGGCAGTTTTAAATATTCTTCAGAGAATTCACAAGTTGCAGGCACAGGATATTCGGTAATAAATGTAACCTCTTCTAGCAAATCATCTGTATAATATGGTTCAGCACCTAATTTTGCAGCCTCAGCTTTTGCTTTTTCTACAATAATTTGTTTTCTTTCATTTTGATCAACAATTACACAGCAATTACGCATAATTTCAACATAATCATCAGGATGACCTATAATTACATTTTGCTGAGCAAATCTGTGACCTCTTGAAACATTGCTTGAAACCTTATCAATAATTTTTACTTCAACTTCTTCTTTATCTAAAAGTGAAACAATCCATTTGATTGGACGGGAGAACTTTTGATCATTATATCCCCATCTCATAAAATGAGCACCTTGTAATTTTGAGAAAATTACAGGAACATTTTCTTTTAAAAGTTCTACAATTGATTTACCTTTAACAACAATTTTTGCATGAACGTAATTATCTTCCACATACAAATCTTCAGGAGCAACACCGTTTTTCTTTGCAAAACCTTCCCCAGCTTTAGTAAGATTTCCGGCTTCATCGTAAGCAATTTTTGCAATAGGGCCTTTTACAATTTTTGTTTCATCATCACTTTTTTCTTCCAATCCGCTTACGATAACAGCAAGTCTTCTTGGAGTAGCATACACATCAACTTTTTCAAAGCCGATTTTATTATTATTTAAAAAGCTTTCAAACCCGTTATGCAACTGTTCGATTGCTTGTGGAATAAATCTATATGGTAATTCTTCTGTTCCGATTTCTAATAAATATTTGCTCATTTCTCACCTTCTAATAATTTACATTTACGAAAATTATAGATAAAGCAAAAGCTATTGTAAAGCAAATATTACTTTTTATAATATTTCAAACTCGATATTTAACAGATTAATAACAATATTGAGAATAATTTCAAGACCTTGATTATATACTTACATTTGTGTATAATATTCACATAGTTAATAAGGAGAGATAAACGATGGGATATAAAATTTTATCAAAAAAAGAAATTTGTCCAAACCAATACGAAATTACAATTGATGCACCTTATGTTGTAAGAAACGCTCAAGCAGGTCAGTTCATCATATTTAGAGCTGACGAAAACGGTGAAAGAGTACCTTTGACAATAGCTGACGTTAACAAAGAAACAGGTGCTTTAACTTTAGTATTCATGGCTGTTGGTTATTCAACTAAAAAACTTGCAGCACTTGGTGTTGGTGATGAAATAGCTGATATCGTAGGGCCTTTAGGAAAACCAACCCATATTAAAAAATATGGAACAGTAGTTTGCCTTGCAGGTGGTTACGGTGCTGCACCTTGTTATTTGATTGCAAAAGCGTTTAAAGAAGCTGGTAACAAAGTTTATATGATTATGGGTGCTAGAAACAAAGATTTAATTTTCTGGGCTGATAAAATGAAAAATGCATGCACAGAATTGTTTATCACAACTGACGATGGCTCACTAGGCGAAAAAGGTTTCGTAACTCAGGTAATGGAAAGATTGATGAATCAAGAAAAAATTGATTATGCCATAGCTGTAGGACCAATGCCTATGATGAGAGCAGTAGCAAACCTTACAAGAGACAAAGGAATCTATACAGAAGCTAGCATGAACCCTATCATGGTTGATGGTACAGGAATGTGCGGAGCTTGCCGTGTTACAGTTGGTGGAGAAGTAAAATTTGCTTGTGTAGACGGACCTGACTTTGACGCTCACAAAATTGATTTTGATGAAGTCATTAACAGAACAAGAATTTATAAAGACCAAGAAAAGAAACGCGACGAAAATTGCAACTTATTGAAACAAGCAAGTGAACTTAGCAAATAAATAGGAGATTGCAAATATGGCAGATATAAAAAAAGGAATACCTTTTTGTCCATTACTTAGTGTTGGACAGGATGTTGATATGGTATGCACACAAGACAGATGTGCTTGGTATATGCCTAACGTAAAAAAATGTTCTATTTATTTAACGGCATATAACGCTTTGTTAGAAGCTAATGCAAGACAAGCCGCAACAAAAACTCGTGTTCAATAATTCTATTGAGGTTTAAATGAAAATAGTTTTATGCGTAAAACAAGTTCCCGACACGTCGGATATTAAGTGGACCGAAAATAATACAATTCAACGTGAGGGACTTGAAAGTATCATTAATCCTTATGACGTTTATGCTATTGAAGCTGCTCTAAAATTAAAACGGTCTTATGATAATATTGAAATAACGGCTCTTACAATGGGGCCGTTTCAAGCTGCCGACATGCTAAAAAAAATTATAGCTGTTGGCGCTGATAATGCAATATTATTGAGCGATAGAAAATTTGCAGCAGCTGATACTTATGCAACCGGTAAAACAATTGGCACCGCAATTAAAGAAAAAATTTCAGACTTTGACTTAATTATTTGCGGACAATTTGCAATAGATGGAGATACTGCACAAACTGGCCCAAGTATTGCAAACACTTTAAACTTGCCACAAGTCACTTATGTTCAAGAAATATTGAACTACGATAATGATACAATTACAGTAAGAAGAGAACTTGATGATGGAACTGAAATTGTAAAAGTAGCTCTACCTGCTCTCATTTGCGTATTAAAAGATTACTTTGAACCAACCAGAGCAAAAATTAACGGAATAATAAAAGCTCAAAATACTGAAATCCAGACTTTGGGATTTGATGATTTATCATTAAATGCAGAAGAAGTCGGGCTAAAAGGTTCTCCAACTTATGTAAGTAAAGCTTTCAGACCGGCTCCGAAAGAAGTTGAATGCAAACTTTGTGAAACTTGTGAAGAACTTGCAGAAAAAATTAAAAATTGCGGAGGATTAGATGAGTAAAGAAATCCTTATCTTTGCAGAAGTAACAAGAGAGAATTATATTCATACAGTATTTTTTGAACTTGCAAACAAAGCTCAAGAACTTGCAAACAAGCTTGAAAATGCAGAAGTAAATGCCCTTTTAATTTCTAAACCCGGACTGGCTGAAGAATACAAAGAAGCATTTGAAAACAGTGGAATTAACAAAATTTATGCAATAGAGGATTCAAGATTTGAATCATATTGCACAGACTATTTTGCAAAAGCTGCAATTGACGTAATCAAAGAAGTAAAACCTGAAATATTGCTAATAGGAGCAACACATCAGGGGCGAGATCTTGCACCGAGAATATCAACAGCATTGCACACAGGACTTACTGCTGATTGTACAGAATTAGATATTAACGAAAAAGGACAGCTTGCTGCTACACGTCCGACATTTGGCGGACAACTTATGGCAACTATTCTTTGTAAAAACATGCCTCAAATGGCAACTGTACGACCAAAAGTCTTTAAACCAGCTGAAAAAGATAATAGAAAACCCACTGAAATTATTTATAAAAATGTAGACCTTGAAAACATTCCAAGATGCGTAGAATTAATAGAATTTCAAAAGAAATTAACAAACAGCATAAATGAACTTGATAGCGCAGAAATTATTGTAGCTGGAGGCCGAGGTCTTAAAAATGCCGAAGGTTTTAAGCTTCTAAAAGAATTTGCAAATAAACTAGGTGCTGCTGTTGGAGCAAGTAGAGTTGCAGTAGAAATGGGGCTAGCTTCTCATGAAATGCAAATAGGACAAACTGGAAAAACGGTTACTCCAAAACTATATATCGCCTGCGGAATATCAGGAGCTATTCAACACACAATTGGAATGAATAAATCTGATAGAATTATTGCAATCAACACAGATGAAAAAGCTCCAATATTTGAAATAGCTGACTATGGAATAGTTGGAGATGCGTTTGAAATTTTACCTGAACTAATTAACAAGTTCTAATCAGTATTATCAATATCTTTGACTAAAACTTCTAATTTAACATTCAAAGCCTGAGCTATTCGAAACAAGGTATATATTGTTGCGGACTTTTCTGCTCGCTCAATACAGCCTATAAAATTCCTTGCAGAATCTATTTTAAAAGCAAGCTCTTCTTGAGATAAACCTTGTTGCTGACGGAGTTTTTTTATATTTTTTCCTAAATTTTTAAGAATTATTTTTTTTGAAGCATCAGATTGACTCATACCACCTATTGTGGTACATTATTTTACGAGTTACTACCACCTATAGGTGTCATAGAGGTTGAAAGAATATGAATAAAGGTTTCACTTTAGCAGAAGTATTGATTACTTTAGGTATAATAGGCATTGTAGCAGCAATGACTCTTCCTAATATTCTAGGAAACTATAGAAAAAAAACTGTAGAGACAAGATTGCAAAGATTTTATTCTGTTGCAAATAATGCACTAAAAGCATCCGAAGCTGAAAATGAAAGTTGGGATTTTTGGTATTTTGAGACAAACGCAAATGTTATTAACACTAAAAAATGGTATGATACATACCTAGCAAAATATTGGAAAACTGTAAAAGTTGAAGTTCTAAATGAAGGTTTTGTTGTAGCCTACTTTCCTGATGGAAGCTTATGTGTTATAAAATCCGGCTTCGACTACTTTTATTATCCTGAAGGGAAAAACTTTTCAGAATTAAAATTCAGACAAAGAACAAAATATATGGGGAAAACATTATTTGTATTCAGTTTTCACCCTGATCAAAAAACAGATGATATGCATTATAAAAAAGGAATTGAACCATATGGTTCTTCAAAATCAGATTTATACGCAGATCCTTTATACGGTTGTAATAACAATAATCCTACAGGAGGAGCTGCTTTTTGTACACAAATAATAGCAAAAAACGGCTGGAAAATTCCGGAGAATTACCCATTTAAATTTTAGATGAAAGTTTGGTTTCTTTATGCTAAAATAAATCAGTAAATGACCTAAAAAATAGGAAGGATATGGTATGAATAAAGTTGTAGTTGGAGCTCAATGGGGCGATGAAGGAAAAGCAAAAATTACTGATTTATTAGCTCAAGATGCTGATTTAATTATCAGATATCAAGGCGGTTGTAACGCTGGTCACACAGTTGTTGCACATAATAAGACATTTAAGTTTCACCTTATACCATCAGGTATTCTTTACGGAAACAAAACTTGTTTTATCGGTGCTGGAACTGTTATTTTACCTGAGGCTTTTGACAAGGAAGTAAAAGAACTTATCGAACAGGGTATTGATGTTTCTGGCCTAAAAGTAAGCCCGCTAGCATCAATTACAATGCCTTACCACACAGAAGTTGACGGATACAGCGAAGACAATGCTAAAAAAGGAAAAATCGGAACAACTAAAAAAGGTATAGGACCTACATATACTGATAAAGTTGCTCGCTTCGGTTTAAAAATTGAAGATTTATATTCACCTGAAGCTTTAAACGAAAAACTTGATGTTATCCTACCTTTAAAAAATAAGACATTAGAAAAAGTTTACGGACTCCAACCATATTCAAAAGAATGCGTTCTAGCTTTATGCGAAAAATACGCAGAAATATTTAGACCTTATGTATGCTTTGATTGGCAAGAAATGCTAAATAACTCAAAGAAAAATCAAATTCTTTTTGAAGGTGCACAAGGTGTTATGTTAGACGTAGATTACGGAACTTATCCATTTGTAACATCCTCAAATCCAATTGGGGGAGGCGCATGCACAGGCTCAGGTTACGGTCCTAAAATGATTGACGAAGTAATTGGGGTTGCAAAAGCATACGTAACTCGTGTCGGAGAAGGTCCTTTTGTTACAGAATTAACGGATGAAACTGGTAATAAAATTAGAGAAATAGGGCATGAATTCGGCGTTACAACAGGCAGACCTCGCCGTTGCGGATGGTTTGATGCCGTTACAATGAAATATGCTGTACTTGTTGGTGGACTTACGTCAGTTGCACTAACAAAAATTGATGTATTTGATACATTTGATGAAATTAAAGTATGTACAGCATATAAAGATACAAGAACCGGAGAAATATATAAATCATACCCTACAAATGTTTATATTCATAAATATTTGGAACCCGTATACGAAACTCATAAGGGTTGGGGTGAAAATGTTTCAGCTATCCGTGAATATTCACAACTTCCGGAAAATTGTAAAAAATATCTGGCAAGGTTAGAAGAATTGTTAGAAGTACCTATTTCAATAGTTAGTGTAGGTCCTGATAGAGAACAAACAATATTTAGAAAATAAAATAAAAAGACCCTACTTAATAGGGTCTTTTATTTTATAATTATGAATAAATTCATTGAAAATCTACACTCAATAGCAATTTTTCCACAACTTGTGTTTTTATAATATTGTAGGTATTTTATGCTCAATATAAATCCATTTTATAAAACAGGTATTCCAAATCTAAAACCGCCTTTATCTCAGTCACAAAAGAAAATTGAGGAGAAGGCTCAATGTAATGAAATCGCAGAAGTAACACCTGACTACAACATAAAAACTCCTATAAGTTATAAAAAACTTGAAGAAATAGATTTACCATTCAATACAAAAGCTCATCTTTATAAACTTTCAAATGGACAAAGAATAGCTATTATACCCAATGAAGGTCAAACAGTTGTTAAAACCTACGTAAATACAGGCTCAATGAACGAACCTGATAATGTCCGAGGAATAAGCCATTATATTGAGCATAACCTGTTTAATGGCTCTGATGGACTTGATGCCGGAGAATTCTTTAAAAAGACTGATGAAATGGGAGCTAGTACAAACGCTAGCACAAGTTTTGCTGAAACAAACTATTTCATTAAATCATATCTTTTAAATGACGGCGACTTAGAAAAGAAAATTAAAATTCACGCCTCAATGCTTGAATCTCCAAAGTTTGCTGTTGATATGTTGGAAAAAGAAAAAGGAATTGTTAATTCTGAAATTAACATGATTACATCAAACCCTGAAAACATAGGATTTAACAGAACAATAAAAAATCTTTTTAACATCAATAGCAAATCCTCAGACTTAATTGCAGGAACTACAGACAACATAACCAATTTAAGCAAACAGGATGTTGTAGATTATTTTAATAAAAATTACTATCCTGCAAACATGGTAACTGTAATATCAGGTGACGTAAAACCTGATGAGACAATGAAACTTGTTGCAAAATATTTCACATCAACAAAAGCTCCACAAAACAATCGTCATTTTGAAGATTTAAAACCAATAGAAAAACCTGTAAGAGAAGATATTATATCAGATAAAGCAGTATCCACATTTGTTTCAATGGGATTTGCAGGACCTGAAAATAACAATACAAAAGATAGAATTCTTCTTCAGGCATTTCTTGAACTTTTACTTACCTCACCGGCAATTACTCAATATACAAATCCACTCAATATAAAAGTTTTTGCAAATGACGAAAAAATAAGTACACAATACAATGCGCCACGTGCACTTGTACTTTCGGCAAATACTAATGAAGAAAATTCGGAAAAGTTATTAAAAATTTTATATCAACAAATTACAAACAGACAAAATATAAATTTGACAGATGATGAAATGCAAATTATAAAAAAACGCATGCTTAAATATTTGTCTGACAATTTTGAATATTCTGAGAACATGAATAACCTTGTTGGTGAAGCACTTTTAGAAAATAATATTGAATCAATTAAAGATTACGAAAAGATTATCAATAATCTAACAGCAGAAGATTTCAAAAATATTGCGAAAAAGTACTTTGACTTAAATAAAACTGCAATTACAATCGTACACCCTCAAGAAGCTAATAATATTAAAGAAAATTATACAAAAGCACAAAAGCTTTCATTCACAGGAAGAAGCCAAGTTATAAATTTGAATAATGTTGAAGAATACAACATCTCTCCAAATAATATGAAACTTGTATTAAATAATACAAAAACACCTAACTCATCATTCAAAATTACCTTTAGTTGTGACAATCCTGTAAAAACAGATAAACCGGCAACAGCATTTATCTTGGATAGCTTACTAAATGAAGGCTCACTATTCAGAAATAAGACCGTATTTTCAACTGATAACGCAAAAAAAGCTATTACAGAAGACTTTGTTGCAACAGACAAGACAATTAGTGCAAACGCAGACTGCAACGCCAGTGATTTAAAAACTGCAATAACAAATGCTAAAGAAGTCCTTTTAAGTCCACGTTTTACTGAAACAGTACTAAATGATGTGAAAAATAACTTAAAAGATGATTTGTCACGTGCTGAAAAAACTCCTTATAACAAATTAAACAAAGAACTACATCAAGGCACTTTATATGGATACACAAATGAAGAAATCTTGAATAGCATAGACAAAGTAACACTTGCTGATGTTAAAGCTCTTTATAATCAAATTATAAATAATTCAAAAATGTCACTTGTGATATCTGCACCATTCAAACAAAATCCAGCCCTAAAAAAACAAGTATTCAAAGAAGCATCACTTTTCCCAAATGCAAAAGAATATAACACTTTAAAATTTGAAAATTATACTCCGCAAAAAGAAACAAAAGTTCTAACAGATATACATAATAAAAACCAAGCTCAAATTATTATGGCTTATAAATTTAAATCAAATGACAACCTAAAAGATATAACAACACTTGAACTGTTAAATGCAATCTTAGGCGGAAGTCCTTCCTCAAGACTCTTCTCAGATCTTCGTGAAGAACAAAAACTTGCATACTCTGTTCACTCAAAGTTAGACAAAGTATACGATACAAGAGCAATTCATCTTATAATAGGTACAACTACTGAAAATAAAGAAACAGGTGAAGTAAGTTACGACAACCTCCAAAAATCAATAGAAGGATTTAAAAAACATATTCAAAAACTCAAAACTGAAAAAGTTTCTGAAAAAGAATTAGCGAGTGCAAAACTTGCCCTCAAAAATGAATTGCTTGAACAAAACGAAAGCGGCGCTGATAAAACTGAAACTTTAAATTACAGCTTATCTTCAGGTTATGGACTAACACGTGAAAATAAGCTGCTTGAAATGATTGATACAATTACTGCCGATGATATTTACAATGCTGCAAACTATATTTTTAAAGAAAAGCCTGTATACTCAATAGTAGCAACAGAAAATACACTTAAAGCTAACGAAAAATATTTAAATTCATTAACTGCATAGTTATTTTTCAAAAATTTCTTTAAATGTAGTTGCAATAGATACAATTGCAGCAACACCTACGGCAATATAAATAATTCTTGCAAATAAAGTCATATCACCTAATAAAAGTGCAACTAAATTAAAGTTAAAAATTCCTACTAATCCCCAATTTAAAGCACCAATAATTATCAAAAGATAAGAAATAATTTTTAAAGCTCGCATATTAAAATTCTCCTTTCAACAAGATTATTACAAATTTTTAAAAGGAATACATTAGAAAAAAGGCTATAATAAACCTGTTCAATATGCCAAACATTTAAAATAGCATTTTATATATTAATCTAACCAAATCATCATCTTTTTCTAATTTTTTAAAGATTTTTTTACGTAAAAGTGAAATATCTTGTAAATGTTCATAAAGAAAGAGTTCTGATATACTTATTTGAAATACTTCTAATAGTTTTTCCAAAGTTTTTAGTCTTGGGAAAGTCTCCCCGTTTTCAAGTTTTATTATATTTCTAGTATCAATATCAATAAGCTCAGCCAATTTTTCCTGCGTAAGATTTTTTTCTTTACGAAGCTCTTTAATTCTTTTACCTAGTAAATCTTTTATATCCTGCATTAAAACTCCTTTAAATAAAATTATATTATTTTTTTTCGTAAGTTATTATGATTTTAAAAATCATTTAGAATTGACAAAAGTGACAATATAAGCCATAATAATGATGTAAAATATCATTTTTTGGAGGAAGATATGAAAAATAAAAAGGCATTTACATTGGCTGAAGTATTAATTACTTTAGGGATAATAGGAGTAATTGCAGCAATGACACTGCCAACCTTAGTTCAAAAGCAGCAAGAAAAAGCTACTGTAACAGCATTAAAAAAATTCTACTCCACAATATCCCAAGCCTACCTTTTTGCAATAAATGAAAAAGGAACCGTTGATAATTGGGGTTTTACAACAGGAAAAGCAAAAGAACTTCTTACAACAATAAAACCATACCTAAATTTTATAAAATACTGTGAAGTAGGTGAAAAATGCCATCCAGCAGAAAATGTAGTTTTTCGTAATGGCACAACTTATATAAATGAAATCTTTAATCCTATAAACGAAGCTCGAGTATCGGCAATTCTCTCGGATGGTAGTATTATTGGAGCATATTTACAAAGCCCTGACTGTAGTATAGTATATGGAAATAATAAAGCCCTTTCAAATGTATGTGGTGAATACATGATTGATATAAATGGAGGGAAAAAACCTAATCAATATGGGAAAGACATATTTATATTCAATATAACAAAATATGGTATTATACCAAATGGTACAGAAAATTATACGTTTAATAAATATAACTTTAATGACGGATGTCTAAATAAAACTTCAGAAGGTTTTGGATGTACAGCTTGGGTTATTTACAATGAAAACACTGATTATTTAAAATGCGATTATTTAGCTTGGAATGGAATGAAAAAATGTAAATAAAAACAATAAATTAAAACAAAAAAAGACCCCTCAAACGAGAGGTCTTTTATTTATTATAATTTTAAAAATTATAATTTTTCAGCAACCATCAAAGTAGTTTCAGCTAAACGAGTTGAATAACCCATTTCGTTGTCATACCAAGAAATGATTTTAACTTGGTTTCCGCCCATTACACGAGTTAATAGAGCATCAACTGTAGATGATTGAGAAGTACCAACGTAGTCAGAAGATACAAGTGGTTCTTCAGTGTAGCAAAGAACGTGTCCATCAGCACCTTCTTTTAATGCTGCGTTAACTTCTTCAACAGTAACATCTTTTGAAAGTTCAAATACAACGTCAACTAATGAAACGTCTGGAGTAGGAACTCTCATTGCGAAACCGTCCAATTTACCTTTTAATTGAGGTAATACAAGAGCAACAGCTTTAGCAGCACCAGTTTTTGTAGGAACGATGTTTAAAGCACCAGCTCTAGCACGACGTGGATCTTTGTGTCCAGCATCAAGGATTCTTTGGTCACCAGTATAAGAGTGAACTGTTGTCATCAAACCTTTAACGATACCGAATTTTTCATCGATAACTTTAGCTACAGGAGCTAAGCAGTTTGTTGTACAAGAAGCCATTGAAATTACATTGTGTTTAGCTGGATCATATTCTTTATCGTTAACGCCTAAAACGATAGTTTTATCTTCGTTTGTAGCAGGAGCTGAAATGATAACTTTTTTAGCACCAGCTGCGATGTGAGCTTTAGCTTTTTCAGCATCTGTAAAGAAACCAGTTGATTCAACAACAACTTCAACACCTAGATCTTTCCAAGGTAATTGAGCTGGATCTTTTTCTGCGAAGAATTTAATTTTTTTACCGTTTACAATGATACCTTCATCATAAGCTTCTACAGTACCATCAAATTTACCCATAACTGAGTCATATTTGAAAATACGAGCAGCATCTTCAGGTTTTAGACCTGGGTCATTGATTGCTACATAATTAATTTTGTCAAAAATACCTTCTCTGATAGCGGCTCTTAAAGTGTTACGGCCGATTCTACCAAAACCGTTAATTGCTACATTTACCATAAGTTTTTACTCCTTCTTATTCTGTAAATCTATAACATGTACTTTATATCATCAACAAAAAAACTAATCAATAGGTTTAGGACGTTTGAATTATTAAGAAAAAATTAATTATTTTAGTTTATAAGGATAATCCTCTAAAATTTTCCAACCATCATACATAATTAATGCTGAACAATTCATCGGTGTTGACTTACAAGAATTTAACAACTGCGTTCTTGTACAACCTGTCTTTGCACATGAAACAGGAAAATATGCATCAAAAGGATTTTGACGATTTCTACTTAATCCAGCATTATAACCTTCTTCGGTACAAAGTAAAAAATCAAACATATCAACCCCTAAAATATTAGGGGCTTTTTCCCCATTATAGTCAAAGTTTATATCCAGACAATACCCACTACCAAAACGTATTGTTGACCCGTCTGCAAACATTACAGAAATACCTTTTCCTCCTGTATCTAATTCTGTAACTTTTTTCAAATATTTTGCCAAATATTTATTATAAAAAGCAATAGTTCCTTCTCTATTACCAGCATTTCCTCCCTCTCCATCATCGATTCTTGGTGATTTGTCCCAGTAAAAAGCCGGTCCATTATCAATTTCAGAAAGTTTTACTGCTTGAGCCATGTTAGTATAAAATCTTTTAATTTTTGACTCAATCTCCTGTTTTTTATAATTATGAACAATTACAGGCAATGTCATTGCAGCTACAACCCCAATAATACCTAGCGTTATCAATACTTCTGCAAGAGTAAATCCTTTCTTCATAAAACCTCCATTTTATTAAACGTTATTACAATATTATTAAATACATGAATAATATTATTAGTCAATCATTTAATCTAATCACTAAGATTATAAATAATGATAAACTTGCAAATATGATTAAAAACAAATTATCAGAAATGATGGGTATAAGAAGAATGAACATGGCAGAAACGGCAAGAATAGCCGGATTGAGCCATGTTGCAGTATTTAAAATTTATCATAATAAAACTAAAACAATTGAACTTGAAACTATAAACAAACTGTGTTATGCTCTGGATTGTAGAATTCAGGATATCTTTGAATATATACCTGACTAGATTAGGGAATTATATGAAAATACAAAGACTAAGCAGTTACAGTTTTTCTGGAACTAATGGAAACAAAAAGGAAAGTTTTCTTGATAGAATACACGAAAACACAAAAAATTCAGCAGATCTAACTGACACAATCGTTGTTCCAAGAACAATTTTTAAAGGTTACTTGGGCATTATGGCTGGTACAACGTTAATCACATTAGGGGGACTTGTCAATAACACAAAGCATCCAAAACTTTTTAAAGGAACAATGGGCGCAGGACTTTTGACATCTTTATACGGAACATGGGCCTTTGTAAGACCTTTTATAATAAAAGATGCAAAAGGCGTTGAAACACAAAAGAAATAATTATTTAGAAACGCATGCTGCTATTGCATCCATTAAACGTTTTACCTTAACTACTTCTATTTTCTTTATATCCGAAGGGACATCATTTGCATAAGGAATAATGGCCTTCTTAAATCCTGAAGCAACAGCTTCATTCAAACGTCTTTCAATATTATTTACAGGATGAATTTCTCCAGACAAACCAATTTCACCGATAATAACAGTCTGACTATCAACAACCACATCACGCGCACAAGTTGCAACAGCAAGAGCGATACCTAAATCTGCACTAGGTTCATCTACCTCTATTCCGCCCATTACATTAACATATACGTCTTGTTTTGAAAGGTTCAATCCTACACGTTTTTCCAACACTGCTAGAATTTGGTGCAATCTGCTAATATCAACCCCATTGGTAACTCTTCTTGGGGTAGGGTAAGATGTCATACCGACAAGTGCCTGAATCTCTACCATCAAAGGTCTTGTACCTTCATTTGTCACAATTATAGCACTACCGGGAGCTGCAACTTGAGAACGCTCATTCAAGAAAAGTTCATTTGGATTAGTCACACATCTTAGACCGCTTGAATTCATCTCAAAAATACCGACTTCTGATGTATTTCCGAAACGGTTTTTCATAGAACGAAGCATTCTATAAGATTTATACTTATCACCTTCAAAATAAATTACTGTATCTACCATGTGTTCAAGCACTTTTGGTCCTGCAATATTTCCATCTTTTGTCACATGGCCTATCACAATAGTTGTAATATTTTTACTTTTTGCAATATGCATCAAAATATTACAACATTCTCTGATTTGCGATACAGAACCGGCTGAACTTGGAACATTATTTGAATATATAGCTTGGATACTATCTACAACAACAAAATCAGGAGAAATTTCTTCAATTTGAGATTTAATATTCTCCATATTAGTCTGAGGATAAATATATAAACTTTCAGCACATATTCCTAAGCGTTCTGCTCTTAATTTCAATTGAGTCGCACTTTCTTCCGCTGAAATATATAAAACTTTTTTGCTACTTTTACACAACTCACCACAAGTCTGTAAAGTTATCGTAGACTTTCCAATCCCCGGATCCCCTGCTAGAAGAACTAAAGATCCCTGAACAAACCCTCCTCCAAGTACTCTGTCAAACTCTGAGATATTAGTAGAGACCCTTACACTCTCATCAACTTTAATATCTTTTAAAAGAGCAGGTTTTTCTGTATTTATAAATTCATTTGCAACAGCATTGTGAAGCTTTTCTGAATATTGAACTTCTTCAACCAAAGATCCCCAAGTTCCACATTCAGGACACTTTCCAAGATAACCTGCTGTTTCATAACCACATTCTGAACATACCCATTTTGATTTAACTTTAGCCATAGAGAGATTATAGTACAACTTTTATACAAAAGTCAAAAAGAACAAAAATAAGGCGGATTTCTATTTAATCCGCCTCATCATATATTTTTTAAATAATATTAATTATTTTTTTCTTTCTGTTCTATTAATTGCAGCTACATCGTTAACTCTCATTGCAAAATAAGGTTTATCTTTTCCTTGTTCTTGTAAGAAAATTACGAATGTATCATCAAAATAGAATTTTCTAGTTTTAAGTTTTTGGGCTGGAAGCATTGCAGACATTTTTGTAGCAATTATAGCTTCACTCTTAAGTTTCACACCTTCATTATCCATTTTGAAATCAACAGTTTCCAAAGCCTTATCAATCATCATATTTGTGCCTTTGATTGGACGATTGCATAGCTCGTCAAAAGACTGTTCTTTATACAATCCAATATTTGGAACCTTCAACAAATCTTTTTCTGTAAAATCTGTATTACCGTCATATTTTGCTCTTTTAATAAACATATCTGAATACAATTTATCAAAAGGCTTATCATCATTAGTTCTATACAAATACAAAACATCATCTGTTTGAGTATAAATTACTATTGCAAAATCTTTTGAAGAGTTAAAGAACATAACGTTAACTGTTTTGTCCAAGATTTTGTCACTATCTTTATTGATTCCGAAATATTGAACTTTTTCTCTATTTTTACCAAATCTTTCCATTTTCAACTTATCGAATGCTGTTAAGAATTTAAAATCTTTCTTCAACATTGCATAAGCTGTATATTTTTCAGGACCTGGAGTCCAATCTACAGAATCTAAAACATCACTTGTCTCGTTAAATTTTTCTTTAATTGCATTTTCAATTGTTGTACGCAACTCAGGTGAAGTTTCTCCGAACTTTGTATAGTATGAATCTTCAGAAATCATATTTTTAGTAAAAGACTGAGTATTTAACTGTTCTACTAATCTTGATTTTTTACCTTCAAAAACAACAGGGCCTTTTACTACTTCATTCATCAAATCGTTCCATACAAGCTGGAATGTACCAACCCATATTCTATTCGGAGCAGCAGATTGAGTCTTCATTGTCGGAAGTAATGCTAAAGTTTCAGGCGCTTTATCTAATGCAAACACCGATAAACCTCCAGCCAAGAGCAATGCTGCAACGATTGCCGATAGAGTTTTTTTCATATTAATAGCTCCTTTCAATCTAATACCATAAGGTATCAATATAAAACACTTTTAATCATGGAAATCTTATCATCATCAACGGTTTTAATCAATAGAGTTTTTTCTTTAGAAGTTTCGCCTTTTAAAATCTCAATTGAGGTCTTTGGCACTTTAAATAATTTAGATAAATACTCTACCAAACACTTATTTGCCTTGCCATCTATCGGTTGAGCCGTAATTTTAACCTTCACACCCTCCGGAGTTTTTATAATCTCATTTTTAGAGGCATTTGGCGAAATTTTTAGACTTATAATTATACCTTCATCTTTTTTCATCAGTAATCCTTATGTATGAAATTTGTACAATTTGCTTGAAATATATAAATAAAATTCGTATTATTATTATATCATGTCCGAAAAATCACTATTTGATGAAATTAAACAAGCACTAATTGCACAAAACAGAGAAGAAAGCGATATTGCAAAAATTGAAGAAGCTTTCCACTTTGCAGAGCGATTGCATGAAGGACAATACAGGGTATCAGAAGAGCCTTATATTATTCACCCCGTTGAAGTAGCAAAAATACTTATAAACCTTAAAGCTGACTCTCATACAGTTATGGCAGCATTCTTGCATGATATTCTGGAAGATACAGATACTCAACCGGAAGAAATTGAAAAACGTTTTGGAAAAGATGTCTTAACGCTTGTACAAGGCGTTACAAAACTCGGAAAACTTCAGTTCAAATCAAAAGAAGAACGCCAAGCAGAAAATTTCCGCAGACTATTTATAGCAATGGCAAACGACATAAGAATTATTTTTCTTAAGCTTGCTGACAGATTGCATAATATGCGAACCCTAAACTTTATGGCAGCCCCTAAACAAGTTAAAATAGCAAAAGAAACCCTTGATATATTTGCACCTCTTGCCAATCGTTTAGGTATTTACAAAATCAAAGCAGAATTAGAAGACTTATCACTCCGTTACCTTGAACCGGATAAATATTTTGAAATTGCACAACTCGTATCGCAAACTAAAGCTGAAAGAGAAATGACCGTGCAACTTCTTATTGATAAGATTTCAAAAGACGTTAAAAAAAGCGGAATTAATGCACAAATCACAGGCCGAGCAAAGCATTATTACAGCATATACGCTAAAATGAAAAGATTAAATCTTGCATTCCACGAGTTATACGATATTACAGCAGTAAGGGTAATCGTTGATACAGAAAAAGAATGTTACGAAGTTCTCGGACTAATTCATTCCCAATTCAAACCAATTCCTGGCAGGTTTAAAGATTACATAGCGATGCCTAAAGGCAACATGTACCAGTCACTTCACACCTCAGTAATCGGACCGCGTTCAAAACCGTTGGAAGTCCAAATCAGAACCTGGGAAATGCATGAAGTTGCTGAATATGGTGTCGCTGCTCACTGGAGATATAAAGAAAAAGGTTCTCAAAAAGCTGACAATCAATCTGATTTGCAGTTCTCTTGGATGAGAAAACTTGTAGAATATGACAAAGATATGACATCAGCTGAAGACTATGTAAACTCAGTAAAACTTGATTTGTTTTCAGATCAAGTCTTTGCATTCACTCCAAATGGAGATGTATTTGACCTACCAAGAAATGCAACACCTGTAGATTTTGCATATAGAATTCACTCCGAAGTCGGAAACAAAACCGTTGGAGCTTTAATAAACGGCAGAATAGCCCAATTAGATACAAAACTAAATAATGGTGACATAGTTGAAATTTTAACATCAAAAACTCCTGCGCCGCGTCTTGATTGGCTAAACTTTGTAGTAACAAAACAGGCATCATCAAAGATAAAACAATGGTTTAAGAAAAATAATCGAGAAGCACACTTAGAAACAGGTAAAGCAAATCTGGAACACGAGCTTACTAAAGCTGTCTTTGATGATTATGTAAAACAAGGCGAGTTTGAAAAAGTCGCCAAAATTATGAATTACCAAAGCGCAGATGATTTATTTGCAGCATTGGGATACGGTGAAACCACTGTAAATAAAGTAATTAATAAACTCAAAAAGCCTCAACAAAAATCTGTAGAAAGTACTTTCCACACTTCAAACCGTAAAAAATCTGAAAAAGATATCGTCGGACTTGAAGGACTTATGTATTCATTTGCGCGTTGCTGTTCACCAATTCCCGGAGAACCAATCGTAGGTGTGGTAACCAGATCTAAAGGGGTATCAGTTCATAGAATAGATTGCAAAACCCTTGAAAACGTTCCTCCTGAAAGATTAATGGATATACATTGGTCAGGACAAAATATTAATAAAACATATTCTACAACTATTAGAATTGAAACCGGCGAAAAAATGGGGTTATTAAAAGATATTATTGCTGCGGTATCAGACAATAACATCAATATTAATTATGCAAATGTAAAAGCTAAAAGTGCTAAAAAAATAGGTGTAATTGAACTCGGTATAGAACTTGATAATGTTGAAACCCTAAAAAAAGTAATAAATTGTATTCAATCTATACCAGATGTATATTCCGTAAAAAGAATTCAGACTTCTTACTCTGCACACCCACAACAACCTAGAAACAATAAGAATCAAAAAAATTCTAAAAATATTAAAAAGAAAACTAAATAATTTTAAATATTAGCAATAGCTTGTATATTAAGAATACATTTTAAGAGTTCTTTCAATATTTTTGCTTATTACACCCTTGATTGAATCGTATTCTGTTTGTAATGCGCTGTGTTCTGTATCCAAACGTTTCAAGATATTGTCATACTGCTTGTCTTTTGCTTCTATATCGCGAACTGTTTGTTGGTATTCTACTTCTGCTCTGGTTATTGCTGCCTCATTCTCCTGCTCGGTTATATCGGCTGCATTGGTATAGATTATTGATGTCCAAGTTGCATTCTCTAAGCCACTGCCATCTTCGGTTGGCTCGGTGTAGTTTACGCGTTCTAACGTTACATAGCCGTTTTCTAATGCGTACTTCAACCATTCTTGGCTATTCATTAATCCGTCTTCTAATACAGTCCACAAGATCTTTCCATTCGCGGTCAAGCCTGTCTCTGGGGTTTTTGCATCATCATCTAATGGCTCATCTTCGCCATTCTCATGTTCCGGATGTGCACCGTTTTCTATGCCATCTAATTCCACTTTATCATCACTTGGACCATTCATTCTGTGCCACAAGTTTACATACCACTGACCTTGGTCTTTGTCTGTGTATACGATTACTTGTTCGGTAATTATTGGGTCTATTTTATTAAATTCTTCTATCTCTTTCGCTACTTGCTCTTCCCATTCTTTGTGCGCTTTCTCCCATGCCTCTACGTCGGGTACGGTCTTCATTTCAGTTCCCATTTGTTTTAAATCATGTTCAATGAAATAGAAAAATTTCTGTAGGGACTCTTCTGAAGCCTGACCCCCGTAGGAATCTCCTATTTTATATTCACCATGCACTTCCCACAACAAGTCAACAGCTCTTTGATAAATAGACATATTAGGATCCGAAGGCGGGCCACCAACTGTAACTGTAGCATTTTGAGAACCATATGTTACATCAACATTTTCTGTACCACCATCAATTACATCACCTGAACAGTTAGCATCCTGAATCATTTTATGAATAGAATCCCAATCTGCTTGATCCTGATGTTTTGCGGTATTCCAACACCAAGAAGTTCCGTGCTCTTGACAGTTTCCATTATATATAGTAAACGTATGGCCATCACTAGTTTTATGCTCCCCTGGGCCTATTAAATCAGATAAAACGTGCATATAACAGTTTTGATGTCCTGGATTTCCATCAATTGTAAACCCTAAACAACCACCAGAATTGGTAACAGCATCATATATTTCATTATTTGTAGATGGAACTTCTTCTATTTTATTGAAATCTTTTTGTTGTGGTTCTTTGGCTATTAAGCCGCCGGGAGTTCCGGTTCCGCCATTTACCCAGTTCTTCCAATCTGAACCCCATATTGAAGTCGCTTTATCTACATATTCAGGATTCTCCTTATCTTGGTCTTCTACATTTGCAACTCCATATTTCTCCAAGAATTCACCCATTGTTGCACTTTCCAAATAATTTGTCGCATCTGTTTCTGATACCATTATTTGGCCGTCTGTATTTATTATTCCATATTGGTTCTTTAATATTCCATATTGGGTTAAACTTGTTCCAGTCAACTTCTGAAGAGTTTTATTTCCGTCTTCATCATAGGTTGAAAACATTAATTCTGTCTGGCTTAATGCATCTAAATATGCTGAGCTTGCTTCACTTGTCTTGCTAGCTAAGGCCATTTTTGCGGTCGTGATTGTCTGTGAACGCAATTCATTATCTGACAATCGCGCTGTTATGCTTAGTAATCTCGCTTGTGATGCACTTAAGCCCATTTTGACAATCCTTTTCCTTATAAATCGTCAATATGAATATCGGCTCAATTAGCTTATTACTTAAGAAAAATCACGATTTGTAAAGATATTGTTACACGTTTTCCTTGTGCACACATGAAGAAATTACAGCAACCATCATCCAAAAGACAAACTGAATTTGAGGTCTAAAGAATACAGTATCGACAAAGCCATGAACCATTACTGCACAAATAGATATTAATGCCGAAGATACAAATATTACTTTCTTTATGTCTAAAGATTTTAAAATAAATTCAATAGAATTTTTGATTAAGACAAAAAGAAAACCTAGAAATGCAATAAGTGCAAAAATACCGCTTTCAACAGCTGTTTCTAAAAAGATATTATACGCACTTAGAGCATCAAACCCTGTACGCATATACAATCCATAAATTTCTCTAAAATTTTTATTTCCAACACCAATTCCCAAAAGCCAATTATCTTTGAACATTTGGATTGATGATTGATATACATTGAACCTAAATGAATTTGATGAATCCTGACGCATTGCAAAAATTGACAATACTCTTGCTCTTAATGACGATACAAAAAGAATTGCAGAAGTAAACATCGCAAAACAAAAAGCTACAAAAGATAAATATATCTTTTTATAGTTTTTCCATAAATATTTAGCCGAAACTGCAAAAATTCCAGCAAATATAACCATACAGCCTATATATGAACCTCTACATCCTGTCAAGAAAAGAGCTATAACAGAAATTAAAGTCAACAATAAAGAAATAACTAAGGATTTAAATTTTTTCTCTACTGCAAAATAAGCACTCATACCAAACAAAGCAGGAAGCCCTGCAACAAAATAACCACCCAAAAGGTTTGGGTTATATGGTTTTAATGTTCCATATACACGGGTCATAACTTCTTCAGGATTTAAATTTGAAACATCCTGCCAAGTTGAAATTTCTTCGACCTGAGCAAAATTTTGCAAAAATCCAACGACACCCTCAAAACTTATACAAATACCAATTGCCCCAAAAATATATGGAATCTTATCAGTATTATTTTTTAAATAATGAGCTGCAGAAAGATAAAAACTCAAATAAGTAAAAGTTTTCATAAATCCTTTCAAACTCAACGCAAAAAGAGTTGACCCAGCAAGACTTATGACAACAATCATAAAATATGCTAATAACCATAATTCAAAAGTTTTTGGCTCAAATTTTTCACCTTTACAAGTAATCAACTTAATCAGTGTTAGAAATATAGTTATTAATGCAATAAATCCTATACCATCAGAAGATAAAGCAACTGATGACAAGATTACAGCTAAAATAGACAAGAAAATCAGTTTGTCAATGCTCTGCAAAAACAAACTGTTTTCATATAAATATTGTAATTTATTTTGAGTAAAATTAAAAATACTATTGAATATCATCACTATGATTCATAATTTCTGAATCTGCACTTACTTGCAGATTTGAAACTGTCCCGTTAAATTTATAATCTTTACCTTCCAAAGTAATAGGCAAACCTATTTTTATTTTATTTCCACCAACCACAGCTCCGTCTTTAGTAATTTTAGCAACATCAGTTAATGAAACTAATATATCGTATACATTAGACTGAGATGGATCTTCAACTACTAAAACTGTTTTGTTATCATTATTTGTAGAAGTTGTAAGTCTTGGCAAAACAACTTTTCTTTTTTCAGTTTTAACTGAAACAATTTGCAAATCTGAATATGGAACATTTCTTATACTAATAAAAGTTTTTTCTCCAGATTTAATAGGCAAATTATCACCGGTATAAGTAATACCTCTGATAAATACATCAAAATTTATCTGAGAAGTAGCCTCAATTTGTTTAGATGCAGTTTGACGGAAATTTCTATAAGTAATAAATCCGACTAATAAGGCCAAAATAATACCTATAACTATAATCAAATCAACCGCTTTAAATTTAAATTTTTCCATAACATTCTCCTATTAGAGTTTTTCTACAGCAGATAAAAGTTCATCTACAGTAGTTGTAGCGCAGCCATACTGTCTTACAACAATACTAGCTGCAACATTGCCTATAATCGCAGCATAAGCAGGCTCTGCACCTGTTGCAAGAGCTAATGTATAAACTGCGGTAACAGTATCTCCGGCACCTGTAACATCAAAAACTTCTGACTTATTAAATACAGGAATTTTAGTATATTTTTTGTCTGGTTCTGCTACAAACATTCCATCAGCACCACATGTGATAAGAACTGCCTTTGCAAATGTCTTATACAATAATTTATCACCAGCACGTTTTAAATCATCTTCTGACTCTATAAAAAATCCAACGGATTTTTGCGTATCCGGAAGATTTGGGGTCATAGAAGTTACATCTTTATATTTTTCCAAATCCTTTTGAGCATCTACAACAATTACTTTGTTATAAATATTAGCTAACTCAATTGCACGTTTTATAATCTTATCAGTTAATGTTCCAATATGATAATCCGATAATATAATTGCATCATGTTTAGGAATAGCTTTCTCAATTTCTGCAATAACTTTATTTTCAGTTTCAACAGAAATTTTAGCATTTGTTTGTCTATCGACACGCACAATTTGTTGAGTAATTGAAGTCGTAATAGAACCTGAAATTCTTGTTTTTGTAGTAGTCTTCCTAGTAGCATCTTTTATTATATGCTCACAGTTGATACCCGCCTTTTCAAAAGTTTCCAAAAGCTGACCAGCTTGATAATCATCGCCGATTACACCAATTACACTTACATTTCTTCCATTTAAAGTTGCGACGTTATGAGCAGCATTAGATGCGCCTCCAAGAATTAACTTTGTATACGTATGCTGCAAAATTAAAACTGGTGCTTCTCTTGAAATTCTTTCAGCATCACCATATATCATCTCATCAAGAGCCAAATCCCCGATTACGAGGACTTTTGGTTCAGTAAGTTTTTTTATATGATATATGAGTTTTTCTTTATCAATTTTCATAAGACTAATCTATATTTCAAAGGTAACTTAACACAAACAAAATTTATAATCAAATTACATATGCCTGATAAGCGGAACAAGAAGTTGGTCAGCTATTTGCTGGCAACCTTCAAACTCTCTTACTCGCATCAATTCAGACGCCGTTTTACAATCATAATCTATTTCTTTATGAGTTACAGAGAAAGATCCGTTATCAAAATCAATAATTGCATAACAAGCTTTTGGAACACCTGTCATTGGACGCCCTACACTACCAACATTAACAATGGTTTGTTTAGTCAATGTTTGATATCCGCAAGGAACATGTGTATGGCCACAAAGAATTAAATCTGCAATTTCACCTTCAATCATTTCTTGAACTTCTGACAATTTCATATTTGGCAAAATATCTTCATTCATTCGTCTTGGTGAACCATGAACTAAAAGAACAGATACCCCTTCAACCATCATTTCTTTTCTCGGAGGTAGTGATTTTAAAAAGTCTTTTTTATCCTGTTCTATAATATCATTATCGTCAAGAAGTGCATTTGCCATAACAGGCATCTTTTGCTGTAACTTATTATAAATATCCAATGAAAAATCTGCTATTAATTTATCAGTATTTCCTTGAATTATAGTCCAATCATAACCATGTTCCATTATATATGACAAAACCATTCTTGGCTGAGGTCCAGCCATTGCTAAATCACCTAAGCACCAAATTTTGTCACATTTTTCCTTAGAAATATCCATTATAACACTTTCTAAAGCTTGAAAATTTCCATGAATATCAGATATTACAGCAACTCTCATTTTTATCCTCTCTTTTATACATTATAAATTTTAATTAATTAAAATTAAGCACTACAAATTTTATTTGTGCTAACATGATTATATGATAAACAGAAGAAAATCAAAAGAAATTTCAATTGGAAATGTAAAAATAGGAAATAACAATCCTATTAGCGTTCAGTCAATGTGTAACACTGACACAAGAGATGTATTATCAACTTGCAGACAAATTGATGAACTCGCAGATAAAGGTTGTGAAATAGTAAGACTTGCAGTACTTAATTCTGAAGCTGCTGATGCTATAAAAGATATTGTAAAAAAGACAAACGTTCCACTCGTTGCTGACATACATTTTGACTACAAACTTGCAATTAAATGTATAAATAACGGTATAAACGCACTTAGACTTAACCCTGGCAATATTGGAAAACGTGAAAACGTAGAAGCAGTTGTAAAACTTGCAAAACAACAAAATATCCCAATTCGTATCGGAGTAAATGCAGGTTCTCTTGAAAAAGAATTACAGGATATGGACATTCCGCTCTCTGAAAAAATGGTATTAAGCGCAATGAAACATATCCAAATTTTAGAAGATTTAGATTTCGACTTAATTAAAGTTTCACTTAAATCTTCAGATGTTTTAACAACAATAGAAGCTTACAGGTCAATTGCAGAAAAGATACCTTATCCGCTACACTTAGGCGTAACTGAAGCCGGAACATTAAGAGGCGGATTAATAAAATCCTCTGTTGGACTTGGAACACTTTTAGCTGAGGGAATAGGTGATACCATAAGAGTTTCGCTTACTGAAAACCCTGTAGAAGAAGTAAGTGCTGGCTTTGATATTCTAAAGAGCCTCAATCTAAGAGAAAGAGGAGTTAACTTTGTATCTTGCCCAACTTGCGGAAGAACACAAATTGATTTAATTTCGCTTGCAAAAAAAGTGGAAGAAAGATTTAAAGATTTACCATATCCAATTACCATTGCAACAATGGGTTGTGCAGTAAACGGCCCAGGAGAAGCTAAGCATGCCGATTTCGGAATTGCTGGCGGTGTAAATGAAGGCCTCGTATTTAAAAAAGGTGAAATTGTAGCTAAAGTTCCAGAAAATCTACTTCTTGAAAAGTTAGAAGAAATTATAAGAAAATCATACAAATAATTCATACGTTTTTTTTGTAAAGAATTTATAATATACTTGTAACTGTTCAAAAATGTATTATCATGATATATGATGAGGTGGATTATGAAAAAAAGTTTAATTTTAAGTACAATTATGTTAATGGGAGCTGTACCTGCTTTGGCAGGGGTTGATATACACGAAACAACCAGTCCTCAATATTTATACAACGGAGGATACTCCAGCGAAGCCATTAAATTAATTCAATACAACAAAGCTTACGCAAACGGAGAAGACTTTAGAGCTGAAGAAGCAGCTAGAGTTAATAATAAGCCGTTTATATCTAAATTTTTAGATTACCTTGATCCTAGTAGAGATGACGGTAAATTTTTCCTAAGAGATCTTGAGTTATCAACTCCTACATATGAAGATCTATAAGAATAAATTTATTTTAGTTATTTTATTTACTTTCATAATCACCTGTTTTTGCAATGTAGAAGTTTTGGCATTGCAAAGAGGTTCTTTGGAATACTTAGAAAATCGTTTTGATTATTCCACACTAAATCCAGCTGGACTAATCCAGCTGGGAGATACATATTTTGAACAAGCTATAAATACAAAAAATAAACTAACCCGCGAACGACTTTTTCGATATGCAATGGGAAATTATTTTTTAAGTTCAAAAGCTGATCCTAAAAATGTTTATCCATACGTACAATTAGGACGTATATACGATAAAATGAACATAAATTCGCTTGCGAAAGAATCATTCTACAAAGCAACAAATCTTGACTACTATAATCCTTATGCAAATTTTTATTTTGCTGAGTATTATTACGACAGAAGGGACTACAATAGAGCTTTAAGATATTATATTATATCTTACCAAAACGGATATGAAAACAATTTTGAAACAGCTGCTAAAATTGCAAATATATATGAAAAACTCGGGGACTTAATAAACGCAAAAGATTTTTATAATAAATCTTTAGAGCTTAATCCTGAAAAAGCAGCAGAATTTCAAAAGAAGTTACAACAGATAGACAGTTTAAAATATGATGAATCCGAATATTATTATATCATTAGGGAGTAAAAATGAAGCTTAGGCAAATATTCACAGTAATAACTTTACTTATAGTAACAGGGACACAAATAGCATCAGCTGCAAATAACAACAATCTTTTAGAACCCTACACATTAAAAAGAGGGGAAATTCTTTTTAATCAATCAAAAAGACCGGTTGATGCAGTTAACCCTACACCTTATTCAAATAAGGCAGGTAGCTTTTTCCCTGGAGCTAGAGGATCAAATCAATTAGTAATCTACACTCATGATTATGGCGAAAGAACTCATACTAATGAATTCGGAACAGAAGCTATTATTGAAGGAAATACTGTTACCGATTTAAGCGGAGCTGATTCATTTATTCCCGAAAACGGAGCTGTAATAAGCGGTCATGGAACGGCTAAAAATTGGATAACTTCTAATATAACAGTCGGAACAAAAATATACTATGACGAAATTTCTGGCGTAATAACAACTTTTACAACCTCTGAAAGTCTTATGTTTGAAGCTCAACATAAAATAGATGAAGCAAAAACTATGATTAGCTACTACAAAAACAAATATAAAGACTATGATATGACTTCCCCTGAAAATTACATAAAATCAGCTGAAACATACCTAAAAAAAGCAGAAAAAAGTCCTGAAGATACCCAAAAATATTCTCAGTTAGCTATTAAATCAGCTAATGCAGCTTTAAAAAGTGTAATTCCATTTAAAAATACAGAATTCAAAGGGGTATGGCTTAGACCTACTGAAACAACAGAATCCGCCATCATCGATTCTGTAAAAAAGATTAAAAACTCCGGAATTGATAACGTATTTATAGAAACATATTTCCATGGCAGGACGATTTTCCCAAGTAAAACCATGGATAAATATGGTTTTATCTCACAAAACGAAAAATTCAACGGAATAGATCCTCTAAAAATTTGGATTAGAGAAGCTCATAAAAATAACATTAAAGTTCATATATGGTTTGAGACTTTTTATGTAGGAAACCAAAATCCAAATAGTAACCCTAAAAATATTCTTGCCGTTAAACCTTCATGGGGAAATAGAACAAAACAATTCTATGAATCAGCTTCAGCAACTCCATCTGTATCTGAACATAACGGGTATTTTATAGATCCAGCAAACCCTGAAGTACAAAAATTCCTTGAAGAATTAATAACAGAAATTATTACAACATATAAACCTGACGGAATAAATTTAGATTATATAAGATATCCTCAAGCGGTTAGTAATGCAGCAGTAAGCAATTGGGGGTATACGGAATTTGCAAGAAGTGAATTTTATTCAAAATATGGAAAAGACCCAGTAGAAATAACTAATACAGATCCCCTATGGCAACAATGGGGCAATTACAGAAGACAGAAAGTAAGTGACTTTGTCTCAAGGATTGGGAAACTTGGCCGCAGTCATAAAATATATGTCAGCGCAGTAATATTCCCAGATATTAAAGGAGCTTATTCTTCAAAGTTACAAAACTGGCAATATTGGTCTGTAAACAACTTAATTGACGGATTCACACCATTATTCTTAACTTGTAACGCAAAAACACTAAACTCAATGGTGACTGAAGTACTTCAACATAAAGCAGCAAACACTGATTTATTTGCAGGTTTGTTTGTAACATTTATGGGCGGAAGTGAAGAAGATCTGATAAGAGAAATTCATGAGACAAGAAAATTAGATATAAACGGTGTT
The DNA here is from genome assembly GCA_944325875.1 of Candidatus Gastranaerophilales bacterium. Classification (GTDB taxonomy): domain Bacteria; phylum Cyanobacteriota; class Vampirovibrionia; order Gastranaerophilales; family Gastranaerophilaceae; genus Scatousia. The sequence continues at coordinate 352,308 of CALVBU010000001.1, forward strand.
ATTTTATTTGACTTTGCGCACTTGGATGACAAATACATTAATGCTATTTCGACAAGAGTATTCAGTGCAAAGGCAAAAGACTCAACAACATCTGCTTCAGGGTCAACAACATTACCTAAAATTGATACAAAACAAGATGTATATCAAAATATACCTAAAACTCCTGCTCAACCAACATTAGCACCATCAAAAAAGAAAGAAAAAGGCTGGTTTAAGTAATCTTATCTTTATGCTAACATCAAAGCGGGATTATGATTAGAGCGGAAATAATTGAACTATTTAAAAATAAAAATACGATAATGTTCATTACAACAATATTTTTTATGTTAGGAATATTATCGTATTTTTATAACTGTGAAATTCTTTTATCAAGTATAGTTACAATTATCTCAATATTTTTACTTTTAAAAAGGTTTCTCTCTTATAAATATATTCTATTTTGGATATTCATATTTTACTTTGGATTTTTTAGCACAAGCTATAGAATCAAAAATTTCGACGAACTTTCAAATATAGCTCCACAAAAAGGGACCATTAGCGGACAAATAATTTCTATACCTAATAGTAATTCGCCTAATAAAACAAAATTTTTCTTCAATATCAATAAAATTAATAATCAAGCCATAAAAGGTAAAACTCTGGTAACATTGAATGCTAATAGCGAAGATTTCTCAAAATTAAATATTGGCAACTACTATGAAATTACAGGAAAGCTGAATCTTCCATTCAAAGGAACAAATCCTTCTCAATTTGATTATGCAAAATACTTAAGGAACTTCTCAACATATACAACATTTTATGCTGATTTAGAAAATTGTACCGAGATAAAAACTCAACTGACTCCAAAATGGAAATTCTTACAAGAATTAAACAATTTAAGAAATAACATAATAAATACCCATGCCAGTTACTTAAAAAGTCCAAATTTAGAAATCCTCGGAGGCATTGTATTTGGAGATGATGCAATTGCACCACCTGATTATATAAAAGATTATTTTGTTAATTCAGGACTCCTACATATTTTAGCTGCATCTGGGATGAACGTCGCATTTATCTATGGGTTTTGGTACTTTATCTTACGGAGATTCAGAGTACCGTTTAAGATAACCGTAATAAGCGGTATGGCTGTTGTAATTTTATATACACTTATGACAGGACTTGGACCTTCTGTAATAAGAGCCGCACTAATGCTTCTTTTTATATTGATAGGAAAACTAATAGACCGAGATGCTCACAGTATATCTCTACTTTCTCTTGTAGCAGCATTAATGCTTTTATACAATCCGGCTTATATAAATGATGTAGGCTTTCAATTGTCATTCATTGTAACTTTCGGAATTTTAGTGAGCGCAAATCCTATTTTAGAAAAATTTAGAAATACAAAATGCCCTGATTGGCTTACTGCCGGAGTATTTATTCCTATAATTGCACAGATCTGGGTAGCACCGATACAAATGTTTTATTTCAACACATTCTCAACATATTCAGTATTTGCTAACGTATCTATTATGCCATTTTTAAGCGTAATTAGCTTCGGTGGCTTTGTAAGTTCTATACTTGCTCTATTAGGACCTATCGGCAAATATGTTTGTATATGTGCAGATTTTATTTTGAATTATTTCCTTGATGCACTTGTCCTAATATCAAAATTTTATTCTGAACTTCCGCATTCACTTCTTACAACAACACACCCAAGCATAGTTCAAATTATTTTATATTACGCAATAGTCCTTTTCATTACACTTATGTTGAAAAAAGGATTTACTAAAAAAGAGGTTATTCTTGCAACTGCACTGCCAATAATATTATTAATAACAACAGTACAGCTTCCAAACAAAAATCTTGAAATAATAACCTTTGACGTTCAAAACGCAGATGCATTCCTTATAAAAACACCTAAAAACAAATATTTTATAATTGACACAGGAAAAGCGCCATACAAAGGGAATTCAACCCAAGCAAAAATAATTATTCTCAAATATCTAAAAGACAGAGGAATAAAAAATATAGAAGGAATGATATTAACACATTTTGACAGCGACCATTCAGGTGGTGCTGTTGATCTAATGAAGAATTTAAACATCAAAAATGTATATTTAACATCCTTTAATGATAACTCTCTTACATCTAAAAATATCTATAAAACACTTAAAGCAAGAACAATAAATACAAATATAGCCACAAATAACAAAGAAATATACACGGAATCGGATCTAGCAATTAAAACGTTTAAAATAAACACAAAAGATGAAAATGAAAGTTCAATAATGACACTTATTACTTATAAAGATTTTGAAATGCTTTTTATGGGAGATGCCGGAGTAAAAGCTTTTAATGAAATTAATAAATATATTCCACAAAATATAGACGTCTTAAAAGTCGGACACCACGGAGCAAGAGGAATTGTTGATAACAAAATGGCAGAATATCTTAACCCTAAAATTTCAGTAATTTCTACAGGAATAAACTATTTTGGGCACCCTTCAAAAGGTACTCTTGATGTATTAAGAAAAAGTTCAATATATAGAACAGATAAAAACCATTCCATAAAAATATCTACAGACGGAACTTCTTCAAAAGTCTACACTTTCAATAGCACAATTCACAAATATGAATTGAATAAAACTATTCAAAACCAAGTTCCCGAGCCTTAGCAAAAACTTTTTCTGCTTCAAGTTTCTTACCCAAGTTACTCAACGCAACGCTTTTATAATAATAAGCATTAGCACAATCTCTATCGAGCATTATCGCTTTATTTGCAAACTCTAACGCAGAGAAATTTTCCTGCTTATCAAGAAATACACCTGTAATTCCTAAGTAATTATATACATCAGTAGGATCTAACTCTATTGCTTCAAAATAATCGTCAATAGCTTCATCAAACTTGCCGAGATTATGCAGAGCCCAAGCTTTTCTGTAATGAGAATATGCATAATCCTTGTTTACCATTATAGCCTTATTTGCAAAAAGTATAGACTTTTTAAAATCAGAAAGCTTTGAATAGCAATATGAAATATTCGCATATGCATCTACAAATGAAGCATCGTATTCAATACATTTTTGATAAGTATCAATAGCTTCTTTATACTTTTCAAGCTCTTGCAAAGCCCAAGCTTTTCTAAAATAAGAATAAGAATCTTCTTTATCTAATAACAATGCTCTATTAGCATATTCAAGAGATAATTCAAGTTCACCTGTCTTAGAATAACTGTAAGATAGCGAATGATAATAATCGACATCATCAGGCTCTAATTCAACACTTTTTTTGAAAGCTTCTGCAGCTGCATCATATCTTTCTACAGATAGCATAATGTTACCTTTGCGATAATATGAATAAGCAGATTTTTCATTTAATTCAATAGCTAAATCCGCATAACTATCAGCTAATTTGTAATCATCTAACTTTGAATAGCAATATGAAATATTCAACAATAAGTTGTCATCATACCTATCAAACTTTAAAGCTTTCTTATAGAACATAAGTGCACTGTCAAAATCATTTTTATCTTCATAAACGTTTGCCATAAGTTCATAAAGATATTCTGTAGGCTCTGTCGTATAATCAGCAAAACGTAAATATCTTAACGCTTTATTATACTCACCTCTCTTTTTAGCAGTCAAAGCTAAAAATTTTAGCACTTGTTGTTTATCATCAGTTTTCCGATATAATTCTCTCGAAAATATATCTGCTTCATCATATCGTTCTATATATATCAAACACTGAATTCTACGTTCTAATAAATCAACACTCTCATAAATAGAAATACATTTTTCCAAATATTCCAAAGCTGATTCAATATCATCTAATTCAGCATAACACTCCATTATTTTGTAATAAAGATTATACTTATCCTTATAATTTTCAGCTCTATGGAAGTATTCTAAAGCTTTTTCATAATCAGAAGGTTCAATTGAATAAAAAGCAAACGCTAAATTATAATAATAAGCAGGGGAATCAACCTCATTGGCTAATAATTTAGTAATGTAATCTTCTGATTTTTCTTCAAAACCGGTATAATTAAACAATAAAACTAAAAAAGATTGGATTAACCAGTCGTCTTCACCTAAAGATTCTGCAACAGCAGTATATTTAATTGCATCTTTTTTCTTGCCGAGTCGTCCACAAACAAATGCGAGTCTAATATAGCCATAAGCATAATTAGGGTCAAGTTTAATAGCTTTTTTAGCATATTTTAGGGCTTTTTTATCATCCCCGTAAAAGACATAAGCCTTAGACAAATATGCGCACTGCTCAGCTGATAAATGCTTTTCTTTTTCAAGCATCTTAATAACATTTTCAGCCGTAGCGGTATTTATGAATATTTTAGCATCTTCATATTTTGTATAAAAGTTATCGTACATTCTAACCCGTTCTTTACACATCTTGCTTGGCAAAACATGTAAACATATCTAACCTTATTACAAAAAATAATACGGTTCTATTAGAATTAAACTTTAGGAATTTCCATAAAAAATTTACATAAGTTTAAAACTTTTATACAAGAATTTCGTTTTCTTTATCCTCAAGCGCGGTAGTAATCTCATCAAGAATCAACTGTGCAGCTGCAATTCTGTTATCAGCAGTAGTAATAGGTCTACCAATTACCATATAATCAACCCCTGATAAAATAGCACTACGAGGAGTATCAACTCTCACCTGATCATTAACAGAAGCCCAAGTAGGACGAGTTGCTGGACATACAATAATAAAATCTTTATCAGGGATTTGTTGTCTAATACGTCTTGCCTCATCAGCACTTGCAACAACCCCGTCCAGACCTGACTCATAAGCGACTTGTGCAAGTTTTGATACGTAATCTTCAATATTTTTATCAACACAAAGCTCTTCAGTAAGCGTTCTTTGTCCAAAGCTTGATAAAAGTGTAACCCCTAAAATCACAGGAGGCTCTTTATCTAATCTTTTACAACAAGCATTAACAGCTTTGACGGTACCGGAAATCATTTTAGATCCGCCTTGTATATGAATATTAAAGAAATGAATATTATTTTTTACAAGGTTAATACAAGCCTTTTGAACAGTATTAGGAATATCATGAAATTTGCTGTCATAATAGCATCTTCCACCCAATTCTTCGATAAGACGAACCGCTTCAAAACCATAAGTTACAATTAACGGCAAACCGATTTTAAAATATCCTACATAATCCTTTAATTCCAACACTAGCTCTTTTACTTCTTCCAGCGTATCAACATCAAGAGCCAAGATAATTCTGTCCTTTGGACATTGAGGTTTTATCATATTCAAATCCCACCTTATTAATAGAAACATAATACAATTAAAAGAAAAGAAAATCAATAGTTAAAAGAAGTTGCACTAATGAGCTAAATTAAGACCATGCGGGGGATATGTTGGTGGCAAAAAGCATTTTCTTGACTAACGATACTACTATTATTGTGGATTTGTATCATAGTCGTACTTAGCGACAATAATAATCCCGTTCCAATGTGTTGCAGTGGCTCAGCCACAAAAAAAAGAGACTTTTGGTAAAAAGTCTCATAACAAAAAGATTCATTTAGATTTTACTTTATAGAAAAGTAAACTTTGAGTATAGCGGACATTCAACTAAATAAGAAATGTTCCACTATTTGCCTGCACCATATAGAACAGCTTCAGCAGCAACAGTAGCTGGAAGAACTGTTTGGTCATACATAATTACAGGATAGATATCTGTAGGGTTAGAAACCTTGCAGTCTCCAGTTGTAGGACCTTTGAATGGATCAGTTTGCCCATCACAATTAACAACTCTGTTAGGATTCTTTTCACCATTAACATCTATTGCACCAAAACAGTAACCAGTTTTTGTATCTGTACCTTTATTATTTATTTTATTATTTGCATCAATTTTATCAGTTGCGTTACCTTCTGTACATTGAGATGAAGTAGTTGCAAATGTAAAAGTAATACCATCATTAAAATACAATGTATAATTATTTGCATCCCCAAACTTTACATTAGCTGAATTACTTGCAGTATACGCTTTGCCACCAGTCTTAACAACATTCATACGATTATTAAACAAATTGTATAAAGATGCATTATCATTAGTAGTTGTAGAAGTTGTTTGAGACAAGTCATAATCATCAAGAGCAACGTTCAAAACTACAGCTTGAGACAATACTGATAGTGCTTTTTTGTAAGCAGTTTTGTATTGAGCTCCGTTAGTTGAATTCATCAATGTAGGCATTGTCATAGCGGCAACTACCCCGATAATACCTAGCGTAATCAAGACTTCCGCTAAGGTAAAAGCGTTTTTAAAACTTTTCATTTATGTACCTCCATTATAATAGTTCCAATTATATAATACCATATACATATCATTTTGTCAATATAAATGATATGTATATCATAAATAAGACTAATTATCAACTATATACTGTACAAGTGAGGAAACATTGTGGATAAGGTACTCTTAGGCAAAAAACTAAAACAAATAAGGATTTCCAGAGGGATTTCGCAAGAACAGCTCTCAGAGATGATTTATCTATCTCCAAGACAAATGAGTATCATTGAAACCGGAAACTCTTACCCCTCTTTAGATACATTTATCAGAATAGCCGAAAAATTAGAATTTGATATTAACGACTTTTTCAACGTAAACATAAAAAACCAAGATGAAACAAGACAAAAAGTTATAGAACAGATCAAGACACTTGATAAAAAACACCTAAACCTTGTAAGCGATATTATTAGCGCTATAGAAAAAAATCAATAGCGCCATAAATCAATCTTTCAGTAACGACTACACATTTACTTCTTCATCTTTTAAATCATCAGGAAGCCCTGGAATTTGTTTTGAAACTACTCCACCTAGTTTTTCTATACGCTTAATTTGATTTAAAATATTACCGTTACCTTGCAATTTTTTCAATGCTGTATCCATAGTTGATCTGGCTTTTAAAAGATCTGAGAGCAAATTAGCAAACTTATCAAGCATAGCAGAGCATAGTCTTGAAATTTCGATTGCATTTTTATTTTGTCTATCAACTACGTGGAATGAATTGATAATTTTCAACGCTGCAAGCAATGTTGATGGAGATACGGGCATTATTTTATTTTGCCAAGCATAATCCCATAACTTGCAATCTTCACAAAACATCATTGAATAACAGCTTTCAATTGGAATAAACATCAAAACATAGTCAGGAGAAGAATCTTCTATTGAATAATCACGTTTCGCAAGCCCCGCAATATGAGCTTTTGTAGAATCAAAGAACTGTCGAAGATGAATCTCTTTTTCATTGTCGCTTTCTGAATTAACGTAAGCATCCCAAGAAGAAAGAGAAGTTTTAGCATCTATAAAAACATTTCTACCTTCAGGAAGAAATACTGTCGCATCCGGACGCCCTTCACCGGTACCGAATTGGATTTTATATTCCTCATCTTTCCTAAGTCCTGAAGCCTCTAGGACACGTTCTAAAACGATTTCGCCCCAATGGCCTTGTCTTCTGTTATCAGATCGCATAACATTTACTAAAGAGGTTGTATCTTGCGAAATTCTATTTCCAGCTTCAAGAAAGTTCTTGATATTCATATCAAAACGAGTAAACTTCTCAGCTTCAAGCTTAAAGTTTTCTTCCGATCTTTTTTCAAAGTCTTCAATTTTCTCTTTAAACCTTTTATAAAACTCATCAAGTTTTTCGCGGTTTTGTTCGCTTAATTCCTTAGAACCATCTTTTAAAAGTGTATTTGCAGTATTTTCAAAAGACAGCTTCATCTGCTCAAGCATAGCCTCTCTCGAAGACAACTCATTTTTACGACTAATAAAAAACGGTATATAAACTGCAATAGCACCAATTATAAAACCCAATATAAATATCATAATTTCCATAAATACACACTCTCCATAAATGCCATACAATAGATTGACTATACATATTAATATACCACAACAAAATTAGACCAAAAAGATTAGTGCAAAAAAATCAATCTAAAAAATCAATCATGCCTCAAAGCATGGTCTAGAGCATGATTGAGGAATTTTCTAAATCCATGGATGTAAATCAATAATTCATGCTTTACAGCCTCAAACATCAATCAAGGCATGGATGAAGAACACCCTCTAAAAGTTGTAGTATATAAACTGTAGAGGAAAGCAATTAAAAAGTTTAAAGGGGAATAAAATGAGAGAGTTCAAGAGAAAAGCAAGAGTTTTGTTAATTGATGACAACGCAGATCATTTAAGAGGAGTAAAAGAATTAATCAGCCTAGAAACAAATTACGACATTGTAGGTACAACTACAAGCGCAAATATGGGGATTAATTTAGTAAAAAAATATCAACCTGATTTGGTTCTAATGGACATCAATATGCCTGAAAAAGATGGCTTACAAGCAATCCAAGAAATCGAAAAACTTGAACTCGGAACAAAAATTATTGCATTAAGCGGATATGATGATGCAGATTTAATCTTTAGAGCTATGAAAATAGGTGCTAAAGGATATGTGTTAAAAACAATGGCATCTGCTCAATTAATTTATGCTATTGATGAAGTATTAAGCGGAAAAGTTTACTTACCATCTGCACTTTCTTCAAGATTCTTTGAATACTTCCAACGCACATTCAAAGAAGAATCTTCAAACCAAAACGAAGAAAACCTATTAAACTACCTAACTTCACGTGAAGAAGAAGTGCTTGACCTACTCACACAAGGTAATAACTACAAGGCTATTGCAGGAAAATTATTTATATCAGAAACTACAGTTAAAACTCACGTAAATAATATTTTCCAAAAACTACAAGTAAACGACAGAACCCAAGCTGTATTATACGCATTGAACAACGGCTTTGCCAACAAAGTTCGTGCTAAAATCTCAGCATAATAAAAAATACAATAAAACCAAAAGGGTTCAGCAAATACTGAGCCCTTTTTATTTATAAAAAGAAAGAGAAGACAATGCCATCAGAAATAATAAAAGAACAATCCCGCTGCATAGCTCACGAAATCAGAAATCAGGTTTCCATTTGCGATGTATATTGCGAAATCATCAAAAAACAACTTACTAAAAACGGAATAGAAAATGACTCAATAGAAAGAGCCGTTGAGTGTATTCAAAAATCAGTAAAAATGATTAACAATTCACTTATTGACTTAAAAACACTAGACAATTTAAAACAATCAATCTGTTACGTAAATGACTTAGTCGAAGAAAGCATTAATTTAGGAAAAGTCTACATCCAAGATAAACAAATTCAAATTAATTCAAATCTAAAAGAAAATGTTCAAATATACGTTGACGAAAACAAATTCCTCGGTTGCCTTATAAATCTAATAAAAAATGCAATTGAAGCAATAGAAACAAAAGGCGAAATAACAATATCAACAGAAATTACGAGTAAAAAATGTATAATTAAAATTTCAAACAATGGAAAACCAATATCTCCATCAGCGCAAAAAGAGCTATTTAACGAAGGTTTCACCACTAAAAAAACAGGAAGTGGTCTTGGATTATACATCTGTAAAAACAATTTAGAACAGCAAGACGCTGCGCTTTCCCTAATAAAATCAACGGTACAAAAAACAGAGTTTGAAATTCAAATACCAATATTTAAATAAAAAAAGACCGCATTTGCGGTCTTTTTTATAACCCTTATTCAGCATCTGCATGTGGTGCAGGTGGTGGAAGTTCAGGGTTTTTATCGCCTGCTGGCGGAGGTCCAAATGGAGGTTTTAAAGAATTTCCATGATGTTTTTTGAATTCTTTTTCAAACTTTTTACGACCTTCTTCTTTCATTTTTTTCAATTCTTTTAATTGTTTTTTAGTAAGAATTGATTCAAACTCTTGCATATTCTTCATACGAATTTCATGAGCTTTCTTTTTCAATTCTTTTATTTCAGCATTTAATTTAGCAATCTTTTCTTGTTGCATTTCAACTGCAATTCTTGACAACTTAACAACTTCAATTTCTTGACGTTTTTGTCTGATTGCTTCAATGATAGGCTTCATTTCTTCGTGGCCCTTCATTCTAATTTCTTTAGCCTTTGCTTTCTGTTCATCTGTAAGTTTTAAGCGTTTTTCAAACGCAGCTTTTTTAGCATCTGGTTTTCTAGGCGGTCTTTGCATTTCAGGAGGTGCAGGTTTTTCTACACTTTCCGCAGGTTTAACAGCTTCTACAGTCGGAATATCTGCGGCAAAACATTGAGTAGATACTCCGAATGCCAATAAACTTGCTAAAATTAAAGTTTTTTTCATAATTTTTCCTTTCTTGGTTTTAGCCTGCTAAAGGCTTTATAATAAGTCTTCTAACTGAGTTGCTAATTCTTTCTTAGCATTATAAATTCTTGATTTTATCGTACCTACGGGACACTTAAATTTTTCTGCACATTGCTCATAAGTATACCCATATATTTCTGAATATAGAATCACATCACGGAATTTTGGCTTTAAATTCTCTATTGCATCCATAATTCTTTTTTTCCTGTCATTTTTTATTAACCTCAACTCCGGAGACGATTTTGTATCTTTTAAAGTTTCAAAAGTATTATCATCTTCGTCTACTAACTGCTCATGTTTTTTCACTGCCGACTTTAGATAATCTTTAGAAACATTTTTGGCAATAGTAATTACCCAGCTTTTTAAACTGCCTTTCTCTTTATACTTGTCGGAATTTTTCCAAACCTTAAGATAAACTTCTTGTTCCAAGTCCTCATTGTCTTCGCCTGAAATCATCCTGATTATATTTTTCACATTCGCTCTATTCTTCTCAATTATTTCTTTTAAGTTCATTCATCCACCATAATTAGCCCGTATGAATCCACTGGAAAGCCATAATCCTCAATACTTAGTACCTGACCATATCTGATAAGATCTGCAACATCTGTATTGAAATTAACTATTCCTAATGTAACCCCGCTAAACAGTATCGCAAAAGCTGCACAAGCAATTTTTAATTTAGCAGATGTTTTACGGGTTTTAAGATATTCAGGTTTAACTTCCTGTATCAAAGCTGAAACCTTATCCATTATTTCTTGTTCCTTACGACAATCTTCACATTCCAGCAAATGCTGTTGCAAAGTTTCCTCATCGGAAAAAGTAAACAAGGCTTCGTATTTATCACATTTTTTACTCATTTTATTACCTCTATATCATTATAACGAAATTCAAAAATAAATTGTTCATTTTTCTTTATGAAATGTTGAAAAAAATTTTTTTTGGTTTTAATATATGCAGGTCGAAATATAAATTATCAATTAAAATTTTAACCGGACAAAATGGGATTTCAAAACTTTTTAAGAAATGTATGCACCCAATTAGGGGAAAATAACAAACCAACCTATGCTGTAGTAGCTATTGCGGCAGTAAAAGGAATTTGTCGTCCTACATTCACAATGATGGACAAAAAGGAAAAGCCAGAAACTAAAAAATATACAGCTCTTAGAGAAGGGCTTACTGAACTCATTGCAATTCCTGTATACTTAGGTTGTGGCTACCTAGCAGGAAAGTGTTCAAGATTATTTACTAAAAATGTAACTAAAGAAGACTTTTTAACAAATAAAGTAAAACAAGATATCGCTAACGGGATTAGTAACGAAAATATAACAAAAGCCATTAGTAATGCAGAAAAACAGCTCGAAAAATATAAAATAAGAGCTACAAACAATTTAAGATTCATAGGTGTTTGTGCAGCAGCGTTAGTAGCAATTCCGGCATTATGTTCAATCACAATTAAACCTGTTATGTCAAAGATATTAAAAATGCCAAAAGAAAATAATGAAGAAAACACTAAACAACCTATAACACAACCACAAACACAAATAAGAAATTACACAAAGCCTGCAGTTAAATTACAAACATACATAACTGCACCGCAAACAGGAATGAAAGTAGGTGGCGTATGATAGGACCAATTACAAGCGCACTTACAAATTCAGGATTAACAAACCTTGTACAAAGTACAAGCTCTTCCGTAACAACAGAAACAGTTTTAAAAGCCATTGGAAGACCTGGATTTATTCTAATAGATAATGATATCTCACCTGATACAAAAAAATATGCAGCAGCAAAAGAATTCTTATATCAGGCAACCTGTCTACTCGTATATATGGCCCTAGTTATTCCTGTATTTAAAAAAGGGGCTTTCAAATTCGGGCAAAAATATTTATACAAAGACATGCCAGAAGCCGGCTTTGCAAAATTCAAAGATTTAAAGACTTACGAATTATACAGGAAACTTTCTGATAAATCTGTGGAAGACAGACAACACATCTTAAATATAAATAAACTACAAGACCGTTTTTCTCCTGATATCAGAAAAGAACTTACAACAGCAGAAGATCCTGATAAATTCACAAAGATAAAAGGATGTGTAGAATTAGGCTCACTTATTGGTTCTGTAGTAGGTCTAGCAATATTAGCACCACAAGTAAGTCATGCTTTCATACACCCAGCACTAAGAATGCTTGGACTTGAGAAAAAAGAAGCTAAAGAAAACAAAGCTGATGATAATAAAGCTCAAGCCTTAAATAAAACTGCTTAACGCTTCAATAGAGCGTTTTACAATTAGCTCAGCTTTCAACTTTTTATTTTTACGTTCTTTTTTCGGCAATTCTACAGATGGAACAATACCCCAATTGGAATTTATCGGTTGAAATTTATCATGTTCTGGATTTGAAATATACTTGGTCAAAGCTCCCAGCATAGTTTCTTCAGGTAATACTAAGAGTTGTTCATCATTTAAAAATCTTGCCATATTTATACCAGCCAAAAGACCTGAAGCAATTGATTCGGTATAACCTTCTGTTCCTGTAATTTGACCAGCAAAGAACAAATTCTCACGTTTTTTTGTCTGTAGTGAAGCTTTGAGAAGCTTTGGAGAGTTAATAAATGTATTACGATGCATAACACCGTATCTTACAATATTGACATTCTCAAGCCCAGGGATAGACTGTAAAAGTTCTTTTTGAGCACCCCATTTTAAATTTGTTTGGAATCCCACCAAATTAAATAAAGTCTTTGCAGAATTATCCTGTCTTAATTGAACAACAGCATAATTTTCTTCCCCTGTACGCTTATCAACAAGCCCAACAGGTTTCATCGGACCAAATCGAAGAGTATCAACACCTCTTGAAGCTAAAACCTCTATAGGTAGACAACTTTCAAAGAATTTAGCATTTTTCTCAAACTCTTTTAATTCAATTTTTGGAGCATTAATTAATATATTATAGAATTTTTCATATTGCTCCTTATTCATCGGACAATTAATATAAGAAGCTTCGCCTTTATCATATCTGCTTGCCCAAAAAGCTTTTTCAAAATCAATGCTATCTTTTTCGACAATAGGAGCAATAGCATCAAAGAAATATAAATGCTCGCTTTCTGTAAACTTTTTAATTGATTCGGCCATTAAATCAGAAGTCAACGGTCCTGATGCCATAATTACGTTTCCTTCAGGAATTTCTGTAACTTCTTCATTTATAATCTCAATATTTGGATTATTTTTTATTTTTTGAGTAACCGTTTCAGAGAAAAGTTCTCTATCTATAGCCAAAGCACTTCCAGCAGGAACCGCACAATCTCTTGCAATTTTAATAAGTTCACCGCCTAAAAGCTCCATTTCTTTCTTTAACAATCCTGAAGCATTTGAGCAATCAGCCGCACCAAGGCTGTTAGAGCAAACAAATTCCGCAAACTTATCTGTCTTATGAGCTCCTGTTGATTTTACAGGTCTCATCTCATACAATTTAACTTTTATTCCTCGCTTTGCAAGTTGTAAAGCGGCTTCACTACCCGCTAATCCTGCACCAATTACTTTAACTTCCATATTTTGAGTTTAAAATAGAAAATATCCTATGTCAATTTCAACTTTTATGTAATTTTTATATACCATTTTTATTTAAAAATAAGGTTTATTGCAGTTTTGTAAAATTATTATTATAATTGTAGTAAATTGCTTGCAAATTTACTACGCATTAAGTATGATAATTACACTTATTCATACTGAGTTTTGTTAAATTATTTTAAACAAACCCCAAAATATAGCAATAAGTAGCAATCAATAGTTTTTATTAAACATGTGTAGATAGTTATAAAAAGTTAAAGTAGGGATATGGTAGTAAAAGCAGTAAATACACCGGTAAACGAACATGCAGGTTTAAATAACAGACAAAACCGCAATATTAGCAAAGCCTTAAAAAATAATAATAGTTTCAATAATAATCCATCATTCCAAGGCAGCAATCCGATTGTAATGCTTATGGATGCAATTGATAGAGGCGGTTTTGCAGCATCTTTCATTGCTCAAGATGGTATCGGTATGGTAGCACCTCGTATTAAAGAAGGTTTAAACCGCGGAAGAAAAACCGACGAAAACGGGAAAAAACATGGTCCGTTAAATTGGGAATTTGCGAGAAAAGAAGGTATCCGTGAAATTTTAAGCGGTCCAAGTGCGTTTATCATTCCTGCTATTATGCTACATTTCATAACAAAACATTCAGGATCTGCAAACAATGTATCAATTGATACAATTAAAGGTCTTGGACAAATCTTTGAAAATTATGCAACCGAAAACAGAAATACATTATCTGACATTTCTAAAACAAAAAAAGAATTTTACGAAAAAGTATTTGCAAATGTCTTAACAGAAACAACATCAATAAAAGATGGTACAGCAATCAAGAAAACCCTTAGTGATGAAACCATTGCAGAAAAAGCTAAAGAATTCACAAATAGAGTTATAGAAATAGAAAACGCAAAATCAAAAGGATTCTTCAAAAACTTATTAGATATAAAAGTTGAAGGTTCTGCAGAAGACCTTACTCAAAAATTAGCAGATGACTTTATGATGATAAAGAAAGAAAACTTATCACCATCTGTTAATGAAATGCTTGCAAACCTTAAAGTTGAAGGTCGACAAGAACCTGTAACAGAACCATTTAAAAAACTTCTAGGTTCTATGAAAAACTACTCTGATGATGTAATAGCATCAGTTAATAAACAACTTGAAAAAGACGGAACAACAAATGTTGCAGATTTCTTGAAAAATCATACATCTCGACGTATCGGTTCAAGATTCACAACAATTATGTCAATGTTCTTTGCTGTTGTTGGATTCTATACAATTATTCCAAAACTGTACAACCTTGGTTTAAAAGGAAATCCAGCTCTTAAAGATCAAGAGGAAGCACCTGCTACAGGTACAACTGAAAAAGCAGAAGATTCTGTTCAAGATAAAAAAGCTAAAGGAAAAGATATTGCATTCCAAGGTGCTGGGATCCAAAAAGTTATGGCAAAAACCGGCGACACCGTAATCAACACAGGATGGTTGAAAAAATTTGCAGATAAATTTGACTTTGATGGTCCATCAATGTCAGTTACAGCAATGTTAACGCTGTTATTCGGCTTCTGTCTACCTCCACGATACATAAACGGACAAGATAAATACGATAAGAAAGAAATTCTTGTACGTGACATTTCAAGTTTCGTAGCTATTTTATTTGGAGCGAAAGCACTATCCAGAGCTTGTTCTGTAGTATTTTCAAAACTATCAGGCCTTGCTCTAAACACAACACCGGCAGATCATTCTAAATCAATTTTCCATAAAATTAAAAACTATGTAACAGCAGGTAGCGGTATCAATGTATTGTCTAGTGAAGCTATTATTTCTAAATACTCAAATATCGACAAATTCAAAGGCGGCATTAACGGATTCTTTGACTTCATCGAAGAAAATGGCGGAAACATTAAGAAAATGCTTGGTCTAGATAAGACTGTTAAAGCTAATGCTGAAGCTATTATAGGCAAACCTCTTAAAAATGCTTCAATTAAAGATATCAAAGATGCATTTAAAAATATACCAAACGACAATGAATCACTTCAAAATATTTATAAAGTATTCAAAAACGTTAAAGATAATAAATACATAAATTACGCAAAAACAATGAACAGCTTCTTTGGAGCATTATCAACTCTAGCTCTTGTACCAATGTTTATGATATGGCTTGCTAGATATTGCGACAGAATGACTAAAAATGACCGAGCTAAAGAAAAATTAGCAAGCTCAACACCAGCCAATGATAATACACCAAAGACAGAACAGTCTAACAACACTAACAAAGTTAATGAAACAAAACAAGTAGCTCAAGTAAAAGAAGTAAAACAACCTGAGCAAATCAAACCTCAAGAAAACTTACAAGCTAATCAACAGACTCAAGATAAAAATACAAAATTAACAATGAACCAATTTTTGAAAAAATAATTATAACTATCACACACAAATAAAAGAGCACCGATGAAAATTCATCGGTGCTACTTTTTTACTTTTATTTAATTACTTATTTTCAATTAAAGCGTTGATATCAGCTACCATTGCATCAGGGTCAAAGCCGTGTACACGAGCACCAGCCTCAAGATTTTCAAATCTTGCTGCAGCACAACCGATACAACCTAAACCATATTTTTGAAATACTTCAATACTTTCAGGATGAGCTTGTACGATATCCATAATATTCATTTCTTTAGTTACTTTGTCTGCCATAATTTTATCTCCTTTTCACTAACACGTACATTCCTAATTCGAATACAAATTATTGACTTTTAAATTTATATCCTTAAATAAATTATACACGAAAAAGAAGGATGTGTATATGGAATTATTAAAAAAACTTTTCAAAGACGACGAAAAAGTAATTGGTTTGTGTGCGTTCAAAAAACAACCACAAAAAATTTATTCTTATGAGCCAAAGTTTAAAGCAACTAAATTATGCTACTGCACAAACACAAAAAATAACTTCTTCTTATTGTAAACAAAAAAGTTTGTACAAAACAACAGCACATGAAACACTAAGATTAAGTGATTCAACATTCTCAGCCATCTCAATTTTCACTGCACCATCAGAAAATTGAATGAGCTCGTCACTTAATCCATCAGCCTCACTGCCAAACATAACTAAACACGGAAGACTAACTGTAAAATCCTTTAAATACTTTTGAGCTCGAGGCAAAGTCGCAACTTTTGAAAAGTTGTTAAACACTGAAAGCTCAGAAAACTCCTTAAGATGCACCACAGGAATTTTCCATAAATTTCCGACAGAAGAACGAACACATTTAGGATTATACAAATCGGCACAATCTCCATACAAAACAACAGCATCAGCACCAAATGCTACCGAAGTACGAAGTATCGTGCCGAGATTTCCTAAATCTCTAATATTCTCTAACAACACGACTTTTTTACAATCTGATAAAACTTTTTTATCATAAACTCTCTGAGTAGCTATTGCAACAATTTCAGGAGGTGTATCGGTAGTAGAAATTTTCTTTAAAACAGCTTCATTTGTCTGAACAATTTTATCAGACAAAAATGAATAATTCTGAGCTTTTTCTGATAGAACAAAAGCTTTCTCAATAACAACACCGGCATCAAAAGCCTCTTTAACAGACTTTTCACCTTCTAACAAAAATTTATGAGTTTTGTCTCTATATTTTTTTTGCTGTAATTTTACGGTTTCTTTTACTAACTCATTATTAACGCTTGTAATTTCCACTACAACACCTCAAAATCACTTAACCAAGCTTTTTCTTGTTCACTCAGCATGTCATAATCAATAAGTTTCTTCTCATAATTCATTTTCACAAACGAATTTATTTTGCCATCCTTTAAATAGCAAGAATTTTCCAATCTTACTCCAAAATAATCCTGATTATATAATCCGGGTTCTATAGTAAAACACATATTTTCTTTCAATTTAACTTTAGCGATTTCGCTATTAGAAAGATTTGGCGGATATTCATGAACACTAATTCCAATACCATGCCCTAGTCCATGATTAAATACAAAGCCATCTATTTCGTTTTCGGCAAAAATCTTTCTGGCTAAAGAATCAATATCAAAACCGCTTGTCTCAGGAGTAACATTATAATTAAAAGCATTTAAAAATACTTTTAAAACTGTAGTATAAACTTTTCTTTGAAGATCAGATGGCTGGCCTTTTACAAAAACTCTGGTAATATCCGTCGCTAAACCACCCTCATAATAAGCACCGCAATCAATTAAAATAAGACTTCCATCACTAATCACTTCATCTTTTGAAGACTTTGAATAATGTGCAAGTGCAGAATTTTTATCTTTTGCGACGATTGATTTAAAACTTAACCCTAAAGCTCCAAACTTAATAAATTCTTCCTCTAACTTTTGAGCAATGTCAAATTCCGATATATTATCAGTATTTTCAATATAAGCCCTAACTGCACTTAGCGTCAAATCAGTTTTTTCAAAAGCTTTTTTATAATGATCTAATTCACAATCAGTCTTTATTGCTCGCAAACTTTGCACAGGATTTTCTGTCATAGGAATTGCTTGAGTCTTTATAAGAGAATAATCATAAGCATTTATTGACTTTTTATCAACGTATATTTTACCTTGTATTGACCTTAATTTTGTCTCAAAATCAACATTTTCAGCTCTGGTAAAATATTCCGCATTAGATTTTATGACAATAGCCTTTGCTGAAATCTTGGAAGCGTAAGGTTTTGAAAAATCTCTCTTATTAAATAAATAAGAAACATCCTCTGCATTAGTAAGTATAATCGCATCATCAGGAGCTAAATTTGATGTTATTTTATCAAGTTTTTCGTCAAACGAAAGACCAATATATTTTTCATCTATATCGACAATTTCATCTATTGGAAGCTCAAATTCAGCCTGTGCAGGATCTATATCTAACAATTTTACTTTAAAATATTTCTGAAATAATTCAACCCGAGCTTGAGAATTCTTCTTAGCTACCACACCAAGCACAGACCCCTCAGGGAATAATGATTTCATTCTATCAATCATTTTTTCCCCAGATTGAAGTTTAACAACACTAACAAAGTTATGATCAACCTCCAAATCTGCTTGAATATGATATCTGCCATCTACAAAAAGATAAATAGAATCCTTTGTTACAATAGCATCACCGGTAGAACCCGTAAAACGAGTCAAATTATACCGTGAATTTTCTACCAACGAATTATACTCTACTAACAATTCATTGGTAGAATTCACAAGTAAACAATCAACTTGCTCTTTTTCTATAAAATCACGAATATTTCGAATAAAAGCTTCCATATTATTTTTTATCAGTAACAAGTATTAAGTGCCAACCAAATTGAGTCTGTACAGGATTAGTTACAACACCAACCTCAGCATCGAAAGCAGCATCCTCAAAAGGTTTAACCATCATACCACGTCCAAAATATCCTAAATCGCCACCATTAGCTCCTGAAGGGCATTCTGAATACTCAGCAGCTGCTGCTGCGAAGTCTTTACCATTTTTTATTTCTTCATACAAATTTTTAGCTTCAGCCTCAGTTTTTACTAAAATATGACTTGCTCTTACTTCTTCAGTCATGGGAACACTCCTTATATTATCTAACTACACCCCTATTATATACATGAAATAAAAAAAAGAAAACCTGCCGGTATGCAGGCGACAGGTTCAAGTATATCAAACGTGAAAACTATTATGAAAAAGTGTACATAGCTTTTATAAAGGAATAAGCTCACCGTATTTTAAACCAAACCCGCTAAAGAAAAACTCTTATCGCAACCCCGAAAAAGTGCCTGGATACAGCAAGCTTACTTTATTATAATAACGCTTTTTTAGCTACTTTTCACCCTCCGCGAGAATGTATTTTATATAAAAAATATAACATTGTATAATTAATCCTAAAGAATTAGAGAAAAACTCTTGCAAAATAAAAACTTTTATATTAGATTAGAAGAGTAGCAAAACTTAAAGCTACAAAATAACTCAATAAATCATGCGGAAGTAGCTCAGTTGGTAGAGCTTCTGCCTTCCAAGCAGAATGTCGCGAGTTCGAGTCTCGTCTTCCGCTTTTTTAGTACAAAATTTTAGGGATTTGCATTATGCTGAATGAATTTCTGGATTATCTTGATAAAATACAAAAGGTTCTTACGACAATACATTTTGATCTTATTGTACAGATTATTATAAACCTTGTCATTCTCGGTATTATTTTTAAAGCTATAGAAATTTTTGAAAATAATTTAAAAAATAAGTTCACCGACAATAAAAATTCTCAAATAATAAAGTTTATACCTGTGTTTACAAGAATTATTAAATTCATAATATTTTTTATTCTTGTCGCAGCATTATTACAAAATCACGGATACTCAATATCTTCACTGGTTGCAGGGTTCGGAATTACAGGTTTGGCAGTAGGTTTTGCTGCAAATGCAACTATTGCTAATATGTTCGGAACAATTGCGATTCTATCTGACAAATCCTTTGAAGTTGGAGATTACATAAAAATCGGAGCTTTTGAAGGAACTGTAGAAGACATTAATATGCGTTCTACAAAAATAAGAACACTTGATAATGCACTTACAATAATCCCTAACAGTACACTTGCTAACGGCGAAATAATTAACGTTACAAAAGCCCATAAAAGAAGAATTTTAGAGACTATCGGCGTAACTTATGATACAAGTAATGAAAAATTAAAACGTGCGATTGAAATTATTGAAGAAATTCTTAACCAAAATAGCGATATTTATGGGGATTATGTAGTATTTTTAGATACTTTGGCTGATAGTTCTATAAATATTAAAGTTAATGCATATGTAAAAACTAACAATTATGTAAAATATTTAAAAATCAAAGAAATAATACTTCTTGAAATAATAAAACGCTATAGAGAAGAAAATATAGATTTTGCATTCCCTTCAAGAACTTTATATATGGCAAAATGAAGATCAAAATAATCGCGCTAGGAAAAATTAAAGAAAAATTTTTAAAAGAGGGTATTGATGAATTTTTAAAAAGATTAACCCCCTATGCAAGCGTAGAAATTATAGAACTTCAACCAATAGACATCAAAGATGAACATCTGACTCAAAGGATATTAGATGAAGAAGGTGAAAAAATACTTTCTTTAATTAAACCGCAATCTTATGTAATAACGATGGAAATTAACGGAAAACAGTTTTCATCAGAAGAATTTGCGCAGAAAATATCCAATCTTACAAACGAAGGTCAAAGCGAAATTATTTTTGTAATAGGTTCCTCCTGCGGTCTTTCTAAAAATGTATCAGCCAGAGCAAACTTAAAAATGAGTATGTCAAAAATGACATTTCTGCATCAATTTGCGAGATTAATCCTTGTAGAACAGATATATAGAGCTTTTAAAATTATAAAAGGCGAAACTTACCATAAATAAGTATTGATTTACTTGAAAAAACTGCTATAATTTGTTTTATCAAGGAGGGAAATATGGAAGTTAACAAAATCACAACGACAAAAGTTAATCAGAAATATATACACACCCCAGCACAAAAATTAATTACAACAAAGATACAACAAGAAAATAATGACAAACTAATGAGGGAGCTTGACAATATGGCAAATAGAAATAATATAAACTTCAAAGGAAATTATGACTTAAATCTTTCCTCTGAAGAACTTCAAAAAAGAACACATAAAGATTATTTAACTACAAAAAAAATGCTAAAACCTGACGCACCAGAATATCTTGCACTCGCAGAAGGTGATAAAGAAGCACTTAAACATCTTGTAAAAGCTGCTTATATATTAGAAAAAATAAATATGCAGCTTGATAATCCACATAACCTTGAATTCAAAGAATACTTAGATAAAGAAGTAGCAAAAGGCAATAAAGATGCAGAAATGACTAAAACCCTTTTTGATGCACAAAAAGGTATTAACGCAATAGATTCAATGTCACAAAAAATCAATTTAGCAAAAGGTCATCCAGATTTACCTGGAAAAGGTGTATATCCTGAAGATTTGACAAAAGAAGAATTTCATTCAATTCTTACAAAAATGTTGAAAGAAGGAAAAGATGAAGAAGTTAAAAAGATTTTAACTCAACGTTCAGTAGTCGAAAGAAAAGGCGACGAACTTGTAGGCATTGATTACATTGACAAATACAAAGAAGATTTTGCTAAAATGGCAGATGAACTTGATAAAGCTGCAGAAACATCAACTAACGCAGACTTTAACGAGTACCTAAAATTACAAGCAAAAGCGCTAAGAGAAGCTGACCCAATGCTAGATGCCTATGCAGATAAAAAATGGGCAACACTTCAAGATACACCTCTTGAATTCACTATTACAAGAGAAAACTATGAAGATGAAATGACCGGCACGATTGTTGAGAACAAAGAGCTAAGTAAAATGCTTGAAGAAAGAGGTATTTCACCAATCCCTAAAGATTTCTTAGGTGGAAGAGTAGGTATTGTAAATAAAGAAGGCACAGATGCCTTAATGGCTATAAAAAAATATCTTCCGACTTTAGCAAAAAATATGCCTTATGCTGATGAATATGAACAAAACATCTCAACAAAAGGTGATGCTAAACAAACTATGGTTGATGTGGATCTTGTAGCTGTAACAGGCAATGTTGGTGAATATAGAGGTAGTATTACCTTAGCAGAAAACCTTCCAAATGATGATAAATTATCATTACAAATCGGAGGCGGCAGACGTAATGTTTATCACAGACAAATCAGATTTATTAGTGATAAAGAAAAACTTCAAGAACGTCTTGATGCAATACTAGATAAAGACCAACAAAAATATTACCTTGATGAGGCAGATCACTGGTTTACAATAGGACATGAAAATGCACATTCCCTTGGCCCTAAAAATGGCAAAGAATCTCTTGGTAAATACAGAAATATCATAGAAGAAAATAAAGCTGATATGGGAGCACTTGCTTTTGTTGACTTACTAACAGAACTTGGAATGTATACACCGGAACAAAGAAAACAAATTATAGTAACAACGATTACTGATAATTTCTTAAAATCAAAACCAACTTTATCTCAAGCTCATAGAGTCAGAACAGTTATGCAGAATAAATATTTTGCCGAAAGAGGAGCTTATGATATTACTCCGGAAGGTAAAATTCACGTTAACATCGACAAAGTTGTTCCAATTGCAAAAGAAATGCTTGCTGAAATCGTAAGAATCCAAATAGACGGGGACTTTGATAAAGCTGAAAAATATGTAAATGACAACTTTATCTGGACTGATAATATGGAGCTAATAGCTCAAAAACTACAAAAAGTAAGTAAGTCTCTAAACGGACGCACAGAGTCTGAGCTTGCTGAAAAACTTTTAAAAGAAGAATAATTTTATTATTTTAGGCAATTCTCCTGAAGTAAAATCCTTTATATAAACATAGGGGATATATTTCAGGAGAATTTTTATTTATGACAATTCCAATAATAAAAGGAACTAGCTCACTCAATAGCTATCAAAACTTAGACGGAAGCAATATTACCATCGGTGGTTTTGAAGAAAAAGCCATTAATAAAAACGGTTCGGCAGGTGCATTTCTTGGGATTGGAACTAATTTTAAGAATGAAGCTATGGTTGTAATTGACCTTAAAGGCTCATATAATTATGACCAAAAAGGAATTTTTAACCAAAACTTAAGAGTAAGAAATAACGTAGGAACAAAAAATACTACAACACAAATTCGCTATTCTCCACTTACAGTAAACGTTCCTATCACAAAAAAGACTAGCGCTTACATAAATCCACATTATTCAGGCAAATATAACTATAAAACAAATGATTGGACTAACAGTGCCGGCGTTTTTGCAGGTATCACTCAAAAAGTCTCAAACAAAACATCAGTCTCTGTAGAAGCTCAAAGATACAATCTACAAGATATAAAAGATAATTCAGGAAAAAACTGGGGAGTGAACGTTATAGTAAACTGCGCATTATAACTTATTTTCATGCTGATAAGCCCAAGCTGAATGATTATGAATGCTTTCAAACGCTTCGCATTCTACTTCAAACTCATTCACAATAGGATGTTCACGAAGTTTAACAACTACGTCTCTTAAAACATCCTCTACAAATTTTGGATTATCCCAAGCTTTTTCGGTAACAAACTTTTCATCTTCTCTTTTTAATAAAGGATATACAGGACAAGAAGCACAAGATTCGATTAGAGAAATTAAATCCTCTATCCAAATATGCTTATCCTCGTCATATGAGACTCTCACTGTAATAAATGCTCTTTGATTATGAGCACCATTATCAGAAATTTCCTTAGAACAAGGACAAAGCGTTGTCACAGGGACTTCTACCCCTAAAATAAACTTATAACCGTCAGCATTTATACGACCCTCAAAAGAACAATCATAAGCCATCTGAGCAGGCAAATGCGTTACAGGAGATTTTTTTTCCAGAAAATATTTAAATTTAAATTGCAATTCTCCGCTTTGAGCATCAAGATTTGTGATAATTTTTTCCAAACAACCTTTTATATCAATACCTAGAAGATTCTTATGCTGCCATTCATTCAAAACTTCAACAAAGCGCGACATATGAGTACCTTTATAGTCTCTTGGCAAAGACACATTAACGCGTGCTTTAGCTGATACTACCTGATTTGAATTATTCTTGCGCTGAATAATTAAAGGAACATCTATATGTTTTATACCTACTTTTTGAATATCTACATTTCTTGTATCTTTTTGATTTTGAATATCTTTCATTTTAAAACCTTCACATTGTTAAGAATTATTAAAAAATTGACTACAAAATAGCAATTTTTTAATTTGCTTGTACTTTATATAAACATAAAGCTCTCTCTTCTTATTTAAACGGATAGGCCTTGACAATGATTTCAAGGTCTTTTTTTTTGCTATTTATCAGCAGAACATTGCTGACAATCATCTAAACGTTCACGAATAGATAAATATCTATCCAACTCTTTTCTGATTTTTTTCATATCTAAATAAATAGCATTATTTAATAAAAGTCTGTTATCATATTTGGGATCTATGATGTACATTGTCGGAAAACCAGACAAAGCAACATCTTCTACTAATTTCTGATTAGTAGGATCTTCTGCATTTAACATAACAAAATTATAATCATCTTTATAAAGCTTGCTCAATGTAGCAAATTTAGGCATAAATCTTAAACAATAGCCGCACCAGTCAACATAAAAAAGCCCAATAATAGGTTTATCAGCTTTAAGAGCTTCTTCATAAGGAATACCTACATGGTAATCAGATGGAACTTTTTTTTGCGAAACTTGAATATTATTTGTAACAGCAAGACTAACTACAGCTGTCATCATACAAACAATTAAAATTCCTAGTGTTATAAATATTTTCTTTTTCATTTCATACTCTCCTCTAGTTAATATGTTAGCATAAAAATAACACATTCAAAGAGATAAGAGAATTTTAATAAATCTTAATACATGACTTGAAAAAGTATATACTATGATATATACTAAGTATATATAGTTAAGTCGTGTTACTTGCTCCCGTAATGGTGATACGGGCAGAGAATTTCAGGTGCAGAAATTTTCTAAAAGCAAAACTAAGGAGTTTTATGTCTATGAGCAATGAGTTACCCGTAAAAATGAGGAAAACTACCTCAAAATCAGATCCGGCAAAAAATGAAGTAGTAGAAGCCGTAAATGATAGCGTATTAACCGGATATTTAAGAGAGATTTCAAATTACGAATCACTAAGTGCAGAAGAAGAAAGAAGAATTGCAAAACTAGCAAAAGAAGGCGATGCAGAAGCAAAACAAAAACTCATCCAAGCAAACTTAAAACTTGTTGTTGGAATTGCAAAAAAAGCAATCCACGTATCAGGCCTACCAATGATTGACCTAATACAAGAAGGAAATTTAGGCCTAATGATTGCAGCAGAAAAATTCAACTACAAACTAGGCTACAAATTCGCTACTTACGCAAGCTGGTGGATTAAACAATCTATGTTCAAGGCTATCTCTGAACAATCACACTGCATGAAAATTCCTGTGTATATTCAAGAAACACTATCAAAATTCTCAAAAATCAAATCAGAAATGGAAAGAGAAAACAATTGTCAGGTAAAAACACATGAAGTAGCAAAGAAAATGAACATTAACCCAGATAAAATCGAAACATTCTTATCTGCATATACAAAGACAATTTCAATAGAAAGCGGACTTGAAAGAGAAAACGGCAAAGATATGAATATTGCAGATATCCTTGAAGATGAACGCGCTTCTGTTACAGAAAACATAGAATTCAAAAACTTACAAAACGACATAGAATTTGTCGTATCAACATTAAAAGAAAGAGAACAAGAAGTAGTAAGAATGCGCTACGGACTTGGGAACGCACCTAAAAGGACTCTAGAAGAAATAGGTAACTTATACGGAGTTACCAAAGAATGTATCAGACAGACAGAATTACGTGCGCTCAAAAAGTTGAGAATGTCCAACCTCGGGCAAGAATTACTTGCCGGATATATCGAATAAAAATTTCTCGTAGAGTGTGTATTTTATGTCTTGTGAAGTCTGAGCGGCAAGTAGCCGCTCTTTTAATTTACATTAACTGTATGTTTACAAATTTCAAAAAATAATTAAAATAAAAGTATGAGAAGATTCTTCACTATATTCTTTGGAATGCTTATACTTTTAACCGGAAACATTTCCTATGCAGAAGGCGATCTTTGGGATAATTTCGGCGACCAAAATGTCTATGGACAAAAACCAGTGACAGACGAAGAATTTGAAAAAGCTCTTGAAAGCAAACAAAAAAAGAAGAAAAAGGACAAAAATATTCCAAAAGGAGAAGAATTCAGACAAAGTAATGAAACTGATTTCGTTAACAACATAAAAGAGAATCTTCCTATAATCTGTATTTCCGCACCACTAAGAATTGGAGAAGAAGGTGTTTTGCCCGTAGGTCACTACCAAGTCAAAGGTGAAATTCAAAACGGTCAACCAAGAATTAAACTATATCAATCGCATTACTTAATGGCAGATTTTCCCGCAACAGAGACTAATGAAGATTTTGACCAACCTGAAATTAATTTTGTCGGACTCCTAGACTATAATGAAAATCAATACAAACTGATTTTCGGTTCAGTAGACTTTAACGCTTATGCAATAGTTAACATTGCCCAATAAAAATATTAAAAGTTATACAACAAAATAAAGCAATGCAAACATAAAACAAAGTGAAAAAGCACTCATTAAAAACCATATATGCATTACCGGGTGTTGATAGCCCCAAATTTCTTTAATAGTAGTTGCTGCGTTTTCAATAACTTGCATATTGCTCTCCAAAAACATATTCTCTACATATTCTATTTTCTTCATTAACGAAAAAATGACATCACCCAATCAGTTGATTATTTATATCCTTTCGGATAATATACAGTTATGCAGAATATAGAACTTTTAATGCCTGCGGGCAACTTGGAAAAACTTGAATACGCAATACGTTACGGTGCAAACGCTGTATATTTGGGCGTTGTAGATTTCAGCTTAAGAGCTATGAGAAAAGGGCAGTTAATTACTTTAGAAAACCTTAAAGAAGCTGTAGACTTAGCCCATAAACTAGGCGCAAAGGCCTATGTAACTCTAAACATTTTTGCGTTTAATAATGATATAAAACAGTTGGAAGGATGTATTGACAGATTTAAAGATGCTAACCCTGATGCTATAATTTTGAGCGACTTTGGGGTATTTAATCTTGTAAGAAAATACATGCCAGAAACCCCTATTCACATTAGCACTCAGACAAATACTCTAAATTACGAAAGCGTAAAATTTTGGAAAGATTTAGGCGCAAGCAGAGTAATTTTGGCAAGAGAACTTCCAATAAAAGATATAGCGGAAATAAGAAAACAAGTTCCTGATATAGAATTAGAAAGCTTTGTACACGGTTCACAATGCGTATCTTTCTCAGGAAGATGTCTTTTAAGCGACTATTTCACAAACGGGGAAAGAAAAGCTAATCACGGCAATTGTTCACAACCTTGCAGATGGAGCTATAAGCTTGTAGAAGAAACAAGACCGGGACAGTACTATGAAATTAATCAAGATGAAAGAGGTTCTCACATACTTAGTCCAAAAGATTTATGTCTTGTAGAACATATCAGAGAACTTATAGACGCCGGAGTAGATTCATTAAAAGTTGAAGGCAGAACAAAGAGCTTATACTATGTATCTGCGGTATCCAAGGCTTATAGACAAGCTATTGATGAATGTATTAAAAACCCTCAAGCAGACTTACATAAATATTTTATAGAACTGAAAAAAGTTGGCAACCGAGGCTATACAACCGGATTTGCATTAGGGGAAAACACTCCTGACAGTTACAGCTATGATATATCAAAAGGTCTTGCTGGTGCTGACTTCTTGTTTGAATTTAAAGAAAAAACTGATATAGGTTATCTTGTTAAAATTAAAAACAAAATTCACATAAATGATGAAGTTGAAATTATCACTCCTGATGAACAATTTATAACTACAGTTAAAAGTATTATAAAAAATAACGAATCTGTTGATATCGGGAACACTAATGATGATGTATATTTGACATTCTCACAAGATCCAAAAGATTACAAATACGCACTTGCAAGGACAATAGGAGTAAAAGAACATGTTTCTTAAGCCTGATTATAACTTAAAAAGCATCTATGAAATCAATTTAGCAGAACTAAAATCTCTTGGGATAAAAAATCTTCTCTTTGATTTGGATAGTACTATTATGGCTTCAAAATCCGGATGCTATTCAGAAAAGACTTTGCAATGGCTTGAACAGGTAAAAAAAGAGTTTTCGATTGCTGTAATCTCAAACAATCACAACAAAGAATACATTGAAAAAGTAAAATCTGTATCAGATTTTCCATTGGTTTTCTGTGCTAAAAAACCTGATACAAAAGCTGCAAGAGCTTTTATGGACTCGTGTAGTATGAAATCAGAAGAAACTGCATTTATCGGCGATAGACCTTTAACTGATGTATGGTGTGGCAAAAAACTAGGCTGCAAAACAATCCTTGTAGATTCAATTTCTGCAGATATTGAAAAACCGATTGTAAGATTTGCCAGAAAACTTGAAAGATGCTGCATAAGATAGCAAAAAATATTTTTCAGTAATTTTATCTCTGCATAACCTAAGGTTTTAATAAATGAAAATAATAACAACTAATACTGGTGAAGAATATAAAAAACGAAGCTTTATTGTAAATGGAGCAGCCGTAGCTGCAGGCTCCATAGCTTATGCTACCGGAACAGAAGTACTCAATTACACACTTGGAAGACCTCTTGCAAAAAATATTGTAAAATATAACAAACAAACAGACTCCGTAGAAATAAACAAAGCTCTAAATTCTATTTTAAGAGATCCAAAAATTACAGATAAAGAAGTTAGAATAATAGACTTTGAAACACTACCGAAAATCAAAAACCCAAATTTCGAAGATTTTCGTAAAAATCTATATGTCTCAGTTCCTCCAAAATATAAAGACAATGGGAACTATTCAAAGGAAATTTTAGAACAAGAAGAACATGTAATGGATATTTTAAAAAGATTTTCTCCAAATAGATCAAAATCATTTAAAAGCCTAAATGACTATTTTGCACAAAAATACAGGTATGCTATTCAGGAAGGACAAACAGCTATTGCAATCCTGCCTAAAAACGATATTTTTGTAAATATAAAAAAACTTCCATCTGCAATCTTTCATGAATTAGGACACATCCTAAACCCTAAAACAAACATTATAGCCGCAAGATGCAAAAAAGTTTTACCTTATATAGTCGGAGCAACTCTACTTACCAGAAAAAAAGTTGAGGGTGAAGAATATAAAAATAAGATTGATAAAACAATCAGTATAGCAAGGAAAAATGCGCCTTTTATCGCAATGGCAGCTCTTATCCCTGTTGTTGGCACAGAGGCTTTAGCATCTTATAAAGGAACACAAATTGCAAAACCTTATCTTAGTAAAAAGACCCTAAACGCCTTAACAAAATTACATTTATCAGGGGCTGGAACTTATTTAGTAACCACGGCTGCAACAGGACTATCGTTGTGGGGCGCAATGAAAATTAAAGACAAAATATCAGCCCCTGAACTTATTGAATACAATTAAAAATTTATGTTAAAATTCTCATACAAAGGGAGAAGAGTATGAGCGAAAAAGAAAAAATGATTAACGGGGAAAAATATAACCCGATGGTACCTGAACTTATTCAAGCAAGAACAAGAGCAAAAGAATTATGCCAAAAATATAACAGCCTTCCTCAAGACTCAAAAGATGAGAAAAACAATATTTTGAAAGAACTTTTTGGAAAAACTAAAAATTCAATTATTATTGAACAGAACTTCTTTTGCGATTACGGATTCAATATCGAATGTGGAGAAAACTTCTATATTAACCACAATTGCGTAATTCTTGATTGCGCTAAAGTTAAGTTCGGTGATAACGTTTTCATAGGACCCAACTGTGGATTCTATACACCTAATCATCCCCTTACCGCAAAAGAAAGAAATACGTTTATCGAATCAGCAAAACCAATTACAGTCGGAGATAACGTATGGTTTGGGGGAAATGTTGTTGTATTACCGGGAGTCACTATCGGTAATAATACGGTAATCGGTGCTGGAAGTGTTGTAACTAAAGATATTCCCGACAACGTAGTAGCCGTCGGGAATCCTTGTAAGGTTATAAAACATATTGAGCAATAAATTTTATATCTTAATTAAAAGAAATTTACTGTCTTTATTTGCTAAAACTTTATGTTGAGCATCTTTTTTGAACATCAAAATTTCACCCTTTTCAACCTTAAATTTTTCAGCGTCAAAATGAAGTTCAATTTCTCCATCAAGCACATATACTGCAGCATCACTTATTGAAGTATGGGTATCAATAATTTCCTCTTTTTTGAGTGAAATTATTGCAAGACTACTATCTCCATTTTCCATCAACAATTTTCGTTCAAACTTTTCAGATTTTGAATCTACAATATCCTTTGCTTTCAAAACATTATAAAACATATATCTCTCCTTATATTTAGTAACAACCACATTTTATAAGGTGGAATTAAAAATTTCATTCTACAAAAAGAGAATCTTTATCTATGTTTGAAAAAAGAACACAACTTTTTGATTAAACTTGTTATTGCAAATTTTCGTTTATAAGGCGCAACAGCACATCCGGGATCAATCAAATACAATTTTCCATCAGGAGTTTTTCCAAACTGAGCTTTGTTAAGGTATTCCTCATCAGCAGTAAAACCTATATAATCCCTTACCGTATAACCTTTTTCTCTTATATAATTTATAAATTCTTTTAACTCGTTATCTGTTATATTTTCATTAGAGACTTTTGCTTCTAAATAATAATAAACTCCGTTTTTATTTCCGGTTTTTTCTATTGGCAAATCAAAATCATCAGGTTTCCTACCATTTGGGAAATGCTGATATGGAGTAACTTTCAAAATTTTACCATCCTCAGTTTCAAACGCAAAAGCAAAAGCTCCTATACCCTCCAAAGATTTCACTCTATGCTCAGATAAATTTTTCATTTGTTTCAGATTTTCACTCATATAGCTCAATTCATCCATTGTATGCAAATTCCTCAAAATAGCACTTTTTAGTAAAACATCATCAGAGTTTACAATACTGTCAAAAACTTCCCAAACAGGCACAGGCTTTCTTAAATATATTTTTTTCAAATCACCATTTGAAATATCGATATCATAATCAGCTATACAAGGATTATTTTTCTTAAATTGATCCAGATTAATATGATTAGAGTTTTGGTTGTATTTATTACCAAATCTAACAGAACTTTTAGAATTATTTATTGTTGCTGTTGTTAAACAAACTTTCATACTTATACAATGCGCATAAATAAAAATTTTGCTATTTTCACATAACGCAAAAAAATCTTTTTATGCACTTTAAAGCATAAGAAATTAGAACAATTTTCAAAATAGAAAATCTTACGTACTACTGAGAAACAAAGACAACATAAATATGCTAAACACTCACTTAAAATACCCCCCAATAAGAAATAAAGCAGTAAAAGAGCTTCCAAAAGCGTTAATATACCATCAACTAAAAACTCCTCAAGACAGATTTATTCTTTTTCCTACAAACAAATCTGAATTCGGCAGGATAGTAATTATGGAATGCGCAAAAGAGTTTATAACCAGAAAAGACATTGGTTACACAGAATCTTTATGCATAGATAAACTAATCTCAACTTGCCGCGGTAAGGGATATGGTACTGCAATGTTAGATTTTGCAAAATTTTATAGCAAAAAAACTGGATGCAACGGATTTTTTCATCTTTTTGCAGACGGTTGCTACAATCCCCACAGATTACCTCATATTTTTTATAGAAAATATGGAATGAGCACGCTTAACCCTAAAATTGATAAAAGACTCGACAAACTAATCGCTAAAAAACAAAATGCTACATATAAAGATTTCGATACCGAAAAGATGTACTACCCTCCTATCAAACATCCGGAATCTAAACTCAAACAAATAATAAATAAAATGTTTAAGTATTTTAAATAAACATCTTATACAAATTAAAATAATACATAAACCAACATATTAGAGCTTTATCCCCCTCCAATATACCCTAATTAATAAATAAAAAAAATAACAGGGTATTAAACCTGTTATTTTTAATGGGACCAGAGGGATTCGAACCCACGACCAAGGGATTATGAGTCCCCTGCGCTACCGCTGCGCCATAGTCCCGCAACTATTTAATTTTTCATAACTATGAAACCTCTACTTATAAAGCTCTCAAAGTCACTTTATTAACTTATCATTAAAACTCTAAAAAATCAAGAGTTTTTCTGTACTGTTTTTTATAGGTTCATCCACGATACTATTTGCTGCAATTACAACAGATGACAAATTAGAATTGATCTTTGCACCTGATGCCACAATACTATTCTCTATTACAACATTGTCTTTAATCACAACATCATCCCAGATTATACTATCTTTTATAGTTACATTTTTACCTATAGAACAATTTTTACCAATAGTAGAATGGCCTAAAAATATCACATCAGAATTAATATTTGATTCTGAAATATATAAACCTTCACCACTGTTTTCAACTTTTCCATGTTCAAAATGACATTGACCTTCAAACAGGTCATGCATTGATTGAACGTATTGATCAATTGTTCCAATATCTGTCCAATAATCTTTTATTTCGAATGTATTAATTTCTCTGCAAGACAATAACCTTGGAAATACATTTTTAGCAAAATCATAAAAAGTATCTGCCGGTATAAAATCAAAAATCTTGTAATTAAAAATATAAATTCCTGTATTTATAAAACTACTTTTAGCTTCTTCTATCTTAGGTTTTTCCTGAAATTCCGTAATAAATCCATCATCATCAGTTACAACTACACCAAAGTGAGAAACTTCTGATAAAGGAATCTTTTTAATTCCGATTGTTGCAATAGCACCGGATTTTCTATGGACATCAAGTCCAGCCTGCAAATCAGCATCAGATAACCCATCAGCAGATAAAACTATAAAATCCTCACCTTGCTCAAAGAAATACTGGCATTTTTTCAAACCACCTGCAGTACCAGAAAGTGTTTCTTCTTTTATATAATCAAAATTTATACCATAACGATTATTCTTACAAGCAGATATTATCTGGTCTGCAAGATAATATGTATTCGCAACAACATCCCTTACTCCGATTCTCGACAATTTGTCTAAAAGAATTTCCATAACAGGACGGTTACATACCGGCACTAGAGGCTTTGGAACATACTTGGTTAATGGATCTAATCGACTTCCTACCCCTGCTGCCATAATCATGGCTTTTAAATTTTTATCACTCTTATTATCCATTTCTTCTAATTTTGCCATGAATATATTTATTTTGCAACCTTATAACTATTGTAAAATTTTTATTAGCGTTATATAATCATAAAGTAATCGTTAGGGCTTATAGCTCAGTTGGTAGAGCAGTTGACTCTTAATCAATTGGTCGAGGGTTCGAGCCCCTCTGAGCCCATAAAAAAAGACTTTCTTTTAATCAGAAAGTCTTTTTTTATTATTTTTATTAAGCTGCAACATTTAGGTTTTGTTTACCTGCGGAAAGTTGCTGTTTGTTTGTTGCTGTTGCAAAAGTCTCTAGTTGTACGTTATGTTTGTCTAGGTGTTTAGCAATTTTTAGGGGATCGACAACTTCTTTATTTCCGTTATTAAGAATAATTTTTACAACTTTACCATCTTTTATCTCATATTTATTATTATTTGCAGGATTTAAATATGTACCGTTTTTAATCTTTTTTGTAGTGGCTTCGGCTTTGGCTACATTTGTTGCAACAGTTTCTAACTTTTCACCACCTTTTGAATTATTAACGATCGAATTCTTTTCTGCGCGTTCTTTAGCATTTTGAGTTTTTATACTATTATTTTTTGCATTTTGTTTTTGCGTCATAGGACGAAATGCTATTTCTGCATCATAAGCCTTTTGTTGAGCTTCAGTTACAACATCATCTACAGAATTTTCTACAAGTTTTTTAGTGTTACCTTTAACATGCTTTGTATCAATATTTGTTATTATTTCAGCTTCTCTTGCATTAGTTATAGGGTTGCTTGCTCCTGTAACCGATGTATTTTTAATTTGATTTCGTTGAGCGTTTGTCAAAACATCTTGAGCTTTACCTTTTGCTTTATTTACGGTTTTATTAGCAGTATTCAAAACTTCTTTTGCTGCACCTTTGGTAAAAAAGCCTTTAATTTTGTTAAAATATTTACCAGTCAAAAAAGCACCTGTAGCAATTAATAATGGCAATAAAACCGAATTGCCTGAAGATTCTTTTTCTTCTGATTTATCTGCGACAACCTTTTTATCAGAATTACCACTAAATGCAACAGAATCACTTGGTGTAGAAGATGATTTATAAACATTATTAAAATAACTTTGCGCTAAAAAATCATCCTTATAGGCTGAATAATTATTATACACACCATACCCAACATTTGAAACACCATCAACCATATAACATAACCTTTCCAAATTAACCTACAATAATATAAACAATTTTTACTCGAAAAAATTGCCTAATTAATTAAAAAACTTATTAAAAGATCTTTACATTAAACTATTCATAAGAGTTTCAAATTCTGGGAAAGAAATATCCACCCAATCAAACTCTCTAATTAAAATTTCTTTTTTGCATATCAAACCGGCTACATACAAGCTCATTGCAAGCCTATGATCATGGTATGTATCCACTTCAACTCCACCGTTTAGGGAAGTTTTCCCATTTATTATAAATCCATCCTCAGTTGCGGTAATATCTGCACCCACTTTTTTTAGTTCATTGACTATTGCAGAAATTCTATCTGTTTCTTTATTTCTCAAATCTTCTGCATCTTTAATAATCGTAGTACCTTCAGCTTGTGTTGCAAGGACCGCAATTACAGGCAATTCATCGATTAATTTTGGTATAATTTCACCCTCTATTGTACAAGCTTTTAATTCAGAATACTTAACTCTCACATCACCTACAAGTTCTCCTGATACAACTTGTTCATCCAGAATTTCAATATTACCGCCCATTTTTTTAAGTACTTCTAAAATTCCAGTTCTGGTTGGATTCAAACCTACATTTTTAAGGACTACATCAGAATTTGGAACAATTGATGCTGCAGCCATAAAAAATGCAGCAGAAGAAATATCACCAACAACAGAAATCTCACGAGGCTCCAGAATTGAAGGCCTAATCTTTGTTATAACACCATCTGAAAAAATATCAGCATTCATATATTCAAGCATCAATTCCGTATGATTTCTTGATAAATAAGGCTCTTTATAAACAGTCTCGCCCTCTGCATGCAATCCTGCTAAAAGCATACAAGATTTTACCTGAGCCGAAGCAATACTTGAAGAATATTCAATACCTACGAGTTGTGCGGAATCAATTTGAATAGGAGCACAATTATTAATCGCAGAAATTTTTGCACCCATTAAAGAAAGAGGCTCAATAACCCTTTTCATAGGACGTTTTGATAAACTTTCATCACCAACTAATGTAGAACTAAATGGTTGGCCTGCCAAGATACCACACATTAATCTCATTGTAGTACCGGAATTACCACAATCAAGAACATCATTCAAAGGTTTTAACTTTCCTGTCGAATTAACAATAATTGTATTTTCATCTATATTTTGAATATCAACACCCAAATCTCGAAAAATAGAAAGTGTCGACATTGGATCTTTTGCCTTTGAACAATTTCTAATAACAGATTTCCCCTCAGCTAAAGATGCAAACATCAATGCTCTATGAGATATTGACTTATCCGAAGGTATTATAATTGAACCTTTTAAATTTTGATTAATAGCAGGTGTAACATTTTTCATAGAATTAATTTTACCACATAACAAAATATAGAAAAGAGAAAAAGTTCAGACTATTTACAATAATCAATGCTTACTGTAGAATATAAAAGAGCACATGTATAAACACCAAGGAGAGGTGTCCGAGGGGCTTAAGGTGCAATCTTGGAAAGGTTGTGTGGGGGCAACTCCACCGTGGGTTCGAATCCCACCCTCTCTGAATTAAAATAATATAATCCCGGATCGTCTAGTGGCAGGACTGAAGATTCTGGCTCTTCCAACGGTGGTTCGAATCCATCTCCGGGAATTTTTCCTAATATACTATTTGAACCCGATTATTTGTATTTATTTCAATTGATAGAGTTCCTCAAATAGTATGTTTTTTTTGTGGTCTCTTCAGCAGAATTCTTTACAGTCTAACTCTAATATTATATAACAATATTGCAAAACTAAATTTTTGTAATATTGTTATTCATTGTATGTGTTTTTTGATATAATATTAACGTTGCATATCGTAACAAACCAAAAGACTTAACATTATGAATTATTTTCAGCAAGCCATTGATCTTATAAGTGGCAAAGACCCTTTGAAAATTTATTAAATAAATTCCAATTTATCTGCACAATAAACTACATAAGATTAGTTATTGTAAACAAGAAAAATTTATTTACATCTTTATGCAAAAAAAGTTTTGTTTGTTTTTTATCTTAATATGACAAATTCTGCAAATATCTCATTTACCTCAAGAATAAATATTTTAAGTTCAAAAGCTTTCGATAAACTACCTAAAGGCAAACATATCGGTTTTGACCCTAATGCAATAACTCCAACTATTTTAAAATCTGATGTTTTTAATACCGTAAACATTAGAACCTGTACCGGAGGCGGAATCAAATCTGAAAATAACAAATCAGCACTTGGATTTCACCTATGGGACATTTGTGAAGAAAATGATTTTACTGCACAATTAAACAAAATACAAAACTCATTTAATAGTATTGACGGAGGTTTAATTATTGGATCCAAAAATGTAGAAAGAGCCGAAAATTCTATTAAAAACTTCAAAATAGTAAAACAAACATTACAACAAAAATGTGGAAACATTTCTTGGTTTCAAACAATTAGAAAAGCGCTCGGGGAAGTTGATTTTATATATTCAAAAGCAGACGACACTTGGAATTTACGACTTTGTGAATGGGATTGCAAGAATAGAAAATATAAAACAGTGAACACCCTTAACAAATTCTTAGAATTCTTTGAAGAAATTTCTATCTCTCCAAAAGACAGACTATACATAGGGGGAAAAGAAATTACTGAAGCTAATGCACCAGCAATTTTTAGAAAACAATAATTGTATTTTTACATACTAAAGCAAACCGAACTTAAAATTAATAATTTCACCTGCTTTTTTAATTTTGTTATACAATTAAAGTAAGAATTATAGGAGAGATTTATGAGAGAAGAATTACTTGCAATTCTTGAAAAAAATAGCAGGATAGATTTTAAAGAACTGGCAATTCTACTTGGAGTAGAAGAACACGCCGTTTTAAAAGAACTTGAAGCATTAGAAAGAGAAGGTATCATTTGTGGATACCATACACTTATAAACTGGGAAAAAACTTCTATTGAAAAAGTCACAGCTCTTATTGAAGTTAAAGTTACACCTCAAAGAGGTCAAGGCTTTGATAAAATTGCAGAAAGAATTTACAACTACCCAGAAGTTAAGGCTGTATATTTGATTTCTGGAGGATATGACCTGCTTGTAACGTTAGAAGAAAAAACACTCAAAGAAATTGCAGGATTTGTATCTGATAAGCTGTCTACTCTCGACAGTGTACTAAGCACTGCGACACATTTTATCCTAAAAAAATACAAAGACCATGGAACAATTATCAATAAAAAATCTATTGATGAAAGAGAGGTAATTACACCATGAGAAACTTTCTCTCAGAAAAAGTTACTTCCCTAAAACCTTCAGGGATAAGAAAGTTTTTTGATATAGTAAGTGAAATGAAAGATGCAATTTCTCTCGGTGTAGGGGAACCTGACTTTGATACTCCTTGGCATATTAGAGATGAAGGCATTTATTCACTTGAGCGTGGAAGAACTTTCTATACATCAAATGCCGGCTTAAAAGATTTAAGAAAAGAAATTGCAAACTATATTGAAAGAACTCAAAAAATTTCTTACAATCCTGATACAGAAATATTAGTAACTGTAGGCGGTTCTGAAGCTATTGACATAGGACTTCGTGCAGTAATCAACCCGAATGATGAAGTAATTATTCCGCAACCTTCTTATGTGTCTTATGAACCTTGCGCTATACTTGCTAATGCAAAACCTGTAATTATTAATCTTAAAGCAGAAAATGAATTTCGCCTAAAACCTGAAGAATTACTTAACGCAATTACACCAAAAACTAAAGTTCTAATTCTTCCATACCCTAATAATCCTACAGGTGCAATTATGGAAAAGGAATACCTGGAAGCTATTGCGAAAATAATTATAGAAAAAGATATTCTTGTTATGTCAGATGAAATTTATTCTGCATTAACTTACAAAAACTCTCACGTTTCAATTGCGTCAATTAAGGGAATGAAAGAACGAACTATACTAATAAACGGATTTTCAAAAGCCTATGCAATGACCGGCTGGCGTTTGGGCTATGCTTGCGCTCCAAAAGAAATCCTTTCTCAAATGACAAAAATTCATCAATTCGCAATTATGTGTGCACCAACAACAAGTCAATATGCGGCAATTAGCGCATTAAAAAATGGGGACGCCGACGTTGAGACTATGCGTCGAGCATACAATCAAAGAAGAAGATTTCTAATGAATGCTTTTAAAGAAATGGGTCTAGAATGTTTTGAGCCTTATGGCGCATTCTATGTTTTCCCTTGCATAAAAGAATTTGGAATGACAAGTGAAGAATTTGCAACAAAACTTTTAATGGAAGAAAAAGTCGCTGTAGTTCCTGGAACAGCCTTTGGTGATTGCGGAGAAGGATACTTGAGGATTTCTTACGCATACTCACTTGAAAATCTAAAATTGGCTATTGAAAGAATAAATAGGTTTATACAAAAATTGAGAAGTTAGTCATTTAACATTTTTTGTATCTAAACATAAAAGTATATTTTTTATACAACATAACTTTAGGCTATAATATACATTTAAACCTTCTTTTCTAGCCTGTATTATGCCTGCGTTCTTAAGGATTTTTAATCCCTTTGATATATGTGGCTGCTCATAATCTAACTGTTGAGTTATTTCACAGACACATTTTTCCCCATCTAGCAACAACCCTACAATATCCAATCTCATTGGATTTGATAGCGCACTAAATATATTTGCTTTTTGTATATTATCCATATTGACAATATAACACAAATGGCATATAATCAAAACAATAATATGCCACTTTTGGAATATATTAGGGAGATACATTATGTTTTTATCATTTGCCAATTGGTTTGTATATCAAATACTGGGACTATCAGAAAATACTCATTATGGGGCAGCAATTCATTTTTTTGTATACGACACAGTTAAAATATTTTTCTTAATGTTCACAATAATCTCAATAATTGCACTTTTGAGAAGTTATATAGATAATACTAAGTTTAAGAATTATCTTAAAAAACAACCTAAATTTATTGCGCACCTATTAGCATCAATATTTGGAGCAGTTACACCTTTTTGTTCCTGTTCATCCATACCGTTATTTATAGGTTTTATAGAAGCTAAAATACCATTTGGTATAGCAATGAGCTTCTTAATAACATCCCCGATGATAAATGAAATAGCTATTCTGGTTTTAGCCGGAGTTGTTGGAGTAAAAGTCACAATACTATATGTACTAACCGGAATTATTGTTGGAATGATGGGGGGCTTTATTATGGGGAAACTTGGCTATGAAAAGTTTCTACAAGATTATATACATACAATTAAAAATAAAAAAGCAACAACCTGTTCTTGCTCCTGCAATTCTAATGTGCAGAAATTAACTCTTACTAATAAAATAAAAGACTCTTTAATTTATACAAAAGATTTAATGCAACGTATATGGCTATTTATGCTTTTAGGTATAGGAGTAGGAGCATTTTTACACGGATACGTACCTCAAGAATTTTTTATAAAATATATGGGTGCAGATAATCTTTTATCTATTCCAATGGCTGTAATTGTAGGAATTCCACTTTACGCCGACATCACATCAATAATCCCAATCGCGCAAGTTTTAATTAATAAAGGAGCTGCTGTAGGAACAGTATTAGTATTTATGATGGCCGTTGTGGGACTAAGCTTGCCGGAAATGATTATACTTTCTCGAGTAATGAAAAAAGAATTAATTATACGATTTGTTATATTCATGTTCATTACATTTACTATAGTTGGATACATTTACAACTTGATAATGTAATACTATTGTATAAATTCGTAATGAATATTATTTCCATTACCTTTAGAATTAATATTTGGCGATTGCGGATTGAAGGAATTTTCTGGCTGGGTACCAAAACTTACCCCCATAGCATTCCCAAAATCATTATCCGTACCGATTTTATAATACTTGCCATGAGTCGCATCAGCCAAACATCTAAGATTATCAGAACCATTTACAATAATCACGTCTATCACAATATCTGAACGAGATGAGGCGAGTTCTCTCACAAAAGCGCAAGGATCACGCTGACAAGTTTCTTCTCCATCTGTTACTAAAACGATTTTCTTTTTAACAGTTTTAGGAAATGCAGAAAAATCTTGATATACAGTGCGTTCTAGAGCATAAGTTAAAGGAGTCGCGGCACCAATTTTTGTAGAATATAGTCCGGATATAACAGATGATGTATTAGAGGACCTCGGAAAACTTACAAGCTTTGTCGCTTTACAAGCATTAAACATATCAACTACGAAAAAATTTCCCGAACCTTGTCCAAAAACACGAAGCCCGACATTTGTATTTGCAGAAACTTTTGGCAAAATTGTCTGCAAAGTAGACTTTGCTAAACCTATCCAATGCGTCATACTTGATGAATAATCCACAACAAGTTCAATCACATCTCCTTTTTGTCCGATATTGGACTGAACAAGATTACTCTGCTTATATACTTTAGGCGAATAGACATTATAATTTTTAGCACTAGCAGATAAACTACAAACTGTATATATTAATATTAGTAAAAATAACCTTTTTTTCATTTGCAATATCCGTTTTCAGCATTATATATTTATTAGTTAATAAATGCAAATTTTTATTTACAAAAAGTTTCAAAATAAAGTATAATAGCAAATAATAGGAAATATGATGAAAAGGTTTTTGTGTATATTTTTAATATTTCTTTTAAATGCAAACACAGTACTTGCAGAAGAATTTGCAAGACTCTATAACATTAAAGATATTAACACTCAAAGAGCTGAACAACTTATACAACCATCACTAAATATTACAGGATTTAGAAAATTCACAAAAAACAACTTTTATCTGCTCGAAAACCCTGCATCAAATATTTATACTGTAATCGTTCTAAAGCCTAACGGCAAAGATAGTTACTATTACTATCTTTCTAATGACAGTCTTGATTTAAACAAAAAAATTCTTGGATCTATAGAGGATTCCAATTTTGATACAAAAAGAATTCGCAATTCAGCATTTTTGACACTATTCCATAGCGAAGCTAGTGAATTTATGTCAAAGAATTCATCAGGAATAAAAGCTATAT
Source organism: Candidatus Gastranaerophilales bacterium (assembly GCA_944325875.1). Lineage (GTDB taxonomy): Bacteria > Cyanobacteriota > Vampirovibrionia > Gastranaerophilales > Gastranaerophilaceae > Scatousia. The sequence goes on from CALVBU010000001.1 coordinate 394,183, forward strand.
CCACAGGTAAAACTGAAGATATTATTACTCTTGATATACAAACAAAGCCACAAGAACAAACTTATGACTTTAGTGATGAAGCCCAAGCAAGATTTGACGGAAAGACCTCTGCAATTACTCCGCAAACTCCAATAAGAACTATACAAGAACCTGTAATAAAACTAAAAAAACAAAATGTTTTAACAGGCTCCCTTGTACACGTTGAAGCAGGACAAGAATTTAATGCAGTATTATCTTCTACAATTAGCTCAGACAGCATTGCAAATAATGATAAAATTTCAGCTCAATTAGGAGAAGATTGGATTGTAAACGGAGTCCTAATCGCACCTGCAGGAAGCATAATTAACGGGAATGTAATCGATTCAAGACCTGCGACTTTTGCAATGGGCGATGGCAAAATCGGAATGAAATTTAACCAAATACTAACACCTGATGGTAAAGTTATTCCACTTTCTACAAATGAAGTATATATCGTAGGCGACTCTCCAAGAGCTTTGAACATAGCAAAAAGAACTGCCGGCGGAGCATTAGGCGGACTTTTACTAGGTGCATTATTTTTACTTGGCGGAGCTGACCCGACGCAAGCTCTCGTAGGCGGTGCTGCTGTAGGCGGAGCTTTCGGAGCGACATCTGCAGTTTTAACAAAAGGTGAAGATGTCCATGTTCCAGAAGGTACAGTCTTACAAATTATGCTATCAGAACCTATGACAGCTCAACCATATTACGAATACAATTAAAGGTAAAATATGACATTAACAATCTCTACATCAAAACAAGAAAAATCATTCGATAACAAAGATTTTATAACTATCGGAAACAATCCTCAATGCGATTTTTATATTGATTTCGCTGAAAACTGTATGTTGACTATTCACTTTGACAAGACGGGATCAAAATGTGTGATCACGAATAATTTCCAAAATGAAAAAATTCTTTTTAAAGGCAAACCGATTACAGAAAGGATTGTTTTCGATAACATCTGCAAATTAATGATAGCAGACAGCGAAGAATATATAAGCTTGAGGCTTTCTAAATCTGAAAAACCACAACAAAACAATATTTCTCCTGAAGAAAACCTTGTTTTGACAAAAATTGAAAAAAGAAAATCAGATTTAGAAAAATATAGAATTGCAATTACTAAACAAATTGCGTTTTCAATAAGTGATATAAAAAAACGCTTATCCGTAAGTTCCAAAACAGGAATTTTCTTAAACATAGCACTATTTATAAGCTCATTAGTCACAGCCTTTGGAATTACCAATTACCTTATGGGACTCCCTATCGAAATGAGTGCAAACTTTACAAATATGCCAACTAATATAAAAGTGCTATTTATATTTTCACTTGCGGTATACGGAATTTCACTAATCTTAAAGCAAGGGATTTATCTGATGTTGCAAAACATCCAAAGGCCTGAATCCAAATTCGCACAAAATATTATGCTTACTCTATCTGGAATTTTTATGATAGCTTTTTATGCAATAAATTTAATTTACTACATGAATCCGGATGGCAGAATTGTTTTCGCTACATTTATTTCACTTTTCTTTATCGGACTGAACGTAACCATTGCAATTGGCAGCGGATATTTCAAATTCAATAACCGAATTTTATCAATGGAATTAGATAAATATGAATTCAGAGAAGATTTTGAAAGAGTTCTAAACGAATATCAAATATGGATTTCACGCTATATAAACAGTTTAGGAACAAATAAGCTTAATTACATAAAAGATAAAATGTTTATGCTCCAATTAAAAGGACTTGGAGAAACAATTGTCGGAATTCTTACCGCACCATTTTTAGCTTATGGAGTATCAAATACCCTCGCAATGTGCTTTCCTGAAGCGGCAGGATGGATTAGAATTTCGGGACTAAGATTCAGCCCTATATTTTTGGTGCTTGCAACATTATTGATTATTTTTGCATTCTTCTCCTTTGTAAACAGCTTCGTATGCGGAAGAAAGATTTCAGGATCTGACGTTATAAAACTTGATGGATTCCGAGATTATATTTCTCATGGAACTGATATTTACGGATTAGAAAATACCAGAAAAATTCATCTGGAAAAAAATAGAGCATTAATTATCGGAGTTGCAATAATTTTTATAGAATTTTCTATGAACGTATCATACTTTATGACAGAAATTGGCGGAGATATGCAGGGAATTTTATTGAGCTTAGTTTCAGCTCTTGTCCCTACAGCACTCCTAATTGCTGAGACATATATGCTTAGCAAAACAAAATACGATATATACGTAAGCGACAGTCTGCTTGCAAAATTGGATAAATAATGAACAAAATTATAATACTACTTGCAATATCATTCATAGTTATCACCGGACTTACAGGAATTATAAAACCAAAAATTTATAAACCTGTAAGATTTGCCAAAGCTAATATGGGGGTTGAAAATATTAATCAAGAAATTGTAAATACAAAATCTCCTATTATTGAAGATAATACAGTTGAAATTTCTGAAATTGAAATAAAACCTCAAATTCAAAAAAATGAAATTAAAGATCAAACAATAAAACTTCAACCACAACAAAATCAAATACAGCAAAAGCAAGTCAAAACTCAAAATCAACAGCCACAAAAAGTACAAAAAACAATAAATTTTGACCCTCAAAAAACAAAAATTCAAAATAAAACTATATCCCAACCTAAAGAACAAAATAAAATTAATCTACCTAAATCAGTTCAGGAAATAGTAAATTCTACACCTAAACAAAATACTCAAATAGTACAAAAACAACCTGAAATAAAAAAAGAACAAACAATAAAAACACCTCAACAAATTGTAAAAGAAGAACCAAAAACTGTTTTGACTGAAGAAGAAGAAATAATCCTTTGGAACAAATGGCGAAGCGATCTTCAGAATCAAGTAATGAGAGATGCCAGAGTTGCAGCTCCAATGGGTACACGTTTTAGATTTTCTTTTACGGTTGATAAATTCGGCAACATTTCAAACTTACGAGTCTGGTCTGATACACCATACTTTACACCACTTGCCGTAAGCAGTATCAAGCCGGTATTATTAAGCTATCAAGGGAAAAATATCCTTAAATTTCCGAAAGGCACAAAAAGAATTCAAACAAATGTCACAGGCGGCTTTGTAATTTCAACATATGATAAATATAGCAAACCTGATGACTACGCAGATGTAGAAAAAATAAGAAGGTTAAAAAATGTTCAGATGTAAAGATTGCGGAAGTGAATACGAAATAAAACCGGAATACTGTGATTGCGGAAACAATACCTTTGATGAAATACAAACAACTCCTCAAGTACCTGATATTCGTAAAATATTTTCTATAGCTATATTTGTTCTATGTATTATCCTATCTATAATTCCTTGGACAATTAAAGATAAATCACCAAAAGTCGAAAATTCAAAAAAAATTACTAAACAACAGAACTCAAATATTCCTGATATTGATAAAATATGGGACGAAAGTACAAACTCAAAGATAATTGCAGAAATTCCGAAAGAAATTTCTATCAAAAAAGAAGTTGAAATCAATAAGTTCGTTCCCCAAGTAAATAAACCTCAACAGCCTGCTCAAAAGTCAGCAAAAACGCTTACACCGAAAACAATAAAAAACAACTCAAACACAACAGTAAAAAAAGTACAACCGAGCAAACCACAGACTGTTGCTCAAAATCAAACTCAACAAATTAATAAAATAGTAAAAACCCCTCCGAAAGTTGTGCAAAAAACTGCAGAAAAAGTAGTTACCGAACAGACGCAACCACCAAAACAAGTCCAAAAGCCAAAACCAGTTGATCAAACACCACTTATTAATTATAAAAATAACTTGAGATATGCAATGCTTTCAAAGCTGAACATTCCAAATATATCAGGTTCAGGAGATTGTGCAATAAGTTTTTCTATAGGCAGTGACGGAAAACTATTGAATAGAAACTTCATTTACAAATCCTCCAATAAAACAGTAAATGATGAAGTTTATTATATGCTTATGCGACTTCCATACTTCAAAAAACCACCTGAAATATACAACGGAGAAACTATTAAAATGAAATTCTACTTCAACAACGGATACTACGAAATTAGCTTCATTTAATACCTAATTAGAGAATGAATTATATTCCAAAGCTTGAAATTATTTGAGTATGAAAAAAATACTAATTCAAATAATTTCATTTTTAGCACTTTTAGCAATTATTTGCGGAATAATTTGGCTAGGAATTTATTTGAATAAAGTCGCTCATTATACAAGAATAAAAGCAGAATTCACCGAATTGGAGCCTTTTGAAAGAAATATGCCCGTCTTTTTTAAAGGATTTCAAATAGGAAAAGTTACAGATATTGAACCAAATGATGATTATAGCGCAACTCAAATCACAATAACATTATTCCCGAAAAAATTAAATTTCCCTAAAAACATATATGTCCAAGTAAAAAGCAATAAAGGTGAATATGATTATGTTGAAATAGAATTACCTGAATTAGCGTCAGAAAAAGTTTTACAAAACGGAGATATCATAAAAGGGAAAAGTTCTGTATCCTTTGAAAAATTAATGCAAATGCACGCAGAAAACGGAAATATTGACATTATTATAGAGAATCTTGGAGATGTTCTAAACAGTGTTAACTCAACAGTCCAAGAAGCCGGAAATGTCCTTATTGAAGTTAAAAACATCTTAAAAGCTAACGAAAAAAATATAGCAGCAACAACTAAAAACCTATCGCAAACCACTCAAAATCTATCTAATACAACTTATAAAATAGATAACTCTATAGATCAACAATCATTAAATAACACTATGGATAACATAGAACAAGCTACAAATAATATTCAACAAATAACAAAAAACATAGACAGTGCAACCCAAAACCTTACAGATACAATGAATCAAGTAAATCAAATTACAAAAAATATTAACGGAATAACAAACAGCGTAAATTGCACCATGAAAAAACGCTTTGGCGGATTCCGTCTAATATTCGGGAAAACCGACCAAAGCTGTTCTAACTGTTCAAAAAATTAAACTACACCCTGAGCAATCATTGCTTCAGAAAGTTTCAAGAAAGATGCAATATTCGCACCTGCGACATAATTATTTTTTAATCCATATTTTTCAGCTGCATCTTTACAAGAATAAAAGATATTTTTCATTATAGTTTCAAGTTTTTTATCAACTTCTTCGAAAGTATAATAATATCTCATACTATTTTGGCTCATTTCAATAGCTGAAGTCGCGACACCTCCAGCATTTGCAGCCTTAGCAGGTGCAACAAGTACGCCTTTTTCAAGGAAATATTCTATAGCATCTTTAGCTGTTGGCATATTTGCACCTTCACCGATTGCAATTACTCCATTATCCACAAGAATTTTTGCAGACTCTAAAGTTAATTCATTTTGAGTAGCACAAGGTAATGCTATATCTGTCTTGATTGTCCAAATCGGAGAAATTTCACCGGTTCTTTCAATATATTCTGCAAACGGATTTGTATGCAAATACTCTTTTATTCGTCCGCGCTCTACTTCTTTAATTCTCTTGATAGTTGGCAAATCAATACCATCTTTATCATAAATACAACCGTTTGAATCACTCATTGCAACTACTTTCGCGCCAAGTTGCTGAGCTTTTTCACAAGCATAAATTGCAACATTTCCAGAACCGGAAATTGTTACAGTCTTACCATGCAAAGATTGATTACCATTATTTTTAAGCATTTCACGCATAAAATAAATCAGCCCATACCCTGTAGCTTCAGTTCTTGCAAGAGAACCACCGTAAGATAATCCTTTACCGGTAAGCACGCCACCTTCATAAGCATCTTTTATACGTTTATATTGACCAAACAAATATCCGATTTCTCTTGCTCCAACACCAATATCACCAGCCGGAACATCGACATCTTGCCCTATATGTCTTTGTAATTCTGTCATAAAACTCTGACAAAATCTCATAACTTCATTATCTGATTTACCCTTAGGGTCAAAATCACTACCACCTTTGCCGCCACCTATAGGCAAACCTGTTAAGGCATTTTTAAAAATTTGTTCAAAACCTAAAAACTTAATAATACTTTGATTTACACTTGGGTGAAATCTTAACCCGCCTTTATAAGGACCGATTAAGCTGCTAAATTGTACGCGATAGCCTCTATTTACAACGATTTTACCACTATCATCTATCCATGGGACTCTGAACATAATCATACGTTCAGGTTCACACATTCTTTCTAAAATAGCATTTTTTTCCAATTCAGGATGGCTTTCTATAACCGGTTCCAAAGCACTGTACACTTCATCTACAGCTTGAATAAATTCTGTTTCATGTGAATCTTTTAATTTAACTTCATTTAAAACTTTTTCAATATATTTCATATTAACCCTTTACTTTTAGTAAGTTTATTATACACTTATTTTTATATTTTGTAAAATAAAAATAAACATGTTAATATTACATTATATTTAAAGGAGGGTATTATATGTTCGAAAAACTTGAAAAATTCCAATTGACAATTTTATCAATTGTACTCGCAGGAGGATTGATATTTGCAACATCTCTTGCAACTGGGAATTTATCAAAAGATGTTATCACAGTAACCGGATCTTCTTACAAAACAGTTACATCTGACAGCGGAAGATTAGAATTTAGAATTATGACACGTAAGCCAACAAAAGCTCAAGCCTACGAAACAATTACAAAACAAATTCCTCAAGTAAAACAATTTATAATTGCAAAAGGCTTTAATGAATCTGAAATTGAAATTAAAGCTCCAAACGGATATTACACATACAAAACACTTCCAAACGGCTATAACACAAGTCAAATCGAATATTATAATATTTCACAACCAATGTATGTTTCATCAAAAGACGTACAAAAAATCAAAGAACTTTCTACTGAATTACAAACACTTATTAACAAAGGTATAGACATCGATGCCTATAACCCTGAATATTTCTATTCAAAACTTGCTGATGATAAAGTAGAAATGCTTGGAGCCGCAACAAAAGATGCAAAAGAACGTGCTGCATCAATGTTAAAAGCAACAAATAACCGTGTAGGAAAAATCCAATCAGTAAAAATGGGTGTATTCCAAATCACACCAGTAGATTCAACTAACGTATCTGACATGGGAATAAGTGATACTTCTTCAATTGAAAAGAAAATCACTTCAGTTGCTAATGTAACATTCAGAATAAAATAGGAGATATTTTCAAATGAAAAAGTTCATACTTTTATCATCAATTCTATTACTTGGTTCAATTGTTAGTGCTGACCCAATGATTCCACCGCAAGTAATGACAGAAATGCATTCATTTCAAGGTCAAACAGTTCACGATATGAATTATATAAGACAGCAAAAATTCAAACAGGAAGAATATGATGAAATGAAAGATCTGAATGAACAAAAAGCCAAAAAAAATAAAGAACTGGAAGAACAAGAACCCGCTATCAAAAAAATCTTTGGACGAAAACCTACAAATCAAAATGTCCAGTTCAAAGAAGAAAACGGGCAAATAAAAATTAAAAGTTCTGATTAAAAAAAAAACGACCAAATAGGTCGTTTTTTTTATTTACATTTTTTCTTACCATCAAAACTCAGATCATTACATTTTAAATATTGCATATTTTCTTCAAAAATAACCCACGCTGCACAACCATAACCATTCATACGATTAGTTACATCTAATGAACACAATTTATCAAAACTAAACCCAGAAAATCTGGAAACTGATTCTAACCCGTATGGAATAATTTTGTTTTCAATAATTCCAAACACAAATATATCAACACCCAAAGTATTTGGAGCTTTAACACCATTCAAATCAACATATATCTCGCCATAAATAACGGAATTACTACTAAACCATAAATGATTAATTGTTGTCCCATCCGATAAAACTAAATGTGGAAGAAATTTAACTCCACCTACAGTATGTGCAGTTCCATCTAAAGAACGAACACTATAATCATTTTTTTCACAAGAAGAATCTCCAAATTCACAGAAAGATAATACTTTTAAATATGGCATCAAATTATAAATGAATTTATTTTTAAATGCATTCCCCTCTAAAAAAGATTCTTCAGAACCACCCATTCCAGTGACACCCCAATCATCAAGTGGGCCATATTCATTATATGCCAACATCATCGCATTACTCATAACACTATAAAACTTTTTTAGTTGTGCAACAGTCTGCTTTTCTTTATGAGATTGTACCAATGTAGGTAAAGTCATAGCGGCTATTATACCTATTATTCCTATAGTAATCAAAACTTCCGCTAAGGTAAAAGCTTTTTTCTTTTTCATATATATACCTCCGAATTTAATATTTACAAATTTTAAAACATTACATACAAAACTACCGTGACATTTGGCACGGCTATTATAGAATGTTTTTGACGGAGGCAAAAGCTCAAAAGGCTTATCTACACTATGAGACGGCAGCCCCCCCCCCCGAAATCAGCTCTATATCAATATTTTGCATACATTCCTCCATAGCTATTAAACAACATATTAATTATATCATATTTTCTTAAAATTTAAAACTAAAATTTAATTACTTACACCAGCACGATATCCGCACCAAGCTGTAACAGCAGGTAATAATCTTTCTGCACCTAATTTTTCTATGAATTTAAATTTTGCAAGCACTAATGCTCCTAAAACATCATCAAAATTTGCCAGCGCATCTTTTATAGTTAGTTTTCTATCAGGGTATAGATCTTTAGGGTCATTAATTTTATTAGATAATTCTGCGGCTAAATACATACCACCTACAGCTCCAACTCCAGTTGCAGCAATTTTACAAGGAATATTATTTAATGGCTTAAATTTTTCGCCAAGCTTAAATAATCCTGCAATTATTACAGGCGGAACCGAACAGTTCATAAATTGAAAAACGCCTTCGTTAACTTTATTTTTACGACTTTGTTTAGATTCTCCAATCATACCGGCCAACACTCCGCCTAAAATAGAGGAAGCACCTATTGTTATAAATTCCTTTAGCCCGTATTTGATTTGCAATAATTTATTTAAACTTGAAATACTGCCATTTTGTTTTTTAGCAAAAAAAACAAGAGGAATAGCTGCCCCAACAACTGCACCAGCAGTTGCACGGACTTTTGTAAATCTGTCAGCTTCTTCCAAATTGTGATAACGTCTGCTTCGATAAGCTTTCTGAGTTCCTGAATTTTTGTTATAGGAAGCAAAATTACTAAATGGGGATTTATCTATATTCTGGGTTGCAATTGTCATTTTCTTTAACCGTAAGTGCTACACTTGTAATTATAAATAAAAAATAATTTATTTAAAGTGTTATATTTACAAAATTATACAATTAGAACCAGCTTTTATTATTTGACAAAAACAACTGCGACATTTCCTACAGTATTGAACTTACTGCTATCTACTTTTGAATCAAATGAAATAGACACAGGATATACAGGTTCTGCAATATCAGCTATAGTTACAGGATTATTATCTACGCGTTCTACTACACCGTTAAATTTCTTAGGTTCATATCCTGGAACTGAAATAAGAACACCTTGACCGGTTTTTATTTTTAATGAAGCTTCCTTATCCACATAAGCTGTAACTTTCTTGTTTTTCATTGATAATAACATCATATTATCACCTGATTTTACAAGATCACCAGATTTAACAAATGTACTATTAACAACCCCATCCATCGGAGAAAATACTTTCATTGAAAGTGGCTGTTTTTTTACTTGTTGTACAGGATTAGCCTTTGACTTATAAACTGCTGTTTTATAGGCGCTTTGCGCATCTTTTAAAGTTGTAAGTCTTTCATCATAATCATCTTGGGTAATAACGCCATCTTTGTACATTATAGCTGCATTTTTGTAATTTTCTTCAGCCTTGTCCAGCTTTGACTTCATTTGAGTTAAATTTATTTTCTGAGGTTCTGCTACAGGCTTTACACTTTCTTTTGATTCAGCTTCCATTACTGCTAAAACTTGCCCTTTGGAAACCTGTTCATTTGGTTTTACTAAAACTTCTTTAACATTGCCTTCTGCCATTGCTTTTACATAAGATTCAGCTTCCGGATATATAATTGCTGAATAACTTTTTGGATTATTCATTTTATTGAAATATATACCAGCACCAGTCAATATAACCAAAATTAATATAGAAAAACCTGTAATAAAACTCTTTTTATTCATAACTTACCCTCTGAATATTTATAATAAAAAATTAACATGAATTTAGAAAAATAACAATAAAATAATAAGATATTGAAAAAAGTTGTTTTTTTAAATATTATTTAATCGCATGAAAAAATGTATATTAATAGTTTTAATATTCTTGGTAGGATTTATATTTGCGGGAACTCACACTACAAAATGTGAGCCTTTGGACAGTTCGCAAATCATTATCCAAAATTCTGCTGTAAAAATTGAACAAGAAAATAATTTTACAGACTATGAGAATTTTATTACTAATGAAAATCTTAAAAATTTAAAAAGCATAAACAATCCGGAATTAAGTATAAATTCCCCTATTAAATTTGCCACAGCAAAAGATTTTCAATTAAAAAACGAAGGCTCAATACAAAACTTCAAAAATCAAAAAACAAAAATCTCTAAATCAAATAACAATAACCTGAACCTTTATCCCAGAGCACCCTAGGGATAATTATATATCCGTTATTTTAGGTTAGACAAAATATTTAAAAATTGGAGATTTAAAGAAATATGGACATTTTAAATTTTGTTCAGGCACATAGTGTCTGTGTATCGGCAACAATATTATTAATATCCTACGTCTTTATCGCATTGGAAAAAATTCCAAAAGCAACTGTTGCTCTTTTAGGAGCAGTAATTACAATTTTGCTTGGATTATTAAGCCAAACAAAATTCATAGACGGAAATGTTAATAATTTATACTTCATTAATTATATTGATTTCAACGTAATATTCTTACTTGTATCTATGATGATAATTGTAAGTATTGCAACAAAAAGCGGTATGTTTAACTGGGTCGCAAATGAGTTACTTAAACATACTCAAGGTAAACCAATTAGAATTCTTTTCGTACTTGGTCTATTTACAGCAATTACATCTGCATTTTTGGATAATGTAACTACTGTAATATTAATTATGCCAATCACATTTTACATAGCGAAAAAACTTGATATTAATCCAATTCCATACTTAATTACAGAAGTTTTCTCATCAAATATTGGAGGTACTGCAACTTTAATAGGAGATCCTCCTAACATAATTATTGGTAGTGCAGCCGGCTTATCTTTCACTGATTTTATCAAAGAATTAACCGGAATTGTATTTGTTATTCTTATTGTTGCACTTATAATCCTTGCATTGTTCTTCAAAAAACAATTGGTTACAACTGAAGAAAAAATGGCAAGTATTGCGCAAATTGATAATTCACATACAATCACAAATAAAGCTCTATTAATCCGCAGTTTAGTAGTATTAATAGCAGTTATTGCAGGATTTGTATTACACGACATCACACACATAGAAACATCTGTGACAGCAATGCTTGGTGCGAGCGTGTTGTTACTTTTTGAAAAGCCTTCTGATTTATTCAAAGAAGTTGAATGGAATACAATTTTCTTCTTTATCGGATTATTCATTATAATCGGTGGATTAGAAGCATCAGGCGGTATTGCTTTAATGGCAAAATGGATATTAACGGTTACTCAAGGTTCAGAAAAAGCTACAGCATTATTAATTTTATGGGGATCAGGTTTAATCTCTGGAATCATTGATAACATCCCTTATACAGCAACAATGACTCCTATGATTTTAGAAATTGAAAAAGTTATGGGACAAGCTTACGCTGAACCATTGTGGTGGTGCTTATCACTTGGAGCTTGCCTTGGCGGCAATATGACAATTATTGGAGCAGCGGCAAACGTTATCGTTTCAGAAACTGCTGCAGCTCATAAACATCCTATTACTTTTATGCAATTCTTAAAATATGGTGTAATTATTATGGTTACATCTTTAATCTTAAGTTCCGCATATATTTACCTAAGATTTTTTATATAATTTTGGATAAATAAAAGACACATAAAAAGGAGCAGATTTTATCTGCTCCTTTTTGCATAGATATTTTAGGTAATGAAAATAAATAGATTACATTACATAATTAGCTTGTGTAAATAAATAAGGAGATATGATGTTTGCATTAATTTTAAAATGGATTGGTCTTGCACTCGCAATGATGTTTGTAGGATGGGTTATTCCCGGAATTACGATTTTAAATTTTACAACTGCACTTATTGCAGCTGTTGTAGTCGCATTGATTAACGTATTTATAAAACCGGTATTAGTTTTTCTAACTCTTCCTATAAATATTCTTACACTTGGAATATTCATCCTTGTAATAAACGCGCTTTTATTTATGTTCGTAGGATATTTAGTTCCCGGAGTAAAAGTTGACAGTTTTTGGAGCGCATTCTTAGGTGCAATACTACTCTCAATATTATCTATAGGATTATCTTGGATATAGAAGAAAAAAAAGGCCTCTCTCGAGGCCTATTGGAATTAAGAATAGCTGGAAGTATGAAAAAGATATTTTGTTAGGTTTCTATCAACTTAAATATTATTTAACCATCTAATATTATGAAAACAATTACCCGCACGGGTATATTTTCAGCATATCGACTTTATATATTTACAATATTACTTTTAAGACTATAATAGATACATATAAGGTTACTAAGTCAAGTAGGTATAATAGAACTGATTACAGAATTATTTTGGATAATCACACTAATTATAATAAGCTGTTATTTTGTAATAAAAATAATAGTCTTAAGCAAATATTCACTCAATAAGACAAGAGAAAAAAACAAAGACAATATTTATAAGAAAAAAGCAGAACTGGTTGCACAAATTACCCACGATCTAAAAAGTCCAACAACTGCACAAATAAATGCATTACATTTATTATTATCCGAAAATTTTGGAGAATTAACAACCAAACAAAAAGAACTTCTAGAAATGTCTGAACTCTCATGCCAGTACATGATAGATTTGATATCAAAAATTATCGATACATACAAAAGTGATAATGGAGAACTTCAAATCGAACCAGAAATAGTAAAAATATCAAAACTTTTAGACTCCGTAATAAATGAAACAAAACTCCTACTAATAGGAAACGAACAAGAATTAAAAATCGTAAATGACACGAATATAGATAGCTTGATAGCAGACAAACTCCAAATAAAACGAGTAATTATGAATTTTCTGACAAATGCCATTCTATATGGCGAAAAGAACAGTACTATTGAATTGCAATTATTATCAGACAATAAAGCTCTAACAATTAATATCATCAACAAAAGTAAATACTTAATCGAAGAAGACTTAAATAACATTTTTGATAAATATATAGCACTCCAAGCATCCAAACATAATAAAGCAAGTACAGGATTAGGACTTTATCTTTCTAAAAAGATTATTGATGCACACAACGGTCAAATTTATGCAAAAGCACTTCAAAATAAAAAATATTTATTCGGATTTTCAATCCCTATAAAAAATAAAATTACTCAGAATATTGAATAATTTTTGAAACAATTATTTAAAAAGATTTTTTAAGTAAAACTTCAAAATATCAAGCCTGCTAGACTTGTCAGGGCATCTATCAACCTTTAGAGGTGAAGAGCCAAAATCACGGCAAATAGGAGGACGATGTTCATACACACTACACTTTGCATAATCTGTAATAAACGGACAATAATTATAAATTTCCTTTTCATCATATTCTTGCAACAATCTTTGCACATCTTCCATGCTTTTTAGTTGTAATTTTTCAAGCATTTCTTTGGAAATGCCGTACAAACTTTTTCCGTTCTCATCATACCCAATAAACTGAATAGGGCGAGTACTGTATACAATAGAATTAAAAGAATCTTTAGGATCATTTTGACCTATATTTATTCCACTATACACAGTTCTTTGAATTCGACTTTGAAACTTGTCCAAAAATCCTTCAGGCAAAGGAGCATTAATACAGCAACGAGCTTTACACTTAGGTATAAAACATTTGCTGGGAGCAGTAATATATGACTTTATTTGAGAAATTCTTGACATACTAATTTAAAATTGCTAAATTTTATTTTTTGCTAAAATTTCAAAAATATTAAAATAATTAAATAATTATAGCAAAATTTATTATTACACGTGTTCTTATATATATGAAAATATCAAACCTTATACCATATTCAAAAAATATCCCTTTGCAAAGAAAACAGTACATAAAATCATGTATTAATGAATTTAACAAAAATTTCCAGGATACAAAGATTAATTTCTATCCAGCAACAAGGAATAAATTTGGAATACCTTTTCATTTAGGAGCAGTTGGAATGTGTATAAATAATATAATTAATGAATTTAGCTCAGGGAATTTTTTTTATGCATTGGAATCATTTTTTATAGGAAAAATCAATTTAGATTATGCAATATACATAAATAATATAAATAAGAAAAAAGCCTCTTTGTTTTCATCATTTATGAAAACAAAACAAATAACAGACCCTAAAGAATTATTATACGGAACCGCAAAATATCTAATAAATGCAGGTTCATACCACTATCCGTTTTTACATCCGGATAAAACTAAAAGACTTGCTCTCAATGGGGATTGGTATAAGACATTTGAAACTGGGATATTCACAACCAGAACAGATAATAAATCATTAGCTAAAAGATATGTTAGATATCTAAACAAAAAACTTTAGTATGATAATGTAAAGATGGGATTTATATTTTTCAAAGTCTAGAAAATCAAAAAAAATAACAAATATTATGACTCTAATTTTGTAAAAAGATTTTATATAATATATTTTAAAAGCCATAAAAATTTCTTTCTAAAAAACAAGTGTAAAAGAACAACCAGTTCCGGAATATTTGACAACCAGTTTCGGAATTTTGGGACAGTTAGATAAAAATTTTTAAA
>CALVBU010000002.1 GCA_944325875.1 Candidatus Gastranaerophilales bacterium
GCATTCTTGTCCTCATCATCTTTTTCTAGAATTAACAAGTTTCTCGTTTTCAGCTATTCTGTTGTCAATGTTCCGACTTTGACTACCGCCATACAAGGCTAAGAAAATCTCTTATATATTTACAGATCACATACCAAGTCGGGGCAATCTTCAAAGGTCTCTGACCTTTAATATCAAACTCAGAAATTCTTCGTTTGAAATCCGTTTCTCACGGCATTTATTATCTTATAACTTAAAACTTTTTTGTCAAGCGATTGTTTAAAATTTCTTAACTTTTCTTAATTCGGTTTTTAAGTCCTGTGCACTGGGCACATTTATTATTCTATCCCCTAAAAATTTCTTTGTCAAGTGTCTTTTTCTTTTTAGTTAATTTTTCCTTTATAAAACTTAACAGAACAATAAAAAGCCTTATATTACGCTATTTTTTGCAACTATTTTTCTCAGTTATTTGTATGACGTAAAACAAGAATAAATAATATATACTTAGCATGTATTATTATCGGTAAACAGAGAGGAGAAGTCCTATGATAAAAACATTTAAAAATTTGGTTATTTCTGGGGTTCTAATTTTAGCATGCTCAGGTGCCGTTTTAGCTGACGGAAACGCTTTTACCCCACTAAACTTTGATGATGTAAGTTATAACCCAAACTCTTCCCACAGAAGTATTGCATCAACTTCTACAACTACTACCAAAACAGTTACACCAGCTGCTGCAACTACAACACAAGAAGTTACTGGCGGTAACGACATGCAAGGTGCAATATTAAAACTTGATAATGCACAAATCGAAGTTAGAAATGAACTTTTAAATTACAGAGCTAAGTATAATGATGTCGATCAACAATACAAACTTATTAAAGCAGAAAGAAAAGCTCTTGGTAAAAAGGTAAAAGATATTGAAAAGAAAATAAAAGAACTTGATAAAATCAAGGAAAAAACTAGACAACAAATGATCTAGTAATATACAAGTATTAAATATAAAAAGGTCTGATGAATAATAATCAGACCTTTTATTTATTTCCAGAATAGATTCTTATATAATTCCAATAACTCCTAAAAACTTTTTTGACATAATTTTTTGTTTCTGGATATGGAATTTGTTCTACAAATTCATCTGTATCATTATAATAAATTGAATTGTTCCAACTATTAACTGAGCCAATTCCACCATTATAAGCCGCCACTGCAGAAATATCCATACCTGATAAGTAAGTTTTCAAAAATGCATAATAATAATTTCCTAATAAAATATTTTGAGCAGGAATATATAATGAAAATTTCTTTATATTATGTTTTATAGCTATTTCTGATGCAGTTTGCGGCATTAGTTGCATTAAGCCAACAGCACCAACTGCACTTTTTGCGGATGGATTAAAATAACTTTCTTCTCGGACAATTGAAAGCATGAGAGGCGGGTTATTTCCATTTACATCAGCATATTTCTTTACTTCATCATAATAATGCAATGGATATACCAATCTCCAACGTACATCAAATTTATCAGGTTTAACATCTAACGAATCCATTGCATCACGTGCCAATACAACAGATTGCGAGTAATCTCCTTTTTGATAAAATATCCAGCTTTTCAAAAACTTGTCATCACCTGCTAATTCCTCTAAAATGTCATAATCTTCTAAATCTATTAATTCTTTAATAATTGCAGGCTTAACTTTATATGGATATGCTATCTCCTGCTCATTAATATAGCTAGTAACAATTGGTCCGGGATTATGGTTCATACGCAAATAGGCACGGTATGCATAATAATTATCAGGATACTTGGCTATTACACTTTTATAATAACTCATATAGTCTGCATATTCATGTCTTTTTTCTGCCGCACGACCCATCCAATACATTACCATTGGAGCATAAGGAGAATCCTTAAACTTATTCAAAAAGTCTTTGCCAATCTTTTGAGCATTAGATATATCACCTTTTCTAATAGTTTCTATAAAAATTTGAGAAAGGGCATCATCCACATATTTACTATTAGGAAATTTTAAATAAAAATCCTTAAAGCATTGCGACTTATATTGAGAATCTGTATAGGAACATTTTAAATCCCATATATAATCTTTCCCTTTAGAATTTGCTATATAAAAAAGCTTTGTAGCACCTTTTAATTTTGTAGGGGCAAAAAGCATATATGTATTTATAGCATTCTCAACTTCTTCTGAATCAATATATTGGGCATGGTGCATCAATCCCCATTCAGTAAGATATCTTGCCCTAGGGATATTACCTAAGGCATATGAATTTTGAACATCTAATGCCCAGCTTTCTTTCAAATTAACTTTATTTAAAAGCTCTTGAGCTTTTTTGTAATCTCCTAAAAGATAGCATGACTTAGCCATTAATAAATAATCATCATTAGAAATTGTTTTATCTAAGCTTAACCAATCGTTCACAACATTCATGGCAAGCCTACCAGAAGGAGCTTTTTTTAGATAATGCCTAAAACAATTTTCAACGTCATCTTTTTTTGAAAGCGGGAATATTTTTTCTTCACTCTCTGTGTATGATTTCATCATCAATAGCCCGAGATAATACTCAGAAGCTATCGCATAATCTGTATTAGGATAACGTGTGAATATATCATTAAAATATTTCTCGGCCAAATTTGGATTTGTTTTTACTAAATTTTGAGCAGCCTGATACTTAGCTTTTAAACTTAATTTATTAGCAGGATAAAGCTTAAATAGCATTTGATATTTTTTTACTGCTGTAGAATAATCTTCTAACTCGTCAGCGCACTCTCCCTGATGGTACAACGCAACCGGTTTTAAGTTAGAAAGGAAGCTTACTCTTGAAAATAAATAATATGCATTAGAAAAATCTTCTTTCTGCATATCAGAAAGTGCATCTTTATATATTTGCCTTGATTTAGCAGGTGTTTGATACTGAGATATACCTAAAAGCAATATTACAGCTAACAAACTCCCGACACCAAGTCCAGCTAATGTCTTTTTATCAAATTTCCTCATTATTATAATATTTTAGCAAAAAACATCTTAAAGTAAAAGTTTTTCAAAAAAAGTTACAAATCCTATACATCAATTATTTTTAAACTATAATAGGAAGTATATTGTTATTATAAAGAGGAGCTAGTATGTACGGAATTATTCTTGCAGGCGGATCAGGTAGTCGTTTATGGCCTTTATCAAGAGAGCTATACCCTAAGCAACTTTTGAATATCATATCTGACAAAAGTCTTCTTCAAAGCACATTTGAAAGATTGGCCTTTTGTATGCCTGAAGCAAATATATTAAGTATAACTAATACCAAACATGCATCAAATGTTAAAATGCAAATTCAGGATTTGACAAAAAATCCACTCGTACTCTCTGAACCTGTGGCTAAAAATACAGCTCCTGCAATAGCTTTAGCTACCAAATACATTATGCAACAAACAGAAGAAGAAGATCCTGTAATTTTGGTAGTTCCTTCTGATCATCTTATACAAGACAATGAGAAATTTTCATCTACCGTACAAAAAGGTGAAAAATTAGCTCAAGAAGGATATATAGTAACTTTTGGAATTAAACCGGATTACCCTGAAACGGGTTATGGCTATATTAATATATTAAAACCTTTAGAAATTGGTTATAAAGTTAAAGAATTTGTAGAAAAACCTGACTTAAAAACAGCTGAAAAATATTTGGAAGCTGGAACTTATTTTTGGAATAGCGGTATTTTTATGTTCAAAGCATCTGTCCTGATGGAAGAAATAAAAAAATATGCGCCTGAAATTGATAAAATTTCTAACAATGTTGATTTTTCTAAAACAAAAGATATTCCATTTATCGAATTTGATAAAATGCCATCAATATCAATAGATTACGCAATCATGGAAAAATCAGATAAAATTGCATTGTTA
The DNA here is from genome assembly GCA_944325875.1 of Candidatus Gastranaerophilales bacterium. Classification (GTDB taxonomy): domain Bacteria; phylum Cyanobacteriota; class Vampirovibrionia; order Gastranaerophilales; family Gastranaerophilaceae; genus Scatousia. The sequence continues at coordinate 3,885 of CALVBU010000002.1, forward strand.
ACTTTGGAAAGCGATTGGAATGATCTTGGGTCATGGAAATCTATTTATGATGTAAGCAACAAAGATGAAAATAACAACGTTTTTGTAGGCCATGTAATCGACAAAGATTCTAAAAACTCTTTTGTGTATGCATCCTCAAAACTTGTTACAACTATCGGACTTGAAGATACGGTAATTGTAGAAACTGAAGATGCTATTCTTGCTTGCAAAAAAGATAAAACTCAAGATGTTAAACATATTTATGAAACACTAAAAAAACAAAATGATGACACTCATCTTGTACACAAAACCGTATATAGACCGTGGGGATTCTATACAGTAATTGCTCAAGGTAAAGGTTTCCAATCAAAAATCTTGCATGTTAACCCAGGTCAAAAATTATCAATCCAATCTCATAATCATAGAAGCGAACATTGGGTGGTTTTAAACGGAACTGCAAAAGTAGTTTTGGAAGGTAAGGAACTTATTCTTTCTCCTGGACACAGCGTTGATATACCTGTAAAAGCAATACATTCTTTGCAAAATCCATATCAAGAAGACGTTGAAGTTATTGAAGTTCAAAAAGGTGATATCCTTCTTGAAGATGATATTATTCGTTATGAAGATATGTATGGCAGAGTTTAATTAATTATAATATATTTTTAAGCTCACCATAATAACCATTATCTAACAATTTAAAGAAACATGCTGTTGAGTATGGAGCAAGAGCGCATACCCACTCTTTATCCAAATAAATTCCTTCAACAAGTCTTGCAAAAAGTTCACAAGGCTTTGTGTAATATTTTTTTAACTTATTTATTCTGGCAGAAATTCTAGACTGCTTTTTTTGAGCTGAACGCAATTTTATATAATAAGCAAAAGCTCTAGGCATTTCCGGGAAATCATTTTCTACACTTGCAACAGAATAAATCTCCTCTTTTTTTCTAAAAAATCCTCCACTTATAAGCTTTACTCTATCATATTTTAATAGATAACGAGCTTTTGATTTTTTTATATATTTATCAAATTCTTTAAACTTTTTTGATCTTTGGAATTTTGGATAATTAATTTTTATCTCAGACTCATAATTTTTTATTAAATCTTTAATTCTATCTTTATGCTCATATAACTTTACGCATAGAGAATTTTCATCCACAAAATTTGTCACTTTAAAAAGCTCTTCTTCAAATATCGGGTTATTCTCTTTAAAAATAACATCAAAACTTCCACCTGTCTTATTCATATCAGGTTCAAGTTTATAATGAATATAATGCGCAAACTCATGAACCAAAGTCGGAACAACCCTTGTTGGAGGAATATTTTTTGAAATATCAATTCGATTTTTAAGAAAAAATCCTAAATTTCCACGAGCCTTAGTTGAGGTATGCACCTCAATACCTAAACTTCTAAAATATTTTATAAGCTCTTTTGCTTCCATAAAAAAATGATATCACAAACTCTCGTGTTTACTCTGAAATTCTTTTGTTATATTATTAAATCAAGAGTATTATTATAAATTAAGAGGGAAATATAAATGCAGGTATCAATTAACTGGTTAAATGAATTTGTAGATTTATCAAACGTAGATGAAAAACAAATCGCACACGAACTTACAATGAGTGGACTTGAGGTAGAAGCAATTGAGGAAGTAAAACCAAAATTTACGAATATCAAAACAGTTAAAATTGAGAAAATAGACAATCACCCAAATTCAGACCACTTACATCTTGTAACTGTTAATACAGGTTCAGGTGTAAAAACTGTTGTTTGCGGAGCACAAAACATTCAAGAAGGACAAGTAGTTCCTTATGCATCTGTAGGAAGTCAAGTTCTTGACAGAAAGACAGGAGAAATGTTCACACTTACTCCTGCCGTAATCCGTGGGGTTGAATCTCAAGGTATGCTATGTTCAGCTGATGAGCTTGGAGTATCAGAAAGAAATTACCAAGAAGAAGATGGCATATTGGTTTTAAATAGAATTTTCCCTGACGTAAAAATCGGTGAAAACGTTGAAGACGTTTTAGGTTTTGAAAAAGATGTTGTAATTGATATTGCTCCAACTGCAAACCGTGGAGATCAAATGTCAGTAATAGGTGTAGCAAGAGAATTAAGCTCTCTATTTAATACTCCATTAAAATTTTCGCCTCTTGAATCAACAAAAGATTTATCTACAGACAAATTTAAGGTTGAAATCTTAGACAATGATGTTTGTAAATATTATTCAATAGGTATTTTAAAAGATATCAAAATAAAACCATCTCCAGAATGGATGCAAAAACGTTTAATAGCATCAGGAATCCGCGCAATCAATAACGTTGTAGATATTACAAACTACGTTTTACTAGAATATGGCACACCATTACACGCATTTGACCTAGATAAATTAAACGGCTACTTATGCGTAAGAAGAGCTAAAGAAGGCGAAAAACTTGTAACTCTTGACGGAGTTGAAAGAACATTGACAACAGACAGCGTTTTAATTGCAACTAAAGAAGAAGGAGTTTGTTTAGGCGGCGTATTCGGCGGTGCAAATTCAGAAATTGATGATAATACAAAATCGATAGCTCTTGAGGCTGCATACTTTACACCTGCAACAAACAGAAAATCTGCAAGAAGTGCCGGATATCGAAGTGAAGCTTCTGCAAGATTTGAAAGAGGTATCGACATAGAAGCTGTAAAACCGGCTTTAATGAGAGCTATGCAACTGCTTGTTGAACTTGCTGATGCTAAAATTGAAGGAGTAGTTGAAGCCGGAAATAATAAACTTGAACCTATCGAAATTACTCTTAGATATCCACAAATTAAAAGAATTTTAGGTGTTGAAATTGAAGCCGAAAAATGTGATTCAATTCTAGAAAATCTAGGCTTTAAAAAACTCGGTGGTAATGCACTTGCTGCAAAATTTTTAGTTCCATCATTCAGAGCTTATGACGTAACAAGAGAAATTGATTTAATTGAAGAAATTGCCCGCATAAATGGTTACGACAAAGTAACACCTACATTACCTAATAAAATGCAAACTCCAACTATTACATTAGAAGAAAGAATTGTTAAAAAAGTCCATAACTTAATGCAATCAGCAGGCTTAAACGAAATTATCACAAGCTCACTTATCGGAAAACCACTTTTAGATAAATTTATGATTCCTTACGATGATTCAAAAGCATTAAAAGTTATGAATCCGGTAAGTGAAGAATGTACAATGCTTAGAGAAACTCTTGCCGTAAGCGTACTTAACTGTATAAAATATAACTACGACAATGGTCAAAAGAATTTCTGGGCATACGAAATCGGTAAAACTTATAACGTTGAAAAAGAAGCCGATGAAAAATTCTCAGGAGTAAAAGAAACAAAGGTTTTGGCAGGTATCATTACTGGTGAAATCGAAAACTCTAAATGGAAAAATTCACAAGCTCCAGATTTCTTTACTGTAAAAGGAATTCTTGAAACATTATTCAATGAGTTAGGTGTAGAAAAGAGAATAAAATTAGTATCACTTGATAAATCACCACTTGCAAAAACTCATGCAATCCTTCACCCATATAGAAGTGCTGCAATAAATATTTTGGGTAAAAATATGACTACAATCGGGTACTTTGGTCAAATTCACCCAATATTAAAAGATAAATTAAAAATGCATCAAGAATCATACATTTTCAAAGTAGATCTTGATGCAATAATCGCAATTGTAAAAGAAAGCGTTCCAAGATTTAAACATCTTCCTCAATTCCCTGAAGTAAAACGTGACTTGGCTTTCGTAATAGGGGAAAATGTTACTTATGACGAAATTCAAAGAGTAATAAAAGGAAGCGTTCAACAAAACATTTTCAAAGGCAGTGAAGTATTTGACGTATATCAAGGCGAAAATATTGAAAAAGGATACAAATCTCTTGCATTTAGAATTTATATGCAAGATGAAAATTCTACTTTAACTGATGAGATTATTGATAAACAAATGCAAAATATTAGAGAAAAACTTCAAAAATCTTATGCAGATATATCTTTCAGGGAGTAATTCTATGAAAAAACTTATCGTAACATTATTGGTATTTCTAGGGCTTTCACTTCCTGCATTAGCAGGGGATGTAATGCCTAATGTAGTTAGCCTTTCTAACACAAATACTTTAGGCGTATATCAAGTAGGAAATCCAATAGTGTTACGAAAATCTCCAGAAGATAATGCACCTATTGTAAAAGTAATAAGAATTTCTAATAATTCTATAGAACCTTCTGAACTATTATTTGAGAATGTTTTTGTTGTTTACAACGAAAAAAAATCTCTAGCTTTAATGGCAGTAACAGATGAAACAGAAGATTGGGTAGAATTAATCTATAATAATAAAACCGGTGCTCGCGGATGGTTAAAAAAGGATGACCCATACAAATTTCTAACATGGGTACACTTTTATAATACTTACGCTAGAAAATACGGACTTTATATTCTAAATGGAGCACCTGAAAAAATTAATGAAATGCACGGCTCCACTGATGACAATTCTAAGGTTATATCCACAATAAATAACCCTCAAAAAATTATTCTGAATATAATCAAAGGAAACTGGATGTTAGTAAGCGTAATGGATATGGATAGAACGCCTAAAACAGGCTATATACGCTGGCGCAGTGAAGATGGTGTAAAATATTTATTTCCTGCTATAAAATAATTATTAACAAATGTAACGAAAAATCTCCCTTCTGAAATTCACTCTTATAAAAATACTTTATATGTATAAGAGAGTATAAATAAGAATTATAAGGAGAGCAGATATGGCATTTTTAGCTATTGATTCACAAAGAAATTTATTCACGTTACAGAGAAACCAACTGCAATTTGAACAAACTCTTGTACAAAACCAAGTTAACTGGTTACAAAAAGAAATGGCTTACGTACAATCTACATTTGAAGAAGAAAATCCAGATGCATCAATTGATGAAGATCCATATTATCTTCAATTACAAAAGCAAGAAGAATATTTAACAACAAGAACACAAGCAATTGAAACTCAAGTTAACACCCTAAACGAAGAAATTTCAAGTTCAAAACAAATTGTTCAAAACAATATCAAGAGCAGCTGCGGCTTGAACTTGATCGGCGGTTAATTTTAAAACTTAAAAATAAAGATATAAAAAAAGAAGTTGTGATAATGAAAATCACAACTTCTTTAAATTTTGAAACTTATATAATTCAACGGTATTTAACATTAATGATGTAATTGTCATAGGACCAACACCTCCAGGCACAGGAGAAATCGCTTCAACTTGTTTAGAAACATTTGCGAAATCCACATCGCCTCTAGTTTTCCCAAATTCATCCTTGAAGATTCCGACATCAACAACAACCGCATCATTTCTTACCATATCATCTTTTATAAGATCTCTGCCTACTGCCGAAACTAAAATATCTGCAGTCTTGGTAATTTCTTTAAGATTTTTTGTATGACTATGACATATCGTAACTGTAGCATTACTATTCAACATCATAGCAGAAAGCGGCTTACCTACGATATTAGAACGTCCAACTATTACCACATGCTTACCTTCAACTGAAATACCATATTTGTCTAGCAAAAGGAATATTCCTTTTGGCGTACAAGGATACACATAAGGTATTTCTCCGGAAAGAAGCTTTCCTAGATTTTCAGGCGTAAAACCATCTACATCCTTTATAGGCGATATAGCATTAATAATTTTATATTTATTTATATGCTTTGGTAAAGGTAACTGAACAAGAATTGCATTAACAGAAATATCTGAATTTAGTTCATTAATTTTTAATAACAATTCTTCCTCTGTTACACTATCAGGATATGTTAAAACCTCAGAAATTATTCCAAGCTTTTCTGCCGTTTTCTGTTTATTATTTACATATAACTTACTTGCAGGATTGTCACCGACCAAAATTACCACAAGTTTTGGCATAATAGAATAACCGTCTAATTCAGACTTTAGTTTTTCTAATAACTCATCTCTTAACTTTTTCCCGTCAAGTATTAAAGCCATTTTCTCTCCTAATTTTTAACCTGAGGCAAATTTAATCTGAAATAAAATTGTTTAATTGCATCAACTACAACCTGAGAATCCTTTTCGATAGGATGTTTTTCCAATTCATTATCATAAGGAATTACACCCAAAACATCCAAGTCGTATTTTTTCAACATTTCATATACAGAATTAATATTATTATTCTGAACTTTATTGATTACAACTCCCAACTGATTTCCTGCAGCATACTTTGCACTAAATTCTTCTATTCTTTTTGCAAGATGCGCAGACTCTTCTGATGGATTGGCGACAATTAAAGTTGCATCAATATTAGTATCTACAAGCTGATTAAGGTATTTTAAATCAAATTCACAATCAAAAATTACGATATCATACCTATTAATAAGTTTTAATACTGCGTCATTAATTTGACCTGTGATAGGGCAACGGCAATCCTTAGAACCAACAAACCAAGAAACAATCAAATCTACATTATCAGCAATTTCAACTAATATATCTTCCATAGCCCATTCTATAAACTCTTGCTTTGACATATTTTCAGGAATACCGGTTTTATATTCGTGCTTACCGCTTCTTATACCATAAATAGTATTTCTGACATCGAGTCCGAAACTATGTCCCAACTCACTTGCCAAATCATTATCAAACAGAAGTATGGATTTATCAGGAAACAACTCCTGAAAAATTTTCAAAAAAGCTTTTGTAATAGTAGTTTTTCCGCTTCCGCTTTTTCCTGTAATTGCAAGTTTAAAAGTCAAATCAATACCTCTTTTTCAAAATCTCTGATAAATCTCTAGTTAAGTTCATAGCTTTTTCTGCTAATTCTTCAGATAACGAACCGGCCCCACAAGATGGAGTAACAATTGAATTATCGATAATCAATTTTTCATCAATCCCTTTATCTGTAAGAAACTTAATTGCTGAATTAAACTTTTCAATCAAAATATCCAAATCAGCATTTTCAAGAGCTTCTTTATCTAATGTAGGGACAACACCCCAAGCTATTTTACCACCTTTATTTAGAAAACGTTTTACATCTTCTTTAAATAAGCTCAAATTCTGAGCAAAAGAATATGCATCTAAATTTATTATATCTACTCCACTTGAAATCGGAACAGACCAATCACATTTTCCACAACAATGAATAGCACTTAATGCACCTGCGGATTTTATAACCTCTGACACTTCCGTAAACATTGATTTAACATCATCTTGAGATATTGTAACAAATGCAGAAGTCCCTAGTTGTGATATGGAGGGCTCATCAATAAAGATAATAGGAATAGTATCAGGATTTGCAGCCTTTATATTTTTTATCTGCCACAATGCCTTTAAACTCAATGTCTTTACAATGATTTCCCTTAGGGTTTCGTCATAGAAAGCACACTTTCCATCTTTATCCACAAGAGTAGTCGCAAGAGTAAAAGGACCGACAATCTGACCTTTTGCAAATGCTGGTTTATACTTTTCAATTAATTTAATAAATTCAGGAAATGAAGATGAAAAATTTTCAGATACGGCATACTTATCAATCACATCAGAATTAATATCAGATAAAGCTTCCTCATAATCCATAAAGAACTGCTCTAAATCTTCAAAAAATTCATTGTATTCAGTATCCAGATAATCTTTACCAATAAAAAATGAAGGCATTTTCTCCAAAAATTGGATAATCATGTCTTCATTTTTATTAACTTTAGCAAGCTGCGGCCAAAAAGGAATATTTGAAAAACAATCTTCCACAAGAGCCATAGCTTTATTAATATTGTTGTGCGGCAGAGAACCGATAGCAAGACAATTTAGTTTTAGTTTGCTCAAATCTCTCATCCGCTATACAATACCTACGCTTCTTCTGATGTTTCTTCTTCGATAGCTTCTTTTACAACTTCAGATGCTGAAACTGAAACTTTTAATTCAGTTTTAACTTTAGAAGTCAATTTGATAAGCATTGTATATTCACCAATTTTGTTAATTGGAGCGTTAAGAGAAACATTTTTTCTATCAACTTCAATACCAGCTTGAGCTTGTAATTCTTCAGCCAATTTCTTAGTAGTAATAGTACCAAACAATTTGCCTGATTCACCAGCTTTAGCACTTAATTTTAATTCGCCGAATTTTTCGATTTTTTCAGCTAATTCAAGAGCTTCTTTATGAAGTTTTTCTTGTTTAGCTTTAATTCTAGCTAAATTTTGTTCACGGTTTTGAAGAGCACCTTCAGTAGCTACTTCTGCAACATTTTGAGGCAACAAGAAGTTTCTTGCATAACCGTCTTTTACGTTAACCAAATCACCTGCTTCACCAAGGTTTTGGACGTCTTTTTTTAATATAACTTGCATGTTAAAATTCTCCTTTTTCTATTTATATTTCCACATGTAGCACAATATTATAATAAACATGCCTGTTTGTCGATAGATTTTTAACAAAAGTTACAAAGATTTATCCACCCCGACTATAAACAAAGATATTTTTTATGGTAAACTAAGTTTATGAAAAAAGCGGGTTATGTGGTATTAATAATACTTTTTGCAGGGATTTTAGCAAAATCCTGTCTATATGTTGACAAACCGCAACAAGCGACCAAAATAACCCCACCTCACTCTATAACAGAAGATATTACTTATCCTGACAGACAAAAAAATGTCACTATTAACGGAATTGACTATCTTCAATCACAAGCTCCGATAGGTAAATTTGGGGGTACTTTGGTTGCTTCGACAATAGGTGAGGGCCCAAAGACCTTTAATCCATTTAATTCAAAAGATAATATATCATCTTTGCTATCTGAAATAATGTATGATGGTCTATTATCCACTGATGCAATTACAGGACAACCAATTCCGAAGTTAGCTAAAGATTTTACAGTTGATGGAGATACTTATTTAATCCACTTGCGTAAAGGTATTAAATGGTCAGATGGCAAACCAATCACAGCTGATGATGTCGTATTTACTTGGCAGAATATTATTTTCGACGGATACGGAAACACATCAATTAGAGATTCTATCATCGTAGATGGAAAACTCCCAACTGTAAGAAAAATTGATGATTATACAGTTGAATTCAAAACCCCAAAACCTTTTGCACCTTTTATAAGAATGCTATCAAGTCCTATTGCCCCAAAACACGTTTTTGAACCTGCGGTAAGAAAGGGGAAACCTTATTTTGATACATTCCTTTCTACAAACGCTAACCCAAAAACATTCGTAACATCGGGAGCATTCAGACTTAAGGAATACGTTCCAGCTCAAAGAGTAGTATTTGAACGAAATCCTAATTATTACATAATAAATAAAAATGATCAAAAGCTTCCATACCTTGATAAACTCGTATATTTAATTGTCGGAGACGTAAATAACGAAGTATTAAAATTTGAAGGAGGCGAGCTTGATACCATAGGTCTACAGGGTGCAAATGTTGCAAGATTTAAGGAACTTGAAAAGCATTCCGATTTTAAAATTTATAACCTAGGACCTGATACAGGGACAATGTTTATTACATTCAACTTAAACAATAGAAAAGATGAAAAAGGAAATTATCACGTAGACCCTAAAAAACAAAGATGGTTTCAAGATAAAAATTTCAGACAAGCTGTTGATTATGCAATAGACAGAAAGAATATGGTACTAAATATTGCAAACGGACTTGGAGCGCCTTTATATACTGCAGAAAGCCTTAATTCTATATTTTTAAACAAAGACCTTCCTGCTTACGAAAGAGATCTTGAAAAAGCGAAAGAGCTCCTAAAGGCCTCAGGTTACACTTGGAGCAAGAAAGGCCATTTACTCGACAAATACGGAAATCATGTAGAATTTGATTTATACACAAACGCTGGTAACACTGAACGTGAAGCGATTGGAGTTATGGTAAAACAGGATTTGGAAGACTTAGGAATGAAAGTTAATTTCAAACCTATCGAATTCAACTCCCTTGTAAACAAGCTTGTGAATACTCTTGATTGGGATATGGTAATAATGGGTCTTACAGGTTCTCCACTCGAACCTAATGGAGGCAAAAATGTTTGGATGTCAAACGGAACCTTGCATATGTTCAATCAAAGACCTGCAGATTATACAAAAGATGACAGATACCCTTGGGAAAAGGAAATAGATTACCTATATACTCAAGGAGCACTTGCCACAGACTTTGAAAATCGTAAAAAGTTCTATGACAAATATCAGGAAATTGCCTATAATGAAAAACCTTTTGTATACATATATTCACCGCTTAGGATTTCAGCAATCAGAAATAAATTTAAAAATGTATATCCGACATCACTTGGCGGAATAACTTATAACATAGAAGAAATTTACGTTGAGGATGAAAAGTAATGCAGATATTTATATATATTTTAAAAAGAATACTTCAATCAATACCGCTATTAATAATCGTATCAATATTAAGCTTTTTCATAATACGATTAAGTCCTGTAGATCCTTTGGCAGAATTAAGACTTAATCCATCGGTTTCCCAAGAGACTTTGCAAAAAGAAACTCAAAGACTTGGGCTAGACAAACCGATTATCGTCCAATACGGCAAATGGGCAAAATCTTTTGTAAAAGGAGACTTAGGAATAACTTCAAACGGAGAAAAAGTTTCTGCTAAATTAAAAGAGAGAATTCCAAATACACTTCTTTTAACAACTATTGTAATTTTCCTCACATGGATTGTAGGAATTCCTCTTGGGGTAGCTGCTGCTCTCAATTGGAAAACCCCATTTGACAGAATTTTAACGGTACTTACAAGTATCGGCATGGCAATACCTTCATTTTTCTTTGCTGTATTATTACTTATTTTTGCGGTCAAAACAGGTTGGTTCCCAATCGGAGGACTTACGAGTTCTGACTTTTTAGAGATGAATTTTCCTCAACAGGTATGGGATATCACACACCACTTAATTTTACCTGTAACAGTTTTATTTACACTTTCTCTTGCCGGATTACAAAGGCAAATGAGAGCGAATTTGCTTGATGTGCTTGATAGCGATTATGTTAAATTTGCAAGAGCAAAAGGGTTAAATGAGTTTGACGTAGTCTATAAACACGCTTTAAGAAACGCCATTAATCCGATGATAACACTCCTCGGCTTTGAATTTGCAGGGTTATTGAGCGGGGCTGCTCTAACTGAATATGTATTCCAATACCCCGGACTTGGCAGATTAATTTTGGAAGCCGTCCTAAAATCTGATATAAATTTAGTTATGGCATCATTAATGATGGGAGCAATAATGCTTATCTTAGGTAACCTTATTGCTGATATTCTGCTCATTATTACTGATCCAAGGATTAGGGTGAAGGCATGATTAGAGAAGTTTTTAAACAATTAATGAAAGATAAATTTGCTAAAATTGCTCTTGTCGTTCTCGGGACAATTTATCTTGCGCTATTTTTAGCTGATTTCATTGCTCCTTACACTAAAGATTTTTCTGACAGGACAATGGCTTACGTTCCGCCATCAAAAATTTTTATAATCAATGAGCACGGAAAACTTTCAAAACCATATACATACAATTACGTAAGGAACTTTGATTCAGAAAACTTGCGAATAACCTACGACTTAGACAGAAGCCAAAAACATTTTATCAAATTCTTTTCAAAAGGTCAGCCATACAAATTTTTAGGCTTAATACCAATGCAAAGACACCTCATCACAACCGACAGAGATGGAAGATTATTTCTTCTCGGAGCTGATATTAACGGCCGTGATGTATTTTCAAGACTTCTCTTTGGCGGAAGAATTTCTATGACAATAGGTTTTTTGGCTCTATTTGTCCTATTCCCGATTGGACTTTTATACGGAGGAATTGCGGGTTATTTTGGAGGCATTGTCGATACTCTTATGATGCGTTTTGCAGAAGCCGTTATGTCTATTCCAAGTTTCTATTTATTAATTATCCTAGCCTCAATTCTCCCATCTGGAATGACAAGTGTACAAAGATTTATGCTAATTGTAATTATCCTAGCACTGATCGGTTGGGCAGGTTTTGCAAGAGTTGTAAGAGGAATGGTTTTATCAGTGAAAAATCAGGAGTTTGTTCAAGCTGCAAAATCAATCGGAGCATCACGTCTTAGAATTATTGTAAAACATATTCTGCCTCAGACTGCAAGTTTTGTAATTGTTGCAATGACTTTATCTGTACCATCATATATTCTCTCAGAATCAGGGCTAAGCTTCTTAGGACTAGGAATTCAACAACCCGATGCAAGCTGGGGAAATATGCTCAAAGAAGCTCAAGAATATACTAACATCATCTACCGTCCTTGGCTTTTAACCCCTGGATTTTTAATTTTTATTGCGGTCTTGGCGTTTAACCTTATTGGTGATACAATAAGAGATGTTTTAGATCCGAAAAGTAAGGTAAGATGATGGAGAATTTTTTTAACCACCCTATAGTGCAAACGGAAATAACAGTTACGCTTCGTTTGCTTTGCGCGGTTTTATTGAGTTTTGCAATAGGTCTTGAACGTGAAATGACCAACAAATATGCAGGATTAAGGACAAATATTCTTGTATGTGTCGGAGCTTGCGTATTTACATTGCTCTCAATCTACGGTTTCCCTACTTTTGCTATGGGAGATAACGTATCTGTAGATAATGCTACCGGAATTCGTGATACAGCTCGTGTTGCAGCTCAAGTTGTTACCGGTATCGGTTTCATAGGTGGTGGCGCTGTGCTAAGACACGGAGCTACAATTTTTGGGCTTACAACAGCTGCTACTCTTTGGATGGCTGCCTCTATCGGTATGGCTTGCGGAACAGGGATGTACGGGCTTGCGGTAACAGCTACAATACTTACAATTATTGTACTTGTTTCTATTAGATTGTTTGAACGTAATGTTCTTACAACAAGTACAAAAAATATGAAAAAACTTTCAATCAATATTAGTTGTAAAAATGAAGCCTCAAATCAAATTTATGATTTTATTGTAGAAAAATACCCACAACTTAGAGAAATAACAAGAAAACAAAGTAAACAAAACAACGAAATTACCAAAATAAATGTAATAATTGATATTCATTCAAAAAAACCAATTCAAAATACATACAAAGACTTTCAAAAAGTCGATGGCATAGAATCAATATCAATCCAAGAATGCAAAGAAATTGTATAAACTAAAAAGGCTGGAATAGTTTTCCAGCCTTTTTAGTTTATAATCTATACACAAAACTTTAATCTAAATCATTTGTGAATTTTAGATCGTCTGGGTTTGTTGAACCACTATATTCAACAAACTTACCTGCAGGCTCGATAGGCTGTTTGTCTTCATAACCATAAGTATGTTCAACTTGCCATCCTTTCATCGCGTTATTATCACTTTGCTTAATATCCATATTCTTCCAGTCAAATATACCTTGGATTACTGCTCTTGCAGCATTTTGAAGCCCTTGGTCTTTATTTGCTGCTCCGCTCTGAACTTTAGGCTGGTTATTTGGACCATTTATACCATCAACCATAATAAATCTCCTTTCTTGATGCTTTATACTTTTTGAAAAAAATATCTCTTATATTTATTAAGCCATTTTTCTTAAAAAAATTGCATAGTAAAAATTTTAAAATATATGACAGTTGGCTATAACACTGATTATATAAAGATTACAATTACTTAACAGTCCTTAATAAAAAAATAATTTGTAACGATATTTTAACAATCAATAAAAGAATACTAAAGATTTGCATTAATCTTGCCGTAAAACAAATTACAAGTTACGTTAAATTGAAAGGACTGCACAAACTTATGGGAATGGCTGCTTCACAAGCAAGACTTCTTAGCTTAACAGCAAGAATGACTGATAATGAAAATTCAGGTCAAAATATTTCCTATTCTAAAATTCGCTTGTCACAACAGACAGAAGAAGCGAATAAAGATTATCTTGCAGCTCTTGATGCAACAAAATTAACTGTTTTAACAGGTTTTGACGGATCTACAGAAGTTTATACAGATATTTCTTATGGACTTATGACAGGCTATAATACTGTTGCTTGCGGATTACAATATGTTGTTACCGATAAAGACGGTAAAATTCTTGTAACTGATGCTCAAAAGAAAGCTTTTGAAGCTGGTAACGGAGATTTAAACAAATTCTTATCAGAACTAGGATACTCACAAGCTGATATTGATGTAACAGCAGACGGTGATGCTAGTGATGAAGATAAAGCTCTTGCTCAACAAAAAGTTCACGAAGCTTGGGACCAATATTTAACATCAGTAGATTTACATTACGGCGATGATGAACACGGGCTTGATTTTGGTTATACATCATTCGGTGGTGGATCTTATGATGGTTACCCTACATATACTTTAACAGACCTCAACACAGGTGCTACAGAAACAAAAGCCCTTAACTTTGAAGGTACTACAAAAGAACAAAGAGAACTTTACGATTACGCAGTAGCTCTAACTGAAGCTTACTACGGTAAAGCTGGAACTATCAACAATAAAAAGACTTCAGCTGATCCTGAAAATGCAGCTTACGTAAAATACTTAACAAACATCTTTAATAAAATGTCTTCTTCAGGTTATTACACAGAACAAAATACTGCTGAAACTATTAAAGATAATAAATGGTTTGAACAGCAATTGAGAGAAGGTAATTTATTACTTGAATACTATTCAACTACAGAAAGAAAATTCGTATCAACATCAATTGATTCAGATTCTTCTATCCAAGAAGTTGAAGACGAAAGAGAAATTGCCAGAATTGAAAGAGAATACCAAAATAAACTTTCTGATTTGGAAGCAAAAGATAACAAGTTTGACCTTGAATTAAGAAAACTTGATACTGAACACAGTGCTTTACAAACTGAATATGACGCTGTTAAGAACGTTATTGACAAAAACGTGGAAAAATCTTTCACAATATTCTCTTAACAGAAAACAAAAATTTTTATTTGATTCCTTTTTCCTTTATTTCCTTATTAAAAAAATTTCGTAACTTTTCCCCGCCACTTTCTTAACAAAAGTGGTTTTTCTTTTGCTTAAAATATATTTATGCTAAACTTAGAATACTACCGAGACTTGAAAGGAGAACACATGATAAAAATTACCCCAATTACTAAGACTACATTTACTCTTCCAACACCACAAGGAAAAGATATTTACAGCCCAATTCAAAAGCTTATTGTCAAAAATAGAATGCCCGCTGTAATTAACAGAGATAAAATTGAGTTGTCAACATATAATCGCAACCAAGCAGAAGAAGCATTAAATCTATTTTCTGAATTAAAAGCTAAGTTTAAAATGAATACAATAACTGAAGAATAAAAAAATAACCCTGATAAATTATCAGGGTTATTTTTTATTTAAGAATATTTTTATGAAAAATATCTTTTCAAAAGTCCGTCAAAACCTTTGCCGTGACGAGCTTCGTCTTTTGCCATTTCGTGAACTGTATCATGGATTGCATCATATCCTAATTGTTTAGCACGAGCTGCAATAGCTAATTTACCTTCGCAAGCACCGTGTTCAGCTTCAGCACGCAATTCAAGGTTTTTCTTTGTAGAATCTGTAACTACTTCACCAAGCAATTCTGCAAATTTTGCAGCGTGTTCAGCTTCTTCAAAAGCATATCTTTTATATGCTTCAGCAATTTCAGGATATCCTTCTCTTTCAGCTACTCTTGACATTGCTAGGTACATACCTACTTCTGTACATTCGCCACTGAAATGAGCTCTCAAGCCTTCCATAATTTCTTTATCTTCAACTACGCCGTCGCCAACTTTATGTTCACAAGCGTAAACTTTTTCTCCACCGCCAACTTCTTTAAAAGTTGTAGCACCACATAATGGGCATCTTTCTGGAGCTTTATCTGCTTCTGTTGACCAACCGCATACTGTACATACAAATTTTGCCATAACTTTTCCACCTTTCTATTGTGTATGATATTATTAACAAATTTATTGTACACTATAAACATCTTTTTGTAAAGTGAGAATTATTCTCATTTTTAATATTTCTTTACAATTACTGAATGCTACTTAACTTTTTGGAAAACCATAATATATTCGTGTTTGAATATATAGAATCCACCTGCTAGAGCTCTATATCTCCACAAATTAGCAGTTTTACCTTTTGCTCTTTCGTTACCTTGAATATCTTTTACAATAATACCTTTAAGCTTGAAACCTAACTTCATCATGCGAGCCATACATTCAAAACCTAATGGTTGAACTTCTGAGTTTTTATAACTATCACCGATAATCAAAGCTGCAAATCTACCTTTTTCTAATAGGTCATAACCATTTGAAGCAACTTTTTCAAACAAATCATAAAATTGTTCAGTTGATTCACAATTTGAAAGGTCTTCTTTCTTATCAGAGAATTTAATAATGTCATCATATGGTGGATGAAGAATTAGGAACTGAGCTTTTTCTTCGCCCATAATTTCAAGTCTTGCTTTTACTTTTTCCTTTGCAATTTCAGAAGCAGAATCTGCGCAAATAATGTTTACATCAGTAACTAATTGTTTTGGAGTAAACTTTTCAGAAACTTTTTCTGCCAGCTCATCTTTTAACTCAACGCCAATACAGCGTCTATTCATATTGATAGCTTCTATACCAGAAGTTCCTGATCCAAAGAATAAATCTAATACGATATCATTCTTTTTAGTAAATCTTTCATATAATTGTTGCGCAATTTGAGGGATATAATTCCCGTGATATTCATTAGAATGTCCGCCTTCACGTAATCTAGAAGGGAATTCCCACAAAGTATCAGTTTTTACATGAGAATAATCTTTCCAATTATTCAAATCAATATCACTGTATTTAGTGGTTTTGACCGGTTTTACAACCTGCAAATCAGCTTTTTTAATAGGTTTTAATTTTGTATTAGATTTAAGTCTTGCCACGTATATCCCCTCCAAGTCTTTTAACAATCCAATAGTATAAAAATGTTTCAAATTTGTAATCAAACATTTAGATGAATTTATTTTTGGTGTAGAGTAAAATTGAATGGAGGAATTATGTTCCTTGAACAAATAACACTAAGCAATATATACATGATAGTTGGTTTTTTAATATCAATGTATTCATGTGTTTCAAACGACGTAATCCAGACTTTAGGTACTTACCTCACAACAAGTAAGAAAATGCCTACTTGGATTATATGGGCATTTACAAGTGCTGTATTAATAATTACGATTACAACAGGTTGGATAGTTAATCATGGCGATATGTCATTTGGCAGGTTGGAAAGAATACCTTTCCCAGAGACATTTACACTTATTCATGTACTACCGCCTATAATACTTTTATTTTTAACAAAATACGGAATTCCGGTATCGACTACATTTTTGATTTTAAGTATCTTTTCAGCAAATGATGTAAGCGTTATCGGAATGATTTTATCTAAGTCAATTATTGGATATTTCTTAGCACTTGTAGTTTCCGTAGTAATTTATACAGTAATAGCAAGACCTGTTGAAAGATATTTTTATTACACTCAAAAGAAAAAAATATCTAAATGGTGGGTTGCTGCCAAATGGTTATCAACTGCCTTTTTATGGTCACAATGGTTAATGCAAGATGCAGCAAACCTTTTTGTATACTTACCAAGAAAAGCTTCTATTGGAGAATTATTATTCGTATTAATCGGATTTACCGGATTTTTATGGATTGTGGCTTACAGACGCGGTGGAGAAGTTCAGAAAATCATCAAAATGAAAACCAATGTTCAAGACCCTCGCTCGGCAACGATTATTGATTTAATATATGCATTCTTGTTATTATACTTTATTCAATTAAACAATGTTCCAATGTCTACTACTTGGGTATTCATAGGCTTGTTAGCAGGTCGTGAAATTGCCCTATATCACAGATTAAGATTTGAATCTCCTAAAAAAATGTATAAACACATTTTAAAAGACCTAACTAAAGTAACATTTGGACTTGTTGTATCAATAGCAGTAGTTCTAGTTCTTGTAAAATTTGAACTTGTTAAAAATTTCTTTATGTCACATTTTATGTAATTGATATCACAGGATAGCTATGGCGAGAATAAAACAATTATCAAAACATTTAATTAACCAAATAGCTGCAGGAGAAGTAATTGAAAGACCTGCCTCGGTAGTAAAAGAGCTTGTTGAGAATTCCGTGGATGCAGGTGCAACAAAAATAAGTGTAGAAATTTCTAACGAATGCAGAGATATAAGAGTTGCAGACAACGGATCAGGAATTCATCCTGACGATATTATCCTTGCATTTTCAAAACATGCGACAAGCAAAATTGCAACAGACGAAGACTTATTCGATATACATACATTAGGCTTTCGAGGAGAAGCTCTTTCAAGTATAATTTCGATTTCAAAACTTACTTGTACTACAAGAACTAAAGATTTTGAAACAGGAACAAAGGTCAAATGCGAAAATTCAGAAGTCAAAAAAGTTGAGACTGGCTGTGCTGTTGGAACGATTATGGAAGTAAGGGATTTGTTTTACAATATTCCTGCACGTTTAAAATTCCTAAAAAACTCAAATACTGAATTTTCATATATCCAAGAAATGGTTCAGTCAATTGCAATAGTAAACCCTCAAACAGCTTTTGAACTAAAGAAAAATGGGAAAACTGTTCTAAAAACTTCAGGGAATAATGAGCTTAAATATACGCTCAAAGAACTATTTTCAAGCACTGTAACAGACAATTTGAAAGAGGTTTTAAAAACAGATGCTCTTGCCGGATTAAAAATATCAGGTTATGTCAGCACTCCAGACTTTACACGTTCCAGCAAAAAAGACTTTCATATCTACATTAATTCAAGAACTGTAAAATGTCCGATATTTATGAAAGCAATTGATACTGCTTATAAAAATCTTATTGCAAACGGAAAATATCCTTTTGTAGTGCTTAATCTTGAAATGCCGCCTGCTGATGTTGACGTCAATGTTCATCCGACTAAAAAGGAAGTTCGATATAAAAATACCAATATGGTATTTAATTTTATAATGACATCTATTATCGCAGGATTATCAAATCACGTCGAAAAGCCTATCGAAACAAATCAAAGTAATGAAGGTCAGGAAGAAAAAATTATAGAATTCACTCCGATTGAACCTTCTGTAATATTTAATAAAACTGAAGATGAGATTTTAATAAAAACTACCATTCAAGATAATAATTCAAATATCCAAGTTCCAATCCAAACAGAGCAGAAACAAATTTTCAAGCCTATTGAAAACAAACCGCAAGAACCGGAAGAAAATGTTGTAGGGCAATATAAAAACACATACATAATGGTAGAAAAAGAAGACGGACTTGAAATTATAGATCAGCATATTGCAGAAGAGCGTTACATATATGAAAAATTAAAATCCGAAAAAAATATAGTATCACAATTGCTTTTTGTATCAGATATTCTAACCGTATCTGCAACAGAAGCGGAATTAATAAAAGAAAACTTAGAAAAGTTTGAGAAATTCGGATATGGAATAGAATTTACTGGAGAAAATGAATTAATATTTAGAAAAGTTCCGCAAATGATAGCCAAAGTAAATCCACAAGAGATTTTAGCAGATATTTTAGATAATATTGAAAGTGACATTGACGGATTAGAAGAAAAAATACTTATCACCACATCTTGTAAAGCATCAGTCAAGGCAGGTCAAAAGTTATCAACTTGGCAAATGCAAGAAATCGTAAAAAAATGGCGAACCACCAAAATGCCATATACATGCCCACACGGCAGACCTATAGTAAAATTCTTCCCACACAAAGAAATTGCAGGATTTTTCCAAAGAAATGCATAAGTTGAATACCAATAAATATTTAACTCAGAGAATTATAAGATTATATTTTTTTAATACAGATTTTTATTTAAATAATTCTATCACATCTATACCTAAATAGTCTGCTATACTAATAATTTTATCAATAGTAATATTAAGTTTTGCATTCTCTACTTTTCCAATATAAGAACCATCCAAGTCCAAATCAAGCGACAATTCTTCTTGTGATAAACCTTTCAGTCGCCTGAATTTCTTTAAGTTTTTACCAAAACGCTTTTTAACATTTTTATTCATACTATATATTTTCGTAGGTATCTCAAATTTATTCCACGATTGACAGTCGGGTAAAAACATGTTAGAATTAGAATACATGCGGATTTAAGAGGTATTAAAATGTTTCAATTAAAAACGATTAACTTAAAAGGTTTTACACTTGCAGAAGTTTTAATTACTATAGGAGTTATCGGAATAGTGGCATCAATGACACTACCTACACTTATAGGAAACTATAAGAAAAAAGAAGCAACATCTCGTTTAAAAAAATTTTATAGTTCAATGTCACAAGCTATATTACTATCAGAAAATGAAAATGGGCCTAGCAAAGAGTGGTCGAAAACTTATTATCTAACAGACGAAGATGGAAACTATGATAATGAAACAAATAGAAATTTGGTAATAGCATATTTTGATAAATATTTAAAACCTTATCTTAAATATATTGAAATTGAAGAAAACCCTGAAGATTTACAAGATGAAGAAACTGGACAATCATCACAAATAAGAGTTCATTTTGCTGATGGGTCTTACATGAACATATATAATGGAGCATGCATTGATTTAGGATTTGACGTAAATGGCAAAAGAAACTCTAATAAACTTGGTATAGATATTTTTAAATTTGTTATTTGTCCACAAGATAAAGCTGAAGTACAATGTGGTGGCAATAAAAACTGGTGTGCATACTGTCCTGAATGCAACACAAGAGAAGCTGCACTCCAACGCTGTAAAACTCTAGGCAATTATTGCGGAAGGCTTTTAATGATGGATGATTGGGAATTCAAAGACGATTATCCTTACAAACTATAAAGTTTCAAAAGCTTCAGCAATTGATTTGTTATAGTCAGGTCTTAATATACCTTTTTCAGTAATGATACCTGCAATCAATTCATGTGGAGTGACATCAAAACCAGGATTTATAACATTAACATCAGGAGCACAAATAATTTTACCGTTTATATGGGTAACTTCTTCATGAGAACGTTCTTCTATAACGATTTCATCTCCTGTTTTAATGCTTGTATCGATAGTTGATAGTGGAGCTGCTACATAGAAAGGAATATTATGATATTTAGCAGCAATTGCAACGGTATATGTACCTATTTTATTAGCAGCATCACCATTTGCAGCAATTCTATCCGCACCAACAACTACCATATCAATCATACCTTTTTTCATAAAGTATGAACACATTCCATCGGTAATAAGAGTTGTAGGAATACCATCCATTGTAAGTTCAAATGTTGTAATTCTAGCACCCTGTTGACGCGGGCGGGTTTCGTCAGCAAAAACTTGAATTGTAGGATCATTAGCAAATGCAGAACGCACAACGCCGAGTGCTGTTCCATAACCGACTGTCGCAAGAGCTCCGGCATTACAGTGAGTTAAGATAGTTGCACCTTTTGGTACAACTGTTGCACCATAATCTCCGATTTTTTTGTTTATAGCAATGTCTTCATCTTCTAGTTTTATTCCGTTTTGTTTAAGTTCTTCAACAATACCATTGATATCTGACTTAGAAGCTTTTATGATATCTTTTTGTTTTTCGACAGCCCACATCAAGTTAACTGCTGTAGGACGTGAGCTTGCCATATAATCTGACTTTTCTAATAACTTTGTAACAAATTCATCTCTGGAAAGATTTTCTTTAGCAAGCTCTTGTGCATATAAAACAACCCCATGAGCCCCAGCAACTCCAATAGCTGGCGCCCCTCTTACTATCATTGTTTTGATAGCATCATACATATCTTGTCCAGTTGTTATATTTACATATTTAAATTCATATGGCAGAATTGTTTGATCTACCATTTTTGAATAATTATCTACCCACTCTATTGTTTTAATCTTTGAATGAAATTCTGCCATTTTATATTTCCTTTACTTATATTGTCTGTATCTTTTTTCTTCATTTTTATCAAGAGTATTAAAGAACTCTTTTACATAATAAGTTAAAAATCCTGTAAATGCATTTACGGTCGCACTCAATACACCCATAAATAATGATAATATTAAAATTACTCCAAAACTTGCGGAACTAAGAATCACTGAAACTCCATAATTGGAATAATAATTAAAAAACTTCATAAGAATAACAACTGCAGGAACATAGATTATACAAAATGCCATAAATGAAACAAATCCAATAATAGCACCCAATGTAACGCTTTCTTGAACCGTAAATAATTCTAATACTTTTGCCCGCATTAAGAATGTCATTACAATTACAGAAGAAAGACATAATAAAATCCAAAAAGCAATCTGCCCAACAAAAGGCAAAATTGTAATCACGCCACAAACACCGCCAATAAAGGCACTTACTAGCACTACTAATTTTAATAATGATTTATCCATATTCTCTCCAGTCTAAAAAGATTATATCATAAAAAGAACTTGTATTTACCATATTTTGGAACGAGGCACTAGCTTACTTTTCTTAACCTCAGAAATTTCTGCATTTGTAATATCAGGAATTATAGAATATAAAATTCTCAACGTATTGATATCAGCAACAGAAGGCTTAATTAAATTCGTTATATGAGAAGAATACATTAAATCATTTTCATTAGGACTATGCCCACCAAGCCCCAAAACATGACCTATCTCATGCATAACAGTAGTTGCATATAAATCAGATCGATAAAAATTTGAACTACAATCCTTTTTATATAATTTTATGCTTACATTTGTCAAAAGATTATTTGTATATGAAAAAGATTGCAGACCCGCTAATCCCATACTTCCGCGACAAACTCTGCCATCTATATCAATGAAGGAAATTCGGATATCAGCATTTTCCGGCTTTTGAACAAACTTAAAAGTAAAATAACCATCTGTTACAACATTCCACTGTTCAAAAGCTTTATAAACAGCCGTTTCATAATATTCCGGACATCCAGAGCATTTACTTACATATATTTTTAAAGGAAAAGAATCCTCATTCCACCTTATTACAAAACCACCATTCAAAACTTCTGAAATGTAATTTTGTCCAATTTTTTCATTAAGAATTTTTCTATTTTGGTAAATGTCATTAGAAATTAAAATATCTTTTAAATTTGAAATTGGAAATAAACTTTGAGACTCAGAAACTTTCTCGTTACTTGTAATTGAATTTGTAACTTCATTATGCTTTATTAAATCTTTGTTTGATTGTCTTAAAAAGAAGATACCACTCCAAATCAGACATAAAGCAACAAAAATAATCACAAAAGTTTGTTTCATCACAAACTCCGAGAATGACAAATTGCAATAGCTATAGCATCAACAGTATCATCTAACTTTGGCAATTGTTCAGTTCCAAGAGTATATTGAACCATTTGTTCAACCTCTTTTTTATCAGCCCTGCCATAACCTGTTAATACTTGCTTAACTTCCATAGGAGTATATTCAAAAATAGGAATCCCATACTTCTCAAGGACGGTAAGAATAACTCCACGCGCATGAGCCACAGGCATAACTGTCGTTTGGTTTTTAAAGAAAAACAATTTTTCAATAGATGCAACATCTGGCTGATACATTTGAACTATTGTTTCCATATCGTTATAAATCTCTAAAAGACGAGCTGCCTCATGTTTAGTTTTATCAGTCTGAATTGAGCCTGAATGCAATAAAGTACATTCATCTCCGTCAAAATCAATTACCCCATATCCGACAATAGCCATGCCGGGATCAATACCTAAAATTTTCATAAACCCATTATATATTTTTTTTGGAAAAATTCAAGTTTTTATAATATAATTAACGAGGTTAGGGAGAGATAATATGCATGAATTACTATCACAAATAAATCACTTTTTTCAAACATTAGGAGTACCTGGACTTGCACTAAATTCTTTTATAGAAAGTTTTTTCCTAGTACCACCTCCTGATATTTTATTAATAACTATGGATTTGGCAAAGCCTGAAAAAGCATTGTACTATGCTACAATATGTACAATAGCATCAGCTTTAGGCGGAGCGTTTGGTTATGCCATCGGTTATTGGGGAGGAAGACCGGTATTCAACTTTCTGTTCAAAAACAAACACGAACAATTTGATAATGTCGAAAAGTTATATAATGAATATGGCTCGTTTGCGGTATTTTTCTCAGCTTTTACACCAATTCCATACAAGATTTTTACCATTGCAAGCGGAATTCTTAATATGAACTTTTGGAAATTCTTAGTTGCAAGTTTTTTTGGAAGAGGGTTAAGATTTTTTATCGTAAGTTTCGTACTTATGTTATTTGGAGAAACAATAAAAGCTTACATAGAATGGGTTATTTTGGCCGTAACTATTATTATCATTCTTTTCTTTGTAATTTTATATAAGAAAAGACATGTTTTTTCTCAAAAAAAATAATATAAATATACTAGGCAGTTTCTGAAATATACGATATAATAAATATAAATAAAAGATTGATTTTAACCAAAAAATCATTAAAACTGAAAAAAGGATGATGAAGTTATGAATAAGAAATTGATTTTGCTTTTAGCAGCGACTTTGCTTATTGGAGGAATAAATCTTGATTATAAAGCTTTTGCAGAAGTCTCCGGCCCATTTGGTTATGACTTGCAAAAAGATATTAATCGTCCTAAAAGTGAACCGAAGAAATGGGAAACTGATAAACCTGCCAGCGCAGACAAAAGCAAAACTACTCCAGCGGCAGAAGAAGAAACTCCTGACGTAAGTGAATCCGCAATATTTCTGGACAAATATGCTGTAAATCCAAAATACTATCCTAATGCAACTACAAAAAGTGCAATTGCAAAATATAAGTCTGGAAACTACACAGGCTCACTACAAGAATTATATACAATTCTCAAGAAAGATTCTGCAAATGCAACAGCATACTACTACTTAGCAATGGTTTATACAAAACTAGGTGAAACTGAAGCTGCAAAATCTTGCTATCAAATGGTAATTAACTTAAACCCAAATGATACTATTGTAAAATACGCACAAAGAGGTAAATCTTGCCTAATAGATTCTACAACTTGCGGAATCGAAACTGCAATATCTAACTCTTCTGAGGAGCCTCTTGATGAGCTAGACAAATTTATTCAAGCTCCATTTGGTAACGGATTTTCTGAAGAGCTAAGCAACGAACTTAGAAAAAAACAATTACAAAATATTCAAAACAAAATGAATAGAGGTCTTCCATTAAGTGAAGATGATCTTAGAAAGTTAGAAGAATATAATAAATCAGAAGGAATTAAAACTGACAGACTAGCAATGGCTAATGATATGCCATCAAATGATGAAATTATAAATGCAGTGCAAGTTCTAAAACGCGCAGGATTAAATATTTCAACAGAAATGCCGGAATCTTCAGGAACTAAAACTCCAAAAGGTACTGCAACCTCTGTACCTGCCAAAGTTGAACCCATAGAAGATGAGCCAGTTGCTCAAACAACGCCTGCAACTAACACAGCTGCAAATACAGCTAATCCTGCAAACTACTACACTCCAGACCCTCAAATTCAACAAATGACAATGATGTTGAATAACGGCAACAATGGAAACTATGATCCAATGATGAATATGCTTCCATATATGATGCAAAATGAGGGTAAAAATATGGATCCTAGAGTAATGCAAGCATTGATGATGAATTCAATGATGAATAGTCTAAATGGTATGAATACAAATAATAATAATTAATTTATGAATTCTAATTATAAAAAATATCTAAATAAATTGCTGGCATCCGATATTAACGGATGCCGTCAATTTTTTACAGAAAACGGATACTTATTAGAAGCGGCATATTGTAACCTTTTGGAAGATAACATATCTGAAGCAAAACAACTTTTCATATCAATTGAAGATAAAGATATCAGAGCCAAATGGGGAATTTTTCTATGCGGGATTATACAGGGGAAAATTGAAGGCTATCCCTCATATTTTGCAATAAGAAACTTTTTAGAAATAGATTTGAACATCCTAACCAAATACTTTAAAGGTGAATATGTAGAAAATATCGTAAAATATGCAGATTGGCTCTACACAATAAACCCTGAAGTTCACAAATATATAGGCAGAGTATTTTTAAACAATAATCTTGAACAATATGGAATGGCTTTTTTGTTAAAAGCAAAAGATTATTTTTACAACGATCCGGAACTACACTACCTGCTGGCCGAACAATATTATAAACAAAATAATATATTAGAATGCAAAAAAGCAATACAAAATTGCCTGAATGTATTACCTGAATATTTCCCTGCAATTCAATTGCAAAGAAAATTAAAATAAATTTGAGCAAAACAATTGTTTATGCTACACTATTAGTTGCTTTAAAAATATAAGTAAGGAGAAATATACAGATGATTATCATAATGGAGCGTAATGCAACAAAAGTTCAAATCCAACGAGTAATAGATCTTTTAAAAGATAACGGATTTGAAGTACGTTACAATACCGGTGATGTTCATACCGTAATTGATGCAATTGGAGATAAAACTACATTAACCCCTGGCAGATTGTCAGCATTAGAAGGTGTTAAAGAAATTAAGGTTATAAGAGAACCTTTTAGACTTGCATCAAGAGATAGAAAAGAAGAAGATACCGTAATTACATTTCCAAACGGAGTAAAAATCGGAGGGAATAACAAACCTGTAGCAATGGTTGGACCTTGCTCTGTTGAAGACGATTACGACGGACTTTTAGAAGTTGCCCAAGCTGCAAAAGAAATGGGCTGTGAATTTTTAAGAGGCGGCGCATTTAAGCCTAGAACCTCCCCTTATGACTTCCAAGGATATGGAGAAAAAGCTCTTAAATATATGAAACAAGCTTCAGAAGCAACAGGTCTTTTGACAGTATCAGAAATTATGGATGCATCAGATTTGCCAATGATGATGGATTATATTGATGTTTTACAAATCGGTGCAAGAAACGTCCAAAACTTTAAACTCTTACAAGCTGTTGGAAAATGTAATAAACCTGTAATTTTAAAAAGAGGCTTGGCAAGTACAATAAGAGAATTTTTACTTGCAGCAGAACATATAATGTATCAAGGGAATTTGAATGTAATACTTTGTGAACGCGGAATAAGAAGTTTTGACAGTGCATTTACAAGAAACGTAATGGATATAGCCTCCATTCCTGTAATCAAAAAATATTCACATCTTCCGATAATTGTAGACCCAAGCCACGGTACAGGACAAAGATACCTGATAGAACCAATGGCAAAAGCTGGTTTGGTAGTTGGAGCAGACGGTATAATGATAGAAGTTCACCATGACCCTGAAAATGCTCTATCTGACGGAAAACAAAGTCTTTCTATACCAATGTTTAAAGATGTTATGAAACGTCTTAACTCATTTAATAACAGATTACATTATGAAAAGACTTGTCTTTCAGCGAATGTTGAATAAAATAAAAACCAATATAAAAAAAGCGGTTATTAAAACCGCTTTTTTTATTTATATCAATTCGCCTTTTAGATACCAAGTTTTAGCACCTACAATTTTTACATTTATAAATTGTCCAGTCAAATCCTCATCACAAGGGATATGAACAATTTTATTATTTCTAGCCCTTCCTGTTATAACATTTTGACCTTTATGGTTTTCAAAATTTTCAACAAGGACTTCCATTTCACGCCCAACAAATTTTAAGTTTGATTTAAGACAATTTTCGCGAACTTTTTCATTCAATCTTGCTAATCGTTCAGTTTTAACATCTTCATCAATATACTTATCGACCCATTTTGCAGCAACAGTTTTTTCACGAGGTGAGTATGCTGCAGTATTTGAGTAATCAAGTTCAAATTCATCTATAGCAGATAGAGTTTCTTTAAATTGCTCTTCAGTTTCTCCAGGAAATCCTGCAATAAAGTCACTTGTAATAGTTACATCAGGCACCATTTTTCTAACTTTTTCAACAATTTTTGCATAAGTTTCACGATCATAGCGTCTGTTCATTGCTTTTAAGACTTCAGAACTACCTGATTGCATCGGAATATGGAAATATTCACAAACTTTATCTAGTTCAACTACAGTTTCTATCAACTCATCAGTAATATCTGTCGGATATGATGTCACAAAACGTATTCTAAAATTTCCGTCAAGTGAATTTATATCACGCAAAAGTTGAGCAAGTCTGTAATTTTTATCTTTAAAATCCTTGCCATAGCTGTCAACATTTTGACCAAGAAGCGTAATTTCTTTAAAGCCCTGAGATAGTGCATCTTTTGCTTCTTTTATGATAATTTCAGGTTGTCTTGAACGTTCTCTGCCTCTTGTATATGGAACTATACAGTATGTGCAGAAATTGTTACAACCTTCTGTAATAGGAATCCAAGCATTTACAGCTTTAACACGATTTATAGGAAATTCAAAAGCTTTATCATCTTCTGTTTGATGAGTTTCAGTGCATTCACATACTCTTTCTCCATTATTTATTTTTTTAATAATTTCAGGCAAAGAATATATCTTATGAGTTCCCAAAACAAAGTCTACATAAGGAGCACGACGGAAAACTTTTTCGGCCTTTTGCTGTGCAACACATCCGCAAATTCCGATTTTTATATTTTTCCCTTCGTTTTTCCATTTGCCCCAAGTTCCAAGCATACTAAATGCTTTATCTTCGCTCAACTGTCTTATGGAACAAGTATTAATCATTAATAAATCAGCATCTTTAGGCTCTGTAGTTTCTGTATAATCCATACAAGAAAGCATTCCAAGCATTCTTTCCGTATCTGATTTATTCATCTGGCAACCCATTGTGTCTATATAAACTTTTTTCATCAAAAATTTCCTTACATATCCTTAACTACAACACTTTATGCCATATACTAGCAACTCAAATTCAAAAGTACTTTAACGGCTGTGTCTGTAATGATTATACTACAAAAATTTTATATACTTGACTTTTAAGCCAATAAATAATATCTTTTATAATGTAGTGGTTTCTATAGATTTAGTGTATTTAAGGGGATTTTATGGGATTAAGACAGAGAAATATTTTATCTCTTTTAGAGGACAGAACAAACAATTATGGTGACAGAGTTGCTCTTGGTATAAAGAATGCTCTTGGCTGGAGAGAATTTACATACAAAGGTATAGGTCTTATGTCAAGAAAACTTGCTTGGCATTTGATTAACGAAGTTGGAGTAGCTAAGGGTGATAGAATAGCAATTCTTTCTGAAAGTAAACCTGAATACGGAGCTTGCGTATTTGCATCAATTTTAGCAGGCACAACAACTGTTCCTCTTGATGTAAAACTTACAAAATATGAATTAAAATCAATTCTATCTGACTGCGAACCAACTGTAATACTTGTTTCCCAACACTATCTAGATACAGCTATAGAACTACAAAAAGAAATTTCATCATTAAAAACAATTCTTGTCATGGATGAACCATCATATAATATGGAACATACTAGCATTTATGAACTGCCTAATAATTATGATGAAAAATGGAGAAAAAGAAGTTCTAATGCCACGGTATTTATCATCTACACTTCAGGCACAACAGGAGCTCCAAAAGGTGTTGAAATAAGCTTCAAAAACATGTTCTCACAGCTTGAAGATATGAAAATTGCCCTAGATAAAATTCTTCCTTTAGAACACGGTAGAATTTTATCAATACTTCCTATGAATCATTTATTTGAAATGACAGTAGGATTTTCCACATTTCTAAATTTTGGATATTCCGTATATTACACCCAAAGTTTAAAACCAAAAGATATTCTGTCTATTATGAGAGAAAAACAAATTAATTTTATGATTGTAGTACCTGCCTTTTTAAAGCTACTAAAAACCGCAATAGAGGCAGAATTACATAATGCATCGCCAACAGAACAAGCTGCATTTAATTCGTTATATCATTTAGCAAAATTTGTACCTTGCAGCGCTATAAGAAAATTAATGTTCAAAAAAATTCATGACAAATTCGGCGGACATTTCATCGGATGCATCTCAGGTGGAGCACCTTTAGATCTAAATGTTGGAAAGTTTTTTGACAGAATAGGACTTAAAATATATCAAGGATATGGACTATCAGAAGCAAGCCCTGTCGTATCTGTAAATACAGATAAACGCAGAAAATTAGATTCTGTAGGCAGAGCTTTAAATAGTTTTTCAGTAAAAGTAGATTCTGAAACAGGAGAACTGCTAATCAAAGGTCCTGCAGTAATGAAAGGATATCACAATCAAGAAGAGTTAACTAAAAGTGTTATTGACGAGGAAGGTTGGCTTCATTCCGGAGATATTGCAAAAATTGATAAAGACGGACACATATTTATTACAGGCAGAATAAAAAATATGATTGTACTTTCAGGCGGTAAAAAAGTTTTCCCAGAAGAAGTAGAATCCGTTCTCGAAAAGAGTGAATATGTCAGCGAAATTTGCGTATTGGGAGTATCTAGAACATTCGGTTCAAAAGACGGCACCGAAGAAATTGCAGCTGTAATTGTTCCAAAAGATTATTTATATGAAAAATACAGCGAAGAAGAACTGGATAAATTAATCAGAGCAGATATAAAACATCTTTCAACAAGATTGACATCATACAAACGGCCTGTAAACATTGTAATCACAAGAAACGCTCTACCTAGAACAGCGACAAGAAAAGTTAAAAGAAAAGAAGTCAAAGAGCTTGTAACAGCTTAGGCTCTTACGAAATAAGCTAAAATTGATAATATGTGATTTTTGACTCGAACATTAAAAGGCGGAGAAATTTGTTCCTGCAGGTAATTTGTCACATCAATAAGGAAACTGTTCACATAACGAAATTCCTCATCAGTAACAGGAATATTTTTAATATATTTGACTAAAATTCCATACAAATATTCTTTATCAGAAGCAAAATCTTTTATCATATTATCTAAAATTATCAATGTAACCATTTTTGCCTGATAAGCAGAATTATTCTGAGAAATCCCATCAGGAGACATTCTGTAATATGTAAGAATTTCGGGAAGACAGCCAATATCGCAGTAATTTGACATATCTGACCATAACTTAAAATCTTCAGCATGAAGACAATTTTTATCATACCTTAAATTATGCTCATCCAGTACAGATTTTCTTATCATTACGGAAGAATGCACAATACAATTTCCACAATACTTCAAATGCAATCTAAAATCTTTAGGATTATTTGGTCTGATTATTATTTTTTTCTGAGGTATTTTTCTTGTAGCTGTAGCTAAAAGACCATAGCTCGGATTTTCTTCCATAAATTCATATTGCTTTTCAAGCCTTGAACGAGCACAAAAATCATCTGCATCAAGTCTTGCGATATACTTGCCTTTAGCTAAATCAAGCCCCTTATTCAAAGTCGCAATAAGTTTTAGATTTTTATCATTTTTAACATATCTTATACGTGAATCCTCATAAGATAAGATTACATCCTCAGCATTATTTGTAGAACCATCATTAATTATAATGAATTCAAAATCCTCAAAGGTCTGATTTAAAATTGAGGCTATTGCAAGCCTCAATTCTTTTTCATTAGGGTTATACACAGGCATTAATACTGATACTATCAATAATAAACTCCACTGCATTTATTTGAATATGCATAACCCCAATCTTTTACACAAGAATTATTATAAGACAACCAAGTAGTATAATAACATCCACCATCATCAGCAGCCCAAGGACTTATAGCTAAACATTCCTCTTGGGTTGTGCATTTAGATAAGTTTTCAGCTGAACAACCATTAATTATTTCGAGTTCTCCTGATACATCTGATAATTTACCATTTCCGGAAAAACGGAATTTATATAAATCTTTTTTCACGGTATTAGGATTTTTAATACCATTAACATCTGCAACTACACTGAAACTTGAAATATCTTCATCAGAAAGCACACCATAAGTCATTCCATCTGCAGTAGCAAAAATGTATGGAACATCGTCCCAATTAAATTGGGAATTTTCAGACTGACCTTGTATAATATAATCTTTTGGCATAAGCTCAGAATCCAGACCACTTACTGAATCTGCGGCTATGTTAAAAGCCTTTTTATGTTCTTTTGAAATACATGCTTTTTCATTCAAAGCATTACAATCATTCAAGAACGGTAAATTCTCTACTTTGAAATTCTCAGTTTTAGTCATCATTAATCTATAGCCGTTATAGACTATGTTTTTAGCTTTTGCATACTGGTTTTCTAAAACTTTATCCTGAGTTTTATTAATCACAATTGGCAATGTAAGTGCTGCTACCACACCAATAACACCAAGTGTAATTAAAACTTCAGCTAACGTAAATGCCGTCACTTCTCTAGAAGCAGAATTTCCTTCCTCCAAAAGATCTGCAGAAGACCTATCTTCCCAAATAATATGTTTTTGCATAATACTTCCTATTTAGTAATTTGTTTTATAATAACATATTATTAATTAATAATCAAGCCTTTATATCTTTATGATGGAAATGTTTTTCACCACTTGCATAATCTGCGACAATATGTCCATTACCAATTAATTTATATTTATAAATTGTGAGTCCTTCCAATCCAACAGGGCCTCTTGCATGGGTTTTGTTTGTTGAAATCCCTACTTCTGCACCAAAACCGTATCTAAAACCATCTGCAAATCTTGTAGATGTATTAAAATATACACCTGCAGAATCTACTTTATTCATAAATTTTTCAGCATTTTTAATATCTTTAGTAATTATGCTTTCTGTATGACCTGACCCATAAGTATTTATGTGCTCTATTGCTTCGTCTACACTTTTTACTGTTTTTACAGAAAGTATTTTATCGCCATATTCATGTGACCAAGATTCAGGGCTAAGTTCTAATTTAATTTCTGCTAACTGTAACGCTGCTAAAAGTTCATCTTTTTTCGCAAAATTTTCATGAATAAGCAATGTTTCTACTGAATTACAAGCACTCGGATACTGTGTTTTTGCATCAACAATCACTTTTTCTGCCATTGCTAAATCAGCACTCTCATCAACAAAAATATGACAAATTCCATCTGCATGACCTAATACCGGAATTTTAGTGTTTTCTTTAATGAACTTAACAAGACTATTTCCACCACGTGGAATAATCAAGTTTATATACTTATCACATTTGAGCATTTCACCGACATCATCGCGAGAAAAAACTTGGTTTAAAACATTTTTAGGAAAACCTTCAACTTCATCAAGAGCAGAATTAATAATTCCTAATATAGCCTTATTAGTATTTTTAGATTCTTTACCACCTTTTAAAATCACAGCATTTGATGATTTTATAGCGAGTGAAGATATTTGAGAAATAACATCAGGACGGGCTTCAAAAATTATGCCAAGCACCCCGATAGGACAAGAAACTTTGTATAAAGTAAGCCCCTCATCCAATTCTCTCACCAATAATTTTTTATTAACAGGATCTTCTAAATTTGCTATATCTCGAATACCTTGAATCATATCACGCATTTTATTTTCATCAAGTTTTAAACGATTATAAGTAGATTTGCTCAATTCACCTGCTTCTACTAGCGCAACAGCTTCATCCAAGTCAATTTTATTTGCTTCAAAGATTTTATCTTTATTAGATTCTATTGCATCAGCAACTTTCAATAAAGCTTCATTCTTCATTTCTGTAGATACATCTGCAATTTCTAAAGAAGCCTTCTTAGCGGCTTTTGCTATTTCAATAAAATCCATAAATTCTCCTTACAAAATAGTTATGTTATCTCGGGTGATTATAGCGTCATAATTTTTGAAATTCAAAATTTTCATAATATCATCAGAATGATTTCCCATTACTCGCTTACAAGAATTTGAGTCATAATTTACAATTCCACGAGCAAATTCATTTCCTTCCTCATCAAGGATAGAAACAACATCCCCCTTATCAAAAGTATTAATAACTTTAATTACACCAATTGGAAGCAAGCTTTTACGTTTTTCGCATAAAGCTTTTTTAGCTCCGTTATTAACAACAAGTTTACCAATAATATTTGTTGCATAACCAATCCAACGTTTTTTATCAGAAAGCCCTTCATCCTGTGGAAGAAACATTGTTCCATAATCTTCACCATCGAAAATCTTTTTAATGATATAAGGAACTTTTCCGTTAGCAATAAGAACTTTCCCCCCAAAACGAGTTACCATACGAGCAGCTTCAAGCTTGGTTCTCATACCGCCACGGCCACCCTCAGAAGCATCTGTACCCATTGCACAAATTTCATCGGTAACTTCTTTTACTTCTCTTATAATCTTAGCATTAGGATTATTTTTAGGGTTTTCATTAAACAAACCATCAACATCAGAAAGAATTACAAGCAAATCTGCATCCAACTCACTTGCAACAAGTGCTGAAAGTTTATCATTATCAGAGAAACAAACTTGCATATTTTCATAACGAGGAACAATATCAACATTTGAAACTGTATCGTTTTGATTTATTACTGGAATTGCTTTTAATTCTAAAAGTTTATTTAAAGTAGTACGCAAGCTTAAATATCTTGTTCTAATTGAAAAGTCATCTTCTGTTAATAGAATTTGAGCAGCAACAAGACCGTATGAATCAAACCCGCTTTCGTAAATAGACATTAATTTACTTTGCCCGATAGCAGCACAAGCTTGTTTCAATGCAGTTCCCTTAGAGCCTTCTAGTCCAAGTTTTTTACGACCTAAACCTACAGCACCTGAAGTTACAATAATAACTTCTTTACCCGCTCTTGCTAAAGATGATATAGCTTCTATAAACGAAAATACTCTAGGTAATGATACATATCCATCGTCACCTCTCAGAATATTCGTTCCGAATTTAAATACAATACGCTTTGCGTTTATAAAATCTTGTCTTTCCATAATCCTATTATATACCTAAAAGGCGGGATTAAACCCGCCTATAATCTATTATTCTTTAATATCTGCATCTAATAAACTGGTCTGAGAAACATTTTGCTCTGCCTCAGCCGCTTCAGCTGCAGCATTGTCTTTCATAACAGTTTCATCATTGTCAGGGTTAACAATTTTATTAACAGATACAACAACATCGTTATCTACAAGGTTTTGAGCTCTAACACCAGTTGCTGGTCTTCCCTGACAGCTTATTGATCCTGCGTTAAGTCTTGATACAACACCATTTGCAGTAACCATCATAATATCATCAGAATCTTTTACAATAGTCAACGCAACAAGTCTTGATGTATTTGACTTAAATTTAGTTGCAATAAGACCGATACCGCCTCTATTTTGAGTTCTGAATTCAGAAAGCTTAGTACGTTTTCCAAAACCATCTGATGTTACAACAAGTAAATCTGCATCGTAATCACGAGGAACAATATCACAACCGATAATCTCATCACCGGTTCTAAGCTTCATTGAAGTAACACCTCTTGCACTTCTACCTAGAGGTCTTAGATCTTCAATTGGGAATCTTATTGCCATACCGCAAGATGTACCGATAATAATTTCATCACGTCCAGTTGCCAATTTTACCCAGTTAAGCTCATCACCATCTTCTAGACCAATTGCAATAATACCGTTACGTCTGATATTCGCAAAGTTATCTAATTCAATACGTTTGATGTAACCTTTCTTAGTTAACATAATTAGATTTAAGTCGTGAGAGAAATTACTTACAGGAACAACTGCCGTAATTCTTTCATCCTGATCGATAGGTAATACATTGATAATAGGTAAACCTTTAGCTTGACGACCACCTTCAGGGAAGTCATATACATTCAAGCTGTATACAGTACCTTTAGAAGAGAAGAACAACACTTTATCATGCATCATTGCTGTAAAGAAATGTTGAATATCGTCATCTTCTTTTGTTTTTATACCTGATTTACCACGAGTTGCACGGTTTTGTCTTTCGAACGTATCAAGAGAAATACGTTTCAAATAACCTTGATGTGTAATAAATACAGCCATAGGAGTATTTGGAGTTAAATCTTCAATAGTTACTTCGCCTTGTTCAGGAAGAATTTGAGTTTTTCTGTCATCACCATATTTTTCTTTATCTTCGAGTAACTCACCTTTGATAATATCAAGAATTTTTTGACGACTTGCTAAAATATCTTCATATTCAGCAATTTTCTTCAATAATTCATCGTATTCAGCTTTAACTTTATCTTGTTCCAATCCTGTCAATCTTCTTAATTGCATTTCAAGGATTGCGTTAGCTTGATCGACGTCAAGACCAAATCTTGACATCAAACCTTCACGAGCCTCATCGGTAGTTTTTGAATTTTTGATAAGTTCAATAACTTCATCGATTGAACCTAAGGCAATAATCAAACCTGCCAAAATATGTGCTCTAACTTTTGCCTTTTTAAGGAAGAAAATAGTTCTTCTAGTAACAATTTCAACCCTATGTTCAACAAACTCTGAAAGCACCTCATAAAGATTCATCAATCTAGGCTGCTTTCCACAAAGAGCAAGCATATTTACACCGAATGTTGTGGCCAATTGAGTATATTTAAATAAGTTATTTTTAACAACATCAGGTTTTGCATCACGTTTTAATTCAATAACAATCCTCATACCTTCACGGTCAGACTCGTCTCGAATATCTGAAATACCAGTAATTCTTTGATCTTTAACAAGCTCTGCAATTTTTTCAATAAGCATAGACTTATTAACTTGGTAAGGAATTTCTGTAACAACAATAGCTGTACGAGATTGACGACCGCCACCACCGGCGATTTCTTCAAACCCAGCTACAGCCTGCATTTTTATAGAACCTCTACCAGTTTCATAAGCTTGTTTTATATCATTTAAACCAATAATAGTTGCGGCAGTCGGGAAATCTGGACCTTTGATATATTCCATTAACTCAGCAACAGTAATGTTTGGATTATCGATTAAGGCAATAGTACCATCAACGATTTCTGCCAAGTTATGAGGAGGAATATTAGTAGCCATACCAACCGCAATACCTGAACAACCATTCAAAAGTAACATTGGAAGCCTTACAGGTAAGACTGACGGTTCTTGTAATGAACCATCAAAGTTTGGTTCAAACTCAACGGTTTCACAGTCAATATCTGCAAGCATTGATGTTGTAATTTTATGCATACGAGCTTCTGTATAACGCATAGCAGCTGCACCATCACCGTCAACAGAACCAAAGTTACCATGCCCGTCTACAACTAAGTATCTTGTATTAAAGTCCTGAGCCAAACGAACAAGAGCTTCATAAACAGAACTATCACCGTGTGGGTGATATTTACCTAAAACTTCACCAACAATACGTGCACATTTCTTAAATGGCTTATCAGGTGTCATTCCTAGTTCATTCATTGCATATAAAATACGTCTATGAACAGGTTTTAACCCGTCACGTACATCAGGAAGCGCACGTCCTACAATTACTGACATCGCATAATCTATGTAACAGCGTTTCATCTCTTCTCTTATATTAACCGGAACAATCTTTCCGTCTTCAAATATATTTTGTTGGCTCAAAATCTTCTCCTTATATCCAAGTCATTCTATATATCAGTATTGTAGCACAAAAACATCTATATGAACAATTTTGAATATATTGTTACATAACGAGCACAATATAGGTTTATATGCTATAATTATGACCATATTTAAGGAGAGAATAATGCCATTTGAATTTGAAAGACAAAAGATCAAGGATGTAATTCTAATAAAACCTAAAATATTTGGTGACAATCGCGGTTTTTTTATGGAAACATACAAAAAATCAGATTTTTATGAAAATGGAATTGATATTGAATTTAATCAAGACAACCATTCAAAATCATCTGCAAAAGTATTAAGGGGCTTGCATTATCAAGCAAAACCTTATGGACAAGCAAAAATTGTAAGATGCACTAGAGGAAGAATATATGATGTCGCTGTAGACATAAGACCTAATTCCGAAACTTTTGGAGAATATGTAAAAGTTGAACTTTCTGAAGATAATAAACAAATGCTATTTATTCCAGAAGGTTTTGCTCACGGGTTTGTTGTATTATCAGATGAGGCTGAACTTTGCTACAAAGCAAGTGGAGAATACAACAAGGATGCTGATCGTGGAATCTTATGGAATGATAAAGATATCGCCATTGATTGGGAAATAGATTTTGAACCTATCTTGAGCGAAAAAGATAAAGTACAACCAAAATTAAAAGATATTAATAAAAAGGAGCTTTTATGAAAATTTTAGTTACAGGTGGCGCAGGTTTTATTGGCAGCTGTTTTATAAGATATATGTTGGAACATCATCCTGATTACCATATAGTTAACCTTGATGCTTTGACTTATGCAGGTAACTTGGAAAACCTTTATGATGTAAAAGATAATCCAAATTATGAATTTATATATGGTGATATCTGCGATAAGCATTTAGTTATGCAAGTAGCATCTGGAGTTGATGTTATCGTAAACTTTGCAGCAGAAAGCCATGTAGATAGATCAATTTCAGGTCCTGAAGTTTTCATAGAAACAAATATTAAGGGAACTTCTATACTTTTACAAGCAGCTAAAGCTTTTCATATTGAAAGATATTTGCAAGTTTCTACAGATGAAGTATATGGAAGCCTTGGCAAAGAGGGATTTTTCACTGAAACTACACCTCTTGCCCCAAATAGTCCTTATTCTGCATCTAAAGCGAGTGCGGATTTAATCGTAAGATCTTATTATGAAACATACGGACTTCCAACTTTAATTACCAGATGTTCTAACAATTATGGACCTTACCAATATCCTGAAAAACTTATACCATTTTTCATCTCTAAATTATTAAAAAATGAAAAAGTTCCTGTATATGGAGATGGAATGAATGTTCGTGACTGGCTTTATGTTTATGATCACTGCTCAGCTATCGATACGGTTCTTCATAAAGGAACACCTGGACAGATTTATAATATTGGCGGACATAATGAAAAAACTAATCTTGAAATTACACATCTTATTCTAGAAGCAATGAATAAAGATGAAAGTTACATAGAACATGTAGAAGATAGACTTGGTCATGACAGACGATATGCGATTTGTAATGACAAAATTACTGGCGAATTAGGCTGGAAACCTTCGATTTCTTTTGAAGAAGGAATTTTATTAACAATAGACTGGTATTTGAATAACCAAAAATGGATTAGATCCGTTGAACAAAGGAAAGGAAGACTGGCATAATGAAAGTTCTTGTAACAGGTGCTAACGGAATGCTAGGACAAGACTTATGTCCTATTTTAGAAGATGTTGGCGCATTTGTAATTGAAACAGATGTTGATACCCTTGATATTACTAAAGCTGAAATGGTGGACAAAGCTTTAACAGACATTCACCCTGATATGGTAATACACTGTGCTGCATATACAAATGTAGATAAAGCAGAAGAAGACCTTGAAACGGCAAGACTAATCAACGTAACAGGAACAGAAAATCTTGCAAAAGTATGCGGAAAATTAAACATTCCTTTAGTTTATATCTCAACAGATTATGTATTTGATGGAACTAAAACCGAACCTTACATGCCTGACGATAAAACAAATCCAATTAACAACTACGGACTTACAAAACTTCAAGGAGAAGAGGCTGTAAAAAAATATTGTCAAAAATACTACATTGCAAGAACTAGCTGGCTATACGGTCATTATGGCAAAAACTTTGTAGAAACAATGATTTCACTTGCACAAAAAGAAGAACTAAAAGTCGTAGATGATCAAATAGGATGTCCGACTTGGACAGTTGAGCTTGCAAACGGGATTTTAAAATTATTGTCAAAACCTTATGGTACATATCACGTTTGCGGATCTGGAAAAACCAGTTGGTACGGCTTTGCACAAGAAATCTTTAAACAAGCAAATTTGGAAGTTAACTTAAAGCCATGTACAACAGAAGAATTTCCAAGACCAGCCAAACGTCCTAAATATAGTGTGATGAATAATGACGGAATTTGTAGAAATTGGCAAGTTGCACTTCATGATTATCTTGAATTAAGAGAGGTATAAATTAATATTTTACCTTGTAAGGGTAATCATCAGGTATTTTCCAATCGTTCATACGAATTGCGTATGAGTACCAATGGAAATCTAATGCACCTTTTATTGTACAATCCCATTTATCCCAATTTTGACTATAAATATAAGGTTCAACTCCCTTATTAGTGTATGGTGCAGAAACATTACATCTAGCAGGCGAAATACTAGTTGGATAGAATCCAAACATAAAGTAATCTCTACCATAAACAGCTTTTTCATTCTTCATATCTAAAGCATAAGGGAAAAAGTGATAATCATGTCCACCATACCCAAGCCATATTCCACTGCCATTCGGTAAGTATATTAAAAGAATAGGTCGCTTATCACTAAATTGAATTCCCGGTTCAATTTTTAAAACTTTCAGATATCCATTCAAATATTTATCATAAAAAGCCATCAAACATTTTTCTGAATACATTGTACTATAACCTTTGTCAGGATCAACTGTCGGATCGCATACATCCGACAAACTATCCCACCAGTATTTTTTATCACCATTTACAGCTTCAGACATTCGTATAGCCTGATTTATTGTTGTATAGAACACTTTTAATCTTGTCTCAACTACACGATTATTATTCTTTTGGATTAAAACAGGCAATGTCATTGCTGCTACAACTCCGATTATACCCAATGTTATCAGAACTTCTGCTAAGGTAAAAGCATTTCTCTTTTTCATTTTTCCTCCGTTTATATACTATTTCTTATTTTAACATTTTTTGCATTAAAAATCACCGTGTCTGTTGGCACGGCTTGCTTTTCAGCTATGTTCTTTACACCGGAGGTCTAAGTCGGAAATGCTTATCCTAACTGTTAGTTGGTAGCCCCCCCCCCCGAAATCCTCTCTATATCTGTTTTTTGCATACATACCTCCTAGGTAATATTTTCATGTTATTATATAGATATTATAGAATATTGTATAAAAAATTTCAACAAGAAGGATACATTATGAAAGGTATAGTATTAGCTGGCGGAGCCGGAACAAGACTTCATCCAAGCACAATAGCAGTATCAAAACAGTTAATACCGGTTTACGATAAACCAATGGTTTATCATCCGATTTCAGTTTTAATGCTTGCAGGAATTAGAGATATTTTAATAATTTCTACACCGCAAGACTTGCCAAACTTCAAAAAACTACTTGGCGATGGCGAGGCTTATGGCGTAAAATTTTCTTACGTTGAACAACCTTCTCCTGATGGGTTAGCTCAAGCCTTTATCTTGGGAGAAGAATTTATTGGCCAAGATAATGTCGCTCTAATTCTTGGTGATAATATTTTTTATGGAGATGGTTTTTCTGCCAAATTAAAAAGAGCTTCCGAAAATGCAAATTGCGGAAAAGCTACAGTTTTTGGCTATCAAGTGAAAGATGCCCATAGATTTGGGGTTGTAGAATTTGATAATAATGGAAACGTAATTTCAATCGAAGAAAAACCGCAAAATCCAAAATCTGATTACGCAGTAACAGGTCTTTATTTCTACGATAACAAAGTTGTTGAATATGCAAAAAGTCTAAAACCTTCACCAAGAGGGGAACTTGAAATTACAGACTTAAACAATGTTTATTTAGCAAATGGTAATTTGAATGTAGAACTTTTAGGCAGAGGTTTTGCTTGGCTTGATACCGGAACTCATCATTCTCTATTACAAGCATCACAATTTGTCCATTCCGTAGAAGAAAACCAAGGCATAAAAATAGCTTGCCTTGAAGAAGTAGCTTATAGAATGGGATTTGTAAACAAAGAAACACTACAAAAACATATTTCAAAATATAAAAATAACGAATATTTCAACTATGTTGCAAATATTATTAAATAGCTTTAAAGCTATCTAAAAGTTTTGTTGAATTTTGAGTCTTTTGAACTGTTGTAGGTTCTGCAACTTCTTTAGAAGGCTCATTTTCATTTACAAAAAGTCTAGGATCATCGATTTTTTCCATAGCTTTCATAATACCGATTTTACCGGCTTTCTTTTGGATATTTGTAAGCCAAGCATTAAAAGCATAAGGTATAGCAACAATAGAGCCTAATACCGGTAAACCTATTGTTGCTATTGTATTCCAGAATGTTTTATAATTACCGTAATTTATTTTTAATTCTTCCGGCATTTCCAAACCTAATTTATTAATAGACTTACGTGATTTCATTTTCAGAATATCAAATGTCAAATGTCTTCCCCAAGTTGGAATAAAACCTTTTTTAAAATGATTATTTAATACTTCCTTTATAGTCTTTTTATCAGAGCAATTAAATAAAATATTTCCACATTCTTCCTTAAATGCATCATATACTTTTTTAAATTCAGGGTGTTTTTTAAGCTCATCAACACCGTTAATTAGTATATTATTAAAGTCTTTTCTTAAATTTTTATCACTTTTTAAAAGATTGTAACCTTTATCAATAATTTCTCTAAACGGTGAATTTTTATCGATAGTCAGGTTTGAGAAAGTTTTAATTAGCTTATCAATTGGCAATTTACCTTTTACCAGTGCGATACCTAAACCAGCTATAGCTGCTGAATACAAAAGACCGAATACTGTCCCAAATGCTTGTTTGGCAATTTCAGTTCCAGCCTCTATATCTTCAGAATAGCGTTGAGACATTTCATCAATTTCATCAAATGCCATAAACACTTTTTCCTGCAAATGTTTTGCATCCTGAAGCTGCTTATCTGAAATCTCAGTTTCTTCCTTCAAAATCTTTAAGACTTTTTCATTCTTTTTTAATTCTTCTTTTCTATATTTTTCGTATTCCTTTACATCTTTAAAATATGTGCCGAGAAATGCAAAATTTTCTCCGATTTTTTTCAAGAAAGATTTTTTCTGATCTTCTGCCTTAACATCTTTTGCTTGAGCTTTTTGCTCCTCATTAAATGCCATTAATGCAGCAGGATCTTTCATCAAATCTTGTCGAGCTTTATATCTTC
Organism: Candidatus Gastranaerophilales bacterium; assembly: GCA_944325875.1. Lineage (GTDB taxonomy): Bacteria > Cyanobacteriota > Vampirovibrionia > Gastranaerophilales > Gastranaerophilaceae > Scatousia. Next base: position 46,671 of record CALVBU010000002.1, read on the forward strand.
CAATACGAGACGCTGTCTTTTGTACAGCAGTTCCAGCTGTCAATAAAGAAAGTGTCGTAAGCGTAGTTGCTACAATAGATACAATCTGGCTATACTTAGCAGTTTTACCACCAAATAGTTTTAAAAATTTATTCAACGCAAATCCGACTGGTGCAGCTAAAATTGCAGAAAACACACCTAATGTATCAAAAGCATTCTCTGCATTTTCTGAATATTCTTCCGCTCTAATATTGATATCTTTTACTGCATCAATTATTAACTCTTTATCTTCATCGGCTTTCGCTAGCTGTTCTACTGTATAATTTTTCGATTTTAATTTTTCAATATATGTATCATCTTTTTGTCTTTGACATTCTTCATATGCCTTTTTATCTTTAAAAATCTGTTTTATGTTAGAAAAACTTTCTAAAAAAGTTTTCTTTTCTTTTTCATCAGGAAATTCTTCAGCTTTTTTCTCGGCAGCAGCAATTTGTTCAGGGGTATAAATTACAAAGTTTCTGACATCTTGTAATTCATTTTGTTTTGCTTGAAATCTACCAATTCTTGATGCTTCTTTTTGCTTTGCAGTACCCCACATTATAAATCCAGTACTTACAAGAAAAGTTGAAATAAAACTTCCTAAATTAAGAATAGTTGCAGCTTTTTGAGATTTCATCTTCATTCCAAGAAGCGGCAAAAACGAAAGCGGTAAAAGTGCAAAAACACTCATTGTAGATGAGAACATCTCCATATCTTCGCAATTATTTTCCGAACGGTTATCAAGCATTTCAGCAGCTCGAATAACAGTTTTTGCTCTAGCTTCTGTCAATTCAATTTTATCTTTAGACAAGCTTAAATTTTTAGCAAGATAATGTTTTTGAGCTTTTTCATCAGCCTGTTGCTGTTCCCATTTGTCATATATATTATAATTTTGTTTTACTTCACGTACGGAATTTATAAATTGTCCCATCTATGCACACATAAATTAACAGGCTACCTACATGTATAAAAAAACAAAAACAAAATAAAAATTGCTAACCTAATTTTATACCATTAAGTTGGCAAAAAGATTTTAATACATTTTTAGCTTTTTCTATTTCTATATGAACATAATTATTTCTAGTCTGGCGAACATATTCTGAAGCTTTGAAATACATTTTCGCTGCACCGTTCAAATATTCCTGCTGTTGAGGAGATGATATCAAACCAATTTCTTGGAAATACTTCCCGTATAAAAGAAGTAAACGAGACAATAAATCATTTAAATTGAATTTTTTCGCCAGTAATATTGCACTTTCCAAATTCATCTTAGCAGTTTCAAAGTCTGAAGTTGCCATTGATGCTTTAACAATAATTGTCTTCAATAGAATTGTAAAGAAGTAGTTATCAATCTTAGGATTTTGAGCAACTTCCAAAGCTTGGGAGGCAATTTCTTGAGCCGCATAAGGACCTTCTGTAATCAAAGCACCCTCAGCTATCAAATACCAAGTTAACAATGCCCCAAGTGCCATTTTTTCTTTAGAGAAATATGTAATCTGGTCATTATAAATTTCCATCGCATGCTTTGTTTGATTGTTATCTTTAAAGATTTTTCCAAGCAAAGATTTCAACATATTTTTAGTAAAATTGTCACCGGCATTATTTGCAAAAGTTACAACTTGGAATAAGTCTTCTTGCAGACCATTATATCGTTTCCGCATAAAGTTGTTGATTATATTTATTAAATTCCAACGCAAAATTGCTTCATCATCCATAAAGTTTTCACGATAATTTTTCAAAATTTCTTCAAGCAACTTTTCTGATGATGTATAATCACCCTTCATAGTATTTGCAAATGCAAGGCCTAACTTACACTTACAAATGAATAAATTATCACTTATATTATTACGTTCGATGATGTCAAACAAAATTGTAAGAATCTCAAAAGAGCGATCATTACCTTGAAGTATTAAAGCATTTGCTAAAATCAAATATGTTTTTAACCAACTTTCATATAGAAAATCAAACGGAATATTTTGTTTTGTATATGTTTTGCCTAAATACGCATCAAATACCGGCATAATCTCATTATCAATCATATTTATGATTTGACCGCAATTACCGATATACAACAATGAATTAAGTTTTGAACACTTAACGAGTGCTGTTTCCAAATCCATATCAGCATTAATTTTTGACAATACAACATCTACGCATTCAACATTTCCAAAATAATTACCGACTCTTTCGCAACAATGAGCCATATAGCCAAGTAATTCAATTTCTCTTGGTGTATCACCAATAGCCTGAGCATTGGCAATAGCATCCGGAAGATAATCCATTGCCTCTTTAGGATTAAAATCTGCAAGAAGCTTACCTAATCTTTCTGAAATATTATATCGAGTCTTTAAAGTTGCACTCTCATCCAATTCGTTTATCAATGCAAGACATTGTTTTTGCGAAATTGCATACAGATTTGTATCACCAATATACGCAGCAAGTCTTGTATTCCTTGTCCAAATATCAAGTGCAAGTTTAGGATGTTTTAAATTTTGAGCGATAATTCCAAATATTGCATTTGAATTTAATGTAAAGTTACCTAATGCATTACAAACTTTCGTATTTAAATCAATAAAACCTTCATCATTCTTAGCAGTTTTAATGATTGTCTCCCACAAAAGTAAATCTTTAAACTGATAAAATATATCACTCAATGGAGATATAAAGTTTGATTGTTCAAGATAAGCAACAACATCACTAAATCGAGCATCATTAAATCCAAATATTTGCTTCATCAAATTTAAATTTATCTTATCTCCAAGAATTGCTGATGCAATCAAAAATACATAAGCCGTTTTATTTGTTTCATTCAAAACTCTTAAACGTTCACTTATTAAATCCAAATATGTCTCAGGCAATTTGAATGTAAAATCTGAAATCTGACAATCAAATCTCAAACTTAACGCCTGTTCCAAAAATGCAGGATTTCCATGAGACGCCATGAAAATGTTACGTTTTTCGGTATCATTCATATAAGGAAAACCTTGAACAGTTTCCTCTTTTTGTTTTACAAACTCAATCATCTGAGCTGGTGTAAACTGAGATATACTTATATCCAAATATACATCATTAGCAGTTTTTTCAGCTAAATTAAAATACCCTTTAGCAGGCTTTGGCTCGTTATATAAAAGAAGTAAATTTAACTCACTCCAAATACTTTCTTTTTTGATAAATTCACTCAAAAACTCATAAGAAAAACCGTCAATATTTTCAAAATTATCAACAACAATTACAAACTTGCTATATGAAATAATTTTTTCAAAAACTTTATTTAATAAGTCAAAAGTTTTTGCCTTATTTACATGTAATTCTTCAAATGTTCCCATCTGAGAAGGATAAAGGAAATTCAAGAAATCAAAAACTTCAGCATGATTTAAATAAGGAAATTCATTTTGGAAAAATTTAGTTGCATCTTTTTTAAATTTTAAACTATTCAAACAAAAATTTGGAAGATTAAAAAGATTCAACATCATATCCTGAATTAAACCTCCAGGAGTAAGCTGCGTAATTGGAGTACATTTTCCATAAAACCAAACAAAATGCTTATCTTTCAAAGCATTCATAACATGAGACAATACAACACTTTTTCCAATTCCTCTATCACCACTTAAGGATAGAACTTTTTTTGAATGATCTAATATTCCTTTAACAATAGTATTTTTAGCAGCTTCTTGACTTACAAACTTCGCAGGATAACCAAAGTCACTAAAGTTTTCAGGAATAACCTCTTTTACACTCATTGGTTCTGTAAAAGGATAACTACATTTGCGGCATTTTTTTGCATTTAATTGGTTTATACTATTACACTCTGGACAGAGTTTTAATAACTCTTCACCACATTTGCGGCATACGAGATCAAAAATCGAATTTACGGTATGACAATTCTTGCAAATCAAGCCTGTTCTTGTTTTGCAATATGGACATTTGAGAGTGTTATCCGGAATCGTTTTTTTACAGATTGGACATTTCATAGTTAAATTCCCGTTTAATTAAACGCCTCTTTAACCTTTTCCATCATTTTAAACAATCTTTTAGAAATTTCTGGCTGTGATAAACTTAACTCTGAAGCAATTTCCTTCTGGGTCATACCTTCATCATAACGCAATTTATAAATTCTTAAATATTGTTTATCTGGTTCGGCTTCATTTATTAAGTATACCGCGTCAACAATTTTTTGCAAAATTTCTTTTTGTATAGCTATATCTTCAGGATTGCTCTCATAATCAACCTGAGGATATGAAATAACTACACTAGAATAACCATCACTCTTAGAATCACTCTCTGTTGAATCAATAGATGTTGTCTTAACAGGTTCAAAGCCTTCTCTAGTACGTCTTAATCTGCCGGTATCTTTTAGCACATTCAATATACTTGTAGTGGCTATTTTACGAAGATATGCTTCTAATGTAACATCAGATGTAATCGTATTTACAATAGGCATTGAACGCTTGCACATTTCATTAAAGAAATCATCGTACAAGTCCTCATTGTTAAGAAACTTTCTATCGTTCTTTATAATCCTCTCTATTAAATTTAACTTGTCCTGAGTTAATTCCACTTAAAATTTCCTTATCTTACAGCATTATAGCATAATTAAAAATTAATGATAAGTGCTAACCGGAAATCTGGGGTAGGAACCTCTCCAGTAGCGGGTTTGATAACATTTAATGTATCTTTAACAGTTTGTAACACAATGTTATCTATTTGAGTTGAACCACTGGATTTGATTATTTTTGAATCCTTTAACACCCCATCATTACTCAATTGTAAATCTATTTTCATCTGATTTGAATAAGCATATTCTGTTACAAGTAACAAATCACTTGATAGTGACAATTTTATACTTTTACCAGCAGTCTGCAAATATTTCTTGATATTATCACTATAAGACAAATAATCAGGTACTTCCCAAGAAAGCTTAGTAACACCAGTTACAGCAGAAGCTGGAGTTGTTGGTTTAGATTGAGATGCAGCTTTAGCAATGTTCGATTCTTTTTTAACATTAACGGGCTCTTTTTGAGCTGCAGGCAAAGTTTGAACTTCCGGAGTATTTGCCAAAATATCAGTATTGTCAGATCCTTCAGACACAGCAGGTGCTGGCGGAAGTGCTTCTTCTGGAACTTCCTGAGCAAGAGGTTCAGCATCTGATGACGCTCCTTTATTCTTCATTGAAAATCCGATAAAACTACCAACCACAAGGACTGCTGCAACAGCTGCAACTGCAATCATTTTTACCGGCAATTTTTGTGTATGCTGATAAATTGAAGGAATTTTATTTAAGTCATTATTTAAAGAATCAAAACTTTCAATCTCTACATCATCATTGTGATTTTCATCAAATAAAGTTCCTAAATCGCTACTTTCTGAATTTACATCTTGAGGAGATTCTTTTTCAACAATATTTTCAGACTCAACAATAGCTTCTTCTACAGGCCCTTCTTCAGGAAGTTGGCTAATATCCTCAGGGATATCAGATTCAGAAAAATCATCTATTGATGGAATTTCTGAGCTATCAGCATTTACAGATGCTGACTCATCAGGTTTAGTCAAAGCTTCAAAATCTGTCACCGGAACTTCATCTTCTGAGCCATCTACGACTTGTTCCACAATATCAGCTTCAGTAAGATTTTGGATATCTTCTGCAGATGGAGTATTTTTATTTTCTGAAATTTCTGAAGGAATTTGCTCACTACCAGTAGTTCCATCCGACAAAGTTACCTCAGCAGAATCCATCCCCATATCCATATCCATACCCATAGAATCAAAATCAGGAATAGCATCTAACTCGGCTGAGAGCTCACCCTCATCTATATCATTTTCAGGTTCTGGTTCTTTTTTCGCAACAGGAGGAGGAGTCATGGCATCCAATTCTGATAACTCAAGAGGTTCTAAAGTTGGAGAGTCTTTACTAATCTTCGGCATTGGAGCCATGTTATCAGTCAATGAAATACTATCCATATCATAAGATTCTGCTTTAACTTCTTCCATAGGAAGAGGTTCTAACGGAGTAAAGTCATTCATACTCAATACCGGTACAGTTTCTTCAGCATTTAACTCGTTGTAGCAAGGCTCTTCTTTAGATAATTCAATATTATTAAATTCAATAGTTTCACTAATATTTTTATCTAAATCATTTGGAACAGCATTCACATTGGAAATATCCAGCACTTCCATCTCATCTTGGGATGAACCACTATCTTCAAAAGTAATAGGAGATTGATTAATTGAATCAAAATTTATTGCACCTTCAGACAAAGAATTTTGCATTCCCATATCTTGAGAATCCAAAGAATTATCTAATACTTCCACATCTGAAGTATCTGAATTATCAGAATCGCCAAAATCCATATCTGCAAAGAAATCATCAGGATTTCCGACTTCAAAAGAGTGACTTGCCTCTTCAACAGGAGCTTCTACAGTATTAACAGTTTCATTTTCTAAAATTTCATTTGAAGCATTAACTTGACTATTGTCCATAAGTGGAATTTCTGATTTAGCTTCTGAATTTACAGTTTCATCAATAGCATCTACAGCACTAAACATTGACTCATTTGTAAACATATCAGTTACATCATCGCCATTAATTCCATTTAATGCGGCTTCAGGATTTTTAGCCAATCCTTCTGAAAGTTCCATATCTTGAACCTCTGCAGACATGTTAGGAAGATCAAGAATACTATCAGCAGCAGCAACACCCTCAGCTAATCCTGCAGCCAAGGTTTCAGCCCCCTCTATAGCCAAGGCTTCACCTGTACCAATTGCAGCATTCATTGTATCAGAAAGAATATCCCCAACAGGAGCCTCTGGAAGACTTATATCTTTATCCTCAGTAATTTGTTTTTCTTCCACTTCTTGCGGAGCTGGTGCTATATCATCAATAGTAGCATCTATTATATTTTTCTGAGCAATTTCTTCTGGAACGGTTACATCAGGAGAACGTTCTGCTTTATATGATAAAATTTCAAAATTTTCAAATTCGATAAATCTATCCCTTAGCATAGAACTTTTGCTCAAATACTTCAACAATTCTTTCATTTCTTCTTTTGAAGCATTCTGATCAACAACTGATACCATTAAAGTTTCAGCCATATTATTAATATCTTCTGATAAAGATTGTGTTCTATTACCTTTAAAATTTTCAATAAATGCTTTTAAATTTATCGGTGCAGTAAGTTTTTCTTTTTCAATAAAATAATAATCAGCATTTTGATTATTTTTATTAATCAATTGAGGTTCAAAGAAACCTAAAAATTTAACATGAGAGCTGTCTTCTGCTAGAAGGAATACTAAATAAATATCTGGAACAATTTCATATTCAAAATGGGATTTTGGAATAAAGATTTGATTTTCGTCAAATACAACACGAACATCAATATGAATATTAGAAAGCATAATATCTGAAATATCAAATTCTTCAAGAAGTTTATGAACATTATGCAAATTATAAGTTTTATCGGTACTTATGTTTTCTAATGCCAAATATTTTAAACCAAGCTCAGCTCCTAAAGCATTGATATAAGCTCTACCCTTAATATCTTTATTAAGAAGTCCGTTAGTTAATATCCCAGCTTCTTTCTTATCATTCTCTTCTACATAAATTAAAGTTTCTTGTTCCATGCCCATTTATTATTCCTCCTATTAATATTGATTACACATGGTGTAAAAATATTCCAATTATCCTGTAAAGATTTGTAAAGATTATTGTAAAATATTTCAAATTGCGTCAAAATTAAATTGTCAGTCGTTTTAGTAATGGTAACCAAAAGTGTGTAGTTATAAAGGAGGTTTTCGCTCATGATTAGTCCAGTCTCTAATTTAAGTTTTAAAGGAGATGTTCAAGCTTCCGATTGGCAAAAGCTAATTGAAAGTGACGGGCAATACACTCAAAAACCAGCTGATAATGCAAAACCAGATAGGGTTGAATTATCAACTGATGCAAATCAAAAAGATAAAAAAGGTGGAAAAGTTGGAAAAACTCTTGGAAGTATAGTTGGCGGAGTAATTGTTGCCGGCTTAGCTTTATACGGACTAACAAAAGGAAACATCCTAAAAGTAGATAAAGATGCAAAAGGGCTAGCTAAAATTGGAAGCTATCTTGCTGAAGTCGGAGATTGGATCGGTACAAAAATGATTGATCCTTTACTAGGTTTGTTTAAAGGTAAAAAAGCAGCAGACACTGCAAAAGACGCAACAGATGCCGCTCAAGGATTAATTGCATAGTTAAAAAATTATAAATAAAAAAACTCCGAATTAATCGGAGTTTTTTATTTATATAAAGTCCGCTAGAATATAATTACTTACCAAAATACCTTCATCTGATAATTTATAACCATTTTCTGTTTTTATAAAATGTTTCGTAGATACATATTTTTGCAAAATCTTTGCGTATTTTGTTTCAAAATCAATGTCAAATTTTTGGTTAATTTCATTGACATTAAGACCTTTCATCTTTCTAAAACCTAAAAATATTTCTTCTTCCAACTGCTCATTTTTATCAACACAATGAGTTAAATTATGAATATGAGGGAATTTAAAATAAGTATCAAAATCTTCGTAATTAGAATACCTTACACCATCCTTATATCCATGAGCAGCAATTCCAAAACCATAATAAGAATTATTGTCCCAATAATTTAAATTGTGTCTTGACTCAAAACCAGTTCTAGCAAAATTACTTATCTCGTAATGTTCAAAACCAGAATTAGTTAAAAACTCAATTGCTTTCAAATACATATCAGCCTGCATATCACCATCAGGAAGATTTTCAGGAAGGTGAGAATAAAAATAACAACCCTCTTCAACTTTTAGGCCATAAAGCGAAATATGATTTACACCTAACCCAACCGCAGTTTTTAAGTCACTAATAAATTGTTCAATATTTTGACTTGGCAAACCATAAATAAAATCAAGACTAATATTATCAAAATCAGCTTCTTGAGCTAGTTTTACCGAATTTTTTACTTGCTCAGAATTATGTCTTCTTCCAATTACCTTTAATATCTCATCATCAAAAGTTTGACAACCCAAACTTATTCGATTAATACCTGCATCTTTTAAACCTGATAAGTATTCATAATCAAGAGTTTCAGGATTTAATTCCATAGTTATTTCAACATTTTTAGAAAATGTAAAATTATCAATTATATTTTTTACGTCTTCAATCTCTAAAATAGAAGGAGTTCCTCCGCCGATGTATAAAGTTTCCAAAGGCTCGTTTTCGTAGAAATATTGAATTTCTTTTTGCAAAGCTGATAAATACTGCTCTTTTAATTCCAATGTCGGATATGAAACAAATGAACAATATTTGCATTTTGATTTACAAAAAGGTATGTGGATATAAGCATTTTTTACCATATATATATTTTAGTATAAAAAATCAAATGCCTAAAATATATTTGCATAAGATAAAAAGTAATCTGTAATAACATTAAGCAACATAGGTAAAATCCATACCATAATTGCAGCTCCGAATACAGGTTTAAACAGAAAGCTTAATTGGAAAACGTTAACTTGAGGTGCAGTTTTAGAAATTACACCTAAAATAATATCTTGCCCAAGTGTTGCAAGTAAAACCGGAGATGCAATTTGCAATCCCATATACAAGACATTTGATGTCATTTTTATTAGATAATCCATATTGACAATTTTCATCAAAGGGACTGAAGTTGCAAAAAGTGGAAAAATATCAAAACTTCTCATAAAAGCTTTTATCAGCCAATAAATTCCACCCAACTGAATAAAAATTAAAACCCCTAATAATGAAATAATTTTGGTTAAAATAGAAACCTGACTGGATGTTGTTGGGTCCAAAACCATCGCAGAAGAAAGCCCCATTTGCATATTAATCATATCGGCACCAGCATCAATAGCTAAAAGAATTAACTGAGCCATATAACCAATCATTGCCCCAACTGCAAAATTCAAGATAATAGAAAGAAGCATAGAATCTTCCATACCCATCTTATCAGGCTTGATAAGCGCGGTTATACAAATTGTCATTAAAAATGCTAAAGCAATTTTTATCATCCCTGGCATTTCTTTTCTGTTAAATACAGGGGCAAATCTGAAAAAACCAATCATTCTCGCAAAAACATAAATACCTGACAAAAGTGAGGTATTTATTTGAGGAAATAATTTCACGATTTCTGCGATAATTTGTTCCATATTAGTTTCCTAAAATTCTTCTAGTCTCAACTAAATCAGGTTTTGGATTTGGAGATCTGTTTGAAGGAATAGTTCTAATTCTTTCTTCATTACGAATAAATGGAATTTTTCCAGGATTTTTCATTATGTAATCAATATTTTGTTGGTTTCTGAATTTATCAGGAGCCAAACTTCCATAAGGAGAAGTATATCTATAGTAATCAGCAGCCAAAACATAACTATCATTTTTAGGAACAACTTGGAATGCAAGGTTCATACCTTCATAGAATAAATTATTTAATATTCTTATGAAACCAAAGCCTCCTATTACAATAACTAAAAATACTGCCAAGATTTTTGGAGCAGCAGCAATTGTTTGTTCCTGAACCTGAGTTACAGCCTGCAAAATACCTACAACAAGTCCGACACCAGCCGCTACAAGCACGCAAGGCATTGAAATCGTAAGCATTACCAGAAACCCTCTTGCTAAATATTCAGCTAAAACTTCTATCATTTATAACCTCTCCAAAATTTTTAATTGTAACTTGAAACAAGTCCTTGTACGATTAAAGCCCAACCATCAACCGCAATAAATATCAACAACTTAAACGGCAATGAAATAATTGTAGGCGATAACATAAACATACCAAGTGCTAACAAGATATTTGCAACAACCAAATCCAGTACAATAAATGGTACAAATATTACAAAACCTATCTCAAAAGCAGTTTTTAATTCACTGATAATATAAGCAGGCGCAACCTCCCATATGGTAATTTCATCAGGAGATTCAGGAGGCCTTTTTTTAGATAATTCTATAAAAAATGCCAAGTCAGATTCTCTTGTCTGCTTCATCATAAATTCTTTTAAAGGTTTAGACCCTTCATCAATAGCGGCAACAATATTTTGATTTTTCTGATAAGGAACACTCCCCATCTCATACATTTTTTGGAAAGTACCGCCCATAGTATAAAATGTCAAAATCATTGAAAGTCCAATAATAACAATTGATGGAGGAACTTGTTGTGTACCCATTGCTGTCTTTAGCATTGAAAATACAATTACAAACCTCAAAAAACTGGTCATACAGCAAAACACTAATGGCAATAACGAAAATAACGTCATTACTATTAATATTTGTATAACCGGATTTATATCACTTAAAACATTTTGCATTATTAAATACTTCCTTAGTTGTTAATTTTTCTCACCATATTATGAAGAACATCATTGCTTTTTTTAGGAAAAGCCGAAATCACAGGTAGATCATCAATACTATCTGAAACATTTTCAAGCTTTAATTCTCTTTTGTGAGGTACAGAAACATGAGTTTCATCAAGTTTTGAAATTAATGTTGTTTTATCAACATCACCTGCAATCAAAAATCTTTCATTTCCTGCCCTTACAACATATAGATTTTTTCTTGGGGCAATAGAAATAGATTCTTCTACACTCAGGAAACCTGATTTTTTAGAACAATCTCCTCCAAGTGCAAATTTTTTATACAACATTAAGGCAAAGAAAATTAAACCAATCATTGCCATTGTATAAACTGCGAAATTAACTAAGTATCCACCCATAGTCCCCTCAATTCTTAATTAAATAAAATTAAATATCTTCATCTTCCAGTTCAAAATCACTGTAATCGAATTCATCTTCCTCATCTGCACCACCGGCATTATTATCAACTTGCGGAGGTCCTGCAGGTGCTGGACTATTATCATATTCAACAGGTTGCGGAGCAACCGCCTGAGCCCCTGGCTGCTGAGGTATTCCTTGAGCCTGCTCTTCAATTTCATCAGCACTTTTTTGAACTATATCACTGACTTTGACCCCATATCTATCATTAATAATAACAAGTTCACCGTGCCCGATAACCTTGTTTTCAACTCTTAGAGTAACTTTATTGTCATACAAAGCTGCAACATCAACAACAAGTCCTTCTTCTATTTTCTTTAAATCACCAAGAGTAATTTTTACAGGATCTAATTCTGCGTACATATCAACTTCTATACTATCCCATAAGTTATTTGGTTCTTCAGACATTTCTTCTCCTCCGTTATCATCCAGCGGATGAACTAATTCCATATTAGGGTCAATAAACATTTTATTTGTGTAATCCTGCAAAAATACTTTCCATACTTGCAGATTACTTTTTTCTAAAACAATTATATCTTCAGGTTCAAGCCCTTTTAGATCTTTAACTGTAAATCTTGTTGCCCCAATTTCAATTTTAACTTTTACCGGGCATTTATAAAAATCCTTATTCTCAAACTTTAGAGATTTACACTCAATTCTATTAGGTTTTAACCTTCCATCCGGTACAGATATAATAAATTTTCCCATAGCATTTTCTTCTTCATCTTTTATAAGAAAAGTCACATGGGTCATATCAAAATTTGTTCTTTTAAAATTAACAACTGGAGGCGGTTCCAAAAACTGCAGAATAATCTGATAAACATAATCATTAAACGCAGTCATAATCTCGCCTTCCAAATCCGAAAGCTTGTTAATATTAAACGCTCTATTAGGACGACCTAACGCTCTATTTAACAATAAAGCAACAGCCTGTTCAGAAATCCTTAAAAACATATCGTAGAATTTATCAATTCTAACTTTTGTAACGAAATAAGATTCTTTAGTTTGGAGTAAATTAATATTTCGACTAACACCCATCAACTCACATTTCAAACCGGGCGCAAAAAATCCGTCACTTGATTTTTGCATAGCAAGCGGGAATAATTTCTGAAACCAGTCATATTCAGCATATAAGTTATCTGATGTAGATTTACATTTTTCCATTATATTACTAACTATCCCCTTATTTCGTCCGGTAAGTTGAGTTTTCCCCACAAATACAATATTATATTTTTCCTGACTTCACATCAACTTTTTAATGTATTTTTTACAAAAAGCAAGTTTTTATTAAAATAACAGTAATTTCTAATAGTAAACAAATAATTAAAAAATTCTTAAGGATTTAAGTTTTTTATAAAATCCGTTATATAAATATAATGTAAAAGGTTAAAAAAGGAGAGAAAATATGTTAAAACCATTAGGCGACAGAATCGTAGTAAAAGTTATTGAAGATACAGAACAAACATCAGGCGGAATTTTTATCCCTGATAGCGCAAAAGAAAAACCACAAAAAGGTGAAGTCGTTGCAGTAGGTCTTGGAAAAATGAATGAAAAAGGTGAAAGAGAACCTATGGATGTTGCAGTAGGACAAGTTGTTCTTTACGCAAAATACGCAGGTACTGACGTAAAACAAGGCGACGTTACATACAAAATTCTTTCAATTAAAGATGCCTTGGCAATTGTAGAAGCTTAATTAATACACTAGTAGATAGGGAGATAAAATTATTATGGCAAAACGTATTGTATTTGATGAAGAAGCAAGAAAATCGCTTCTTAAAGGTATAGATGCAGTAGCAGACGCAGTAAAAGTTACATTAGGACCAAAAGGCCGCAACGTAATTATTGAAAAAAAATACGGAGCACCTCAAATCGTTAATGATGGTGTAACTATTGCAAAAGAAATTGAATTAAAAGATGGCTTAGAAAATGCCGGAGCACAATTATTAAAAGAAGTTTCTTCTAAAACTAACGACGTTGCTGGTGACGGTACAACAACAGCATCAGTTCTAGCACAAGCTATTGTAAGAGAAGGATTGAAAAACTTAACAGCAGGTGCAAACCCAATGTCAATGAAACGCGGTATTGATAAAGCTGTTGAAGTTTCAGTTAAAAAAATCAAAGATATGTCAAAACCTGTAAATACAAAAGAAGAAATTGCACAAGTTGCAGCAATTTCAGCAGGTAATAACAAAGAAATCGGTGAACTTATTGCAGAAGCAATGGAAAAAGTTGGACACGACGGAGTTATTACAGTTGAAGAATCAAAATCTTTTGGTACTAACTTAAAAGTTGTAGAAGGTATGCAATTTGATAAAGGTTACTTATCACCATACTTTGTAACAGATGCAGAAAGAATGGAAGCAGTATTAGAAGATGCATATGTATTCTGCTGCAACAAGAAAATCAACTTAATTTCAGACTTAGTTCCATTGTTAGAACAAGTTGCTCGTGATGGCAAATCTTTATTGTTAATTGCAGAAGACGTTGAAGGTGAAGCATTAGCAACATTAGTTGTTAACACAATGAGAAAAGTTTTAAGAGCAGTTGCAGTAAAGGCTCCAGGATTTGGCGACAGAAGAAAAGCTATGTTAGAAGATATAGCAATTCTTACAGGTGGCGAAATGTTCACAGAAGAACTTGGCATCAAATTAGAAAACGTTACAACTCAAATGCTTGGTTATGCAAAACGTGTAACAGTTACTAAAGATGAAACAACAATCGTTGTTGGCGATGCTACAAAAGATGCTGTACAAGAAAGAATTCGTTTAATCAAGAAACAAATCGAAGCTTCTGATTCTGAATATGATAAAGAAAAACTTCAAGAACGTATCGCTAAACTTTCAGGCGGTGTTGCAGTAATCGAAGTTGGTGCAGCAAGTGAAGTTGAATTGAAAGAACGTAAATTAAGAATTGAAGATGCATTAAACGCTACAAGAGCAGCTAATGAAGAAGGTATCGTACCTGGTGGTGGCGTTGCATTAGTAAGAGTTCAACAAGAACTAGAAAAATTAATCAACGTAACAACTTTTGCATCTGATGATGAAAAAATCGGATTTAAGATTTTAACAGCAGCATTAGATGTTCCTCTAAGAGCAATCGCTAGAAATGCTGGTGCTAAAGCAGACGTTGTAATCGATACAGTACTTTCACACGAAGGCGCTTATGGTTATGATGCTCTAGATGATAAATATGTTGATATGTTCAAATCAGGTATCGTTGACCCTGCTAAAGTAACACGTTCAGCATTATTAAACGCAGCATCAGTAGGTTCAATGTTGTTAACAACAGAAGCTGCTGTAGTTGATATCCCTGAAGAAAAACCTGCTGCTCCAGCAATGCCTGGTATGGGCGGCATGGGCGGTATGATGTAATACGCTTCATATATAATGACTTAAAAAAGACAGGTTTTAATAGCCTGTCTTTTTTATTATTCCTCCAAAATATTATCACATTTTTAAATAATAATCTTACAATATAAAAATAATACTCACATTTAATATTATTGAATATTTTTAATATATTAATCAGTTAAATAATTCACTGGATAAATATCTTTCACCACTATCAGGTAAAATTACTACAATTAATTTTCCAATATTTTCATCACGTTTTGAAAGCTCGTTAGCAGCCCACATCGCTGCACCTGCAGATATCCCAGAAAGAATACCCTCTTTTATAGCAAGTTTTCTTGCCATATCAAGAGCATTATTATCTGATACAGGTATTATTTCATCAACTAAGTTCTCATCAAAATTATCAGGTACAAAATTAGCACCAATACCTTGAATTTTATGTGCACCAGCACATTTACCTGCAAGAACTTGTGAACTTTCAGGTTCTACTGCAACAGCTTTTATATTAGGATTTTTAGCTTTCAAACCTTTTGCAATACCGGAAATAGTCCCCCCAGTACCAACACCTGCAACAATTATATCAACTTTACCATCTGTATCTTTCCAAATTTCTTCTGCTGTAGTCAAAACATGACTTTCAGGATTTGCAGGATTTGCAAACTGTTGAGGAATAAAAGAATTTTTTATTTCCATATGTAATTCTTCAGCTTTATCTACAGCTCCTTGCATACCTTTTGCCCCATCTGTCAATACAAGTTCAGCGCCATAGGCCTGAAGTAATTTACGACGTTCAAGACTCATTGTCTCTGGCATAGTCAATATCATTCGATAACCTTTTATCGCGCAAACCATAGCAAGACCAATTCCGGTATTGCCACTTGTAGGTTCAATAATCACGGTATCTTTATTAATTAAACCAGCTTGTTCAGCCTTTAATATCATATTTAAAGCAGGACGATCCTTAATTGAACCTGCAGGATTTCTTGATTCAATTTTAACTGCAACAAAAGCCTTCCCCTCATTTAATTTATTAATTTTAACAAGTGGAGTATTTCCTATTAAATCTATCAAACTATTTGCTATATTCATAAAGATCTCCTTACCTTTCTATAACCCTTTGTAGATGAAATTTGTCTTCCTATTTGTTTTAATTTAGCTTCTAACTGCTTATAATTAACATTTGCCTTATTAGGATAAATTTCATACTTGCATCTAATATCTTCAGCTGTAATATTAGGCATAATAACATTTGCACCAGACTGAAGTGCCATTATTCTTCCGTTAGGATTTAAAGTTTCCATAGCAGTTGTCGCAGGAATATTGATATCTGGCAACAATAATCGAGTAATTGCCATTACTTTTAAAGCAAGCTCAAAACTTCCATTCTCAGCATTTTTTAAAGGCGTTTGAGGATGAGGGATAAGAGGTCCAATACCAATCATATCTGCATCCAACTCTTTAAAAAATAAAATATCATCAGCTAAAGATTCTAGACTCTGACCTGGAAGACCAATCAAACAGCCAGTTCCGGTTTCATAACCAAGTTTTTTTAAATTAAATAAACAAATTTTCCTATTTTCAAAATCTGCATTAGGGTGCATTTTCATATATAAATCTTTATCAGTAGTTTCAATTCTGAGCAAAAATCTATCTGCCCCAGCCTCTTTTAGAATTTTATAATCTTCAAAATTCCTTTCCCCAATAGATAAAGTTAAAGCTAGGTCAAGTTTCTTTATCTCTGAGATAATTTGAGCCATCTCATCAACTTTATAAGCTAAATCTTCTCCTGATTGCAAAACTACAGTTTTATAACCAAAATCATAAGCCTGTCTCGCTAATTGAATAATTTGATCAGAACTTAATCTATATCTGTCTACACATAAGTTTTCTGCACGTATTCCACAATATAAACAGTTACAATGGCAAAAATTTGAAAACTCAATCAAAGCTCTTAAATGAACTTCATCTCCAACAAATTCTTTTCTAAGAGAATCAGCAGCCTTGAACAACTCCTGATTTATACTTTCATCTTGTAATAACTGAACGATTTCATCTTTAGAAAGAATGTGTTCAAATTTTGCTTTTTCAATTATTTTATTCATATTTGAATTATACAACAAGTATAAAAAAACCGCCTTTGATAAGGCGGTTTTTGAATTCGATTAACGTTTTGAGAATTGGAAGCGTTTTCTTGCTCTTTTTCTACCGTATTTTTTACGTTCTTTAACACGTGGGTCACGAGTTAGAAGACCTTCAAGTCTCAATACGTTTTTATATTCTTCATTAGCTTTAACCAAAGCTCTTGAAATACCATGTCTGATAGCTCCGCATTGTGCAACAACACCGCCACCAATAGCTTTTACTCTTACATCGTATTTTTCTTGGTTATCAGTTAATACTAATGGTCTGTAAACTAACATTTCTACAGCAGGTCTGTTACCGATATAATTTCTTAAAGTTTTACCGTTAACAAAAATTCTGCCTTTGCCTTTTACTAATTTTACAACTGCAATAGAGGTTTTTCTACGGCCTGTTGCCATAATTTCTTTATCTGCCATTATTTAGCCTCCTTTTCCAATACGATTGGTTTTTGTGCAGCATGTGGATGTTCACTTCCTGCATAGATTTTCAACTTAGTTAATTGTTGAGCACCCAAAGTATTGTGTTGTAACATACCCTTAACAGCTTTTTCTAAAGCTAGAGTACCGTCTTTTTCCATTAATTCTTTGAAACTAGCTGATTTTAATCCACCTGGATATCCTGTGTGGTGGTAATAAATTTTATCAGTTTCTTTATTTCCTGTTACACGAACCTTGTCTGCATTGATAACGATAACGAAATCACCAGTATCAACGTTAGGAGTGTATTCAGGTTTATGTTTACCTCTTAAGATATTGGCAATTCTAACTGCTAATCTACCAAGGATTTCATCCTCAGCATCAATTAGATACCATTTTCTTTCTACTTCTAGAGGTTTTGCTGAATATGTTTTCATGCTTTATCTCCGTTTACTTTATTATTTTTAGTATGTAACTTCCATTAAAGTCAACCCGAACGGACTGACTGTCTGACCTGCCTTACGACGGTCCTTAGCATCAAGTACCTCTTTCATATGACTTGATGGCAGGTTATGCCCTTCTATTTCTAAAAGGGTTCCAACGATTGTCCTTACCATATTATAGAGAAATCTATTCCCCACAATATCAAGAACAACACGGTCACCGACTCTCCTGCATTCGGCACTTTCGATAAAACAGACTCTGCTCGGGTTTAGCGTTCCGGAACTTTTAAAACTCGAAAAATCATGTTCCCCTAAAAGATAATTCAAAGAACTCTGCATTCTTTCAATATCAATTTCATACTTAATTCTCATTAAATCACCATCAAAAGCATTTTTGCACTTACGATTAATAAATTCAAATCTGTAATGACGACGTCTAGCGGACTTTTGAGCATGAAACTTTTCAGGAACCTCTTTCAAATCCGAGACAGAAATATCATCAGGCAGGACTTCGTTCAATGAGTAGATAAATTTTGAAGCAACAATACATTTATCAGTATCAAAATGAACGACCTGTCCTAATGAATTCACACCTCTATCAGTTCTTCCGGAAAAGACTGTTTTAATCGGTCTTTTATTATGTTCGGTATTTCTACCGCATATCAGTGTACAAATTGCCTTTTCTAGTTCACCTTGTATTGTCGGAGTCTCTATTTGTTCACCATTTCTAAATTGAATTTGGCTTCCCGCATAGTTTTTGCCGATATACTGCACCTTAAAGGCATAACGCATGGCTTACACCAATTGGATTAAAGCCATTTCAGAAGCATCGCCACGTCTTGGTGGTAATCTGAATATTCTTGTATATCCGCCTTTGCGTTCTGAATATTTTTTACCGATTACTACGAATAACTGTCTTAATACAGTTTGACGAGCTAATTTTTTATCAGCTACAGGAGCTTCAAATACTTCGCCTGTTGCAAGATCCATATATTTACCAGTTTCTTTATTGTAAATATGTCTTGCTGCTTGACGAATAGCGTGAAGATCACCTTTTTTTGCAAGAGTGATAATCTCTTCAGCATATGGTTTCAATGCTTTCGCACGAGCCATAGTTGTTTTGATTTCACCGTGTACAAAAAGTTCAGTAGCTAATGAGCGCAAAAGTGCATCACGTTGATCTTTTGCTTTGCTTAACGTATGTTTTTTAGTTTGGTGTCTCATTTTGCTTTTCCTTATATTTTAGTTATTAATTAGTTTTTATTTATCTTGTCTTACATCAACTATAATTAGCCGATTTCTTCTTCCACTTCAGGGTTTGGAGCAAGGTCTAAACCAAAGTGGTGTAATCTTTCGATTACTTCATCAGAAGATTTTTTACCGAAGTTTTTAATATTCAATAAATCATGTTCTGATTTTTTCAATAATTCAGCCATTGAATTGATACTTGCACGTTTCAAGCAGTTGTAAGCTCTAACAGAAAGTTCCAATTCTTCGATAGTCATGCTTGGTACATTTGAATCATCTTCAACTTCTTCTTCAATTGATGCAACTGGAGCAACAACCGGTTGACCTGTAATTGCTGCAATTTGCATAAAATGATCGATTAATAAGTTTGAAGCTTGGCTCAATGCTGTTGTAACTTCGATTGAACCATTTGACCAAATTTCCAAAGTCAATTTATCGAAATCAATTGAATCACCTACACGAGTGTTTTCTACGTTGTAGCTAACTCTTTTGATTGGCATAAATGTTGCGTCAATTGGTAATACATCGATTGATATACCTTTTGAATCTCTAGGAACGTCGTGAGCAACGTATCCTTTTCCTGTTTCAACGATAATATCAGCGTGGAAACTACCACCTTCTGCAACAGTACAAATTAACCAGTCTGGGTTAACAACTTTAACACCAGCAGGTAATTGAATATCACTTGCAAGAACAGCACCTGCTTTATCTACATCTATTCTCAAATGCTGTGCTTCTTTAGAATCGGTTTTTACAACCAAGCCTTTTAAGTTCAACATAACATCAATTACATCTTCTAATACGCCTGGAATTGCAGTATATTCATGTGTGATACCTTCAATTCTTGCAGATGTAACAGCTGTTCCTTCAAGACTTGACAATAATACACGTCTCAAAGAGTTTCCGATAGTTGTACCAAACCCTTTTGCCAAAGGTTCAATCACAAACTTACCATATTGTGAACCATCTGAACTTGTTGTTGTATTAACGCATTTAATTTTTAATTCCATTCTTTTAATCTCCTAGTTGTTAAATAACTATCTTGGATTTCTCCATGTGGATTGGATTATTAAAATCCGTTTCTTGCACGTTCGCTCTAACTATTAAGTATTAAGCTAACTTACATTATTTTGAGTAATATTCAATTACAAGTTGTTCTTTAATTTCAGGATCTAATTCTTCTCTTTCTGGAATTCTATCGAATGTGATTTTTAATGCATCTTTATCAATAGTCATCCATGCAGGAGCACAAGCCATATCTATCATTTCAGTTACTGATTTCAAGAATGCTGCACTCTTAGATTTAATAGTGATAACATCACCTGCTTTTACTGAGTATGATGGAATATCTACTTTTTTATCGTTTACAAGAACATGACCGTGATTTACGATTTGTCTTGATTGTTTACGAGTAATACCTAAACCAGCTCTGTATAGAATGTTATCAAGTCTTGATTCTAATAATTGTAATAGAATTGTACCTGTAACACCGCTTTTTCTAGCTGCTTCGTTATAATATTTTGCAAATTGTTTTTCACTTACTAAGTAAGTAAATCTGATTTTTTGTTTTTCTGCTAAGTGAATTGCATATTCAGAAAGTTTCTTTCTTACAGCACCGTGCTGACCTGAAGCTGTTTGTCTCATAGAAGATGTTAATTTTCTGTTTGACAAATCTTTTACTTTCTTATTTCTGAATAATTTATTACTTGGACCTGTATATCTTGCCATTTTTTATTTCTCCTTTTATTTTTGCGGGGCATCTATGGTTTGCTTTATTGGCTTTCAGCAAGCCCCCGCTATACTACGTATGTTTATTAGAATATTTTAAAATCTAGATAACCTAAATCTTACTATACTCTACGTTTTTTAGGTGGACGGCATCCGTTGTGAGGGATTGGAGTTACGTCTTTAATCAATGTAATTTCCAAACCTGCAGCTTGGATTGCTCTGATTGCAGTTTCTCTACCTGAACCTGGACCTTTGATATAAACTTCAACTTTTTTCATACCTTGGTCGATTGATTTTTTAGCTACCAATTCAGCTGCTGATTGTGCTGCAAACGGAGTACCTTTTCTAGCACCTTTGAAGCCGCTAGCACCGGCTGTTGCCCACGCAATAGCATTACCTTGAGTATCGGTAGAAGTTACTATTGTATTATTGAATGTTGATTGAATATGTACAACACCCTGCAATACATTTTTCTTTTCTTTTTTCTTTGTTTTTTGTGGTCTTGCCATTTCTTTATCCTTTATCTTTTTTACTTTTTATTTTTTATTACATTATTTTTTCTTAGCAACTGCGCCATTTTTCTTACCGCGGCGAGTTCTTGCGTTAGTCTTAGTTCTTTGACCTCTGCAAGGAAGGTTACGTTTATGTCTCATACCTCTGTATGATCCGATTTCTTGAAGACGTTTGATGTGCATAGTAACTTCACGTCTCAAGTCACCTTCTATATGATAATTTGCTAATTCATTACGCAAATTTTTAATATCTTCTTCAGTTAAATCATCTGTTCTTAAATCAGGTGAAATTCCTGTAGCTGCAAGAATTTTCTTGCTTCTTGTAGGACCTATTCCGTAGATATAGGTTAATGCTATTTCCATTCTTTTGTTACGAGGTAAATCTACCCCTGCTAATCTTGCCATTGTCTAATTTTCTCCTTTTCTTGTTGTTAGATTTTTTTTGTTATGAGGGTTAAATGCTTCCTCACCACTTACCGACTGTGCGTAAGTTCCACTTTAAGGTTAGCCTTATATTAAGATTAACCTTGTCTTTGTTTGTGTTTAGGGTTTTCGCAAATTACTGCTACTCTGCCTTTTCTTTTAATCACTTTGCATTTATCGCAAATTGGTTTTACTGATGATCTTACTTTCATTTTCTTTTCCTTTATATATAGTTTGTACGTGAGATTTTGTATTAAATATTTATTTCAAACGGAAGGTAATTCTTCCTCTACTTAGGTCATAAGGAGTCATTTCAACTTTTACTCTGTCACCAGGCAAAATTCTTATGAAATTTTTTCTTATTTTCCCTGAAATATGGGCCAAGATTTCGTGGTCATTTTCTAATTTGACTCTGAACATGGCATTTGGCATAGATTCAAGAATCACGCCTTCTATTTCTATAACGTCTTTTGACATAGATTCCTCTTTTTCGGCTTGTCATCTATCGGTTCGACAAAGCTAGTTATTAACGAGTGCGACCCGATTTTTACATGTGCATAGTACACCCTTTTTAAGGGTATACAATTATGATACTTGGAAAATATTTGAATGCAAGCTTATCAGCCCAGTTTTGCTAAGAAATTTTAATATGCTTAAATGATTGTTTTTCTAATAACGGCACACTATCAATATTTACTTGCATGTTGCAAAATGCTAATTTGAGCAACTTTCAGACTTTTTGTAAATTTTTTGTAACAATTTTAAATATTTTATTTTTAATTAAACATCAATAGTTCATTTTCCAGCCTTCTTCAATAATTCTTCCAGCACAATTGTGGCTATATTGAAAGCTCATCGGAGAAAAGTTATCTTCTTTACAACACCCCCTACACTCTTTCCAATAAGGAAAATCTGTACAATTTGTTTTTTTACATAATTCACTACCACCAGGAACCAGATAGGGTGGAGTTAGGATAACAGCAAAATAAAAAATATCCCTTCCATACAAGTTAGGACCATTATAGCCATTTACATCTATATAAAAATTTCCCTGAATATCTCGCGCAGATGAATAACCAATTGGAAAAAAGTAAAAATTATAAAGGAATGCTCCATTTGGAAGAATAAACGCAGAACCAGAATAAACTGTTTTTTCAGAAGGATTTAAAAGTTTTTTTGAATAGCTGTAATTATTTAATTCTACAAGTTCACCTTTCAAATATTTTCGCAAATTTATAAAAAAATTTTTACACCTATCATCTTTTAAACTTAGAGCACTTCCACATCCAGCACCATATAAACTTAAAAAAACATCACTTTCAGCTAAAGTAGTCGGACTCATATTAGAAAAACTATTTAATAAAATAGTATAATTAGACTTTAACTGCCCAACCCAAACTATTTTATTATAACCTGAAACCAAATTAGCTAAAATCAAAACTGCTACAACACCTACAATACCCAAAGTTATAAGTACTTCTGCCAATGTAAAAGCATCTTTTTTCATATATCCTCCATGACTGATAATGTCTATTTGAACATTATATTGTTAATAAAGACATTATTTATCATTTTTATATCAATGTCAATCGTATAGGATTTTATATATGAAAGATGACAGATTACTACAATTAGGTCAAAAGATACAATACGAAAGACGCAAACGAGGACTTAGTCAAGAAACACTTGAGGAACTCTCAGGTGTATCAAGACGTGCCATTAGTGAAATTGAACGGGGAAATACCGATATCAGATATACCAATCTTTACCAAATTGCAGAAGCTTTTGGTATGAAAATTGCAGAACTTTTAGATTTTAAACTTTAATGTTAATTTTTTTTACAATATTTTTTACTCTTGAAATTAGCTGATTTAAAAATCCTTTATATATTTAAGAAATAATCATAAAGGAGAGCAATTATGGCTTATAGAGTAGATGGTATAGAATCAGAAGATGAATTAAAAAAAGCTCAAGCTGCAGCTCAGGCTCAAGGTGCTTCTATCCCAAATTACAATGAATGGGCACAGATTTTAAAGGATTTAAACGAAGCAGGTGTGGAATCAACAGGATCTTATGCCGGTGATAAAGCTAAATTAAAAGAAATAGAAACAGCAGTCGAAAACTTTATTCGAGAAGCTCAAACCGAACAAATTGCACAAGAAAGACAAAAAGAAACTAAACAAGTAAAAGAAACTTCCGAATCAGACAAAGACCAGCAAATTAAAGCGACAGTAGCAAACGCTACAAGTTCTATGATTATGGCAGATTATATGAAATATTATCACCTACTTTCGTAAAGAAACATGAAGAAAATCTTTATGCCCGAGTATTAGTTTTTATTAACATATACTCGGGCATTTATTTGACTAAAAAACCTGAAAGCGTGTAATATCAACACTTTTCCGAAGTTACTTTTATTAAGTTTTGTAAAAAATATTACTTTTGTAGTATGTTTAATTGAGAATAATTCTTAAAAAAGTGGTATAATGTAAGTGGGAGAGAAAATATATACAACCAAAATACATAACATCGCCAATAATTATATTTTGTATATAGCAAAATAGAAAGGCATAAAGAAAATGAGCAACCTACAATTTCAAAATGATCTCGACAGATTAATCGAAATTTTACCTGAAAAGGTAAGGCGGCACATTAACTATGGTCAAATGGACGATGTTATCGAAATCGTACTTGACATTGGGCGAACGCCCGAAGTTCGTCATGCCAGTGGTAGAATCGAGTATTTAGGTACAGAAACTGTCAATGATGAAGACATCGATTTTATAACAGGCAGAATACAGGAATTTACATCGGATAATCGTTCAGGAATCCCCGGAACACTTCACAGAATTAGTGCAATAAGAAACCGTCAAGGAAAAGTGATAGGTCTTACTTGCAGAATTGGTAGAGTTGTTACGGGGACAATTGCTTGTATAAAAGATTTCTGTATGATGAATAAAAGCATACTATTTTTAGGTCGTCCAGGAGTCGGCAAAACTACTAAATTAAGAGAAATCTCAAGACTTGTTGCTGATGAACTTGGCAAAAGAGTAGTAGTGGTTGATACATCAAATGAAATTGCTGGTGATGGAGATACACCACATCCTGCCATAGGACATGCCAGAAGAATGCAAGTAAGTCAGCCTCAATACCAAAAAGATGTAATGATTGAAGCCGTAGAAAACCATACACCTGAAGTTATTGTGGTTGATGAAATCGGTACTGAAGAAGAAGCTCAAGCAGCTAGAACTATTGCTGAACGTGGTGTTATGCTAATTGCAACCGCACACGGTAACAGCCTTGAAAGCTTAATTAAAAACCCGACATTATCAGACCTTGTTGGGGGAATTCAATCTGTAACCTTAGGTGACGATGAAGCAAGACGTAGAGCTTCTCAAAAAACTGTATTAGAAAGAGAAAAACAACCTACATTTGATATCGTAATTGAAATTTTAGACAGAAATACCCTAGCTGTATATAAAGATACCGCAGAAGCTGTTGACTATATCCTTAGAGGTTGGCCAATAAGACCTGAGATTAGAAAAGTTGACAAAACTTATGAAGCACCTGCGCCTGAAAAAGTTGAACCTAAACATGAACCTTCTATTACAGAGCAAATAAATAAACTTGAACAAAAAATTCAACCTTCAGACAGTCTTAAGTTTAGCTTTTCTAGGCAAAAGTACGTTGAAGAAGTAAAAGATTTCAAAAAAATATATCTATATGCAGTATCAAGAAGCATTGTAGAAAAAGTTATAGAAAGATTAGATTTAAAAGCTGAAGTAACACGAAATCTTGATGACGCAGATATAGTTCTGGCTCATAAGAACTTTGCAAAAGGCGGAGCTAAAATTCTTTCTACAGCAAATGATTATAGAATTCAGGTATTTTATATTAAAACAAATTCAATGGCTCAAATTCAAAAAGTTCTAAAAGATGCATTACAAATCACAGAAACATCTGAAACTTTACAAGGATATTACGATGATGCAGAAAGAGCATTGGATGAAGCTAAAGCTGCCATAAATAAAATTCTTGCAGGAGCGGAACATATTGAATTACAACCACAAAACCAACATATAAGAAAGCTTCAACATGAATTAGTTGAACAACATAATCTTATAAGCAAAAGTGTTGGAGAAGGGGAACAACGCCATCTTAAAATTGTTGGCGGGAAAGATTTTGATAAAAAATTAGGATAAATTAAAGATTTATATTGTCAAGCATGGCCGGTTTTAAATAAAACCGGCCTTTTCTTGCTTGAATATATATGTAATAAATTTAAAGTCTATGCGTTATACCGCTTAAAGGTTTTCTCAATATTTTTATCGATTACCGACTTGACGGTATCATATTCTGTTGTTAATGAAGATATTTCAGTATCTAAATTCTTCATCTTCATATCAAGGATATTTTCTTTTGCATTAATTTTTTGTTTTTCTCTGTTGTACTTAGCTTCTGCTTGCGCAACTGCTTCTTCATCTGTAACCTCTTTTACATAAGTATTAGTTGAATAGTTACCTTGATAATAATATCCATCATCAGCTAATGTAGACATATACATAGCACCCGATTTCAACATTTCTTCGAGATATTCATTATCACTGATTTTATCATTTTCAGTCCAACCATTTAAGCAAATTTGGTTAAACAACGCATCATAGAATCCTGCAACAAGAAGGTTATCACCTGAAGTATCTACATCTGTTACATACGTAAACGTAAACATATCGTCAACAAAGTTAGATTGTTCTCTTAATTTTTCTACGCTGTAATCAGAGTTTGAAATACCTTCCATATATTGCGCAAAATAAGTTAAATATGCCTGTGCCATATATGAAATATTTAAACCATAACCATCGTTATACTTGCCTTCATTTTCACGGGCACTGTTCTCAATGTATACGATACCGACATAGTTGTTAATATTTTTATCAACCTCTTTCATTACAGTATCAGTTTTATTATTACCGCCAAAAAGATGACTGCCTAATTTTTTCCAATAAGAGAAATTTGAATAGTCTACGTTACCACCATCATCTGCATTTGCTCTTTCGCCAAGGAGTTCAACTGTTTCCATAATCTTGCTACTTGCATATTCTAATGCTGCCTGAGTATAGGAATCTCCTGTATCCAACAGACTTTCAACGCCCTCAAACATACTACTCCATAGAGTACTACTGCCGATTAGGTCAACAAGAAGTTCCCAAGACTTGAATTCTCTGCCATCATCTTCACCTTGGTGGTCAGCAGAACCTCTAATTGCATAGTTACCAGACAATATATCTTTTAAAGAAATTTTATCAGGTGGATCTTCTATTTTATGATAGTTAGTTATTTCACCTGTAGCTTCATCTCTGTCAGATTCATATAATTCAAACCAAGCACCTTGGCCGCCATTATAGTTATGTTGACCTAAAATATCACTTAAATCAAAAGTGACAGTATCTAACATATCAACTAATTCTGAATAAGAACATTCTTGAGTGTTTACAGTAACCAAATCTCCAGATCCAACACCTGCAATTTGGTTATATGTTGTTTTCTTGATATTTTCACCTTGAACTTGACTGATAACATCATTTGCCATCAAACCATCAATAAAGGCATTTCTCATATCTGAAGATGGCAAGCCATCCATACCTTCTTGAGGAATACCTGCTGCTTTTGCCGCACGAGCAAGCTCAGGAGTCAAAACAACTCTGCCACTCTTATCAGTAATAGTTGTTGGGATATAATCATTTAATGCCGATGGTGACATTAATAAATTATAAGACAATGGATTAACTTGAGAATTGTTACCGTAAAAATCGTAAATTAATTTTGTCTGATTAATAGCATCCTGATATTCCGCAGATACTTGATCCATATCACGGGACAAAGCAATTTTCTGGTGCGATAATCTCATAGATTCATATTCGCAATCAGATTTTCTTGCGGTTATGGTTAATAATCTAGCTTGTGATGCTGATAATCCCATTTTTTACTCAGAATCCTTTCAACTTAGTAACATTTCCTGATCTTTCATGTTCTAATACGGATTTTAAGCTCACAAACTTTAAATTTATGAATAATTTTGTAACAAATGTTTACATCAAATCTGGAAAATATCATATATTAATTACACATCTGCTACAGGCGGAATATCAATACGTTTTAAACGTTGTTCAATTCTTCTATACCATTTCAAATGTTGCTTGAATAAAATTTTATAATCAGAGACTTCACCTTTTGAAATATCTTCGAATAATTCATCACAAGCACCTTCAAGACTTCTCTCTAGCATATGTGATAATTCTTTTCTGTCACCTTTGAAATCAGTTAATTCTATTCTTTTTCCAAAATTAACAACAACCTCCGGTCTATTATCCCTAAAGAAACAATAATCAATAGCCACAGGCACAAGATTAACTTTTCCATACCTTTTTACTGCATTCTGAGCAATATAAGCAAGTCCGGTTTGGAATTGCATTGGTCTAAAATGTGGAGGTCTGATTATTCCCTGCGGAAAAATGCATAAAATATTTTTTAAATCCCCAACGACATCAACAGAATATTTTAAAGCCTTCATAGCTGTTTGAGGAGATTTTTTACAAACAGAATAACCTCCCCCTCTTCTTAGTAGAGGAAATCTGTTCAATTCTTCAATCATAAGTCGAATTTCTTTATGGAATATTCTATGCGTTATATTATACATAACAATTCCATCCCACCAATTGCAATGCGGAGCAAATAAAATTGTTGGAACACCTTTTTCTACAGAATCTTCAGAGCCTTTATACCTAAAGGCAAAAAAGCGGTTCTGCAACATATTAAAGAAAAACAAACTTGCTATTGTTAGCCAAAATCTATTTGTTTTTGCGGGTTTAAATTTCTCCTCTTTATTCCTCAACTTTGTAGGAGGGATGTCAGAATATAATTTTTCTTCAACACTCATGATAGATTTATTGTACTCCATACATTATAAATAGTGAATACTTAAAATGACTACGTTAAGAAATCTTTACTTGACCTAATCAGTCATTACAAGCATTCAATAATTTTTAAAATTAAAGATTTAAACTTAGCCTTTGCCTTATTGGTGGTTTCAATAACCTCAGAATGAGAAAGTTTATCTCCATTATCTGAACTTGCAGCATTTGATATACAACTAATACCTATAACTTTCATTCCGCAATAGTTTGCCACAATAGCCTCAGGCACCGTGGACATACCTATTGCATCAGCACCAAGTAATCTTGCCATATGAATTTCGGCAGGAGTTTCATAGCTTGGACCAGTATTTGCAAGATATACACCTTCTTTTAAATCTATATTAAGATTTTCTGCACATCTTTTAACTAATTCTCTTAAATCTTTTTTATAAATTTCTGACATATCAGGGAATCTTTCTCCCATAGAATCATCATTAGGCCCAATTAAAGGATTTGACCCCATACAATTGATATGATCTTTCAAAAGCATCAAATCTGCAGGTTTATAACTTTCATTCACTGCTCCTGCAGCATTAGTTAAAATTAATACATCAACACCAAGCTTTTTCATAATCTTTACAGGATAAGTAATATCACTCATTGAATGACCTTCATAAAAATGATTACGCCCCTGCATCATTACAACGGGCTTTCCTGCAATATCAGCAAAAACAAGCCTGCCTTTATGCCCTTTTACTGTTGAAGTTATAAAACCAGGTATTTCAGAATACGGAACTGAAATATCGCAATATTCATCAGCTAACTCTCCAAGCCCTGAACCTAATATAACACCAATTTTAGGTCTAAAACTCCCTATTTTTCCATTCAAAAAGTCTATTGTTTTATTCATTAACCCTAATACCCCTTAAACTCACAAAAAGGCACACAGAAAAATCAGTGTGCCATTTTTTAAAATTTAAATTAACCAACTAAACGGTTATCATCTGCTTCTGAAGCTTTTACCATAATAGCATGCTCTACAGGATTTTCTCTTGAATAACCTGTATCATAATTTTCTTCAAACACAAACTCATCATGAGCTTTTTTAGCTTGATTTTCGTCAACCAATTTTTTTGCAAGCTCTGCAATTTCATAAACTAATTGGTATCTGTTTTCTGTATTTTCATTCAAATCCCATGCTACTTTTATTATTTGCTCCATATGTAAACCTCATTTCCTTATGTTAAGTATCATTATAATAATATATAAAAAATTTTTTCGCAAGTAGTAAAAATCATGCTATAATCAATTACATGAATATAAAAGACAAATTTACAATCCTTCAATGGACAGAAGCATTAATATGGATTGTAGTAATATGTGCAATAATTTTTGGGGTAAAATACCACAATTACAGAGAGCAGAAAGAGCTTAAAACATATCAAATCTTTCTCCAAGATGTTGATGGACTAATAGTAGGCTCACCAGTCCGAATGTTAGGAGTTTCAATAGGATATATTGAAAAAATTAAAATTATCGGTGACACCGTATATGTAAAATTTGTACTTGACGATAAAGATATGTCTATACCCAAAGGATCTATCACTACAGTGGAATTCAATGGCTTAGGAGGTTCAAAGTCACTGGAAATCTATCCTCCAACTGAACAGAGTCTTGCGACAAACAAACTTATCGTTGCCAAAAGACCAATGCGATTGAATGATTCAATTGGCTTAATAGATGATATGTTCAAAAAACTCACTTCAATGATAATCAGAGGTTCTCATTTTGCATCTGAGATGAATGACTTTATGCCTAAAAAAAATACTAACACCCTACGCAATAACGAAAAAGATATACGAGAAATAAATGATTTACTTGATAATTTACAAAATAACCGACAACAATTCCGTAACAGTTTAAAGGAGTTAAAAAATGAATAGCTCGAAGGTAAAAATTATTACAAATCCAGTAGTACTTGAAAATTTAAAGGTTATGAGGGACAAAAACACAGATTCTCAAGGAGTGAGAATCGCAACAAGAAAAATTACAAGATGCCTATTATATGAAGCATCAAGAAACCTTCCTCTTGTCGAACAAGACGTAACAACACCTCTTACAACATTTAAAGCAAAAGTCATCGATCCTGATATTAAACTTATAATATCACCGATTTTGCGTGCCGGATTAATTTTTACAGATGAAGCAATCGACATTCTTCCACAAGCTTGCATAAGACATATCGGTATGTATAGAGATGAAAAAACTCTAAAACCTGTTTGGTACTATAACAAGGTTCCAATGGAAGCACCAAACCCAGAAAGATTCTACATATACCTAACAGATCCTATGCTAGCTACAGGAAACACTTTATTAGAAGCTATAAAGTTATATGCAGATAAAGGAATTCCAATAGATAACATTAAAATAATTTGTATAATTGCAGCACCGGAAGGGATTGAAAATATTCAAAAACATTACCCTGATATTGAGATCACAACAGCTGCGGTTGATGATTACCTTAACGAAAAGGGTTATATCGTACCTGGTATGGGCGATGCTGGTGATAGAATATTTAACACTTAAACTATTTTGTAAAAACTTGTAAAGAAATAACGGTAATTTTTAAAGTTTACAAAAAAGTTGCCGTTATTTTATTTGTGTAGAAGTTTTAAAGGAAATGTATAATGGTATTTAGAATTGAAAATACATCAAGTAAAAGCGTAATAAAAACTAGTGAAAAAGATAACCTAGAGCAACTAAAACGTGAAGCAAAAGCAAAAGGAGAGTTTATTGTAACAGTCAGTTCAGATGACAAGACCTTGAGTGCTATTGCCAGAAAATTTAATATGTCCTTAACTGACTTCAAAAATATGACAGGCCTAACTAAAGACACATTACAAAAAGGGCAAGTTATAAAAAATATTCCAACCGCTAAAATTGAATCCGGTATGGGAATAGCTTCAGTTGCAAAAAAACACGGTATGACCATAGAACAATTTTGCACATTAAATAATATAGATAAGAATTACAAACCGCAAAAAGGTGAATATTTTTATGTATTTCCTAAGCAAAAACAAGGTAATGCATCAAAGTCAGAAGCCAAGCCAAAACCTGAGCCGACTCCAGAACCAAAGCCGGAGCCAAAACCTGTAGAACAAAAACTTAATGCAGAAGAAATTGCAGACAAATTAGAACAAGCAGCAAGCGACTATAGAGGAGCTGTTGGAAAAGAAGAATTTAATAATGTTTTCAAACAAATTAATAAAAATAACGTTATAGATGTTGTTAATAATTTTCAAGAAAAACAAGGCAAAAGTTTAATTAATATGATTTCCGATGAATGGAGCAGTGACAAAGAAGACAGAAAAGCTGCTATGACAAAGATTTTCGACCTTGTTGCCGAAAAAACCGGAAATAAAAATTCCAAACTAAGAGAAGACTTTATCAAAGAACTAGATAATGAATTTGATTCTTGGGGTTTTGTTTCAACTAAAAAAATGGACAAAATGATTAACAAAATGATTCACCCAGAAAGTGAAACAGAAATCGACACTCCAAAAGATAAAGAAAATGTTCGCGGAAACACCGGCTCAAATGCATTACATTTAAGCGGA
The DNA here is from genome assembly GCA_944325875.1 of Candidatus Gastranaerophilales bacterium. Lineage (GTDB taxonomy): Bacteria > Cyanobacteriota > Vampirovibrionia > Gastranaerophilales > Gastranaerophilaceae > Scatousia. The sequence goes on from CALVBU010000002.1 coordinate 79,266, forward strand.
AAAGTTTATCCAAATGAGATATTCTATTCAACTAACGGAGGACGAAGTAAAGACATTACGCCTGAAACTAAGACTTCAATAAGAGACAAAGACGGCAACTTAGTTAATGCAGGAACTTTGAAATCTTGGGCTCTTAGCGGAGGTAAAAGAGATAAAGGCTTTAAAGACGTTAAAGATCCTTTTATCGTAAGACCTTTACCAAACTATAATACTGAAACAAAAAAAATTGAAGCTGTAACTGAATTGCTTGAGCCAACAGGTAAAGGTAATTTGGACGGCAAATTAATAATTCTAAATCCTGGACATGGCGGATATCAACAAGCAAACGGATACTTTGATGCAGGAACAGTTCTTTCTGTCAAAAATGCCGAAGGTGAAGAAATGCCAATTGAAGAATGGCGTGTTGCACAAAGTTACGTCGAAAAAATTTCAGACAATTTAAGAAACAGAGGAGCACAAGTAATTATCGTTTCAGGAGCAGTTAGAAACGGAGGAATGTCCGCTCAAAAATATATTGAAAACATGCTGGCAGGAAAAAAAGGTGATGATTCTGTCAGAGAGGTAATAAAAGATACCGATAAGTCTGATATGTTATTTTTGTCAGTACACGTTGAATCCGCAAAAGAAAGTCCTGATACAAAAAAATGTACAGTTCGCTATACAAAAGATATTGATAAAGAACTTGCTAATAACATCAACAAATATGTAAATCAAGGATTTACAGCTCTAACACCAAAATCGACACCTGATAATCTTTACGTAAATAGAGCGGCAAAAGGTATCCCATCATCGTTACTGGAAATTGGCAACATCGCTAATGATAAAATCACTAATTCACTTTTATCTGATTACGATCAGAAAAAATATGCAGAATGTATTGCTAATGCAATTGAAGACACAATGATTAACTAAAAAGGATTACAATGACAGACTTCCCATACAATTTTGGATTTGAGATATTTACATTTCCTGGACCCCAGCAAAATACGCAAACTCATAAAGTAAAAGCTGGAGAATCCTTATACTCTATTGCAAAATCAATGGGAGTAAGTGTTGAAGAACTAAAAAAAGCAAACGGCTTGAAAAGCAATACCTTATCAATAGGCCAAATCTTAAAGACTCCAAATGGAACAAAAACAAATACACAAAATAGAGAACTTTTAATCTTAAGAGATGTTCCAGAAGAAGAAATTACAGATAAAAACGATAATCGAAATAAATTTATTAAAACAATCCCACACCCTGATCATAAATTAAAAAAAGGCGAACATCCTTCCACACTGGCTAAAAAATACAACGTTGAAGAACGGACAATTCTTATGCTTAATGGTCTGAGCAAAAAAGAAGCTACAGAATTACAAGTTGGGGATGTTTTAAAAATTCCCCCTACCAGAATCGCTAAAAACATAAATAATTTATCAGATGCGGCTTCAGCCCTAGGGGTAAGCGTAGATTTTGTAAAAAAACTAAAAAAAATCGAAGATGGCATTGATGCAAATAAAAAGCCATTTCCTGATAATAAATTCCACAATACACCTTATAGAGATGATGAAGGTAATCTAACTATAGGTATAGGACATCTTTATAAAAAAGGTGAAAAAACAAAATTGACAAACAAAGAAGTCCTTGAACTATTTGTAAATGATATGCTCAAAATGGAAGAAAACTTATGGGATGTTATGGGCGGAAAAGAAAACTACGACAAACTTCCACAAAGTATTAAAGAAGCTCTATTAGATATGACTTTTAACAAAGGTACAGCAATTATAGAAAAAACCGAAGGTCTTGTCTGGACATTAAAAAATGGTAAATATGAAGCTGCAATAGGCAAAATGACAAACAACAAATCTCATAAAGGCAGAGAAATGAGTGGCTTAAGCAAAAGAAGACTATTTGACATTTCATTAGCAGCAAAAATGTACAAAAATAATCCGCCTCAAAGCGTAATTAATACAGCCCAAAATGTTTATAATCGAGGAGTTGAATTATTAAAACAAGAAAGTTATGCAACTTATAAAAAAATGAAAAACCCTAAAATAAGTTTCCAACAATACTACGAAAACCAACTTGTTGGATATAATTCATACGCAAAAGAATATATGGGTGACAAAATAAAACTAAGAACGCAATAATATTTATCTAATTATATATAGTGAAGTGACAAAATAAAAACTTCTCAATACTTATTGGGAAGTTTTTTTATTTATTCATCAATATCATTTTCATCTTTATGATTTACAATACAAAGAAGATGATTCATTTTACGCTTTAACGCATCATTAGCTTTTTCTAAAAGCTCTATTTTAGCTTCTAATTTTTCCTTCTCGGATTGTACAAGTTCACTTTTGGGAACCAAAGAATAATCCAAGATAAATCTTTTCTTTGCATCAGCTTTTAAAGTGAATAGAGTCTGAACATTCTTTTCTGTTATAAACCCTAAGTCAACCAAAATTTTACCAAATAACTTATGTTCCATTCGCCCATCAAGATTTCTTTGGGTCATAACAGCCATATCAAGTTGATCTATTGTAATAGAACCATTCAACCTATAATATTCACCGGTTCTGAATTTTCCAGCAATAAATCCACCCATAGCATAAATTTCATCACTATCAGGTTTTTCAATATAATTTTGTTCAAGACAGAACATAAAATGTTTTGCAACTTCTTCTATTGATAAAAACGTATTCAATGATACTTCAAGAATACTATAACCTTCAGAACAAAGTCTTAAAAAATTATATATATTAGTATCCAAACCGCTTTTTCTATCCCAAAGTTCGGTTTTGCCTTTAAAAGTTATTGTAGGACTATAAAAAGCAAACAAATTGTCAGCATTTTTCACAACGAAACGCTCACAATAATTCTCTTGCATATTCAAATATAATCTATAGTAAATAGCTTGCTTTATCCACAACGGATAAGCAAGTAATTTTCCCATATACAATTCAAATAAATTCTTCTTCACGAAAAACATTATAAATAAAAAAAGGAAATTAGGCAATCTAATACTTTCCGGTATTGATTTATAATTATAAAAATTGTAAAATAGCCTTATGGAATAGGAGAACTTTATAATGGAAAATACACGTATGAAAAAATTATGGATTTTCATAATTGCGTTGATTGGATTTATTACAACTATAAAATTAGCGATTATATATTATAATGCAAACTTTAATCCATATGCTCTTCCGAGTTTTTGTAACGTAAACGATTTTATTGATTGTGACGGAATTGCAAGAACTACAGAGTCTCAATTCTTTGGAATTCCACTCGCATATTGGGGATTATTTTTATACTCATTTATCTTTTTATTACTTATCGCTGATAAACTCAAAAACTTTAAGCTCTTAAAATTTATGGAAGTATTTAAAAATCCATTAGATTACATCGGAGCTCTAGGAATAATATCATTTTCAATATCAATGATATTGTTATGCTTAAGTCTTTTTGAAATTCAAAAATTATGTATATTATGTGCTTTTACATACATCTTAAACTTACTAATAGGACTAATTGCTATTGATTTTAAAAATGGCGGAATTGTAAAAGCTTTTAAACAGAGCTTTAATGATTTTATGGACGCTATAAAAGTTAAAGCTTACCTAATAGCTTTTATTGTTGTAGTTCTTCTTGCAGGTATCGGACTAACTTATACAACAGTTACTTTAGTATTTGCACCACAGGTAAAACATGCAAGAATGTATGATGAATTTACAAAGCCTGACCATAATAAATATGCCGTATCAGGAAATACGCTCGGTGATGAAAACGCAAAAGTTATTTTATATGCATACACAGATTATCGTTGTCCTATCTGCAAAGTTAATGAAAGAATGATTCATAAGTTAGCAAAAGAATTAAAAAATATAAAAATTGTACATAAAAATCTGCCACTTGATATGGAATGTAATAAATACTTAACTCAACCTTTCCATGAAGGTTCTTGTACAATGGCAAGATATGCACTTGCGGCAAAAAAACAGGGTAAATTCTGGGATATAGATAACCTTTTCTTTGAAAAACAACCTGTTGATGAAGCAGAAATGATAAAACTTGCTGAAAGTATCGGGCTTAATATTGAACAACTAAAAAAAGACGCAAACAGCCCTGAAATCAGACAAGAAGTTCTTAATGAAATAGATGAAGCATATAAACAAGGGATTAATGCAACACCTACAGCAAAAATCGGAAACGATGTATATGTAGGTATAAAAGCATACCCTGAATTAAAGAAATGGGCAATGGAAAATGGAGCAGAAAAAAGATAAAATAATACTCCACGCTTGCTGTGCAATATGTTCAGGATATCCCGTATCATACTTACTTGATGCGGGATATTCAGTCAGTGTATATTTTTACAATCCGAATATCTATCCCGACAGTGAATACCAAAAACGATTAGAAGCCGAAAGAACTTTATGCGAACATTTTAATATTGAATTAATTGAAGGTGAATACGACAGAGATAGCTTTTTCGATTGTGCAAAAGGCCTTGAAAATGAACCCGAAAAGGGCAGAAGATGTATTGAATGTTTTAAACTCAGACTTGAGAAAACCGCTCAATTAGCAAAAGAAAAGGATATTAAAAATTTTACAACCTCAATCGTGATAAGTCCGCACAAGAATTTCGCACTGCTTTCAAAATTAGGAAAAGAAATCGCAGAGAAATATAATCTAAACTATCTTGATATAGATTTCAAAAAGAAAGACGGATTTTTAAAAACAAATAAAATAGCCAAAAGTCTCAATTTATATCGCCAAAACTATTGCGGATGTAAGTTTGCGCTCAGACAGATGGAAGTCAAGAACGCAACATAAATTAACATTTACTTGCCCACCCCGATTACTCATGATAGGATACCAGTATAATAATCAATTTACTAATTAGGGTGTGAGGTTTGTATGAAGAGTTCAACAATCAGAAGATCAAATTTATCTAAGGAGAAGATGGCTGTGTTAGAAGCATTATCTAAATACAAAACCGACGCTTCGGATAATACTCCGAATGTATATGTAAGACCAAGCAGAGATAAAGAGCTTGACGTTTTATGGCAAAATTTTAAAGTTAACCAAAAAGCTGATAAGTCACCTAGCATATATCTTGCAACAGGTTTTATAGCCGGTGTTGTTACAACACTTATCGCTGGAGCCGTAATAGGTTTATCAGCAAACGGTATTACGCTACCACAAAACATTTCATTTGATAAAAAAGCAAATGTTAAAAATGAGAAACTAAACTTTGTACCAGCAGCAGAACAAGCAGCAGAAGCTGTAACTGACGAAGTTTATACAGTACAAAGCGGCGATACAATGGAAAGCATTTTAACAAGATTCTATGGCGGATACACAAAAGAAAGAGCTTGGAAAGTTATGAATGCTAACAATATGACAAATCCAAACAAATTATCAATCGGACAAAAATTAACAATTCCGATGAAATAATAGGGAAAATTTAGTATGAAAAAGCCTCCATTTAGGAGGCTTTTTTATTGCTATAATTCATTTAACGTAAAATATGGATAATCAGAACCTTGCGGATATTTTTTATATGCAGTTTTAAGGGCATCTAAAAAGATTTCATTGATTTTTAAAGGCTCATTGTTTTTAATTATATCTTGCTTTTCTGCCTTTTGAAGAGTTTTAAACCCTTGTCCACCTTCTGCAATAAAGGAATCTATACAGCATTTATACTTTCTATCTGTCTTAATAGGATTTGAATTTTTATCAAGTAAAGGTTCATTATTGATATAAATTTGAGTCACATCAAACCTTTTTTCAGAAGGATTGTTTTTCCCTTCAATTTTAATATTATTAGAACACTGTAAAAACCTTGGATTACTAGCGCCATAACCATTAGTTCTTAAAGCATTATCAAAAACTTCCTTTAATTGCTTTGGAGACAATTCAACAATTTTCACTGGAGTCTCGGCAATCAAAGTTTTCTTAAATGAATAATTAGTAATATAATCATTTTTAATATAAGGCATAGATTTCATTAAAAAGCCTGTAGAAATAAATGCAGCATCAGCGCCCGATGACTCTTTCATATTATCAGCAAGAAAACTTCCAAGTGGAGAAGGTTTAGAATATTGCTTTGTAAGATTCAAAGTTCGCGGAACAATTTTATCGAGAAGTTTTGATGAAATTTCATAGTTTTTTAATTCTTTTTCAAAATCAGAATTCACAGGGAGATTTCTATTCTCAATCATTTCAACATCAGCAACTTTAACCTCATCCCCACATCTTACAAGATTCATTTTATACATAGAATCACTAAAAGCTTTTGGGTAATAAATATTAAGCGCCTTATCAGGTTGGACGAACTCATGATCATGACCACCTATTACAAGATCAACATTAATCCCGTTCTTTCTGCATAATTGAACTATCTCACGACTTGACTCCATATAATCGTGGTTAAGAATAACAACATTATCAGGTTTTTCTCTGGTTATCGCCTCACTAATATCACCGAGAACCTCTTTTTGTTTTCTTGGTATAATACCATATTTTGCAGTACTAAGATTATCAATACAAAAACCAGTAACAAGAGTTCTATCGCCATCACGATTAACTATAGCATAAGGTTTAAGCCATTTAGGTCTGCTTCCTGATACATCATAAACGTTTGCACAAACTGTATGAATGCCTTTTGAGGCAAAAGTTTTAATAGTATCAATAAGAAAATCCAGACTCTCTTTATTAAATCCGAAATCATTATTTCCAAGAGTCATAACCATTTCTACATCAGGCTTTTCTTCCTTAAGTTTTACATAACAATCTCTTTCGAGTTGTCTTGGATAAATCCCTTTAAAAATATCCCCACAATTCAAAAATAAAATATTTTGACTATTTCTGTCATCCCTTAGAATTTTTGATAAAAAAGCGCTTGTTTTTCTTGTTTCTTGATGTGAATCAGAGATTGCATATATCTTAGTAATACCGCCAAAAGAAACAGTTTTATCATTTATATTTAAATTCATATTAATCTCCGTCCATATTAATAACAAATATATATTTTTTTGCTATGCTAGTCGAGCTCAATCTGAATTGCACCTTGTCTAAAGATTTTCATATCCTCATCAAAAACTCCGACAACAGTAGACTCAAGCCCTTTACAAAAACATCCGTAATCATCAATAATCAAATCTGCAAGCCCTTGCATATTTTCTTTTGCCTGAGCAAAACTTTTTGCAGAAGGTTGATGAGAAAGATTTGCACTTGTTGTCGCAAGAACATGACCTGGAGTAATTTCACAAATTTCTCTAAATATATCATTATCAGGTACTCTAATTCCAACGGTATCCATGCCAGAAGTAATGTAATCCGGAGTCATTTCAGGATTTTTTTTGACAACAAGCGTAAGCGCTCCAGGAAAATATTTTTTAATTAATTTTTGTCCGATTTTTGGAATTATTTTGACATAATTCAAAAGATGATAAGTCTCATTAGACATAAGAATTAAAGGTTTTTGAGCTTCACGTTTCTTGATTTCATAAATTTTCTTCACAGCTTTTTCTGATGAAGGCAAACAGCCTAGCCCCCAGACAGTATCTGTTACATAAGCTATAACCCCATCATTTTCCAAAACATTCTTAATTTCATCTTTATTTTTTAGCATTAAATTTTCCTTTCAAACGCCCAATTAATTCTTCCGCATAATCCATTTTCATCAATAGGTTTAATTCAACATACATTGCAATACAAACAAAACCTATTATAGCAATTTTTACAAGTTCAAAGACATATTTAGGAAGCTCAATAAACTTATCATATGCAATCGACATAACTCCACATACAACAAAAGTTACAGCTCCAGCTACACACATTTTAAATAAATTTATAAATAAACTCTTATAGTCCATTTTCATTTTCTTAGTAATTAATACACCCAAAACAACTGCATTAAATAAAGTAACAATAGAAGTTGAAAGTGTAATTCCTCCAATACTCATATGCATAATGTTTATAAATAAAATGTTGCACAAAACTTTTAAAACAATAGAAGAAAACGCAACAACAAAAGGTGTCAAAGAATCATTAAATGAATAATAAACTCTTGTAATAGAATCTCTGAAAACATAAGGTAAAATAGACACCGACAAAAACCATAAAGCTTCAGTCACCATAAACGTAGCTTTTGCATCAAAAGCTCCTCTTTCAAAAACAATTCTTACCCCGTCAAGTCCCACAACAAGAATTCCGATAATTATAGGAATTGCCCCAAAGAACAATACTCCAACACCTTTATTAAAATAAGTTCTGATACCATCATAATCCTTATCGGCAACGAGTCTTGCAAAAATAGGGAATAGCGGAACTAAAAATGCAGTTACAAGAATTCCTACAGGGAATTGAAAAACTCTATTTGCATATCCAATAGCAGTCCAAGCACCCTCTCTAAGAGCTGACGCGAAAAACATATCGACATAAATATGAATTTGTCCAACAGTTGAGCTTAATACTGCAGGGAATAACAATTCACAGATATTTTTATACTCAACATTATTAAAAACATCAAGATTAGGTTTTAACCTAAATCCCAACTGTCTGATTTTGGGATATTGCATAATCCATTGGAAAACAGCACCAATAGTAGTTGCCCAAGCAAGAATTGCACCTGTATTATCTTTTCCATTTGCTCCCATAACCATAGTTATGATAACTAGCGACATAATTATAGGTGACAAATTTGGCAACATAAAGTATCTGTATGTAACCAAAATTCCATAATAAATTCCGACAATACCACCAATAATCAAAACAGGTGACATAATTCTTAAATGTTGAGCTGCAAGCGAAATTAATTGAGGATCACCACCGGAAGCAATGACTCCCATAATTTGTGGAGCAAAAAAGTAACAAAGTACAGCCAAAATAGTAAAGAAAATAATAGTCGTTGTCATAAACGTACTATATAATTTATTTACAACCTCAGCAGGTTTTTCTTTAAGATTAGGTATGAGTTTTGAAAAGACCGCAACTGTCGCACTATGAAACGGGCCTCCAACTCCGCCAAGCAAAATTATCGCCAATGCCGGAATTTGATAGGCATAAAAATATGCATCTGATACCGTCGATGCCCCATAGTAATTTGCGATTACTACATCCCTTATAAACCCTATTAACTTTGAAAATATTGTTACTACTGCAATTAACCAAGCTGCCTTTAGCAAACTTGGAGTTTTATCATCACCAGATGTCGTATTTGTCATCTTTTTTCACCAATTCCACATATAATCTTAAAGCTTTCTTGAAAGAGCTATCCGCAAAATCAGGCGAGCTAAAGACTATAGTATTCTTTCCATGTTTAATATATTTTGAAATATCAATTTCCGTAAAACGATTTGCCCCTAAAATAGCAGGCGGCAAATCAAAAGTATGCATTTCTCCATTTATATCAGCCATTAATTTGGTAACATAAAACTTATTATCAATTATAATTTTGGCCTTTTTATAAGGAGCATAAAAATGTTGAGTTACCATCAATTGAGATGGATCTGACGAAATTATAACAGGCTTTGTACCAAGAGTAATTCCAGCATAATAGTGCTGAAGAATTTTATCATAAGAAAGATGCATTTCATTACCCATAAAACCTGCACCATACTGACTCATTCCAACTCCATGGCCAAAACCACCGCCATAAGCTTTTATAGAAAGTAAATTATTGCTTTCATCCTTTTGAGGTTCAAAAACTAAATTTGCACTAGGCAAAGCTTTACCATCTTTTTTCAATAGACGTCTTATAACAAGTTCTTTATAAACTTTATAAGTCTGAGAATTTGTTACAATCTCCATTTCAATAATCTTGCCGGAATCACCACGTCTTACAACTCTAAGATCTAAAACTTTATCAAGCTTGTCACCCTTATTGAACGCAGGGGATACAAAACCTGTAGCAGATTGAGCCGCAAGATTATCCTGCAAAACTTTTTGTAATTCATCAGCAGTCCATTCTCTTGTCCATCTAAAATAAGGAGAACGCATATCATAAGCTGTAGGTTTTGATTTATAATACTCAGCCGCAGCCTCCTCAGTATTCAAAGGGGTTTGAGTCAATATATCAGGACGAGCTTTTAAATAAGGTTTTTCCTTAGACGGAAATTCTTTTGTAGTAGGATCAGAAAAAGCATTTGCAAAATCTTCAGTATACCCTCCAGCAGTAGAAGAATATTGAGCTAAAATTAAATCCCAATTATATAAAGCAACAGTTCCCTCAGTTTCTTTTACAGCCTGATTTGATAGAGGTTTTTCAGTATTAGCACCAAAATAAACCTGGCTTGCTACAGAATCTACAACATCATAATTTGGCGACGACTTTACTCTAGGAGAAAGTACATAATTTCTTGCCGCAACACTCTGAGCCTTTAAGGCTTCAAGTCCAAAATGCACAGGCATTTCATTTGGTACAACACCTTTTAAATAATCTTCAACTTCAATTAAATTAACAAGATTAAAATAACCTTGCTTTGCACCGGTAATCTCAAATACACCATGGTAAAGAGCCTGTTTTCCGGCACGTTTCAAACCTTTTACACCTAATAAACCATCCGGACATAAAATTCTTATTTTTCCATAAATAGTTGCAATAATCGTTCCATCATCTTCCGTAATAGTATATCCTCCATCAGATCCTAGTTTTATATTCAAATTCGTATTGGCAGGCATTTTTTCGATAACTCTGTCGTTATCACAAATCATTACTTCCGCAGTTCCAAACACTCCTAAGTTATTATATACATAGGTCTTAAATCCTGTATCCCCAATTCCGACACGAACAACCTGAGAAGACGGGGTTCTTGAGGCTTGTTTCAATTCAGCTTCCTGAGCGACCTTTAATGTATTTACTGGAACCGGTGAGGTAAACGCATCAACTGGCAAACTAAGTGCCAAAATATTTAAAAGTAAAATAATTCCTAATCTCTTCATAAGAATATTATATGACAAACATCACTCGTCACAAACAGAAAATTTTTCAGGCAAATCTTTTTCTACTTCCTGCATAAATTGTGAAATAGACATTCCAAAAGCAGCAGAAAGTTTAAACAAAGTCGTAAGCTGAGGATCCTTCACCCCTCTTTCAAGATCACTCAATACTGATGAAGGAATATCATATTCAGCACCAAGCATAAACTGACTTTTTTTACCTCGCAAACGTTTGACAGTCTTTGCAATAGACTTAAAGATAATTTTCTTTTTTGTATCTTGCATAATAACAATTTTGAATGTAATATATAAAATATCCTATCGCGAACGCGATAAGAAATAAGTGTAAATCCTTGCATGCCAAGTAACACGATAATAATTACAAATAAAAGATTTATAATAAAAAATACGTTGGAGGTTTTATGAAAAAAGCTTTTACTCTTGCTGAAGTTTTAATAACACTTGGCATAATCGGGATAATCGCAGCTTTAACAATACCTAATATTATAGCTGGGTACAGAAAAAAAGTAGTAGAAACTGAATTAAAAAAAGCTTTTTCTGTATCTTCACAAGTCATCAAACTTTCAGAAGCATTTAACGAAAGTGCATTGTACTGGAAATATCCGACTGAAGGAAGTGGAACTTCTAGCTTAGGTACACAAGAAGCTATACAATTCAGTGAAAAATATATTAAGCCTTATTTAAAATATTCATCAGCAGACAAAAAGAATCGAAAGGTTTTTTATTCAGACGGAACCACTTCATACCTAACCAATTATATAAATAAAAATCTAGGTTTTATCCTTCCAGACGGGATCTTTCTACAATTCTCCCCACTTGCAGAAAAGAATCATGATAGAGGATATGTAATACTTATATATGCTGGAACAACAAATAAATCTAAATCAAAAGAATTTATCGAAGGACAGAATTTTTTTACATTTACAGTAAACACTAATAATAATATTGGCAAAGTTAGTTTGGAACCACAATGGTATTTAAACTGGTCTTGTCAAAAATTAAAAGAAAATCCGACTACTTTTATTGAAAATTGTAGAAAAAACACAAGAGAAACCAGCGGAGTTTCATCTTCAGTATATTGCACATACATGATATACTGCAATAACTGGGAAGTTCCTGATAATTATCCTATCAAATTTTAGATTACTTAACTTCCCAAACAGTGCCTTCTTTTGAGTCCTTTAAAATTATATTCTTTTCATCAAGAGCGATACGGATTTTATCGGCAACGTCCCAATTTTTAGCTTCACGAGCTTCTTTACGGTAAGCAATCAACTCTTCCATCGAAGAAAACTCTTTGCCTAGCTTTTCTGATACGTATTTTAAAGCATCAGTCAATTCTTCTTCTGATAACGTAGCCTTTTCAAAAGAAAATCCTAGCACGTTTGCAAGCTTAAACAAAATAGTAAATGCATCTTTATCATCTTTGTTTGCTTTATTTGCCAATTCAAACAACACAGCAAGAGCTTTTGAAGTATTCAAATCTTCATCCATTGCTTCGACAAACTTCGCATACTCTTCAGTTTTTGAGATATCTAAATCTTCGTTAATTTTTGTACGCTTAGCGTTAAGCATTCTTTTTACACCTGCCTGAGCTGATGAAAGTGCTTCATCAGAAAACTCAACAGGCATTCTGTAATGGTTTGTCAAAATAAAGAAACGAATTGTATTTGCATCATATTTTTTAAGCAAATCATCAATAGTCAAAAAGTTACCTAAAGATTTGGACATTTTTTCTTTATTAATAGTCACAAAACCGTTATGAAGCCAGTAATTAACAAACTTGCAACCGTTTGCACATTCAGATTGTGCTATTTCGTTTTCGTGGTGAGGGAAAATCAAATCAGCACCACCTGCGTGGATATCAATAGTTTTGCCAAGATATTTACGGCTCATAGCTGAACATTCAATATGCCACCCAGGACGTCCTACACCCCAAGGGCTTCTGTATCCAAACTTTTCATCTTTTTTCCATAGAGCAAAATCAAGCGGATCTTCTTTATGTTCACCAACCTCAATTCTTGCTCCGCTTTCCAACTGATCAATCGGTTGTTTTGAAAGATAGCCGTATCTTGGGAATTTTTTCACTCTGAAATAAACATCACCGTCAGCTTCATATGCATAACCGTTTTTGATTAAATCTTTTACAATCGAAATCATTTCACCTAAAGTCTTTGTCGCAAAAGGTTCAACATCAGGCTTTAAGGTATTTAATGCTTTCATTGAGTTTTCAAATTGCTTATACCAATATTGAGAAACTTCTTCAGGTGTTTTATTTTCTTTTTCAGCTTTTTTAAGGATTTTGTCATCAACGTCAGTTACGTTACGGCAATATGTCACATCATATCCTTTGAACTTTAAATATCTGTATAAAACATCCCAAGTAATATAACATCTTGCATGTCCCAAGTGTGCAAAATCATATACTGTCGGACCACATACATACATTTTAACTTTATTACCATCAATAGGTGTAAACTCTTCAATTTTATTAGTATAAGAATTATGTAATCTCATTAAATTATTCCTCATTTTTCTGTCAAAAGATTAGACATATCCGCATTTCGATTTTAACACAAAAAAAGATTTATTTTTAGAAATTAAAAATTATTATACACCTTATAAATTTCAAGCAAACTTCCGCATTCACAACGTATTCTATTTTTTATATGAATAAGAAAATCCTCAGAAAACCCGCAACTACATAATACATTATTTCGCTCAATCAATTCCCCAATGACACTTTTATGCTGCTTCATTCTACGAAGTAACTCCTCCTTCGTAAGATGTGCATACGTTCTCATAACAACCTCCAATTTATTAAGTAATATTACGCATACTTTACTATACTAAAGCAATAATAAATTATACCAGAGTAAATGTCAATTATAAATTAATAAATTATACTGTCATTATGTATATTGTTAATTTATATAATATAAGATGGAAAAAGAAATATACTTACAATGATATTGAAAAAGCTACAGGTCTGAGTAAAGCGACCATAAGCAACTTATTCAGCGGGGATTATCACGATTATCAGTTGAGTACGTTAGAAAAGATTTCAGAATTTTTTAATTGCGAAATAAAAGATATTCTAATAAAAGTTGAAGAAAAATAAAAAGAGATGATTTTTACATCATCTCTTTTTATTTATGAAAACATTTCTTGTAATTCTTTAGGAGATTTCCCTAACGCTTCGGCTAAATCTTTCTCGTTTATATTGATAAACCTATTGCCATCAGGTCCCATTGGAGCTTTACAATTCAAATCCGTACCGCCACCAATTATATTATCCATAACGTATTCAGGAGAAATACCAGTCTTCTTACAAAAATCATTTAGAGTTTCATTATCAGCGACCTTAAAATTATAGCTATTGCTAAGATTTAAAAAACTTTTTTTATAAGTTACATTTCCTTCATTAACAGCATTTGCAAAATATTCATTACCGCCTTCGTTAACAGCGTTAGCTGAATCAGCAGATTTAAAACCATTACCGAATACGCAATTAATTTTAGCCTCTTGCGCGCCGCCTGCTACGTTATCTTTCTTTTCAAACGGGTTAACACCACTCACTCCATTGACTTCTAAAGACATAGTCGCTCTCCTTGTTTTATATAAGATCTCTTACTTATATAAAAAATTCCAGCGTCTATGGATTTCAGGAAAGCATAAATTTCGTTACAAACTTAACAATCTTCTAAAAGTTTTAAAATCTTATTTACAGGTTCAACCAAATCTTCAACAGGACATTCTTCATCCAACTCTAAAGTAATTGTCGGAATTTTCCTCTCAACACCTGCATAAGTACCAAAACTTCCAGGGGTAGGATAACCAATAGAAGCTTCCACAGGATAATCTATAATTTTAGATATTTTTTCACAAATCTCTTTTGCATCCCCATCATAATTTACGACCTTAAAAGGAGCGTGGAGTGTCAAAATCATTTTAGGCAAATATTTTTCAATAATTGATGCAACAAACTGAGTTTCAACCTCACTTGCGGGACTATTTCCACCGAAAAATTCGTTTTTCTCAGTCAATTTCCAATTATCAGTAGGGAAATTTCTATTCAAATCAACTCCATTTGAATTTGTACGAACCCCTTCTGCCATCCCGTCAGGATTTAGACAAGGGATAAACAATAGTTTGCTTTCATAATTATTCAGATAATTGTCGATTAAATATTTTCCCTGAGGCTCATCACCATGAAAGACTCCAATTACAAGAATATTTTTATAATCCTCACAACCTTTCAAGAGAATTTCTCTACCCTGAGCTGAAATTGTTTTTTCAAGAATTTTCATCAATTAAAAATAGCCTCAATAAATTCTTCAGAATTAAAATTCTTCAAGTCTTCCATTTTTTCGCCAACACCGACAAGTTTCACAGGCAATTTAAGTTCCTTTGCAACAGCAATAACAATTGCCCCTTTTGCAGATCCGTCAAGTTTTGTGAGTGCAACAGAGGTAAGGTTTACAGCTTCCGTAAAAACTTTTGCCTGCTGAAGACCATTTTGTCCAGTATTTGCATCCAATACAAGCATACATTCTCGAAGACTTTCCGGAGCATTTTTATCTATAACAGATTTAATCTTAGATAACTCTTCCATTAGATTAAATTTATTTTGCAATCTACCCGCTGTATCTACAAGAATAACGTTATAATTTTCATTTTTAGCTTTTTGAATTGCTTCATAAACGACAGAGGCAGGATCAGCTTTATCTCTACGAACGATATCAGCTCCTGCTCGCTTTGACCAAATATCAAGCTGTTCCTCAGCTGCAGCTCTAAATGTATCTCCTGCAGCTATAAGAACTTTTTTACCTTCATTTTTAAATTTATAAGCAAGCTTTCCGATTAAGGTTGTTTTCCCAACACCATTTACGCCTGTTATAAAATAAATATTTAACCCGCCTTCAACGTAACTTAAGTCGTTGCTACCTGCTGAATTAAGGGTATTTAAAAATTCATCCTTCAAGTAGTTTTTAACATCTGACGGTTTAATTTTATTTTGGTCACGAAGTTTATCAACAAGTTCTGCAGCATAATTAACCCCTAAATCTGCACTTATCAACATATCCTCCATATCATCAAGCACAAATTCAGAGAATTCTTCTTCCTGCTCAACAGAGTCAACAACGTTACTAACAAGAGCCTGCGCAGTATTTGCAACAGCCTGCTTTAAATTATTAAATCCGTCCGAAAAAAACTTAAACATTACTGAAGTCCGTTTTCAACAATTACTTTTGCTAAAATACCGTTAATGAATGATGAGCTATCGTCAGTCGAATATTTTTTAGCTAATTCTAAAGCTTCATCTACAACAACTTTCATTGGAGCATCTTTTATATACAAAAGTTCTACAATTGCAATTCGCAAAATATCTTTATCCATTTTTACAAGACGTTGCAAATCCCAATTTCTTGCGTGTTTTTGGATAATATCATCAACTTCTTTATGATTTTTTTGGAAAGCTTCCGCTATTTCAATTGCATATTCTTTGACTTCATTTTGAGAATCAAGTGTTGTGAATTCTGCAATTTCCAAAGCTAACATTGCTTTTTCAGCAATATCAATCATTTCGTTAATTCTTCCAGTCATATCTGATGTCATAGGAAGCGGAACCGGAATATTTGCAACACCAATAGGTCTATTTAAATTAGTTTCATGTTCAGCTTCGTAAGTATCAATTTTGTCGCGCATATCAACTAAAGCACCTAATGCGATTTTTAATTCATCGCTTGCATTGCTTGTCAAAATTCTTACTGATTTTAATATAATATCTTCTAAATCACTTTTAGAATAATTTGTAATCTTTTTATCAAATTGAGAAAATAGAATAAATGCTAATTCTCTTGCTGCTCTGCGGGCTTGCATATATTTACCTCATTAACTTGTATCTACAAATGGAATGCTATCATGAAAAAAGTTACAGCACAAGAAAGTTTTTATATAAAAAATATCTTAAACTAAATCAGCTGCACGATAGGAACTTCTGACAAGCGGACCTATTTGATAATGTTTAAAACCAATTTCAGAAGCCATTTTCTTCAAATCTTCATATTCTTCAAGTTTATAATATTTCTCGACAGGCAAGTGTTCTTTTGAAGGCTGAATATACTGACCTATTGTTACAATATCGACACCTGCATTTTTTAAATCCATCAACGTTTCTTTAATCTGCTCAATACTTTCACCAAGACCTATCATAAAGCCTGATTTAGTAATAAGTTTACCCCTATCTTTCATATACTTAAGCACCTTTAAAGAAGTCTCATAATCACCTTGAGGACGAGCTGTTTTAAATATATCTCTGGCAGTTTCAATATTATGATTAAAAACATCAGGTCTTACTTTGATTATTGTATCAAGAGAACTTTCATTACCTTTGAAATCTGGAGTAAGAATTTCTATTTTAACACCTGACGTCATTTCTCTAATTTTTTGAATACATTGAGCAAAATGTTCAGCACCGCCATCAGTCAAATCATCTCTTGTTACAGATGTTATTACCGCATATTTTAGCCCCAAATCTCTTACAGCTTCTGCTACATGCAAAGGCTCTTCTACATCTAAAGGCAAAGGTCTTGCACAAGAAATATTACAATAACGGCAATTTCTGGTACAAGCATCGCCCATTATTAAAAAAGTTGCGGTATTCTTTGTATAACATTCATTTTTATTAGGACATCTTGCGTTTTCACACACAGTATTTAGACATCTGTTTTTTAAAGTTTTACGAACTTTTCTTGTAGCATCAGTGTCTATAATTGGTCTTTTTAAGTATTCCGGTAATCTTTCTCGCATAAATTTATTATACAATAATTATTACAAATGTTGAAAATTTTTACATATATATTTATAATATAAGTAACAAAGGAGTATTAAAGATGAGAAATATAGCAATTTTATTATGTTTATTAGGAATGGCAGCTCCTGCTTTTTCTGCAGGAACTGAAATTATTATGCCAGAAGGCGGATTTCAAGCATTAGATAACCCAGTGATGACAGAATCAGAATACAAAGAAAGTCTAAAAAACAAAAATAAAAACCATTCAACTACAATGGTTGAACCTCAACAGACTCAAACTTATGAAAGAAAAGTAAAATTCGGATCACAAAACCTTAACACGCCTAATGCATATTGGAATCACGGCAGAGTTAAATTCGGCACAGGAAACTTTGGTAATGGTGCAGCTGGTATGAACCGCTGGTAGTTACAATTTCATTAAACATTCATAAATTCCTTCCGAATACGTAGGATGAGCAAAACATATCTCTTTCAGTTTACTGATAGAGATATTGTTTTGTATTGCGATCAAAAGCTCTTGAATCATTGCAGAAGCTTCTTTAGATACAATATGTGCACCAATTATTTTATCATCACAAGAAAGAATTTTTATAAAACCTTCTGTAGAATTATCACAATGAGATTTACCCAATGCTGAAATTAGAACCGTAGACTTTTTATAAGTTCCATCATCTAAATCCTGTTCACGTTTGCCAACCCAAGCAATTTCTGGATTACCATAGATTACGGAAGGAACAAGTGACTTATCAAAAGGTATTCCTGATACATATTCAATAGCTTGTTTAGAAGCATAATGAGCAAGCTGTATAGCTCCGCAAGCATCACCGATAAAAGTAACCCCCTCTACCTTTGAAATTTCACAAGCTTTTCTGCCGATTGCAACTAATACACATTCAGGAGTAAGAATTTCACCATTATTCAAATACACTTTTTTATCTTCAATTTTCTCTACTGCAGTATTTTTGAAAAACTTTATTTTCCTACTCTTAAAAATTCTTTCAACACGCTTAGAAACTTCAATATCTGCAAGTGGAAGTAAGTTTTCAGCAAGCTCTACAACAGATACCTCTGCACCAAAGGCAGAAAAAATTCTCGACCATTCAATCCCAATTGCCCCTGAACCAACAATCAGAATACTTTTAGGCACTTTAGTCAAATTAAGAACATCATCAGAATTTAAAACAAATTCACCATCAGCTTTCATTCCTGCAAAATCTCGAGGCTCAGCTCCTACAGCGACAATAACTTCTTTGCAATTATAAATTTCACCATCTGCCTCAATTTCACTGGCTGAAATAATCTTAGCTTCTGCTTTCACAACATTAACTTTTGCATTTTTCAAAGACAATTCAAGACTTTTACGAAGTTTTTCTACAATCTGATTTTTATGCTCAATTATTTTGGCAAAATCAAAGCTTATATTCTCTGCACATATTCCAATAGACTCACAAGAATTTAACTCTTCATAAATTTCAGCAGAATGTAAAATAGCCTTTGTCGGAATACAACCTTTATTCAAACAAACTCCGCCAACTTTATCTTTTTCAAACATTACAACTGACAAACCTTTTGCAGAAGCTTGAAAAGCAGCTGTATATCCAGCAGGACCACTCCCTATAATACCGATATCGTAAGTTTGTGACATCTCCCCTCCAACTCTTAAGAATTATCTCGTATAAACTCTCGGCAAACGAACCTTTAAACGGCAAGTCAGCTCATAGTTAATAGTTCCAAGAATCTTAGCCCAATTATCAACAGTATTTTTATCATCAATAAGAGTTATAATATCTCCAATTTCAGCATTAACACCTGTAATATCAAACATCATCTGATCCATAGTAATATTCCCAACTTGAGGCACCTGATTACCATTCAAAGTTCCGTTAATTTTATTTGAAAGGCATCTTGAAACACCATCAGCATAACCAATCGGAATTGTTGCTATTTTTCTGTCACCATTAGCTATAAACTTATGTCCATAACTAACTCCTTCACCGTCTTTAGCTGTATGAATATTTACAATTCTTCCTTTTAATGACATTACAGGACGCAAGTCAGGTCTAAAGCCTTTATCATCAGGCATATCTGTCCACAATCCATATAATGCAATTCCTACACGGCGCATATTTGATTTTGGAATATCATAACACATTGTACCGACAGTATTTTGAATATGCAATAATAAACCAGTTGTATCAACCTGAGATAAAACTTTATTCCACTTATCAATTTGCAACTGAGTTTTATCTCTATCTTCAGCATTTGCAAAATGAGTAAATATTCCTTGCAAATTCAAATATTCAGCGCTTTGAGCTTCCTTGATAAATTCAACTGCATCATCAAAGGAAACTCCAATTCTATTCATACCGGTATCAAGTTTAATATGTACTTTCGGTTTAATGCCAGTACGTTCATAAGCATTTTTGCAAGCTGAAAGATGCTCTTTAGAAAAAATCGAAATTGCTAAATCTGCATTAACAGCACTTTCTACAGCCCATACAGGTACGGCACCGAGTACTAGGATATCAGCTGTAATTTTCGCATTCCTTAAATCGACACCCTCATCAATTGAAGCAACACCAAGCATATCAAAGCCTGAAGCCAAAAGTGTCGGAGCAAGCATCACTGAACCGTGCCCATAAGCATCAGCTTTTACTACTGCTAATAATTTGGTATCGGATGGAACATTTTTTCTTATTTCCTTTGCATTATGCGCAAGATTTTCTATATTTATCTCTACCCAAGAATCTCTGTGAATATTTACCTTAGTTTGTCTTATATTTTTCATAGCGTTAATATTATATAACGAATAATTTTTACGAGCAAACTCATAATATATATTATAACTATGTAAAATTTAATGAACTAATGTGAAAATATTGTCATAAAAATATATTTACTCTATAATTTTTTTGAGGGAAATGTGAGGTGAATATGAATTTAGAACATATAAAAAAAGTAGACCCTGCTGTTGCAGAACAAATTGAACTTGAATTGCAAAGACAACAAGAAACTATTGAGCTTATTGCTAGTGAAAATATAACTTCTCAAGCTGTAATGGAAGCTGCAGGCAGTGTTTTAACAAATAAATATGCAGAAGGGAAACCTCACAAAAGATTTTATAACGGTTGTGAATACGTTGATGTAATAGAAGAAATTGCACAAAAACGTGCTTGCGAACTTTTTGGTATGGATCACGCAAACGTACAGCCACATAGTGGAGCTCAAGCTAATATGGCTGTATTTATGTATTGTTTAAAACCTGGGGATAAAGTTCTTGGTATGGACTTGTCAAACGGAGGACACCTTTCTCACGGTTCACCTGTAAACTTCTCAGGACTATACTTTGATGTAAAAAGTTATGGCGTAGATGAAGATGGCAACATTGATTATGAAGATGTTCGTCAAAAAGCTCTTGAACACAAACCTAAGTTGATTATTTGCGGAGCAAGCAATTATTCTAAAATAATTGATTTCAAAAAATTTAGAGAAATAGCTGACGAAGTAGGTGCATACCTTTTAGCAGATATTGCTCACATTGCAGGTTTGGTGGTTGCAGGACTTCATCCATCACCAGCACCTTATGCTGATTTCGTTACAACAACAACTCATAAATCCTTAAGAGGCCCTAGAGGCGGTATCACAATGTGTAAAGAAGAACACGCTATGGGAATTGATAAAGCAATATTCCCAGGTATGCAAGGCGGGCCTTTGGAGCATATTATTGCAGCAAAAGCCGTTGCACTTTTAGAAGCTTCAAAACCTGAGTTCAAAGAATATGCAAAACAAATTATCAAAAATGCACAAGCACTTGCTCAAGGTTTAATGGATGAAGGTATGGATATCGTCGGAGGAATGACTGAAAATCATCTTATGACACTTGATTTAAGAAGAACTGGAAAAACCGGTAAAGATATGGCTAATGTATTAGAAAAAGTAGGCATTACCGCAAACAAAAATACAGTACCGAATGATCCACAAAGTCCTTTTGTTACTTCAGGAATTAGATTAGGAACACCTGCTGTAACAACAAGAGGTTTTAAAGAAGATGATATGACAGAAGTTGCTAAAATCATTGCTTCTGCTATATATGCTTCTGATAATGAACAAGCTTTGCAAAACCTTAGAGAAAGATCTCTAAAACTTTGCAAAAAATACCCACTATATCAAGATTAGTAAAAGAGAAAGATTATGATTATAAAATTAACACACGCTCACATAATAGGAACAATAATAGCATACATTTTCGGAGTATTTTTAGTACCTTTAGTAATAAATTTCTCCAAGAAAGAAGGCCTTGTAGATTTACCTAACGAAAGAAAAATTCATACAACTCCAATTTCAAGAATCGGCGGCGTTGCAATATGGACAAGTACAATGCTAACTTTTCTTTGTTTAGTATTTCTTAGTTACTATCCATACGGAAGTTTGCTTTCAGGTATTCTTTTAGGCAGTTCCTTAATGTTCCTTCTTGGGCTTGTTGATGACATTTATAATCTTGATGCTAAATTTAAACTATTTATACAAGTTTCTATAGCAACTCTTGTATATCTATTAGGTGTACAAATTAACACAATTCCGTTTTTTGGCGGCATTGACTTAGGATTTTGGTCATATCCTATCACTTTACTTTGGATAGTTGGTATTAGTAATGCATTAAATTTCATAGACGGAGTAGATGGACTTGCAGGTTCTGTAACAACCGTAAACGCAATTACTTTAGCAATTATTGCGGTTGCAATGACTCCTCCAAATCCTATTATTGCTCTTGTAGGCTTTATTCTTGCAGGATCTATGCTAGCATTTTTAACATACAATTTTAACCCTGCTAAGATCTTTATGGGTGACAGCGGAGCATTATTTTCAGGATTTTTACTTGCAACAATTTCAATTACAGGCGTAATGAAAGCCGCTACATTTGCAATTTTATTGCCATTTGTTGTTCTTGCTGTTCCTATTATGGATATCACATATTCTTCCCTAAGAAGAATATCTAAAGGGAAATCACCTTTTGTTGCTGATGCAGAACACATACACCATAAACTTTTGCATGCTGGCTTCTCTCAGAAGAAAACTGTTGTAATTCTTACATCCGTTGCAATTATTGCAGGAGCTTTAGCATCATTACTTATGGGTGAAAATACTATTAAACACTACTTTACATACATTTTATTTGTTGTATTAATAATGTTGTTACTAAATTTCATAAAAGTATTGACAAAGAAATAATATTATGTTAACATACCTAATGAATTTGATTACTCAGTTTTAGGTAGATTATTTAGGATAATTATTTAAAATATTTAAGTGCAGATTCACCTATATATACTTCGATTAAGACTTAGATAGCAAGTCTTAATGAGCAAGTGTAGTTTACGAGGTACTTAGTTAAGTAAGGGTTTATTAACTATGAAAGCACATACTGTTGAAACATCAAATGGAAATAATTTTTCTACGATTGCAAAAGCAACTGCTATTGGGGGCGTTGCTGGTTACTTGGGAAAACTTTGGTATCCTTTAACATCTGATGAAATGGATGAAGAATTTAAAGGCGCTATGGATATTATCAAAAATGAATCAAAAAAAGCTAAACATAAAGCTATTGAAGATATCAGAAAAATTCCTCAAAAGACTTTGGCTCAAGATACATTTATAAAAATTGTTGATGCCAATGCTGCGATGAAAGCAGCTGATCCTTTGGCAGATACCAAGAGCAATACCTTCAGAATGCTTAGAAAAGCAGGATTAAACGAAACAGATAAAATCCAGTTCAAAAATATTGTAAAAGCCGTTCAATCAAGAGCTCATCACTTACATAAAGAATGCGAAAAAGCTTATGTAGATGTTGTAAAAGGAAAACGCTCAACACCTTGGTTTGTAGCGGCTGGTGCAGTTATAGGATTTGTAACCGGATTAGGACATAATATTTTAAAATCAGATGTATAATAATTTGCATTAATTATTTTCTTAAAAGTAAGGAGCATTCAATTCCCACCAGAGTGCTTCTTTTTTTATTGCAAAAACATCTTTGAACGATCTGATTTAATTTTAGAAATAGTCTCAGGATAATTTTCCCCAATCAAATCCCCTACAGATTTATATAATTTAAGAAGAGAGTGTTCAATATTTTTGGAATTCATTGACACCATATCACAAGCCATCTCTTCATTAGACATGGCAAGCCTTGTCATATCACGAAAACCACTTGAAGCCATTTCTAAAGCTAACTTATTATCACTTGCCGCCAAAAACAAAGCCTGAGCTAATACCATCGGCATGTGTGAAATCATAGCAGCAGCCTCGTCATGCTTTTCAGGTATAGTAAATAAAGGCTTTGCACCTAAAGCTTCTATTATAGAAACTAATTCTTTGCTCTCTCCAAACACCGGGGTTATAACCCATTTTGCTCCTTTAAAAAGCCCTTCAAAAGAATTTTCAAATCCTTTATGCTCAGTTCCTGCCATAGGATGTGATGGAACAAAATGGTAAGGACGTTTCTTTTTACAAACAAATTCTTTCAAACTACAAACATCAGTAACTACAGTTTCAGGAGATAAAACCGATTCTAAATCATCAAGAACTTTTAAAGTTTTATTCATAGCAGAGCACACAAAAATAATATCTCTATCTTTCAGCACATCATAAGTTTTATAAATATTTTCACCATCTTGTGAATTAGAAACAGCTATCACATCATATCCAAGAACTTTTAGATCTTTAAAAATTGATCCACCAATGAGCCCCAAACCAATAACGCCGATTTTTTTCATCAATGACCTCCAATATAAATAATTATACACAAATAAAAATTTCATAAAAGCTAAAAATAAAAAGCCCTCGATTTCTCGAGAGCTTTTTTAATATTTATTCGTAACAGAATTATTCTTTTGAAACAACTCCTGATTTTTCGATAATTTCTTTTTCGATATTTGCAGGAACTTGTTCGTAGCATTTGAATTCCATTGAGAATGTACCACGACCTTGAGTATTTGATCTCAAGTCAGTAGCATAACCGAACATATTTGCAAGAGGAACGATTGCTCTAACAATTACGTTACCAGTGTTACCGAGAGGTTCTTGACCTTCAATACGTCCACGTCTTCTTGAAATATCACCGATGATTGTACCAGTAAATTCATCAGGAATTTCAATTTCAACTTTCATCATTGGTTCAAGGATACAAGGCTGAGCTTTGCGGCAACCTTCTTTAATAGCCATAGAACCAGCGATTTTGAACGCCATTTCAGAAGAGTCAACTTCGTGGTATGAACCATCATACAATTCAACTTTTACGTCGATCATAGGGAATCCAGCTAAGATACCGCCTTCAAGAGCTTCTTCCATACCTTTTCTTGCAGGTTCAATGTATTCTCTAGGAATAGCACCACCAACGATTTTGTTTTCAAATACAAATCCTGCATTTTCTTCAGCTGGAGAAATTCTAACTTTAACGTGACCATATTGACCTTTACCACCTGATTGACGGATGAATTTAGAGTCTTGATCAGAATTACCTCTGATTGTTTCACGGTAAGCAACTTGTGGTTTACCAATATTTGCTTCTACTTTGAATTCTCTTAACATACGATCAACAATGATATCAAGGTGAAGTTCGCCCATACCTGAAATAATTGTTTGACCTGTTTCAACATCAGATTTAACTCTGAATGATGGATCTTCTTCAGCAAGTTTTTGTAATGCAATACCCATTTTATCTTGGTCTGCTTTTGTTTTTGGTTCAATAGCAACTGAGATAACCGGTTCAGGGAATGACATTTTTTCCAAGATAATTGGAGCTTTTTCATCACAAAGTGTATCACCAGTTGTTGTATCTTTCAAACCAACAGCTGCGCAGATATCACCTGCATATACTTCTTGTTCTTCTAAACGTTGATCAGCATACATACGAACTAAACGTGCAATACGTTCTTTCTTTCCGTTTGTAGCATTTAAAACGTAAGATCCTGATGTAATTACACCTGAATAAACTCTTAAGAATGTTAAACGACCTACATAAGGGTCTGTCATAACTTTAAATGCTAGAGCTGAGAATGGTTCATCATCTGAAGAATGTCTTTCAGTTTTTGAACCATCTTCTAATTCACCTTCAATAGCTTTTACATCTACTGGAGATGGCATATAATCTACAACGTTGTTCAATAATAATTGAACACCTTTGTTTTTAAATGCTGTACCACAACATACTGGAACAATTTTGTTGTCACAAACAGCTTTTCTTAATACAGCTTTCAATTCATCAACAGAAATTGAATCTGGGTCCTCAAAATATTTTTCCATTAATGCGTCATCTTCACTAGCAATAGCTTCAACCATAGCATCGTGATATTCTTTAGCTTTTTCAGCTAAATCAGCTGGAATATCTTCTTCTCTAATATCAGTACCTAAGTCATTTGTATAAATTTCAGCTCTCATTGTCATCAAGTCAATCAAACCTGTAAATTTATCTTCTGAACCGATAGGTAATTGGATAGGCACTGCATTAGCACCCAATCTGTTTTTAATTTGATCTACAACTCTATAAAAATCAGCACCTGTTCTATCCATCTTGTTAACGAATACCATACGAGGTACTTCATATCTGTTAGCTTGTCTCCAAACTGTTTCTGATTGTGATTGAACACCACCAACCGCACAGAATACAGCAACAACACCGTCCAATACACGTAATGAACGTTCTACTTCAATTGTAAAGTCAACGTGCCCCGGTGTATCGATAATGTTGATTTGGTGTCCTTTCCATTCTGCTGTTACAGCTGCTGATTGGATTGTAATACCACGTTCTTTTTCTTGTTCCATAAAGTCAGTTACTGCTGCACCATCGTGTGTTTCACCGATTTTGTGAGTTTTACCTGTGTAGAACAAGATACGCTCTGTTGTAGTGGTTTTACCAGCATCGATGTGTGCTGCAATACCAATGTTTCTAATTTTTTCCAATGGAGTTTTTCTTGCCATTTTACTTTTCCTTTTTTATATATTGTGTACTTCTGCTATTTACATTTAGCCTCATTAAAATTATCTCATAAAAAAGTTTATTTTCAACAAATTGCGTTAAGTTCTTTAAGTTTTTGTATTATAATTTACTTTATAAATAGAAAGAGGCTTTTTATGAATAAAATTGAAATTTATACAACAAAGCTTTGCCCTTTTTGTATTAAGGCAAAAAAGCTTTTAAGCAGCTTAAATTTAGAATACATTGAACATAATGTAGAAGATTCTTTTGATGAAATGTGTGCAAGACTCGGAGAACAATTTGGCAAAACTATCTCTACAGTTCCTCAAATTATAATTAATGAACAATATGTTGGCGGATATTCAGACCTTGAGGCTCTTTACAAGTCTGGCGAACTAAAAAATTATCTTCAAAAATAAAAGCCTCCCTTATAACCACAAGGAGGCATATTATAACCTACACTACTTACCGCAGCTATTTGCTGCTTCACCTTTTTACAAATTGAGGAATTATATAACAAATCTTTATTTTAATTTTTCATAAATAGCTTTTAAAGTTGTTTGGATTTCATCACTATTACTCCAACCAAGCCAGTTAGATTTAGCAGCTTTTCTAGCTGCTGCAAGTTCGCTGTCAATATTGATACCTTTTTGAAGTGCTCTCAATTCCATTGCATTAATAAGAATTGTAGCAATTTCTTCTTTTTGACCAAATTCACATTCATCCATCAAAGTTTCAATAAAACCATCTTCATCAGCTTTATAAGCCCCTTGCTGTCCGTATGTATTATCCCACTGATTCCATAGTTCGATTACGTTATCAGGTTTTACAAAAGCTTCCAAGACAGTTTTCATACCCTGTTCACCATCATAATCAGTTCCTGGGCCATCAATAGCTTTATCAAGCATTACACATACTTGATTTAACATATATTTTTGTTCAGCATTATCTGATAATGTAGGATCAGTCGGATCTGTTGGTTCAGTCGCTGATGTTGCAGATGTAGCTGATGTTGAACTAGTTGCGGCTGTTGGACTAGTTGCAGATGTTGCTGATGTTGGCTCTGTTGCTGAAGTCGGTTCTGTTGCTGCTGTTGCTTCAGGAGGCAAACTTTTTGCAATTTCTGTTGTTTTATTTGTTAATTCTAAAAGTTCTCCTAATATAGCCTCAAGTTCTTCTTTTGTTTGTGTTGAATTTTGAACTTGAGATTTATTGGCAACTTCTTGAAGTTTCTTTTCTAATTTATCTATTTGTTTTTTTATTTCTTCCAGTTGTTGTTTTTTGTCAGAAGGTAAATCTTCTCTTTGAAGAAGAGAGTTTACACTTTGTTTTAATGAATTTAAACTTGAATAAGCATTTTGGACAGAACCTTGAATTTTTAATTTTTCTCCAAGTTCATATCCTTGTTGATATGCATTATTAATTGACGCTTGAGTCATAGCATCATTTTGATTATACATATAAATAGGCTGAGATGTAGTAGCAACATTATAGTTAGCCCAGAAAGAAGGATTCATAGCATTTTGAGCCATATATGCAATCTGAGGTGGAATATTTATATCTTGGTAATTAAATTGAAGTTCGTTTCCCCAATTTGAAGTCCAAGACCATGGTTTTAGGAAGTTGAATGCAACCATATTTGGAATATTTGTTACCCCGTTAAATGACATATTTTTTAACTCCTAGTGTTTAAATCCCCTTGTATTTATATAAAGATTTTCTAACACTAAAAATTGCATGTTTTAAATAAAACAACTTAACAATTGTTACATTTCACTTAAAACGCTTATTATATCTTGTTTTGAAAGATTCGGATTAATTTCTTTAATAGAAGTAATACTATCAGTAGAGACCTTTTCGTGAAAAACCTTTTCTAATAATTCTCTATCATAATCATATAGAATTGAACCGTGTTGAAGAATATACCCTTCTTTACGACATTGAGCCGAGCCAATAAGTTTTTTGCCTTGATAACATAAATCAGCCCCTGTTGAAATTAACATACAATAATCAAATTTTGTATTAACCGGCTTTGCTCCTCCAAAATCCAGCTCTATACCAAGTTTGGCAAATTTATCAATCAAAACTTTTGAAATTTCTATATAGGATTTTGTAACATTTTCGCCATGTTTTAAATACGAAACCGGACAAATAAAGCTATACGTGATTTCATCATCATGAAGCAAAGCTCTGCCCCCAGTAAGCCTTTTGACCAAATCTATATTAGTATCTTTTAGAAACTTTTTATCTATAAAAGAGTCTTGCTGATTTCTTCCAAGAGAAATACAAGCAGGACGCCAACCATAGAGCCTAAATATAGGATAATCGAGTTTTTCAGATATTGCAAAATCAAGCAAATCACTGTCTTTTTGCATATTTTCTTGACCAGTCAGCACTTCGTATGGAATAAATTTAATCATTTTTTTTATCTCTTTCCATAAGAGCTTTTTCAAACTGAGTAAAGACATCATTTCCGACAAATTGTTCTAAAGCCGCACGACGCGCGTTAAAAGTTGCACGTGCTTTGTTCAAGTCATCAATTGATGTTCTATAATATGCATCTGTGATTAAGATAACCTCTCTCGACTGGTCCTGAGATGCTTCATAATTCTTTTTGCGTTGCTCTGTAACTTTTACAAGCAAATCTACCATTTTTTTAGCGGTCATATAGTCATAATAAAGATTTACCGTATTTTGCTGAAGATCTTCTATTTTACGAATAAGGATAATCATATCAGCATCTGTTACTTTTGTATATTTATAATTCAGAGCTTTAGTATCCTGTGCAAATATACTAAGCACACTACTACCTAAAATCGAACCTGTTGCAAGCATTGGATTTCCCATGCCAGCGCCAACAAGAGTTGACATGCTTGCTATGTTCATTAAAACTTTTTTAACAGACTTTTCATCGGGTTTATTTTCGTCAGGATTTGCAAGCTTATAAAGAGCAAAGCTAATCGTATCACTTTTAGAGGCCGCACCTTGCCATAAAAGTGACAAATCTCCCATCATATCATTTTCGTCAAGCTCAAGCTCTTTTGAAATCTCTTGAGACATCTTCTTTATACTTAAATCCGCATAAGTTAAATCCCCGGGATCAACATTTTCAATATCAGTCTTAACTTCTTTTTTTTCAATATTTTGTTTTACTTCAACATAAGGATTTTCAGGCTTATCAGTAAGACCAACCCTATAAGCAGGGGACTTAGGCCCTTGCAATTCCAAATCCTCTAAAGTAACAGCAAATGTCGGTAGGGCACATAACAATACAAAAAGAGGCACATATAGAAGCTTTTTCATTATTTACCTCCTCCATTAAATAAAGTTGTATTGTAATTGTACTGATACATATTCAAACTATCCACAACCTTTTTCCCTGCCAAACGTTGCAACTCAAGATGGTATTTCTTAGCATTTTGAAGATAATAAAATTCCTCAAGTGCCATATTATCATACAAAGATGATGAAATCGTAATCTCAAGCAAATCATTTTGTTCAAGTGCATTATTGTAATTTTTATTATATAAAAGTAATTTTGAACGAGTTTCTTTAAGCTGGGTAAGAGCACCTTTATAATTATAATAAGCATTAATAATCTTATCTTGCAAATTTTCAATTAACCCTGCGAGTTCAATTAGTTCAGTATCAGTAATCGGAACTTCTGTTGGTAAATTCTTTTTATTGATAAGATTTTGAGCCAAACGGCCTGCAGCAAAAGCACCGCTTTGAACCATATAGTCAGCACCCATCATAGAAGGCGCGAAAGAAGCTCCAGCGACTAATGCTGATAGAGTTTTTGACATTAGGGAAGAATGAATTCTTCTCTGACTTTCAGGAGTTGCAAGTTTTT
The DNA here is from genome assembly GCA_944325875.1 of Candidatus Gastranaerophilales bacterium. GTDB lineage: Bacteria > Cyanobacteriota > Vampirovibrionia > Gastranaerophilales > Gastranaerophilaceae > Scatousia. The sequence continues at coordinate 109,863 of CALVBU010000002.1, forward strand.
TCAGTGCAAACTCAATAACCTGATTGTTTTCAACGGTACCTTTCCAAAGTTTCTCAATATCTTCAAGATCCTTTTCTTTTTGCATCTTAACTAACTCTTGCATGACCTGAGTATCATTCAGAATAAGTGATGTTTTCATCTTTACATCACTTTTAGGAAGTTCTATCTTTTCAGGCTTAACACCCTCGAGTGAAACTTCCTCAGGCTCAGCAAAAACACACATACCGCCCAACATTATCATGAATATTAAAAGCCATCTCATATCAAAGTTATACCATAAGCAAAATAATAAATCCAATGATTGATACTCTTATAAATCCTTGGATTGTTCTACGGATTAGAAAAAAAAAGTAGAATTATAATGTAAAGCGAGGAGAAATGGCTATAAAATCAGTAAAAACAAAAACCCCAAAAAATGAAGCACAGAAACAAAAAGATTTTTTTGTACTGGCAGATGCATTGAGACAGCAAAATTCATATAAAGAAGCTATCTCTCACTATCTCAATGCAATTTTAATAAATCGTAATGATGAAAATTCATATTATGGTTTAGGACTTTGCTATAAAGCAATAGAAAATTATGCAAAAGCCATAAAATATTTTGAAAAAGCAACAGAATTAAAAACTGATTTTTATGAAGCATATTATGAGTTAGGACTTTGCCACCTTGCAGAAGGAATACCTTGCGGGGCAATAAAAAGCTTTGTTCAGGCTATTCAGCTAAACCCTGAACAGCCTGAAGCGATTTTACAACTTGGTATTGCACATGAAATGTGTGACGAAGCAGATATGGCTTTAATGATTTATCAAAAATTAATAGAAAATTCTCCAAAGTATATAAGAGCTTACGAGAAAAAAGCCGAATTACTAATGAAGTTAAACGACTACAAAGAAGCTAGTCTTTTATATAATAAAATCTTAAAACTTAACCCTGAATTTTACAGAGCATACTTAGGAATAGGAACCTGCTTTGATAAACTCGGAAAAAGAATCGAAGCTCAAAGATACTACAGAAAATTTCTCATAAAAAAACCTAATTCACACAAGGCACCAATAGTAAAAGCACGTTTAGAAAAATTAAAATCTATAAAAAAAGATTTTAAACTTAACATTGTCTAAGACTTAATTCTTCACGTACTTTCTGCCAACAAGCTCATCCGGTAAAAACTGCTGCTCTACATCAGGTGCATCATGAGAATAGACATAACCTATTCCAAACCCGTAATTTTTAGCATCTTTATAATGTGCATCTCTTAAATGCATTGGAGGCGGAAAATCTTTACCATTATCAATATCAGCTAATGCAGCATCAATAGCACAAACAGTTTCATTTGATTTTGGAGCCCGAGCAACATAAATGACAGCCTGAGCCAATGGAATTCGTCCCTCTGGTAAACCCAACAATTCAACAGCTTTATACGCGTTAAGTGCAACATTTAACGCATTAGGATCAGCATTCCCGACATCTTCTGCAGAACAAGTTATTAATCTTCTTGCTATAAATCTCGGATCTTCACCAGCAGCAATCATTTTAGCTAAATAATAAATTGCAGCATCAGGATCACTACCTCTCAAACTCTTTTGAAATGCAGACGCACAATCATAATGTTCCTGTTGAGAATATCTTGTATTACGTTTTTGACAAATTTCTTCTATAATCTTAACTGTCAGATTTCGTCTACCGTCTATCAAGTCACTTGCAAAATAAGCATTTTCAACAACATTAAGCGCATATCTTGCATCCCCTCTTGCGAGATTTACGATAAAATCTAAAACTCCACCCTCACAGTCCATTGGCACATAATGCTTTGCCAGATATCCAAAACCTTTCATAATAATCTTTTGCATACTTTCATCATCAATAGAATTAAGCCTTACAACCTGTACTCTGGATAAAAGCGCAGGTACAACTTGGAAAGAAGGATTTTCCGTAGTTGAACCAATCAAAAACAAAGTGCCATTCTCAAGATGTGGCAAAAGTGCATCCTGCTGAGTTTTAGAATAACGATGAATTTCATCTATAAACAAGATTGTCTTAACTCCGCTTCGCAAAGCCATTTTTGCACTTTCTACAGCATCTTTAATATCTTTTACACCTGATGTCACCGCAGAAATCTCAATAAAATTAGCATTAGTTTTTGTTGCAATAAGTCTTGCAAGCGTCGTCTTGCCGCACCCTGGAGTTCCCCAAAATATCATTGAAAATAATCGCTGGGTTCTCAATAAATTTAAAATAGGACTATTGGGCGATACAACATTGCTCTGCCCGAGAAATTCCTCCAAAGTCTTTGGACGAAGCAATTCTGCAAGTGGTATCTGCTTATTTTGATTTTCGAGTTCCGTAAAAAGATTATTCATAGTATAATTCTAACATCAAAAGAGTGAGGTATCAAATGCATAAAATCTACGCAGCGTTGTTAATTCTTTGTGTCTCTTTATTTGCAGTATTTTATAAACCGACAGACAAAACTTCTCAAAATGAAGTTATCGTTTGGACTCTGCAAATGAGTGATTTCTCAGACTATATGAACAGAGTAATTTCAGAATTTGAAAAAGAAAATCCAACAATTAAAATTAAATGGATTGATGTTCCATTTTCTGAAGGTGAAAAAAGAACCCTCGCTTCTGTTCTAAGCGACAACCCACCAGATTTAATCAACCTTAACCCTGATTTTTCAGCAACATTAGCTCAAAAAGGAGCTCTCGCTGAAATTGATAAAAAACAAACATCTCAATTTAATCAAGAAATATTGAAGTCTTTGGAATATAACGGAAAATTGTATTCAATTCCTTGGTATGCAACTTCTGCTGTCACAATTTATAATAAAAAATTAATACAAAAAGCAGGAGTCGAAGTACCTAAAACCTATGAAGAAATTGGTCAAATTGCACCCATTATAAAAGAGAAAACAGGAACGTATGTATTTTTACCTAATATTACCGAAAATGACACTATGCTAAAAATTCTAAACAAATATGGTGTAAACTCTCCTGAAACAATCACTTCAGACAAATCAATAAAGGTATTTGAATTCTTTAAAAATTTATATGCAAATAACCTTATTCCAAAAGAATCAATTACCCAAACTCATAGAGAAGCTCTTGAAAAATATATGTCAGAAAATATTGTACTTTTTCAAGCCGGAGCAAACTTTTTAAATATGATTAAAGAAAACGCCCCATCTACTTATAAAAACACTGATGTTGCAGCACAAATTACAGGTGAACTTGGACAAAATGATTTTTCACTTATGAATTTTATAATCCCCCTAAAAGCAAAACATAAAGATGAAGCACTAAAATTTGCTCTATATTTAACAAATGATAAAAATCAACTTGAACTTGCAAAATTAACAAACGTTATTGCAACAAATAATAGCGCATTACAGGATGATTTTTATACAAAATACAACGAGACTGATTTAATGGCAAAAGCTCGAGTAATAAGTGCAAAACAATTAACAAAAGTACAACCTGTACTTAAATCCTCAAGAAACCAAAAAGATATAAACAATCTAATTAATACCGCAGTTCAAGAAATTCTGCTTGATAAAAGCTCTACAAAAAATATCCTTGAAAAAGTTCAAAAAGATTGGATAATTTTAAACAAATAAAAAAAGTATCATTGATCAAAAAACTTTAGGATTTGAGGATACGCTTTTTGAAAAATGATACTTTTAACCTGCTAAAAATTAGCAGAAAAATCTATTTGTTGAAAATACGCTAAAACCGGAGCCGAAATATGGAGTAGCTAAAGATGAAGGTAATGCAACACCATTAAATACTCCGCCCAAAATTCCTGGACTAGTGTAGGTCATTCCTCCGCCCATAAATCCCATACCGCAGCCACAACCCATTGGAGGTGGAGGTGGAACGCAGCATCCGCCACCCCAGAAACCACCGCCATACATCCAAGGTGTTGTTACAGCATTGAATAATGAAGCCCCTAATAAGCCATTCATGCCTTTCATGTTGGCTTCTTCAGAGCCATATCCTGCCATATTATTTACTATAAAACCAAGGTTGGAACCTGTAGTTTTACGCATATCATAAGCAACTTCGTTTCGGACTGCACCGTTTAGAACGTTCAACCCAAAATTCATTATAGAAGTCCCAGTATCGGCACCTTTCTGCTTATCCTCAACAGCACCTACAGTACTGCCCAGAATATTATTAACTTGACTCAGCGTGTAATTTAACTTTGGTATGTCCATAATACATCTCTCGAATTATATACTGTATATATATTAAAAATTTTTTATTTAGATAATTGCCTAGAATTTTTATTTTATTAAGACATGTTACAAAAATAGTAAAAAAGATTAAAGTTTACACACACCCAAGCCGATATAACAAACATAAGGAAATTATAAAGGGATATATTACTAATGGCATTAAGTGTTTCACAAAGTATTAATAATTTAGGAATAGATAGAGCTACCTTAAATCAGGTATCTCAAGAAATTCTTAAACGTGCAGCTGAAAAAAACAGTCAGTACAAAACTGCTGATAATGTAAATTTCTTTCAGCCACGTGACCTTGGTATAGATCTCTATAATAATAAAATTGATACTAATACTCAAAAACAAATTGCATTGAACAATTCAGGACTTCAAATTCAATTAAGCCAAGAAGCAATGAATGCAATTCACACATTAAATACAAAAGCAGCTCAAAATGTTCAAAAGAACGTTGAAGGCAAAATGACTATAGCAGTAAATGAAATTACAATACAAGAACAAAAAAATCCAACACCAAGATTTAACAGCTTGGTAAGTATGGGTACAAGCAAAGACAAAAATGGCTCAAACCCATTCTATCATGGCGAATTATTAATGAACGGCTCTAAGAAAGAAGAAAACCAAGAAGATAAAAAATCTATCTTCGCTTAATCAACAATATCATCAATAGGTTCTTCTTCATCTAAAATATTTTTAACAGATTCTTCGATATTAGCTTCCCCGTGTTTACTTCTAATATCGTTTTTTCTTTTTTGGGAATTTTTTTCCATTTCCAACTTTTTAGCATTAATTACATTAGCTACATTCATCATAGCCAGTGAATTCAAAGTTGCACGCAAGACAGCACTTCTGTCCATATAACGTTCATGGCCTTCTTGCTCCTCTTCTTCTCTTTTTTGTTGAGCAAAATATTCTCCGCCTTGCCCCATTTTATCATCTTGGGTTCTAGCGGCAGTTCCGGAAATATCGCCGCTCTTAAAATTAAAAGCGCCGCCAATCCCAAAAAATCCTGCTGACCTATTATCGACCATGACTTTATCCTCTACACTTTATACTTTAGAAAAACACACTATTGCATTTTTCTCATCATTCACGTGTTTATTAGAGTATAACTAATTCAATGCTATATTAACTCATCTAAATAAATTATTTTGCTACATTATTAATATATTTTTACAATTCAATACAAAAAAAGAGCCTTTTTAAAGGCTCTTTTCAAAAAGATTTAACAAAAAGTCGGTCAAAATCCTACGCTTTTTGAACTTTACCTGCTTTTAAGCAAGAAGTACAAACTTTAATTTTTTTAGAAACGCCGTTTACAACAGCTTTAACAGTTTGTAAGTTAGGTTCTTGCGTATGAACGATTTGTTTATGCGAAAAAGTTAATTTCGCTGCTTTAATCGGCTTTTTGCCGCAAATTTCACATTGTTTAGACATAATTATTCTTCCTTTTCTAGCTAGTTGCGTATTCTCATCATATCTGAAAAATTACAAAAATCAAGTAACATGTTAAATTTCATTAAAATATTACTTGCATTTTGTCTTACCTGTCCAACTAAGGTCATTGCACCTTAAGTATTCCATATTTTCATTCGCTAAAACCCACGCTGCACAATCATAACCTGAAGAATTAAGCCTACACTCTGTATTAGCTAAAGGAACATTATTTTTTTGATAATTATATGGGTATATCCTGTCTTTAGTATAAAAAAATAAAAATAAATCTTTCCCAACAATATTCGGGTTTTTATTTCCATTAACATCAACCCAAATTTCTCCGTATTTACTTTTCTCGTCACCATCGTCAGGTGTATACCCTTCAATGGCAAGAGCCATTCCATCGGCTAATATCAATTTGTAATATTGATTATTTAAATTTTCAAAATTTCTTTCTGCTAAACCATCTAATCTTTTATATCCATTTAAAATAAAACAACCTTCAGATTTATATTTACAATCTTTAGCTATTTTTAATTGCTTAATTAAATTATAAGACTCATATCTACTTATTGTACCTTCTTTATCCCCACCTGACTCAACAGAATCTCCAGCTGAATCATAAGTATATATATTCCAAGTATTTACTGGACCATTTTCATTCACAGCGGACATCATTGCTTGCGAAAGTATACTATAAGCTTTTTTTAGTTTAGTAATTGTAACTTTTTCTTGCTGCTTTTGAACTAATGTAGGCAATGTCATAGCAGCTACTATTCCAATGACTCCTAACGTAATTAATACTTCTGCTAAAGTAAAAGCGTTTCTCTTTTTCATTTATCCTCCTTTTATATACTATTTTCTATTTTAGCAGTTTTCATACCAAAATTCACCGTGTCTTTTGGCACGGCTTGCTTTTCTGCTCTTTTGTATCAAATCGGAGGTCTAAGTCGGAAATGCTTATCCTAACTGTTAGTCGGTAGCCCCCCCCCCCGAAATTCTATCTATATCTATTTTTTGCATACATCCTCCATAATTTAGCTATCTTGTATTTTCATTATAAACATTTTTATAAGATTATTCAACTATCTAAGTTTTCTTGCAAAAGAAAGCCCTGCAGGCAAATCCAAAACTGTATGTAAATAATCAGGATGAGAATTTATAGCATCAATATATGTTTGAACTTTTTCTTTATGAGATAGAACATTATCACAAGTATAAATTCCACCAACTTTCAAATGCGGATGAATTAAATTAAAATAATCAATTGATTCTCGCTTATTTGCATCTACAAATGCGAAATCTATCTTAAAATCTTCCGGTAATTCCCGCAAAATATCACAAGCAGAGCCAGGATGAATTGTTACTACATCGGCAGTTCCGCATTTTTCAAAATTTGCCTGAGCTATAGAATAACGTTTTTCATAATATTCAATAGTATCAAGAGTACCGCCATTAGCTTTCAATGCTGTAGATAGCCAGATACCTGAATAACCGTTTGATGTACCAACCTCAAGACCACATTTCAGCCCTTCATTTTTTATCAAATTATACAAAAACAAAGCTGTCGGACGTGAAATATTCCAAAAATCACGTTGTGTCTTTTCGAGTTCGACTAAAATATCTTGTGTAGTTTTATCAAAATCTGTTATCATTTGCCTATTTTCTTAATTTTATTAGCGACAACTATTGAACTTACAGGAGTTGCAATAGGATTACTTGCAATAACAGCTTTTGTATCCAAATTCAATATTATATATTTTCCAGCTTTTGCATCAGTAACCAAAGCTAAATTTGTGCCATCTATTTTATTTATCTTTGTAGAAAAACCTTCTGTCGGCAAAACTATCGTATCTGTTAGTTTATCTCTTGTTGTATCAATTACTTCTATTGTATTTTCAGAAGCCCCTAAAATAAACAAGTTATCTTTATATACCAACATATCTACAGGCTTTTCGCTCACTGAATTTTCTGACATCAATCCTAATGTTGCGTAATCTACAATTGCCAATCTGCTTTTTGTTCTGCTTGTAATATAAACTTTACCATTCACATAAGCGATTTTAGATACATTAGGGAACTTTCCAATTTCTTTTAGCAAATATTCATTGTCAAGTTCAACTGCCCAAATTGTATTGGTTTGTTTATCATTATAGAAAATTTTTGTTCCATCATCGCTTAATACAATTTTTTCACACATCCCATTCAATTTTATTTGTCTTTTTAAAGTCATATTCTCTAAACTGACAACATAAATACTTGAATCTTCAGGACTAGAAATATATGCTAATTTATTTTTGTAATCCATTATTATTTCATCTGGCTGAGTTTTAATTTCAATCTGTTTTATAACTTTGTCATCTGCTAAAGAAATAACATCAACAGCTTTTTTGCCATATGAAGTAACTAACAAAAACATATCATCATATCCCTTAATCATTATAGGAATATGATTTTGTTGAAGTGCATATTCTGGAATTTTCTTCTCCGGATTTACAACCTGAATATTCTTTGAAAAACTTGTTGAAACATATAATATTTTATTCTTTAACTCTGGAATTTGAGCCAATGAATTGATTTTATTGTCACTAACAGTTTTTGGCTGAGCAATTGGAGCGGTAACAATAGAATCCTTTGATGTCGGAATTTCAAGATTTCCGATTATATTTTTAATATTTTGAGGGATACTAAGATTTGTAGGAACTAGCATATCTTGTGGCAAAAGTCCCATCCTTACTTCCATTGGGACATCAGATAACTTTGCAAGGCTCTTATGTCCTTTAGAATCTACTATTACTCTCATTAAAACGTAATCATTACTAAAAATTACAACATCCGGTTTTTGCGATAATTTTTTATCAGCAGGGTACGTAGACTTAATTTTAAATTCACCTTTTGTATCAAACTTTGATGGAATTAAAGGTAAATAAATTGTTCCATCAGGCAAAATAATTACACCATCAAATCTGAAATTAGCTTTTGGAAACTCTTTTGTTACACAAGTTTTAATCTCATTTGGCAAAATTGTAGCACTAACAGGAATAGTTCCTGCCACAACCGCAATTGCAAGTGCAATTATTAATCTACGCATTATTGAAATACTCCTTTTACTTTATCCATTAAAGTTTCTTGAGGTTTCTTACCTGATTTTAACTCATAAAGTTGTTTATACAAGTTTCTTTCCTGATCACTCATTTGTGTCGGGATTTTAATTGTTACAACAACAATGTGATCCCCACGTTGAGAAGGTCGAGAAATAATAGGAACACCTGCATTTTTAATTTTTATGGTATTACCATTTTGAATTCCTGCATGAATTTGTATTTTTTGTTCTCCATCAAGAGTTTTTATTACAACTTCATCTCCCAAAGCTGCTTGCGCCGGTGAAATTTGGAGTTTTGTATAAACATCTACGCCATCTCTTGTATAATATTCAGAAGGTTTTACATGTAGAACTACATACAAATCACCTGCTCTGCCGCCATTAGTTCCGGCATCACCTTCACCTGAAACTCTGATTTTAGAATGATTATCAACACCAGCAGGAATTTTAATTTCAATTTTCTTTTCTTTTTCTATTTTTCCATATCCCTTACAAGCCTTACAAGGATTAGAAATTTTTTGACCTGTACCATGGCAATCAGGGCAAGGGCTTATTTGAGTAAATGCACCCAAAGGAGTTCTGGCAACTGTTTGAACCTGACCTGTACCTCCGCAAGTAGGACAAGTTACAGGTTTTGAACCTTTCTCTGCACCTGTACCTCCACATTCAGGGCACAATTCTAAATGATCAAATTTAACTTCTTTATTTACACCAAAGACAGCCTCTTCAAATGTAATTTCAACATCTGCACGAATATCGTCACCAGGTTGCGGAGCATTCGGATCAGGTCTTCCTCCAAATCCAAAACCACCAAAACCACCGAAAAACGAATTAAAAATATCGTTCAAATCACCAAAACCACCCTCAAATGGTCCATTGGTATTAAATCCTGCATTTTTTAATCCGTCTTCACCATATCTGTCGTAAGTTGCACGCTTATTCTCATCCATAAGGGTTTCATAAGCTTTTCCGAGTTCTTTAAACTTTTCCTCCGCATCCGGAGCTTTGTTTACATCGGGGTGTAATGTTCTTGCTTTTCTTCTAAAAGCTGATTTTATCTCATCCTTTGTGGCGTTTTTTTCTACGCCTAATATTTCATAGTAATCGCTCATTTATAATTATCTTTCATCTTCCTCAAGTCATCTACATGTTAGTCAGACGCTGCGACATTTACAAGTGCAGGTCTTAGAACTTTATCACCGATTTTGTATCCTTTTTGAAGCACTGCTATTACAGTATTTTCAGGATGATCTTCAGTAGGAGTTCTCATTACAGCTTCGTGGAAATTAGGATCAAAATCCTGATTTTCAGCTTCGATCATTTCAAGCCCTAACTTTGTCAAAGCTTCTAGAGTTTGTTTGTGTACAAGATTAAAGCTATCTTTTACTTGCTGACAGTCTTCAACATTTTCAAGTGCTTTTTCTCCACGTTCAAAGTTATCAAGAACTTCCAACATTTTTTTCATTGTATTTTCAAGGCCAAATTTTAAAAGATTTTCTCTTTCTTGCTCTTGTCTTTTTCTAAAATTGTCAAAATCAGCAGCCAATCTTAAATATTGATTGTTTAGCTTTTCATAATCTTCTTTTAATTTTTCGTATTCACTGTTATCTTTTTGAGATTCAGATACTTCAGGTGGATTTTCTTCACCGTCTTTTAATTGTTCATTTTCTTGATTTTCAAGTTCTTCTTCGTGATGTTTTTTAAAAGGGTTATTCCCGTGTTTATGTGACATATCTCTACCTCTTACAAATATATAATATATCAATTATTATAAGTTATCAAACAGAATAAACAAGGAAAATTTATTATTTTTTAATAATTCCAAAAATTCTTAAACTTTATACTTCACCAGTAAAATTTTTAGATTTCTCTTTACATTATTTAACTTATTTACATCGAATTAATCTGGTTGTATTATTATGAAAGTAGATGATTAGATAATAAACTTTCCGGAGAGAAAATTGACTCAAAAGTATTACATAAAAGGCGGTACACCACTAAAAGGTGAAGTTTCAATAGGTGGAGCAAAAAATTCAGTTTTAAAATTAATGGCCGCTGCCCTACTAGCCAAAGGGGAGACAAAAATATACAACGTTCCAGATTTGACTGACGTTGAAATTATGCTTAGTGTTATCGCTCAACTCGGAGCTAAAACCAGCTATAACAAAACGGAAAAATCTGTAACTATTGATGCGACAGAATTAACAAGCGTTACTGCAAAATATGAATTAGTTAGCAAAATGAGAGCATCCTTTATAGTGCTTGGAGCTTTAGTTTCAAGATGTAAAGAAGCAATCGTGGCACTTCCTGGTGGATGTGCAATTGGGGAAAGAAGAGTTGACTTCCACATAAAAGGACTTGAAGCTCTCGGAGCTAAAATTAAAATTGAAAACGGTTACGTTCATGCAAAAGTTCCAAAACTTGTAGGAACTGATATTTATCTTGATATCCCATCTGTAGGGGCAACAGAAAACTTAATGCTTGCATCAGTTCTTGCAGAAGGATCTACAAGAATTCAAAACGCAGCTCAGGAACCTGAAATTGTTGATTTAGCAAATTTCTTAAATTCTCTTGGTGCTGATGTAAACGGAGCCGGAACATCAGAAATTGTTATTAACGGAGTCAAACAATCTGACTTACATCCGATTGAATATACTACAATTCCTGACAGAATTGAGGCAGGAACATTTATGACAGCTATTATTGCAACTAAAGGTAAGGCTATTATTAAAAATGTTTTCCCTGCTCATTTAACTTTCTTCACTGATAAGCTTTTAAAAATGGGAGCTAATATTAAGCTTCTTGAGCCTAATTCACTTGAAGTAAGTTGCAAAAACAGATTAAATTCAATTAATTTCGTAACTCAACCATACCCTGGATTCCCAACTGATTTACAATCAATGGCAATGACATTGCTTTCTACAGCAAACGGGGTTGGTATAATTACAGAAAGTCTTTATGAAAACAGATTTATGCAAGTTCCTGAACTTAGAAGAATGGGAGCAGACATTCATCAGGATAGAAATCACGCAATCATTAAAGGTGTAAAAAAATTAACAGGCGCAACATTATCTGCAAGTGACTTAAGAGCAGGTGCTTCGTTAGTTGTTGCAGCATTGATGGCTGACGGAAATTCTGTAATTGAAAACTTACATCATATAGATAGAGGATACGAAAATTTCGAAACTAAGCTAAGATTGTTAGGTGGTAAGATTGAAAGAAGAGAAGACCCTTCTCCAATCAACCTAACGGAGGAAATACATAATGAGTCCTACTTATAAGCGTTGGTATGATCACGATCCGCTATTATTAGAAGTCATAGAATTACTAAAAAATTATCAAACAGAATTGCATGCACAAGCTGAGATTTTCTTAAAGAAAATTGAAGAAAAAGTATCAAAGGAAACTGTTGATAAGTTCTATGCGATGGTAAAACCTGTTAATGCAAATAATCGTTGGTATGATAAAGATCCGGTTATTTCAAGAACAGTAGAAATCCTAAGGATAGTTCCTCCTGAAGCTCAAAAAATATGTGCTCAGAATTTTATAAGAACATTAAAAGAAATGGGCATTGAATACGAAAGTCCAAATGGAAATTCATAAAAACTCTCTTAATAATAAGAGAGTTTTTTTATCGACAATATAAACGATTGATTTTTAGAATAAAAACATTAAAATTATAATATGAAGAAGTGGGTTTTATTAATCTTTGTAATAATGTTTTCATCTTGTACCTTTGCTAAAGATGTTGACTATGAACAAGTATATAGAGATTTAGAAGTTCCAAGCCATAAATATGTTCACAATATTGATCCTGGAGAATATTATGATACACAAACTTCTACTTGGTCTCCATACCCGCTTTTAAGACTATTAGCACCAATATATTTTAAAACAATAGCTATAGAACCAGGATATTATCTTCTGACCCCAAGAGAATATAAAAATAACTGGTATATGTTATTTAAAGAAAACGGAAAAATAAAATATATTGTTCCTATTTATGACAGAGAAATTGTTCCGGAATTTTTCTATGATGAAAACTTACCAAAGCCAAACCTTTCTCCAACGCAAAAAATGCATCTTGGAATGCTTGATTTCATAGGCAGATTTGTCCCAAGTGCAAAACGAAAACCTGCACCTCAGACTTACCTTGAATTAACCGATTTGGATAACCATTTTATTTCTTTAGTTGTTTACTGGGGAAATTACAGATATTATACAATTTTTAGGACAATCCAAATGTAAAAAAATCCGCCCGCTATTTTTCGGACGGAATAGATAATCACACAAATTTTAAAATTAGTACATTTTTGTATAAAAGTATAAAAACTTTTGTAGCATCTGCGAATCTAATCCGCTAAAATTTTAATCTACAAAGCATTTATGATAAATATTTACAAATACACTCTTAGTGTAATATTTTCTAATGAAATACTCACTAAACAGGTAAATACTATCAAAATATTTGTATTTTGTCAAGAAATACAATCTTTCTGGTATAACATTTTCCTCATGTAGAATTTAAAATTTAAAAATCATGAAAGAAGACAAAAACACATTAAAACTTTTCGGGAAACGTATAAAAGAATTGCGTAACAAAAATAAAATTACGCAAGAGAAACTTGCAGAAATGATTGGCGTAGAACAACAACAAATATGCAGAATCGAAAAAGGCGGATGTTTCACAACAATTGACAATATTGAAAATCTGTCAGTAGCACTGAATGTTCCTATTGATGAACTTTTTAATTTTTCACATCAAAAAGAATCAGACGCTCTTATTAAAGAGTTAAATCAACTCTTACAAAAAGCGTCTGAAGATCAAATAAAGCTTATTTACAGAATAGTTACAGATATATTAAAATAACTATTCTTCATCATCTTTGTTTGTTTTGATTTTGTCGACAACCATTTTTGCCATTTCTTTAGCAATAATACGTTGTGTAGCTTCAGGACAATTCTGAAGCATATTCATTGCTGTTCTAACTGTAGAATCGATATCATACCAACGACCTTTTCTATTTTCATCAAGGCCTGAGCCTACTGCATTAATAATATCTTCAACAGCTTCAAATTTTTCATCTTCAATATTATGCTCAATAATAATTTTGATTAAATTCAAAGCGATTTTAATTTGAGTTTCATCATCACTTTGCTCCAAAGTTGCGATAGCCTGTGATAAAACTGGGTCCTTGTCATACCAGCGGCGTTGTCTGTTACTGTACTCTTCTTTCATAGCTGTCTCCTTTTTATTCTTATTAACCGTTTTTAAAAATCACACCTTTTGTACCTTTCGGATATTCCCACTCAATGCATTTTTTCTCACAAGCAATCCTGCAAGCACCGCATTCAAGACAGTTTTCATACTTCACAAGGAGCTTGTTTTCATCCTCAATCCATTCATACACGTTTGCGGGACAAACATAGGTACAAATTTTCTTTTTACAAGTCTTACACTTTTCCTGATCAGGTCTTAAATGAGATACCACATCAGGCTCGTATTTTATTTTTGATAATTTATCTTCTAAACTCATTTTATTAGGATACTCCACAATAATTTTACAACACTAAAGAAGTCTTTAAACAACTCTTTTATACTTCTACTTTTAATGAAATCTTTAATAAAATCCCAGAATAATTTTCTTTTAGGAATGCCATTCACAGAAGTAAACATCTCAAAGAACATATTAATTCTTTCAAGATAATATTTTAAGAAAGAATCTTTTCTCAAATGGATTTCACCCATAAGATTTCGGTAAGTTTTAAGATCTTTTATAACAAAGGATTTTTCAAGTTCAACACGATATCTGTCGAGAGAATTTTCACTGAAATCACCTTTTGCAAGTGCAACAACTGCAGTCTCACCTGCGAGTTTACCGCTAATCATAGCGAGGTTAGTTCCTTCCCAATGAAGGTTGTTAACTAACATCGCAGCATCTCCTACCACCATAACTCCTGCACCAACAATGGTCGGAATTTTCTTATAACCACCTTCAGGAATTAAATGTGCGGAATATTCCAAAAGTTCTCCATCTTTTATCAAAGGAGCGATTACAGGATGTTGCTTTAATTTATCCAATAATTCATAAGGCTTAGTTTTATGTTTTTCAAATTCATCAAGAGTAACTCCAAGCCCAACACTTACAGATTCTTTGTTTGTATAAACAAAACCTAATCCAAGCATTCCAAGCATTGAACCGCCAAAAATTTCATAAATACAACCTTCATCATCATTCAAATGAAATCTGTCGTTAATTTTTTCTTTCGGCAGTTTGAAAACTTCTTTTACACTGACTGCAACATCTTTAGTTTCTAAATCATCTCTAAGCCCGATTTGTTTTGCAAGAAGTGAATTTACACCGTCAGCAAGAACTACAATATCTGCATAATAATCTTCAAGTTCTGTTTTTACACCAACAACCGCCTCATCTTTGACAATAAGCTCTCTCACAACAGTTTCTTCAACAAGAATTACGCCCTCTTTTTTGGCTTCTTCAGCCATCCAGCGATCAAACTTTCCACGCATAACAGTGTAGCTAACAGGCAATTCATGTTTATTGGTGTAAGAAATCACCGTACCATCATATTCACCAAGAATTGCGTATTTGTGTTCAACATTTTTTCTTTCTAAAGGAGCAGTTTTTTCAAAATCAGGGAAAATCTCACGTGTCGGCTGAGCATAAATCGCACCACCAAAAACATTTTTGCTACCTGAGAACTTTCCGCGCTCAATTAAAATAACCTTATGCCCTGAACGAGCTATTGTAACAGCACAGGCAATCCCGGCAGGTCCTGCACCGACAACGATAACTTCTGTTTTATTTTCAGACATAAAGCACTCCTTTTAAAAACTCTAAAAGCAATATATATTGTGAATTTTGAATAATAGAATTATACACTAAATTTTGTTCATTGTAAAATAGTTAATATGAATATAACAGCGGGTAAATTTAAAGGACAAAAGATTATAGCACCTGATGAGAAAATTACACGTCCGACTCTTTCAAAAGTCAGGATGAGTATTTTTAATACACTTCAAGCTATGATGGATTTTGACGGAGCGAGTTTTCTTGATATGTATGCAGGATCAGGGATTATGGCACTTGAAGCGGTATCAAGAGGATTTTCAAAATCTGTAGCAATTGAAAAACACCCAAAAGTCATACAAGTTATAAAAAATAATTATAAAAAATTTCAAAACGCACCTGAATTAATTACGGGTGACAGCTTAAAAGTTACAGAAAAAATGAATGAGAAATTTGACGTAATATACATTGACCCGCCATACTTTGCAGGGATTTATGAACAGAGCCTTAAATCCATAAAACATATTGCTAAAGGGATTGTTATACTAGAACACGTAAATGAAATTGATACATCAGGTTATGAAATAATTAAACAAAAAAAATATGGTGATAAGTATATAACTTTTATTCATCCTATGAACTATTCCAATAGCTAGAAAATCACAATTCAAAAAAAAAGAACACTCTACCTTACCAAGGATAATCGTCAGTAATTTCCCAATTGTTTATCTGAAGTAGTTTTGTACAAAAAGCTTTGTATTTGGAGTTTTTATTACAACCATATCTTGACTGAGATTTCAGCTGCTCATAAGTTCCATCCCACCCAAAAGTATATGGTTCTACAGATATTTTGCGATTGAAATCTCTTTCTATTGGAGTTCCATCTTCATTATCACCATTTCTCTTATTAAATTGAAAAGCAAAAAAATTATGAGTAGTCCTATCTTCATCTGAATTTATGTACTTTCCGTCAATAAAATAAACTATGTCTGCACCATTTTTATCATAAGCAAATGAAAACATACCATCAGGAATTAGATATACACATACGTCTTCTTTCGTCTCAGTACACATTTCATATTTACGATATTTTATATAGGGTAAAAAGTAATCTTTGAGAAATTGAACATTTTCCTCATAGGTATAATCTCGAGCTTCGCCCATCCAATTTTTGACATCACCGTTTTTAGCTATAGAAAATTGCACTGTGTTATTTATTATATTATAGAATTTTTTCACTTTTGTGGCTGTTGATTTCTTTCTAGCATCTGTAATCAATGTAGGCATTGTCATTGCTGCTACAATACCTATTATTCCTAACGTTATCAAGACTTCAGCTAAGGTAAAAGCATTTTTCTTTTTCATAAATCCTCCGTTTGTTTTTATTAACTGTTTTTCAAAAATTTTGCATTACAAATAACCGTGTCTGTTGGCACGGCTTACTATCAGCTCTTTTCATTCAATCGGAGGTCTAAATCGGAAATGCCTATCCTAACTGTTAGTCGGTAGCCCCCCCCCCCGAAATCATCTCTATACTTAATTTTTGCACATTTGCCTCCTAATTTAGCTTATTTGTTTTTATATTATTATATTAAACTATTTTTTTAATTTTTCAAGACCTTCAACAGCTTGCAAAGGAATATTTTTTCAAGTAATATGTCATTATTAAAAAAAGGGGAATGTATGAGAAGAATTGAGGCTAAGAATCTTATAAAAATATACGGCGACAGAAGCGTTGTAAATGACGTATCTTTTCATGTCGATAAAGGTGAAGTTGTCTGTCTTTTAGGTCCTAACGGTGCAGGTAAAACTACAACTTTTTATATGGTTGTCGGACTTGTAAAACCTAACAAAGGTCATATATTTTTAGATGACAAAGATATTACGGCAATGCCTATGAATGAAAGAGCTCAGTTAGGTATCGGATATTTGCCACAGGAAGCTTCAATTTTTAGAAAATTAAGTGTTGAAGATAATATCAAATTAGTACTTGAAATGAACCCGAAACTTACAGTAAATGAAAAACGTCGAAAACTTGAAGAATTATTGGACGAATTTGGGGTATTAAGACTACGTTCATATCCTGCAGTAGCACTTTCAGGCGGTGAGCGACGCAGAGTAGAAATTGCAAGAGCTCTTGCAGCTAGCCCTGATTTTATGCTTTTAGATGAACCTTTTGCCGGTATCGACCCTATCGCTATCGGAGATATTAAAGATAATATTAGGAAAATTTCTGAAGAAAAAGGCTTGGGTGTGCTAATTACTGACCACAACCCGAAAGCTACACTTTCAATTACTGATAGAGCATACGTAATATTTGACGGTAAAATTAAAATTCAAGGTCGAAGTGAGGAAGTTGCAGTCGATCCAGTTGCTAAAGAATTCTATTTAGGAAAGGATTTTGAACTGTAATGAAGTTTCCTAAAATAACTATTTATGACCGATATATTTTTAATCAGGTTTTAATCACAACTTTCGTTGCAATTCTTTTATTTACAGTTGTATGGATTGCTCCTGAAATGCTTTTAAATACAATCAAAAAAACTCTTGCAGGTGAATATACTGTCAAGACTGCTTGTCTTGTATTATTCTATGAATTACCAAAAATTTTAGGTAAAGCTTTCCCTGTAGGACTTTTACTCGGAACACTTTTCACTTTCGACAAGTTGAGCAAAGATTCAGAACTTACAATATTTAGAGCTGTCGGAATGTCGTTTCAAAGAATTCTTGCTCCTGTATTAGTATTGAGTTTTATCATAACTGGATGCTGCTTTGTAACTTATGACAAGCTTATACCTATATCTGCAAACAGAATCAATATGATAAAAGACAGATATCCTTCTACTCAATATATTTACACTCAAAAAAATGAAGACAGCAGTCCAAAACTCGCTGTTATTATCTCAAGATTCAGAAAAGATACAATGAATAATGTTATCGTACTTGATTTCTCTAATAAGTATTATGCAGATGTTCACCAGCTTTCAAATATTTATTCTGCAAAAACAGGACAATATCTAGGAGATAAATGGCGATTAAAGGATATTACACAATATAGAATTAATAATGATGGAATTTTTACTCAAATTAATAACCTAAAAACAATGGATATCTTAAACGGTGAAGATGCTAAAAATGCTTTCATTTTAATGACATATTCAACAAAAAAAGAACGTGAAATTACAAATTATAACTTGAAAAACTATATTCAACTCCTTAAAAAAGAAGGGCTTGATGAAGAATATCGATATATGTTGAATAAATATCTTCAAAGATTTTTCCATCCGTTTGTATGCGTATTACTTGCAATTATGGGGACTTTGCTAGGCTTTAGTAAACCTAGAGAACAAAGATTAGTAGGTTTTACTATAGCAATAGGATGTATATTTTTATACTATATAACTCTGCCATTCTTTGACTTATTGGCAGAAAAAGGAGTATTGCCTCCGCTTATCACCGCAATATTCCCACCATTCGCATTTTTATGCGCAATTATAGCATTTTACAAATCAAAGGATCTGTAATGAAAAAATTATTTTTATTATTTTTAGGGATTGTACTATTGCAAACTTGTGCGTTTGCAAAGGATGATATTGATATAAAATACAATGATGGAATTTATCATATTACACTCAGCGGAGAAAAAATAATAAAGAAAGTCAAAGTATATGCAACATCAGGATTGCGTACTAATGCAGAAATCCATAAAGCATCGGGAGCTAAACTTACAGTTAATGGAGGTTATTTTGATCCTCAAAATGAAAAAACCATTTCCTATGTAACTATGGACGGACAAATCTATGAAGATCCTATGCTTAATGAAAATCTTTTAGCTAACTCTTTTTTAAGAAAAAACTTAAACAAAATTTTAAACAGAACAGAATTTCGAGTTGTCGAATGTGACAGAAAAGTCTTTAAATATGAAATGGTTCCACACAATACTCCTGTAGATTTTGCTTGTGAAGTAAAATATGCAGTGCAAGGCGGACCGCTAATTTTACCTCAATTACGTTTAGAAGAAGAACTTTTTTTAGTAAAAAAAGATGGCGAAATTGTAAGAGAATCCTGCTCTGTGCTACATAAAGTTGCAAGAACTATTCTTGGATTAAAAAATGGAGAATTACATATTTTGATAATCACAGATGAACATCCGATGGATATGTACGAAGTCCAAAAATTATGCAACGACTTAGGTTTTGAACGAGCAATGGCCATGGATGGAGGTAGTTCAACCTCTATGAATTACAAAGACGAATACAACGTTATTTCAACAAAAGGTGACGGAGCCGGAAGGCAATTAAAATCATTTATAACCGTTTATTAAATCTTAAAATATTTCATCATTTTTTTCATCAATAAATCATTAGCCGCACCAGCTACTTGTTTAATATTAGGCTCAGCAAAAGTCTCCTTAATTTTAGTCAAAGTCTGCCCTACAAAAGAAAATAATGGTAGAACTTTATCTGAATTAAGCTTTAACTCATAATGATTTAATGCAAAATCAATTTGTTTAGGCAATTTAAAAAAAGGAAAATCTGTCTCCATTACACGTATCATAAACGAATCAGGCTTAGCTTTTTTAGTACATTCAAAAGTATATGGACTCCCAGCTTTTTCTAAAAACTTTTGAAACTTTAATTTATCATCGCCAAATTCATCATTAGTAAGCTCCCCATAAAATGAATACAAATTAATGTCATATGGATGTTTTGGTGATGCCTTTGATTTTGTATGGGATACGCTTAAATTTCTTATACCAGTAAAACTTATATTATTCATATAATCTCGAAAACATGTAAAAAAAATTTTTTGCTATTAAAAAAAAGACCATTTTAGAAAAATGGTCTTTTTTATTTTGTATTCATCTATTTTACAAAAAAGCTTGCATGTACATTTGCATATAGTTTAATTACGCCACTTTGAATTGGAGTTGCAGCTTCGGGTGCAACAGCATCTGCAGAGGCGCCGAATGATAAATTTTTAGCCATTAAACGGTATTGAACTGTATTATTTTGATTCATACTACAGCTAATATCCATTGATTTGATTCCTGTAACTGCTGATGAAGCATTTTTAGCAATTACATCAGCTCTAGTTTTAGCTTTTCTTGTTGCAACACCTAACAATTCATTACATTCGTGATCGTAATTTGATACTGAGAATGTTAAATTATTAATATTAGTTGCGCCAAGCCCAATTGCTTTATCTATAATATCGCCAGCTTTAGAAATATTTTTTGTATGAACGATTACGTTATTTGAAACCTGATATTTATCTAGATTTCTTTTATTTCCAGAGTATGTGTAAATTGGTGAAGCTGAAAAGTCAGCAGTTTTTACATAATCACCAGCAGTTATATTAATCATTTCTTTTAAAGCATTATAAACTTTGTCTGAAATCTCTTTATTTTCAGCAGTAGCTTTTTGCAAAGATTTATTATCTTCAGTTCTCACTGCAATACTAATTTCTACAACATCAGGATTTAATTCAGTATTAGCAGAAGTATTAACTGAAATATAACCTTTTTCCTCAGTATTCACTATAGTTGCAGCGTTAACATTTGTAGCTGCAATACCCGCAATCACACCTAATACAGCAACTGCTACCATAACTTTTTTCATAACTTCTCCTTTTCTAAACTAACTAACATAAGTAAAAACATTAAGAATGTTTTTCAGAAATATCTTTGTTTTCTATATCTTTAGACTCTTCTTTTTTCTCAAAGTTTTCTTTCATTAGCATATTATTTAATCTTCTTGCTTCAGCTTGAATTTTAATTCTATCCATAAGCATTCTCATTTCAGCTTCGCTTAATTGAGCAGTTGATCTATAAGACAAAGCTTTACTTTTAGAATTAATGATATATACAGAAATCGCTATAGCTGACCACAAAAGAAGTCCCTGCCATAATGAAATTGTAGGTAGAGCTATGTAATTTAATGCTACATAATTCCAGGCAAATACTGCAACTTTAGCTGGGAACACCACAAAACCGGCACCCAAACATGCTGCAATAAACAGCACCATAAAAATTCCACGTATACCTTTTATTTCAATAATCTTTGCATTTTTTTTCATATTCTAACCTTTTTCTTCCGCTTTAATCATTTCAAGAAATTCTTCTTCTGTCAATATTATAACACCTAATTTTTGAGCTTTGTCATATTTTGACCCAGGATTTAATCCTGCTACAACAAAAGATGTATTCTTAGATACTGAAGAAGCTGCTTTTCCTCCATATTTTTTAATAAGTTCATTTGCCTCATCTCTTGTCATTCCGGTCAAAGTACCTGTAATCACAAGTGTTTTACCTTTAAAAAGCTCAGACTTAGGAAGTTCAACAGGAGGAGGTACAACACCAAGAGCATTCAACTCTTCCAGCATTTTAATATTTTTTTCATCATGGAAAAACTCATATATATCTTTTCCCATTTTCTCGCCAATACCATTAATAGCAGCCAATTCTTCAATTGACGCATTTCTTAGATTTTCGAGAGTACCATACTCATTAGCTAAAATATCAGAGGTTTCTTTCCCAACATTTTTAATTACTAATGCAGTTATAAATCTTTTTAACGAACGAGTTTTACTAACTTGGATAGCGTTATAGATATTGTTTGCAGATTTTTCTTTAACCAAATCCAAAGTCATTAAATCATCTACAGTAAGCCTATACAAATCCACAGGACTTGATACAAGATTTCTATCATAAAGCTGTTGAATAATAGAAGGCCCGACAAAATCTATATCCATAGCATCTTTAGAAGCCCAAAACTCTAATTTAGCTTTCTTTATAGCAGGACAATCAGGATTTGAGCAATATAGATTAACTTCACCCTCCCTCATATCCAAAGGCGAACCGCATCCCGGACAAATTTTAGGGATTCTATATCTTCTTTTACTTTCTCTATCTTCAGTTTCTACGACTTTTATTACTTTTGGGATAATTTCAGCAGCTTTTTTTATGAGAACCTTATCCCCTTTTCTTACATCAAGTCTTCTTATTTCTTCAAAATTATGTAAACTTGCACGTGATACAGTGCTACCTGCAAGAAGCACAGGTTTTAAAAGCGCAACAGGAGTCACAGCACCAGTTTTACCAACACCAAGTTCAAAATCTTCTAACGTTGTAACCGCCTCTTCCGGTGGAAACTTAAAAGCTGTAGCCCACTTTGGTGCACGTGCAGTAAATCCCATATCGTTTTGAATTGCAAAACTATTTACCTTAATAACAACACCATCTGTAGCATAATCCAATTCAAAACGTTTATTTTCCCACTCTTTACAATATTCAATAGCTTCATCAACATTTTTACAAAGTCTTATATTAGGATTTACTCTAAAACCGAGCTGTTTAAGATACATAAGACTTTCGTAATGAGTTTTAGGCGGATTTGGAATATTTTCCAAGATAGATGAATAAAGCCATATAGACAAATCTCTTTTTGCAGTAACTGTACTATCAAGTTGACGTATAGATCCTGCTGCGGCGTTACGAGGGTTTGCAAATAATTTATCGCCGTTTTTCAAATTTTCTTCATTTAACTTTTCAAAAGAAGTCTTCGGCATATAAATTTCGCCACGAACTTCAATGTCTACATCTTGAAATAATTTAAGAGGTATTGCACGAATAGTTTTTAAATTAGTCGTAATATTTTCACCTGTAACACCGTCCCCTCTGGTCACACCGGTTGTAAATATACCTTTTTCATAAGTTAAAGATATAGCAAGCCCGTCAATTTTTAATTCACAAACAAGCTCTACATCCTTTCCGTATTCCTCTTGAATTTTTCTATACCATATACCTAAGTCTTCATAATTATATGTATTATCAAGACTATAAAGCCTGTGTTTATGTTTATACGGGAAGAATTTTTCACTTACGGAACCAACTCTTTGAGTAGGGCTATCAGGAGTTTTATATTCAGGATGTTCTTCCTCAAGTTTTTTCAATTCGGCAAAAAGCTGGTCATAGGTAAAATCATCTATAGTCGGATTATCTTCAACATAATAGTTATAATTATGTTTATTTATTTCATCTTTCAAAAAATTTATTCTTTCTAAAACCATTTACCTCTCCCGAAAATAAATTTTTACATAATCATTAAAAGTTCTCTGATAACTTTCGTTGCAACAGCAGTAGACACACCTGAAGCATCATAATCAGGAGCAAGCTCAACAACGTCAGCACCAATAATTTCAAAGTCTTTCAAGTACTCAAACCAGCCCATAAGCTCATTAAACTGCATACCACCACTTTCTGGAGTACCGGTTCCAGGCATAACAGAAGGATCGAGAACATCCAAGTCTACTGTCACAAATATTTTTTTGCCTTTTATGCAATCCAAATCAGAATATTTATAACAAAGAGTATTATGCTCTTTCATAAAATCAAATTCTTCTTTCATACCGGAACGAATCCCGATTTGTTTAACATTTTGCGGACCTACGATTTTTGAAGCGTGACGAATAACTGCAGAATGAGACATTTCTTCACCCAAATATTCCTCTCTTAAATCCGTATGGGCATCAAAATGAACAATAGCAAAATCTTTGTGAAATTTTGAAACAGCCTTAATTTCAGGTAGAGTAACCAAATGTTCTCCCCCAATACCGAAAACTCTTTTTCCGTCACGGTAAATATCTTCAACATTTTTTTCAATAACCTCAAGGGTTTTATAAGTATTGCCAAGAGGGAATTCCAAATCACCTGCATCATGAAAATTTGCATCTTGCAAATACTTGTCAAATCTCGGAGAATAATCTTCCAAACCCCAGCTTGCAAGTCTAATCTGCTCAGGTGCAAACCTAGATCCTGAACGGTAAGAAACTGTACCGTCAAAGGGCAATCCGAGCATCACAATATCAGAAGATGAATAATCATCATTCTGTCCAATCCAATTTCTATCTAAAAACGGGCCTCTTAGCATCTTAATACTCCTATTTTAATTAAAGTTTAACACCATTTTAACATAAAAACCTTATTTATAGCAATTTTTTTCGCTTGATTGTTTTATTAGAAATATACCAACTTATTTTAGGAGGAAAAATTATGATTAAACCTGTAGGCATTAACCCATTGTATTTTAAAGGCGACAAAGTTGAAGAAAAAGCAAAAGTAGAAGAAAAACAACCGGAAGCAAAACCAGCTGAAGCACCTCAAGCAAATGGAAATGAAGCTCTAGCTAACTATAATAAAGCAGCAATCCACCCTTCTCAACAAGTAAAAACTGAACCACTTCCAGAAGCAGAAGCTGAGAAAAAATAAGTAATAAATTAATAATTAAATTTAAATAATTCGTGATAAAATACAGTTATGTTCAGCATAGACTGTCTAAATACGAATGAAAATTATCAACTTTTTAAATCAGACGTAAAAGCTGGGATGTCATTTGCCGTAACAGGGCTTTTGACAATCCTCAGACTTTTACTCGTACAAAAAACTCGCGAAATTTCCAAGAAAAAAATTCTTTTTATAACATCAACAGAGCAAAATGCTCTAAGGTACCAAAACGATTTTAAAAAAGCATTCGGAATTAAAACGAGTCTTTTGCCATTTCAAAACATTTCAATGTACGAAAGCGTAGCTTCAAACGTATATGATTATGCCGAACAGGTAAAAATTCTTAGAGAGCAGCCTGATATTGTAATTGCACCGGTAAAAACTTTGCTGGAAAAATTTCCTGACCCAGACTTTTACAATAAAAATAAACTAACAATAAAAGTCGGCGATGAAATTGACCTCAAACAATTATCACAAAAACTCGTAAATCTCGGCTACAAACGTTCAACAATGGTATCTGATATCGCCGAATTTAGTATTCGCGGAGATATCGCAGATGTATTTTCACTTGATAAAAACCCTGTTCGTATCGAGCTTTGGGGAGATGAAGTTGTTGACCTGCGTTATTTTAATAATGAAACTCAAAAATCAGTAGAAAAAGTTAAAAAAATAGAAATTCTGCCTGTATATAAATTTCTACTCGATATCCCACAAAATTTACCGAAAGAAATAAAAGAACAAATTGAAGAAGAAGGATACTTTGAAGGTATTGAGATTTACCAGAATTATTTTAATCAAAATTTAGTATCCGCATTGGATTATTTCAAAGATTATACCGTCATTTTTGACGAAACTCCTGAAGTCTATGCAAAATTTGAATTTATGGACGAAAATTTTACTAAACAACTACAGGAGAATTTGAAACTAGGTCTAAATTATGAACTTGACGGACTAAATCACATAACTTATGAAGAATTTATCCAAAAACTTGCCTGTTTTATAAAAATTGGACTAAACAATTTTCTTGACGGCGAAATGGATGAAATTGTCGAATTTAATACCCAGCCTGTCAAAAGTTTTGCTGCCAATTTAGATGAAATCGCAAAATTCATCTTAGACAATCAAAAATACAGAATAATTATTGCAACGGATTATCCTGAAAGAGTAAGGGAAATTCTTTCCGAAAGAGAAGTTTTCACAGAAATTGATTACACAGAAAGCATAGCCTCACATGGCGGAATTTTAGAAGATTTTGAAACAATAATTCTCACCGACAGAGAACTTTTCAACAAAAGAACAAAAGAAGTTACCTCGACAAAACGCTCATATTACAAAGAGAAGCCCGAGTTTATTGAAAGCATAAATGATATCAAAGAAGGTGAATATGTAGTCCACAGCATTCACGGTGTCGGGATTTATAAAGGTCTAACCCAACAAGAAATAGACGGGCAATTAAAAGATTATCTAACAATAGAATACGCAAGCAAAGATAAATTACATATTCCAGCAGAACAAATCAATCTCCTATGCAGATATAGAGGTTCAGGGAATATTAAACCAAAACTCTCAAGAATGGGCGGCAAAGATTGGGAAAACACAAAAGCCAGAGTAAAAAAAGAAGTAGAACAAGTTGCCTATGATCTTCTAAGACTTTATGCAAGAAGAAAAATGCAAAAAGGAATTCAGTTCCTACCCGATACAACTTGGCAAGTTGAAATGGAAGAAGCTTTTGAATATACGGAAACTCCGGATCAGATGAAAGCAATAGTTGATGTCAAAGCTGATATGGAAAGTGAAAACCCAATGGATAGACTAATCTGCGGTGACGTCGGTTTTGGGAAAACAGAAGTTGCAATGCGCGCAATATTTAAAGCTGTAACCTCAGGTAAACAAGTAGCAGTAGTAGTTCCGACAACGATTCTTGCTCTCCAGCATTTCCAGACAATGTCAGAAAGATTTAAACCGTTTGGAGTTCAAGTAGAATTACTCTCCAGATTTAGAACATCAAAAGAACAAAAAGAAACCGTAAAAAATCTTGCAACAGGCAAATGTGATGTCGTAGTTGGCACTCACAGACTATTACAAGAAGGAATAGTCTTTAAAGATTTAGGTCTACTTGTAATAGATGAAGAACACCGTTTTGGAGTAAGACATAAAGAAAAACTAAAATCTTTAAGAGAAAATATTGATATTATAACTATGTCTGCAACACCTATTCCAAGAACACTATATATGTCCTTGTCAGGCATAAAAGATATGTCTGTAATAAACACTCCGCCTAAAAACAGGCTCCCTATAAAAACCTTTGTCGGAGTATGGAATGAAAATATGGTGAAAAATGCCATTGTTCATGAACTTGATAGAGAGGGACAAGTATTCTATCTATACAACAGAGTTGAGACAATAGAAGAATTTAAACTTCAGCTCCAACAACTTATACCTAATGCAAGAATTGCAATAGGACATGGACAAATGGATGAAAAAGCCCTTGAACAGGTAATCGTTGATTTTGCAAACCACGAATATGATGTGCTTCTTGCGACAACAATTATTGAAAACGGCATAGATATTCCGAACGCAAATACAATGATTATCCATAATGCTGACAGATTTGGACTCGCTCAATTATATCAATTAAGAGGACGTGTAGGACGTTCGCAAAGACAGGCTTACTGTTACTGCTTCTACAAACGACAAAAAGAAATGACAAAAGAAGCTGTACAAAGATTAAAAGCAATCAAAGAATTTACGACACTTGGAAGCGGCTATCAAATAGCCCTAAGAGATGTGGAAATTCGAGGTGTGGGCAACATATTAGGCACAAAACAGCACGGACATATGATTAATGTCGGATTTGACACCTATTGCCAGCTTTTGGAAGAAACTGTACAGGAAATCCAAGGTGA
The DNA here is from genome assembly GCA_944325875.1 of Candidatus Gastranaerophilales bacterium. GTDB lineage: Bacteria > Cyanobacteriota > Vampirovibrionia > Gastranaerophilales > Gastranaerophilaceae > Scatousia. The sequence goes on from CALVBU010000002.1 coordinate 137,642, forward strand.
ACATGTAGATAAGGAAGTCGCAACAATAGTAGATATAAATGTTACAGCATTTATTCCTGATGAATGGGTCGGCTCAGCTGAACAAAAAATGATCGAATATAAACGTCTGGCAGATGTAAAAAATGATGTTGAACTAGATTATATAACAGAAGAATGGAAAGATAGATTTGCCAAACCGCCTGAAAGCGTTGAAAATTTAATAAAATTAATTAGAATACGTCTTGCTGCAAGTGATGTAAAAATCGCAGCAATTAGAGAAACTCAGGATAATATAAGAATCTACACACCATACACGCAACCTGAATGGAAAATTATACAAAAAGAACTTCCATCAGAAATTCTAAAACGTATCAAATTCACAATAGCCCCATCATCCTGTCAAGAAGGCTGTTCAATTTTATTGCTAAATAATTCATATATGAATTTTAATGAAGTATTTAACATTTTAACAGATTTGTTTTATTATATTCATAAAATTAGTCACGAATACAAAAACTAACCAAAGAAAGAGAGAGTTTATGAAAGGAAAAAAATTACTTGCAACCGTTGCGTTATCTGCAATTTTATTTACAGGCTGCGGTATTAAATCAGCTCAAACAATTATTAAAGTTAATGGCCAAAACATAACTCAAGGGCAGTTTGACGAAAGTTTTAACAAATCAACTCAAGGCGGTATGATGTCACAATTAGGCATCAATGTAAAAGATGGTAAAAATAATTTCTTATATTATTTAATTAAAGATAAAGTTGTAAACGAACTTATCGTAAAAGAATTATTGAACCAAGAAATTGAAAAACGTGGTATTAAAGTGACAAATGCAGATGTTGAAGATGCCATAAAAGAAATCATAGACAAAGTAGGTTCCAAAGAACAACTTAACGAAATTCTTAAACAAAACGGCGTATCAACTTCGCAATTCAAAAAAGACTTAACCGAAGAAGTTAAGATGAAAAAACTTGCAAAAGAACTTACTGATAGTAATATTTCAGATGCAGAAGCAAAAAAATATTACAACGAAAATATCAAACAATTCAAATATCCTGAAAAAGTAAGAGCTGCACACATTCTTATTTCTGTAAATCCTCAGGAAATCGAAGAAATCATAACTTCAGATAAAGACAACGCAGGTCTTTCAAAAGAAGAAATTAAGAAAAAAGTAGATTCTGAAATTGCAAATAAAAAAGCTAAAGCAGAAAAAGTTTTAGCAGAAGCTAAAAAAGATCCATCACAATTTGCAAAACTTGCAAAAGAAAATTCAGATGACACAACAACAGCTGTAAAAGGCGGAGATCTAGGATTCTTTGCAGCACAAGAAATGGTACCTGAATTTTCACAAGCAGCTTTCTCTATGAAACCTAACACCGTATCAAACCTTGTAAAAACACAATTCGGTTATCACATCATAATGGTTACCGATAGAATGGAAGCTGGTCAACAACCATTTGAAAAAGTTAAAAATGATATCAAAAGTTTCTTAGAAACTCAAAAACAATTAGAAGCTATCGATAGACTTGTTGAATCTTTGAAGAAAAATGCAACAATTGAATACGTAAACAAAGAATACGATCCAAAAGTTATTCAAGAATCACTTCAAACAGAAATTAAACAAAGCGGTGATAAAGCAAAAGAAATCAAAGAAAATGCAGCAAAAAAAGACGCAGCAAAAGAAACAACTGAAAAAAAATAACTTCTAAAAAATAACTAAAAAATAGGATGGAAACTAATTTCCATCCTATTTTTTTATAATGAAAATTTATCTTCAAACCTCACAAGTAAAAAAATGGGCGGCAGGAGGTGCCGCCAAAAATAAGTATGCAAAACACAAGTATAGCTGTGTATTAATATAATAACAAACTATAATAAAAAAGGAAACCGCCATTAGGCTATATAAAAAAATAAAGCAGCCCGTAAGCCGTGTTCTGTTTTAGATAATCATCTGTCTGGTATTGAGATTACTCTCAATCTCTAGCGATTTTTTAGAAGTGGGCGGACAGCCTTTATAACCTTCAATTTAATCTTGCATTCGACCGGGGGTTGCCTAGCCGATATTTCTCAATATCGCTGGTGAAGCTCTTAACTCACCGTTGCACCATCGCTCGTACTTAAAAAAGCCGTTAGCAGTATATTTTCTGTGGTCCTAATCCGCCAGCTCACGCTGCCCGGAGTTTCTCCGGCGGCCTGTCCTTGAATGCACGGACTTTCCTCACATAATTATGCGCGATTATCCGACTGCTTTATTTATTCTCATATTATCACAAAAATTTATATTAAGTGATGTTACAACATTGGAAAATTATTTGTCTTTTTTACACGAATAAAATACAATAGTGTTGGGAAAGTTTTGAGGGATTATTTATTTATGTTAAAAGATGCAATTAGAGAGAAAACTTTATCACCGCAAGAAGTTAGAGCAATTTTAAATACAGACAATAAAGAAATTGTCGAGCTATGCAAACGTGCTTCTATCTTGCCGAGAAAAAATTGCAAAGGTCAAACTTACTTCTCTTATGATGAAGTAAAAAGTTTAAGAAAAGTACAAGCTCAGAAACAAGGAGTCAGTGTTCCTATGGTACAACAAGCTCAAAAAGCGCCTACAGCTATTCAAAACATTCTTACTTCATTACAAGAAATGGAAACTAAGCTTAGTGATAAAATTGCTAAAGTTATTGATGAAAAACTTGAAGGCATGGATGAGGTTGTTGTAGAACTTATTAGATGTAAGACTGACAACGAAACTTTAAGACAAAAAATTGTTGATTTAAATAAAGAAGTATATCAACTTAAAAATGATTTAAGTTCTTATAAACCTATCGGACTTGGTTTATACAGAAAAAAAACCGGACATATATGGGAATAATGCGAGCAAGCTGAGGCTTTAGAGTTTTTGCGAAAACAGAACTCGAAATTGCCGTTATATGCAAGTGAGCAAGAAATTAAAAAATTATAAGGGATATAAAATAATGGCAGTTAAAGAAAAAGAAACAGAAACTCTATCACCATCAGATGAAAGAAGTAAAGCATTAAAACTAGCAATTGAAAAAATTGAAAAAGACTTCGGAAAAGGTTCAATTATGAAACTTGGCGATAAAGCCACAGTTAATGTTGATGCTATACCGACCGGTTCTTTAGCACTAGACGTTGCATTAGGGATAGGCGGAGTTCCTCGTGGACGTATTATTGAAATTTATGGTCCTGAAAGCTCTGGTAAAACAACTCTTGCTCAACATATCGTTGCGGAATGCCAGAAAAAAGGCGGTATCGCAGCATTCGTAGATGCTGAACACGCACTTGATCCTGAATATGCAAGAGCACTAGGCGTAAAAGTTGATGATTTGCTTATTTCACAACCTGATACAGGTGAACAAGCACTTGATATTACAGAAGAACTTGTTCGCTCAGGTGCAGTTGATGTTGTTGTAGTTGACTCTGTTGCAGCACTTGTTCCTAAAGCTGAAATTGAAGGTTCTATGGAAGATCAACAAATGGGTCTTCAAGCTCGTTTGATGAGTAAAGCTTTGAGAAAACTTACCGGTGTTATAGGCAAAACAAATACAACCGTTATTTTCATCAACCAGTTACGTATGAAAATTGGTGTTATGTACGGAAACCCTGAAACTACTACTGGTGGTAACGCTCTAAAATATTACGCTTCTGTTCGTATGGAAATTAAACGTACAGAAGGTGTTAAAGGTGAAGATGGAGAAATCGGTAACCATGTTAGAGTTAGAGTTTTGAAAAACAAAGTAGCACCTCCATTTAGAACTGCTGAGTTTGACATTATTTTCGGAAAAGGTATTTGCAAAGTCGGAAATATTCTTGATGTAGCTGTAAACCTTGATATTGTTAAAAAAGCAGGTTCTTGGTTCAGCTTTAACGATGAAAAATTAGGACAAGGAAGAGATAAAGCAAGAGATTTCTTGACAGAAAATCCTGATATCCTTGCTCAAGTAGAAACTCTAGTTAGAGAAAAACTTGCTCAGTAGATTTTTATGAAAACATTAGCACAATTTGTTCAAAAAAAACGAGATGATTTAGGCCTTTCTCCAAAAGGTCTTGCTATGGTATGTAATCTTGATTTGAATTTGATTGAGGATATCGAAGCCGGAAAAGAATTATTTTTACCGGTAACAATTCGTCAGAGTCTTGCTAAAGGATTAAAATGTCCTCCTGAAGAAATCAAGAAATATGAAAAAGATTTTGACACGCATTATCTTGCTGATGACAAAATTATTGATAGTTTAAAAGAGTTAATTTTGAATGGAGCAGGAGGATTAAAATGTCCTAAATGCGGTGCACCTTTAGTAACAAGAGTTGCAAAAATGTATGATTTGGAAGATAACTTGGTGCTTCATCCAAAAGCTCATTGTACTAAATGCGCATTCCATATTACAGACTAAATACTCTCTGAATTATACATTTTTGCTACAATAGTTTTTATGTAATCTTTAACTGCCGGAGTTATAATTAAATCAGGCTCTTTTACTGCAAATTCGTCCAAAATAACTATAGCATCACGGTATTGACCTTTTTTATCTAACAAAAGTCCTCGCATAATCATATTTAGGGGATTATCATTTTCATAGGTTTGAGCAATCTTTGCATCAACTATTTTCAAAGCCTGATAACAATCTGCAAGGTTCAAATAGTATTTAAAATTTAATGTATAAAGCCCCAATGCTCTTTCAAAACAATCTTGAGCCAAGTCTGGAGCTCCAACTTTCATATAGCATTCTCCTAGATTATTATAATATACGGAAGATGCTTGCACATTCGGACTTAAGCTTATTGCAATCTTAAATTCCTGAATTGCAGCATACCACCAATAATCCTTCATATACATAAGTCCAAGATTATTATGTTCAGTAGCATTTTTTTCAGAATTAATGACATATGTCTCAGGTTTTTTATAACCGGATACAAATACTGAACAAAATAACAAAGCTATTATAATAATCTTTTTCATCATACTTTATATATAATTACAATAAATCTATTTCCAAACCTTCATACGCGAGAATAGCTCTTTCAGAAATAGCTTTATACTGTTCTTGTATGGAATCAAGTTTTTCATCATCGTATTCAGGATCAAAATGGAAAAATACTAACTTTTCAGCACCTGTTTGATTTTGACATTCAACCGCCATATCGAAAGTAGAATGTCCATAACCTTGTTTAGGAACAAAAGAATTCAAATAATCTTCCGTTGTATATTGAGCATCATGAATTAAAAGATTACAGCCTCTTGCAAAGTTTGTAAGCTTTTTATCACCGCCGAGATAACTTTCTTTATCTGTAGCATAAACAAGAGTTTTACCTTTATAAGATATCTTATAAATCAATACACCCTCTTGAGGATGAGCATAAGAACGATAACAAGTTATTAAAACATCATCTTCTTCAACTTTTAAATCATCCTCTTTTTCAATCCTTCTAATAATTGGAGCTTCACCTTTTCTCAGGATAATTCCTTCAGTTTCATTAATATCTCTTATATTAAGATTTCCAGCTATATCACCCAAATCTAAAGGAAAAGATTTTCCGAAAAGTAACCCTGCCAATTCATCGGATAAGGTTTCATTATAATTAACATTTCCAAAAACATTTAAAATAGTTGAGGGGATATGAAGCGGTCTAAAGAAAGTAAATCCCTGAATATGATCAAGGTGAATATGAGATAATAAAACTGTAGCCTGCACCGGGGTTCTATCCTCAGGTCTTAGACCTGATGCAATATAACTTCTTAATAACTCATTACCTACATCAATAAGTCCTGTACCTGCATCAAGAACAATTAAATGTCCACCAACATTTACTTCTATGCAAGAAGTATTACCACCGTATTTTAAAAATTCTTTCTTTGCTAAAGGATAACTTCCTCTGACACCTCTGAATTTAACTTTAAAATCACCCATTTTCATATCCTCAGTTTTTCTTTATTTCGTAAACACCGTTTCTGTCTTTTTCTTCACCCATGTATATGCTGGATCCGAATACTAACAGTTTTGCAAGTTTTTGAATATTTTTTTCACGAGTCTCACGCATTTCAATATTAAACACAACTTTTTTACGTTCATTTCGAACATTAATAACTCTAAAAGCATTCGGATAAGAAACTAACGCAGGAGATGCAACATATAAAACATTCCCGTTTTGTGTAATTTTAGCTGCGTGATAATGACCTTCAAAAACAGCAATAGGGTTTTTATGTTTTTCAATTATACCCTGAACTTCTGTTGCATTTAATAACTTATGCCCATTGCTTGGAAAAGGTTCAATAATAGGAACATGCATAAAAATAAGTACAACATCTTTTTTAGCATCATCTAACTCTTTATTGAGCCATACCAATTGTTCATCTGAAACCCTGCCATTTGATGTAAGTTTGTCACTTATAATATTATCCAAAACTATAACTTTATATCCTTTACGTGGGACAAAGGAATAGTAGGAATTTTTAAATTTAAAATTTTCGTTATGTTGTGCAACTATATCAAGATACAAGTCTTTTGTAAGATAACCGCCAACACATCTGTCATGATTGCCAAATGTAATATACCAAGGAGCTTTTATTTTCTCAGCATATTTTAAAAATGCCTGTAATTCTTTTTCATAAGGAACATTAATTTGATCCCCTGTAAACATTACAAAATTTACATCAGGAATTTCATTTATTTGGTTAACCGCATCTTCCAAAAGCTTCGGAGATTCCCCTGTCATTTTGAATGTAGTATTAACTCCCGCATCTGAAAAATGCACATCACTCAATTGAACAAACTTTAAATCCGAAGAACTATAACATTGAAGCCCATATACCATAATACCTGCAAGCCCGAGAGTAATCACGGCATTACATAGTTTTGTCAAAAAAGTCTCTTTTTTCTTATATTTGCGCTTCATCTTAATCCATTGTTCCTTGTGGTTGAGAATTTAATTTCATTTTTACTTCATTATACTTGGCACTCAAAACTTTATCATCGTCAGAGAGTATGATTGCTTTATCCAAGTTTATAAGAGCATTGTTGTAATCTTGAATTCCATAATATGCAAGCCCTAAATATTTATACAAATCAGACGTCTGTATACTCTGAGTTAATGGTTCTAAAGTTTCTATTGCCTGACGATATTGATTTTTACTACACAAGATAATCCCTTTTAACAATTTATACTCAATATCATCATTCAACGCCAAAGCTGTAACTATTTCTGTTTCAGCATCGTTATATCTGCCCATTTTCATATAAGCTTTTGCCCTCAGGGCATAACCAAAATCTTCTTGCTGATTATAATATATAAATCTTGTAACAGGAGGAATTACACCATCGTAATTGCCCATTTCATAATTACATAAAGCAACAGCTAAATGAGCTTGAGTAAAATCAGGATTTGCCTGTAATGCCTGATTAAATGCCGCGATTGCAAGATTATATTGACGAGTTTCTTTATAATACTCACCTAAAAAGTTATAATACAAAAATCCTGCCCCTGTTGATGCACTTTTAATATAACTCAACATCCCCTGCATATCACCATTTTTTCTTGCATTCATCGCATTATCCAAATTCTGGTTAACTCTTGATGCATAAGATTTTTTAACTGGTGATACAAATCTTTGCAGCATTTTTATATTATCTTTTACTTCTTGATTATTAGGTTCAATAGTCAAAATCCTATTAAAATATGCTGTCGCACCACTATAATCACCTTGCACAGCATAATTTTTAGCTATATCCATATAATCTTCTACCATTTCATTGGCATAAACCGCTGTAAATAAAGAAGAAGTAATAATTAAAGATAACAATAAAAATCTTTTCATACTCAAATTATAACATAAATTATTCACTTTCAAAATCCAATAGCTCTTTCGGTTCTACCCCCAGAACATCTGCTATAATTTTTAGTTTTGAAAGTGTAATATCAGTTCTTGCAGTCTCTACCATCGCGATTGTAGAGCGAGAAATACCGCTTATAGCAAGAAAATCATCTTGCTTTATTTTTTTTTTCTTTCTTATCTTTTTGAGATTTTCTGCGAATTTTTGTAAAAATGGCTTGTTCATTTTTACATTATCAGCTATACTGACATTATAAAAAATCAGTGACATTGACATTTTTATATAAAGGAGGATTTTAATGAAAAAATTACAAAAAGGATTTACACTTGCCGAAGTCCTGATTACTTTGGGAATTATAAGTATAGTCGCAGCAATGACTCTACCAAATCTTATTCAAAAAAATAAAGATAAACAAAGAATTACACAACTTAAAAAAGCATATTCAACCCTATCTCAGGCATTTAACATGATAAAATTAGAATATGGAGATCCTCGTTATTGGGGCTTTACAAATTCTGTAATTGGGAAGGACGAAGAAGGCAATAATATTATAGACTCAAGCAGCCAAAACCTAGTAAAAACATTATTTAGCCACTATATAAAACAAGTAAAAGGCAAACACAAACATTCTTTTAGAAAATATATTTCTCTTGACGGACGAAACTATGAAACAAATGGAAATGCAGAGCTAAAGAGCGAAAATATATTATACCTAGCAGATGGTACTATGGTGGCTTTCGGTTGGATGTATGAAGACTGTAATAATCAAGTAGTAAGTTGTGGTGACATTCAGGTATTTTTACCTGAAAAAACCGCCCAACTGGGAGTCAGCACTTTCTACTTTTATTTAACACCGGATGGGATAAAACCTTGGGGAGACAGAGAGCAAACAGTCAGACCCTTTAAAGAATATTGTGACAGAAAAAATTCTAAAGGCATTGTCGCTAATAGTCAAGGCAGAAGCTGTGCAGCGTGGGTTTTATACAACGATAACATGGATTATCTATATTGTGATGATTTAAGTTGGAATGGAAAAACTAGGTGCAAATAAACTAAAAGCCCTCAATAGAGGGCTTTTAACATTTTAAACATTCATTGCTTTTAATATATCCGTTAAATCCGATGAAGTCTTTTTGACATCAGCGTTCGAATATTTTATAGCATTATCAGGGTCTTTCAAGCCGTTACCTGTTAAAATACATACGACTTTTGAACCTTCTTTAACTTGGTCTTTGAACTTAATCAATCCTGCAACAGATGCTGCACTTGCAGGTTCGGCAAGGACACCTTCACAAGAAGCGATAAGTTTATATGCACTAACGATCTCTTCATCAGTTACACAGTTAATCATACCATTACTTTCATTTCTTGCAGCCTCAGCCTGTTTCCAGCTTGCAGGATTACCGATACGAATAGCTGTTGCAAGAGTTTCAGGCTTAAGAATTCTTTCACCTCGAACGATTGCAGCTGAACCTTCAGCCTCAAAGCCCATCATCTTAGGAAGTGCAGGAATTTTTCCAGCCTGATGCCATTCTTTATAACCTTTCCAGTAAGCTGTAATATTACCGGCATTTCCAACAGGAATGAAATGGTAATCAGGCGCTTGGCCTAAAGCATTACAAATTTCAAAAGCACCTGTCTTTTGGCCTTCAATTCTATATGGATTAACTGAATTTACAAGAGTTATCGGATATTTTTCTGCAATTGCTCTAACTGCTTCCAATGCCTGATCAAAATTACCGTTAATTGCAATAATTTCAGCCCCATACATCATAGCCTGAGATAATTTACCAAGAGCAATATATCCATCAGGGATTAATACAAAAGTTCTCATGCCAGCTTTTGCCCCATAAGCTGCCGCTGACGCTGAAGTATTACCGGTAGAAGCACAAATGATAGCACCTGAACCAGCTTCTTTTGCTTTTGATACAGCCATAGTCATACCACGATCTTTAAAACTTCCCGTTGGGTTGCAACCCTCAAACTTCAAATAAATTTCTGCATCCAACCCAATTTTTTTAGCTAAATTATCAGCTTTAATTAAAGGGGTATTACCTTCATTTAAAGTAATAACAGGTGTTTTGTCAGATACTGGCAAATACTCTCTGAATGTGTTAATTAATCCTTGATAATACATTTTCATATTCCTTCTTTTTATTTTTATTTATAAAAGCCATATAAGTCCAATAACATTCAATTATATTTGAACTCTTATCAAGCTGTTTACTTTATTTATGAATTCATCATTTTCAAAAGTTTCAATAGCTTTTTGCATATCTTTTTCTTTGCATAGCTCAGTAATAACAGTAATATCAGCCGTATTGTCTTCCGAAACACCTCTTTGAACAATACTTGCAAGACTTATATCGTTATCTTCGCAAATTTTTCCGATTTTACCGATAACACCTTTACTATTTTTTGCATTGATCGATAGATAATATTTGTTCTCTGTATCAAGTATATTTACAGGAATAGCAGCTTCATTATGATTACATCTCATCATAGGAAGAAGATAATCTGTTGTACCAACTTCTGCTGCAATAGCCAAAATATCTCCCACTACAGAACTTGCAGTAGGGAACTCTCCTGCACCAGGACCTGAAAGCGTAATTGAACCTACCGGATGTCCGCTTAAGGAAACGGCATTTGTCACATAATCAATATGCGCAAGTGTAGATTTCTTAGATACTAACATAGGATGAACTCTTACATCAGCTCTATTATTTTCATCTAAATATGCTGATGCTATAAGTTTAATTTTATAACCTAAATCATTTGCAGCATGCATATCCTGAGCACGGATTTTTGTAATACCTTCACGATAAACATTCTCAATCTTTATACGTTTTTTAAATGCTAAAGTTGCAAGTGTCGTAATTTTATATGCAGCATCAAAACCTTCAACATCACCGGTCGGATCAGCCTCAGCATAACCTAAGTCTTGAGCTTCCTTCAATACATCTTCATAAGAAGCACCTTGGACATCCATCTTCGTTAATATGTAGTTAGTTGTCCCATTCAAAATTGCTTCAATTCTTGTAATTTTATTCCCTGCAAGAATAGTTTTGATAGGCATAATGATAGGAATACCACCAGCTATTGCTGCTTCATAGAGAATAACTTTGTTATTTGCTTCTGCAAAATTAAATAATTCTTCGCCTTCCTTTGCTAAGAGTTCTTTATTGGCAGTAACAATATGTTTACCATTTTTGATTGCAGTTTTTATCAAATCAAACGCAGGATTAAGTCCCCCGATAAGTTCTACTACGATATCAATATCAGGATCATTAACCACCTCAAAAGGATCGTCAGTTATGATTGAATTATCAAGACCTTCAATATTACGAGGTTTGTTAATATTTTTAACCGCAATTTTAGTAACTTCAACATGGTCAAATGATTTTAGGGTTTTAAAAACACCAGAGCCCACGGTACCAAGACCAATTAAACCGATTTTAATTTTTTTATCCATATTTTCCATAGAACAAGCTTACCACAAACACAAAAAAACTGACTAAACTTAATAAACTTATTCTCTTAACCAAGCAAGACAAGTTTGCATGAATTTATCTTCTTCTGCTAAAAATATATCTTCTGCATGGATACTATTTTCAAAAAGAACATATTTTTTCTTACAAACAGCTAATTCAAAAAGTTTTTCTGTATGCCATTTTTTCACTGTAACATCTTTTCCACCTGCGATAAAAAGAGTCGGCACATTTATATTTTTAACAATATCAATAGGTTTGATTTTCTTAAACGGAACTATTGAAGGTCGAACTGAAACCCAACGAAAAAACTCAAATTTCTTTATTGTTGGTAACCAAGCATTGTAATGCCACATTTGATTTTCAATTTTAATGAAACTTGAAGGCGCAGAAATTGCAATAATCTTATCTATATCCTTATGAATTCCTCCATGAATTAATGCTAATGCCCCACCTAAAGAAAAACCTGCTAGATATAATTTTTTATATTTTGATTTTGCAAATTCTACAACTGATTTAATATCATTGGTCTCTTTTGCCGTAAAAGTATAAAATCCACTACTTTTTCCATGTCCCCTGCAATCGAGGCAGATTACATCCATCTCTTGAGCAAAAGCTTTTGAGATTTTCAAAAAAGCATTGCTATCTTTTGTCATAAACCATCCAGGGATAATGATTAACACTTGATCATTCCCTTTATCATAATGATTTATTGCAATTTTAATCTTATCGCTTGTATGTATAATCTTTTCTTGCATAAAAAAACAGCCTAAAATAATTTTAGGCCGTTTTTATATTTTGTCAAACCTATTGTTTTGTTATAGAATCGTTATTTCTAATAATCATAGATTTATTGTACTTACCGTCATAGTTTCTGGTAACAAGGTTAGTTACACTATTAGTAGTTCCTATAACTTCTCTTTGAACCATTTTTAATAAATTGCTGCTTTTTGTATCATAAACTTTAACAGAAGAAACATAATATTCTTTAGGATAAGCATTTCCAAGAGAATCTAAATGGCTTAATTCCATATCAATTGTTCTTGCTTTTGGTCCTTCTGTTTGTAGAATACGTCTTACTCCACCAGGAATTTTCTCTTCTGTAACTAAACTTGATAATAATCTTTGGGGTTTAAAATTAATCTTCATAACTTCATCCTTTTTTATTAGTGTAAATCATACACTAATAATATAATACGAAGTTTTGCGATTGTAAATAGGTTCTACTTGATTTTCAATAGCTTTTTAATTGATAAAATACAACTTGCTATAAATTTTGCAATAGAGAACCCATCATCTTTAAAACCTTCTAAATCTTTTTCGAACACAAAACAATCAAATTCATTTTTTTTAGCGAAGATACTTTCATCAAACGCTTGTTTTCTTTTTTCTTCTTCCCGATGTTCACCTTGTTGCATGTAGCCAAGATTTCCACCGCCGCCGTCGTTTTGCATATTTGCGGCTTCTCGGATAATTGGCTTTGTGCTCAATACATTTACGTCGAAACCACTCATTACCGTATCAATCAGGGCTTAACCCGATTGCCTTTCATATTATTTCCCTTATATATATAAAGTATTTTTCATAAAGAAATGTTACAATTTTTAAGGAGATTTTTACAATTTTTTACAATTATTCTTCAGAAAATTTAATTACAGACTGGCATTTAAAACCTATCTCAAACAGATCTCGTTTTCTGATCGCAGAAGAAATATCAGGACGGAATTCAGGAGTATTTGGAGTAAGAATAAATTCTACAATATTATTTTCTTCATCATAATTTATTTTAATTTTTTTAATTAACGAAAGATGAGCTCTATCAAGGCCATCTGCAATTCTAAGAATTCCACCGAGTTTTTTAACTATTTTACGTTCTTTTTTCTCAAACCCGCCATAGAGTTCGTGCTTATTTTTATCTGGCAAATTCCCTCTATGATAACGACAAATTGATGCAGTCATTAAGGTTTCTTTATCACTAAAGCCTTCCAATCCATGCTCAATAACCATATCTCTGGAATGCTTATTATGAGATTTTGAATCAACATAATATCCAATATCATGTAAGAGTGCAGCAGATTCCAAAATTTTTCTTTCGCGATTAGACATTTCGCAAACTTTTTCATTCATTTCATCAAAAATCATCATGCACAAACGTCTCACTTCCGCCGGATGTGAAGAGCTATTTGCAAATTTTGATAACATACTTTCTGCACTTAATCTCATTCTGTGTAAACTTTATCAAAAAAATTTTTTCCATGCAATTTTTATGTTATAATTAAATTTGTATAGGGAGAGATTATGGCTGAAATGGATAATAATGATTTTGAAAATATGAATTTTGACCTTCCGCCGGAAGTGCTTGATGAAATCCAGCAAAATATTGAAGAAATCATAAGGAATTTTCCTGTCCCTGAAACAAATAAACTTGATGTTATCAAAAAAATCAATTTTATGTATTCTCACACAAGATATCTCTCTTTAACTGATCCTCTTACTGGACTATATAATCGCAGACATTTGGATTCTAATTTAGAACGTGAATTTTTACGTTCTAAAAGATATCATAATAATTTAAGTATAGCGGTTATTGATATAGATTTTTTCAAAAAAGTAAATGACACTTATGGACATTTATGCGGAGATTATGTACTCAAAGAAGTGGCATATATGATTTTGGACACATTAAGAAAAACTGATATGGTATTCAGATGCGGCGGGGAGGAATTTGTTGCATTATTGACAGAAACCCCATTAGAAAAAGCCCTAATTCCGCTCGAAAGATTAAGAAAAAGAATTGAAGAATATCCTTTTGAATACAATAACAATAAGCTTCAAGTAACAATAAGTATTGGTGTAAATTCTACCGAATCAGGAGTTGAAACAGCCGGAGAATTTTTAGACGGAGCAGATAAAGCTCTTTACTTCGCAAAAAACAATGGTAGAAATCAGGTAAAAACCTTATAGATTAATAGCTTCAAAACACAAAAAATAATTATACCCAGTCGGGTAATTCTCTTTTTCCATTTAAGAGGTTAGAATAAATTAATCTCAGTTAAATATGGAACGGAAGTTTTGATATGGAAAAAGTAATATCTGTATATATAGTGGAAGACGACAAATTGGCAAGAACAACTTATAAGCATTTATTTAGCCAAGTTTCGGATGAGATTAATTTACTTGGATGCTTTGAAACTGCTGAAGAATGTTTAGCTCAATTAGAGAGAAAACCGGCAGATATAGTACTTATGGATATAGGTTTACCCCATATGAATGGAATAGAAGCTACGAAACTTATAAAAAAACAATTTCCAAATACAAAAGTTTTAATGCTGACATCCCACGAAAGAAGTGAAGAAATATGCGCTTCTATAACGATAGGAGCAAATGCTTATGCTATAAAAGATATTCCATTCCCTTCACTAATCACAGCAATCAAATCAGCAACAAGTGGTGTAGTATGGATTGATCCAAGAATTGCTGATATTATTGTTGACCTATTACCAAAACCAGAATCAACAGATTTAGACAATTTATATGTAAAAAATAAACCAAAGAAAAAACCTGATATTAAACTTTCAGATCAGGATATTGAAATTTTGAAACTCATCCATAATGCAAAAACAAATAGACAAATTGGTGAAACATTGCACATTAGTCCCCACACAGCAAAATCTCACGTATCTAAAATTCTACGTAAATTATCAGTAACTGCAAGACTTGAAGCTGCTATAAAAGCTAAAGAATACAATTTATTTTAGAGAATATTTATATGAAAAAAAAACCGTTAAAAGCAAAAATTATATTTTTGGCGCTTTTTGCACTCCTTTTGGGTCTGTGCATATATGATGATGCGACAAAATCAAATCCAAGAAGTCTTATAAATATATTTATACTTGCGTTCATGATGAATGCATATCTTGATAAAAATGAGCACCTAAAAAAATTAAAAAACGATTATAAAAATTTAAAACTCTGCCCTAAACCCATAAAACATATACAAGAAAATAATAAAACTCCACAAAATTCAATTTTAAGCAATCTGCCAATCCCAGCGTTTCTAATTGATTTAGAAGGGAAATATCTCGCAGGAAATGCCAAGTTAAAAGAATTGATTGGAGTACCTGACATTGAATTAAATAATAAAAATATTTGTACAAAATATTTCGGTCAAACTTGTAAAAAAATAAGAGAAGAAATTGCATTTATTACAAGCAGTAAACAAAATATTTTACTTGAACACTTTTACAAATTCTCTAACCATAATCCTTCTTGGTATAGAATTTGCAAATCACCAATAATTAACCCGAATGGAGAAATAAACCAAATAGTAGTCTTCGTCGAAGATATAGGTGCGGAAAAACTTGTTGAAAGACAAAAAGAGCATTACATAGCAACATTAAGCCATGATTTAAAAACTCCTATTATTGCACAAATAAGATCTTTAGAACTCATTTTAAAAGGATGTTTTGGTAACATAAATAATAAACAAAATGAGCTTCTACAACTAACATTAGAATCTTGCAAAAGCATGTATTCATTAGTATCAACAATTTTATTTTCATATAAATTTGACAATAAAGAAATTAAATTAAACGCAAATGAAATTAATATGACAGATCTATTATTGGAATGTTGTGATGAAGTAGCAACTCTTGCCAAAGAGAGAAATATTGAAATTATAATTAATCCTAATTTAATTCAACATAGTATTAATGCGGATGAAACGTTTTTAAAATATGCAATATTGTATTTTATAGAAAACGGAGTATCCCACGCATATGAAAATACAAAAGTAACAATTAATCTTTATGAAGAAAATAATGAAATTTCAATGACTGTAAACACAGAAGGACCGTATATTCCTCCAAAAGACATCAGATATATGTTTGATCAATATCTAGGTCAGACAAAAACATATAACAAAATAGGATTTTGCTTGAAACTATATTATTCAAGCCAAATTATCAGAGCTCATAATGGAAAAGTTTTCATCACAAGCGACCCTTCTAATAAAAATATTTTAGGATTTAAAATCCCTCGTGCAGCAGAAAAAATTCCGGCGATTGCTTAAATATTTCTGATATAATCAGTTTATGAATTTATATCTTGAAACTAAAAAAAATTTACCAAAAGAAATCTTTCAGGATATGGAAAAACAATTTCCACCTGAAGAGATGAAATCGTTTGACGATTTTAATAATCTGTTTGCAAAAAACAACTATAAATGTGAAATTCTTTTTGATAACAAAAATCCTGTTGGCTATATTTTATATTTAGAAAATGAATATATCTGGGTAGACTACGTAGCTATTTTTAGTGAATACCATTCAAAAGGATATGGGAGTAAAATCCTTGAAATCCTTTTTCAAAAATATTCACAACTTAAAGGCGTGTTCTTTGAAGTTGAACCAGAAAATCATGAAAATATTCAAACAATAAAAAGAATGAATTTTTATAAAAGATTAGGATGCGAAAATTTAAATTTTAATTATTATTATCCAAATGATATTAAAAAATTAAAAATGGAACTCCTTTTCAAACCATTAAAAGAAGATTTGCCAAACAAAAATGAAATTCTTAATCAAATATCATTCGTATTTGATAGCTTACATTCTAACGTAAAATCAAAAAATGAAACCTTGGAATTAATAAAAACAAACAACTAAAATGCATACTATACTCGCAGTGATAATAAGAATATGTTCTAACTCGTTATCAAATGTTTTCCAAAAACGTCTGACCAAAGGCGGACTAAATTCATTTGCCATAAATTTCTATACATATATAGGTCTAAGTATTCTTTCAATTCCGTTAATAAAAAATATATCTACGCTAACACCTATCGTATTAACAAATGCCACAATAGGCGGAATTTTCGGCGCACTCGGGAACTATTATTTGATTAAAGCTCTAAGCAAAGGAGAATTATCTATTCTGGGGCCGATAAATGCTTATAAAGCTCTAGTGGCAATGATATTTGCAATCTTTTTAGCCGGAGAAATTCCATCAATTATTGGAATTTTGGGAATTGGATTATTAATTTTCGGAAGCTATATCATTTTTAACGGAACAAAAGAAGGATTTTCACTTAAACTTTTAAAACGTAAAGATATAAAATATAGGATTTACGCACTAATTTTCACAGCAATAGAAGCAGTTTTTATAAAAAACGTAATAAATCACTCAGACATTTTGACATCATTTATCCTATGGTGTATTTTTGGTGCAATATTTGCGTATTTATTGATACTTACACATAAAATCAAATTCGTAAAACTCAACACAACAAAAATTATCCATCTTATAAGCTTGGTTGCAACAGCAGGAATAATGCAATTTAGTACAAATTTTGTATTTGAAAAAATGAACGTAAGCTACGCACTTGCACTATTTCAATTATCAGCAATTTTAAATGTGTTTTTAGGTTGGAAAATATTTAATGAAAAAGATTTACTAAAAAAATTAATCGGATCTTTCATAATGGTTCTCGGCGCTGCTATTCTCATTATTTTCTAAAACTAAAAAAAACCTTTTTATGCTATACTCAATAGAAATAAAAGGAGCAAAAAATGGGAGAGAAAATGAAAGCACTTGTATGGCATAAAGACGGTTCTATTGAATTAACGGAAAAACCAATTCCTAAACTACAAAATGAAAGAGATGCTATTGTAAAAGTAACATTATCAACAATATGTACAAGTGACTTACATATAATGCACGGCGCTGTTCCTTCTGCTATTCCAGAAACTACTTTAGGACATGAATTTGTAGGGGAAATAGTTGAGGTCGGGAAGGATATTACAAATCTAAAAAAAGGTGATAGAGTTGCCGCGAACTGCATAACATTTTGTGGAGAATGCTTCTTTTGTAAAAAAGGATTTATAAACAATTGCGAAAATGGCGGATGGGAAATAGGATGTAAAATTGACGGTTGCCAAGCCGAATATATAAGAGTTCCATTTGCAGATACAGGACTTTCTAAAATTCCTGATAATGTAAGTGATGAAAATGCATTATTCACAGGAGATATTTTATCAAGCGGTTATTTTGGAGCAGAATTATGCGAAATCAAAAAAGGTGATACCATAGCCGTAATAGGCTGTGGACCTGTCGGATTATGCGCAATGATGTGTGCTAAAATTCTTGGGGCATCTAAAATAATTGCAATAGATATAGATAAAACCCGACTTGAATTTGCTAAAAAACTTAATCTTGCAGACTTCATAATAAATGCTGAAGTTGAAAATACAGAAAGTATAGTTAAAGAACTAACAAACAACCATGGGGCGGATGGTGTAATAGAATGTGCAGGTGGAGAAAATACACTTGAAACAGCTTGGAAAATTGCAAGAGCAAATTCTGTAGTCGCAATAGTTGCAATGTATGAAAAAACTCAAGAATTACCTTTACCTAAAATGTACGGTAAAAATTTAATTTTCAAAACAGGCGGAGTTGATGCGATCCATTGTGACAAGCTATTAGAACTAATTGCTGCAGGCAAGATTAATACAGACTTTTTAATTTCAAAAAAACTTCCGCTAGAAGAAATTACAAAAGCATATAAAATGTTTGAAGAGAAACAGGATAATTGCTTGAAAATTGCAATATACAATAAAAACTAACCCAGTTGAGCAATAGAAATTTTTCATATATCGACACATAGTTTGTATATGAAAAAATTTATAGCAACACTGTTAATAATTATGTTAGGAATAAGCGCTTACGCAGAAACTTGTACTTGCGAAGATGAAATCATTGCAAGAGAGCATATGTTTTGCGAAAAATGCGCAGAATGTAATCAAGTATTAATAAAGAATTTAGAAAATGTAATTTGTAAAGGCAATGCCTTTAGAATTGTTTTTGATTGCAAATTTTGGTCAGAATGTTCAAAAGCAGGCGACAAAGTAAACTTCAGCGTACCTGAAGCAATCTATACACAAGAAGGTACATTACTAATCCCTGCAGGTTCAAAACTTGTAGCAACAGTAATTAAGATTGAAAAACAAAGAGTTCCGAATAAAAATGCAAGGGTTTACCTAACATTTGACTGCCTAATGTTACCTGATGGAACCGCAATATCTATGAACGCAAGACCTTGTACTAAAGATTCTTCCCTAAAGGAAGGTCCTTGGCATACAGCAGGAAAACTTGCAGCTTGGACTTTAGGTCTTGGTATTGTTGGTGCAGGTGCCGGTACAGGTTTCGCATTCATCCCAAATCCAGCAAAGCTTGGTGTCGGTTATGCTATCGGTATTCCAGTCGGTACAACTGTCGGTTTAGTAACAGGACTTATAACTCCTGGTTTGAAATATCACGCAAAAGCAGGTGAATCAATTGTAATAATGCTTTGTGAAGACTTATGTATAAAAAAACAGTGTCAATAAACATCATCATTGTATAAAATAGTTTTGTTTATGTAATTGTATAATATGCCCTTCAAGCTCTAGTAGTTTAGCTTTATTACAAATTCCGGCAGAAAATCCAGTTAAACTACCATTCGCACCAACAACTCTATGGCAGGGAATCATTATTAAAATAGGATTATGCGCAATAGCATTACCTACAGCTTGAGAAGACATTTTTTCTTTATTCAAATTTATGGTAACTTTTTTAGCGATTTCACCATAAGTTAAAATTTCACCGTATCGAATCTCAGTTAAAATTTGCCAAACTGTTCGCTGAAAATCACTACCTTGTGGAGCCAAATTTAATTCATCTAAACTTGGATTTTTTGCTAAAAAGTAATCGTCAAGCCATCCTCTTGCAAACCTTTGAATATCCAAGTCAGATTTTTCTATAATTTCTTCTTGCTGGAAATTTTCAGCAAAAAACTTTTGTCCCTCAAGTCCAACACCACGGATAGAATTCTTATCGCTTAATATAAACAACTTTCCTAAAGGACTAAGATAATTAGACGAATATAACATTAAACATTAATCCCAGAATTTAAAAAATCTATGATGTTTAGGAGCCGGTTTATGCTTAGGCGGTTTCTTATGATGACATTTTTTCTTATGTTCACAATGACCTAAATGACGACCATTATCATGCTGAGCATCACCGCTGCGGAATTCAATTTCCGTATTATTTCGTCTTAGCCCAAACCAAGTAAAAGAACCATCATGAGCATAAACTGCAGAAAAAGATGATGCTATAGTAATACAAACAATTATACCAAGTAATTTTTTTAACATATGCCCTCCAACTTTTTAAACATAGATTATCGCATTATGTTTATATATATGTCAAGTTAAAATCTATAATCGTAAATTTTCTATAAGAATAAAACGCAAAATGCCACGGATTTGCCACGGATCAAAAATTTCGACCAAAAATTTACATTAAAAAAGCGGGCTCAAACCCGCTTATCTTTTAGATTTACGGTAGAAGGGTTGGTAGGAGAATTAAGTAGATAATTTTAATAATTTGTAAAATTGAAGTTTTTTATATTTTTTATTTTAAAGCTTAAACAGAATATGTGGGATTGACCGTCATTATTGATGTTTTAGGCTTTTTTTTATTGTGAAAATTTTCAGACATAGTTGCAATTAAGTTAAATTAAAAAAAAGTTTGAGTATAATAATACGACTAAAAATTTTTGTAAAGAAATTTGATAAGGTGAAACAATGCATGAAACAAAGATCAAAAAAATATTTCAGGAATATACCAACAACAAGTTGGAAGCTAAAGATTGTAAAGAAATTGAGGAGAATCTTAAGGAATTTTTTTTAATTCTTTTGGAATGGAGTAAAAGATAGGAGGTGATTTTATCTCATTATTAAAATTTTTACATATTTTGTAAATTATATTAAAAAAAACACAATTTTTTTTCGTTTTCATACGAAAAAAAAGAGGTTTTACCTCTGTAAATGTACGATTTTTTATCCAAATTTTGTCAAGTAGGAAAGGAGATAAGAATGTTAGAATTAGATAAAATAAAAACAAGTATTGATGATAGGTATTTTAAAAAAAACAAACAAGAAAATAAAGGCATGTATATTGGTTTTAATTATAACATTGCCGATAATAAATTGTATTTTGAAGTTTCTGGGAAGTTATTTTCAACACCTACATCTTTTGGGGCAATTACGAGTGAAAATATTTCAGATATACCAGAGAAGATTTACAATTTGTCTGGAATTCAAATTGATAAAGATTATTTAATAAAATGTGCTCCACTATATAGAATAGATATAAAAAAAGATATTTTAGTTGATGGTAATCCCGAAAATTATATTTCAGCATTACGAGAGATTCTAAAAGCAAAATCTGATAAGTTTGATGTCTACAAACATACAAATTTAAAGTATATTGACGGATTGTCGGTTCATTCTAAAAAATTAAGCGATAAAACAAGATATACAGCTTATATTAAGTGGAGAGAGGTTTGTAAAGATAAAAATTATAAAAATATGTTTGCCTATGATTTTATAGAAAAAGCAACAAATATTATTCGTTTTGAATGCCAAATTAGGCAGTATGCAAAAATAAGAGAAATTTTTGATATTAATAGAAGTTGTTCTCCGTCAATTCAGGATATTTTTACTTGTGGTCGAAATGTTATATCTGATTTATTTAAAGAACTAATAGTTTGAAGGAGGAAAAGTAGAAATGAAAGTAGATAATTTAATCAAAATAATGGGTAGGCTTAAGATATGTGAAGACAACAATTGGGATCTTGCAGATATAAGAATGTTTATAATGCGAGAGTGTAATTATGGCGGGGAATCCCAATTATCTCGTCATATTTCAAAATTCAAAATATTTATGGAAAATCATATTCTAGAATTAAAAAAAGGAAATATTATTCATGAAATATTAAAAAAATTAGAGGAGGAAAATAATGATAAATATTAACATTTGGCAAACATTAAAAGAAGGTGGCTTTGTATTGGTACCATACACAATGTTAAAAGTATTAGGGCCTATAAATTCTGTTGTGCTTGGTGAAATTGTATCTGAGTTAAACCACGCGATAAAAAATCATTTAAGTTATAATCAGGATTTTTTAACTAACATTAATAGAATGGCTGATTTTTTAGGAATGCAATATGAAGAAGTAATTTCAGCTGTAAAAGAATTGCAGGAACAAGAATTAATTGCTGTATCAAATTCTTATATTAAAAATACCATATATATGGTTGTGAATATAGATAAAATTCTTGAATTGCAGAAAAACATTATTACGGAGTACTTATTTTGTGGTTGGGATAGCGGATTGATGATGTGTCAAAATCCCACACATGAAAAAACATCTTTTACAAATTCTTTGAATAGAATAAAAATTTTTATTGAAGAAAATGCTAAGGATTTAAATCCTGTTCCAATGATAGTGTATATGCATTTGAATTCTATAATCAAAATTATAGAAAGAAAGCAAGAAAGAAGTATTTTTGAAGTTGACCCTTTTTTATATGAAAAAATAAAAGAACAGTTTTTAGAATTAAATGAAAATTCATATAATTTAATTTCACTCTTTTTGGATATACTATCTGCAATTCAACATTAACGGCTTCCTAAAATAATAAAAAAAATAGTAAAAAAATATATTAAAATGGCTTAGAGTTGAGTTATATCAATAGTTTAGAGTGCCTTTGTTAATAATTATTGCTATTTATTTATTATTTTGTTGGACAAAACGTAAATTTTTATAAATTAGTCGGTACAATAATATACTTCTTATAAATTAAAAGATCATAAAGATGAAAGGAGAAAAAATGTCAAAAAGAATAGGCTTATTTTCCGAAGAGCAATTCCGAGAAATACAAAAATGTAATCCTGATTATTTCTATAATGAGAAATCCAAAGAGCTTGCAAATAAAATTGAAAATATAAAAGGGCAAGAACTTGATGGTATTATAAAAATAGGAGAATATTTATGTGAATTTAAAAATACTTGTGGAGAAGCAGGACCAGAATATTACAATAAATTCTTAAGAAATCCAAAAGTTAAATTAGGGAAAACACAGGCAAAAAAATATATTGCGGTTTATAAATATTACTCCTCTCAAGTAATGGGTTGCCAGTCGACTGACATCCTTAAAAAGTTAGGTATTGAGAAAATCTATTTAATAATGCAAGTCGAAAACGCAGAAGTCCATAAGTATCTTATACAATATATTATTAAATGGAAAATAAATGTAAAGATGATAAAGGTTATGATTAATCAACTGAATAATGGTAAAACATTAAAGGAAGTTTGTAATTGGCATTTAAAAATATGTCAGATGAAAAAAGGACTTATTGAGATGGATTATTCAATTCTACCAGAGGAAAAACCAAAGGTAAATTATTATAAAATGTATCAAAAAATTCTTGTAAAAAGCGAAATTCTAGAAGAAGAGAACCAAAAACTAAGACAAAAAATAGCTTTATTAGAAAAGGGTGTAGTAATACCTAAAGGACTTTCAGACAAGCTACCAAAATATTTACAAGAAGCCCAAAAAAAATTCTTAGAAGTTAGTAATACATCTTCTTCGCTATCAACTGAAGATTTAAGAGAACAACAAATTTCTTTTTGGAGAAATGAAGTAAATAATTTTGAACAGAAATATTTTAACAAAAAGGTTAATAAGAGGCTAAAAGAAAAACGGCTTTTAACGTCAGGAGAAAAATTAATTAATTAGTATAGAAGTGTTATAAAAATTTTTATTACTGTGTTATTGCCAATTTATTTGAATAGATGTACATTTGACATGAATAATATTGTCATAAAATTAAATATAGATGCAGGTGGTATTAATTTCGTGCTATTATTGTCGTTGTTCTTAGCAGAAACACAGAAAACAACCTGCAATAATGATTTATGCAATCAATATGACACAGAAATAAATAAAATTATTTACAAATTATATGATTTAACTTCTGAAGAAGTAAATTATATTGAAAAGTGTTAAAGGATAATATTCCCAAATGCCAAATATTATACAACGAATTGAACAAATATTAAAAGAAAAAGAACCTTTATCTTTAGAAACTTTAATTGATGAAATTAAGTCTATTGCATATATACAGGATAAAGTTGTTCTTGATGAAAAACGAATTAAAAATCAGATTTTATTAATGTTACAGAAAAATAAAATATTGAAAGATTTTGAAAATCTATTGTACCTAAATACTCCTCAAAATATGTTTAAAATACATAAACAATCTGGCATAACAATAAAACATTATTCTTCTAATCAAGAAATAACATTAGGCTCGCCAGGCATGAAACTATCTGCAGGTATGGTTATGACATTTGGAGATTATAAAATTATTGAAAATAATCCAGATTCATATTTTATGGTTTTAGATGTAGATTTGCCACTTAGATTAGAGGTAAATGAGCAATTACATAATCCATATGTAATTAAAATAGGTAATAAGAATTATAATCTTTTTCATAAAATAAAAAAAAGAGGAGAGGAGAATTTTTCTTGTTTAGATACAAATTACTTACCATACTTTTCTTCATTACAGATTTCTGCACCTACAAACAAAGAATTACTAGAATTAGATAAAGTTCAATTGTTATATGACATATTAAAAAAAATAAATAATGTAATAAATAATAAAATATTGGAGCAATGTATAAATTATAAAATCAATTTACCTTTTACATATGCCTATATAGATCCAAAACAACATAAAATAACCCCAATAACAAATACTATTGTTTTTTTAACAACGGATGTAGAAATTTTAGGGAAAAATATTACAAATGAATATCCAAGAGAAGAATTACGGAAATTACTTAATTCGGAGAAAATTGTCTTACAAAATAAAATCGAAGATAATATAACCGAGTATAATTCAATTTATGATTTTAGTGGAAAAATTTTTCGTTTAACACATGATTTCTCATTTTATATCAGACAAACTCCAGAAATTTTTAATAATATGAATGAAGAATTTATAAGGGATGTTTATTTATTTTGTACAAGAGTAGGAACAGAGTATACATGTGAAGCAGAAGCTTTTAATTATGATGGTAAATCTGATTTTAAAATTATATCAAATAATAAATATGAGTATATAATAGGAGAATTCAAATGGTGGACTGGTGACAAATCTATAGAAGAACTTTGTAACCAAGGCTTAGAAAAACATGTAACTGGCCAAGAAAAAGATATTTATTTGATAATGTTAAGTAGAAATAATACAATAAATATTCCGAAAGAAAAATCTTTGAATTATATTCGTAGTAGATCTGAAATTTTAGAAGAATGTCACGATAATGTATTACCAGAAGGTTCAAAAGAGTGTTTTTATAAATTTAAAGCTAAAATAAAAAATAATGATGTAAATGTTATTTTTGCAATTATTGATTTGCACTATAAAAGAATCTAAAGTATATTTATTACTTAATTTTGTGCTAAATTAGTCTAACTAATTAATTCCCCTAATTATAGTGCCAGTTTTCAGTTAGTAATGGAAACCATTAATTCTAATGTATATTATATCTTTAAAACGACCGTTTAAATTTTCGTCATCTATATATTGGAAATGGGTGACTTTTTGTTGATAGGATTGGAAAATAAAAATATAAAAATTACGTTTTTTCGATAGGGATAAACATTGTAACAACAGAAAGGGCGAAAATGACCACATATGCATATCTACGTGTAAGTACGTTAGAGCAAAATACTGACAAAAACAAACTGGAAGTTTTAAAGTTTGCAAACGATAAAAAACTTGGAAATATTGAATTTATAGAAGAACAGGTTAGTGGGAAAGCAAACTTTAAAGACCGACAACTCGGTACATTATTAGAAAAAATGGGAAACGAGGATATTTTAATTGTCTCTGAACTTTCAAGAATTGCACGCTCAATCACACAAATATTTGAAGTAATAGACATAACCAAGCGTAAGGGGATTACTCTGTATTCCATTAAAGAAGGTTTTTCAAATAATGATAAAAGTATTACTTCAACAGTAACGACTACAATATTTGCACTTGTCGCGCAGATTGAAAGAGATTTAATTAGTTTGCGAACAATTGAAGCATTGCAATCAAAAAAAGCTCAAGGTATAAAACTTGGTAGACCAAAAGGCAAAGGTAAATCAAAGCTTGATAAAAATAGAGAAGAAATCCTTAAATTAATTGAGTTAAAAGTGCCAAAAACAATTATTGCAAAGCAATACAACACTTCAACTGCAAATTTATACAGATTTATGAAACCTAATCAAAAATCAACTTAAATAAAATAAAAATAAATTAGTATAATAATAAGACAAAAAAATTAATAGAGAGGATTGAATAATGGTTGTAATAAAAACTAAAGCAGTTTCTTATGCAAGAGTATCAAGTGCAGAGCAAGAAAAAGAAGGATTTTCTATTTCAGCTCAACAAGATTTATTAAGAAGTTATGCGGAAAAAAATAATATACAAATTGTAAAAGAATTTTCAGAAGCTGAAACTGCCAAAGATGTTGGTAGACGTAAATTTAAGGAAATGTTGCAATATCTTAAAAATAATAAAGATGTTACTACGATTTTAGTTGAAAAGACAGATAGGTTGTATCGTAATTTTAAAGATTATGTAGAATTAGATGTAGAAAAAACTGGATATACAGTTTGTTTAGTAAAAGAAGGTACAATTTTAACCGCAAATTCTACATCTCATGAGAAACTTACACATGGTTTTAAAGTTTTGATAGCAAAAAATTTTATAGATAATCTTACAGAAGAAACTCAAAAAGGTAGATTAAAGAAAGTTCAAGAAGGTTATTTTATATCTTATGTCCCATACGGCTATAAAAAATTAAATAAAAAAGATACTGAATTACATCCACAAAAATCAAAGTTTGTAAAAAGAGCATTTGAATTATATGCACAGGGGGATATATCTCTTAAAAATCTTACACAAAAATTATTTGATGAGGGGTTTATATATACACAAAGCAACCCTAAAATATCAACGGGTCATCTTGGGAAAATACTGTCAAATGAAAGCTATATTGGTTATATAAGACATTGTGGTAAATTATACAAGGGTAAACATCCTTCAATAGTATCAAAACAGTTATTTATGAAAGTCCAAAAAGCATTTAAAAAAGATGGTAAACCTGATACAAGAAATGGACATAGATTTTTATATAAAGGTTTATTAAAATGCGAAGAATGCGGGTGTGCAATTACATCTGAAATAAAAAAAGATAAGTGGATTTATTACCATTGTACTGGCAATTCAAAAACACAATGTTCACAAAAGAAAAACTATATTAAACAGGAAGAATTAGATTTACAGATTGATGAAGCTATCAAACGTGTAGTAATAGATGATGAACTTGCGGATTATATCAATGCAATTCTTGAAGATAGTTATAAGGAAATGCAGCTTAATACAAAAGAAAAATACAATTATATAACAGCAGAGATTAAAAGAGCACAATCCCGTAAAGATAAATTACTCGAAATCTACATGGAAGGTGATATTCAAAAAGATGTATGGACGAAAAAAACAATAGACATAGATACGCAGTTGAAGCAGTTAGAAAAACAACTTGAAATAATAAATTTGTCTGGAAAACAATTTATCAATGAGGGTACAAATATTATTGAAGTCGCAAAGCAGACATATAACTTGTATAAACAGCAGACAACAGAAGAAAAACGTAGGTTGTTAAATATCATATTTGAAAATATTACTGTTAAAGATAGAGTTATACATTATACATATAGGAAACCATTTTGTTACTTTGCTCAATGTGATTTGAATGATTTAAATGGTATTGAGAGTTATATAAAACAAAATATTACTAATCATTAAATTGCTTTAAAAAATCAGTAACTTCAGTTGGAATATCGTTTTTATTGAATGCTTGTGCAATATAATGATTAGAAAATGATATTTTGTAGGTTTCTTGTAAATATTTTCTTAGTTCTCTCAAAATAGTTTTGCCTGGTGCAAATAAAAG
This sequence comes from Candidatus Gastranaerophilales bacterium, assembly GCA_944325875.1. Taxonomy (GTDB): domain Bacteria; phylum Cyanobacteriota; class Vampirovibrionia; order Gastranaerophilales; family Gastranaerophilaceae; genus Scatousia. Next base: position 165,866 of record CALVBU010000002.1, read on the forward strand.
TTTTTGTTCTATTGTATTCCAATTATTATTTATAATTTCACGAGCTTTTTATTTGCAGTTGAAACTTCATAATTGTTATTAGCTTGTTTTATTTGTGTTGATAAATTATCAAATATATCAGGTTTCAAATTTTCTAATATTTTATTGAGAATATCTATTAGTTGAAGTTTAGTACTACAAATTATATCCGACACAAAAATTACTTGATTATTTTTTAGCAAATAACTCTGCATTATTAGACGAAATTATTGATAACTACTGTGAAAATTAAAAGATCAATTGAATAGAATAATCTTTGCTCCTTTATAAGAGGGGAATTTATCCCTCTTATTTTTTATTTTTAAACACTGGTAATTTGTAAGGGATTGAACATCAAATAAAAGCTAAATTGACTATAAATAAAAGGTAAGTCAAAACGCTTAAAAAAGCAGTAAATGCTTGCTTATACCAGTATTTAACTGTTTAAGATTAAAAAAAAGAATCCTAAAATTGAAAAAATTAATTAAAAAATTAAAGTTTAAACCCGCTTTGGAACAGTTGTACATACAAATGTTGAAGTAAAATTATTGTTTACAAAATTGCGGAAAATATCTTAAATTTGTTAGACACTGAAAAATTAAGACCTATAAACAGATATTGTCTTACATTTTCATTTATATCCTTTATTTTGTAATTTTAAATTAAAACAAAAAGGAGGACTAAGAAATGTCAACAGTAGAACCAATTAGAAATAAAAAAGATATTCAAAAAGTTGAGAAAATTCTCGCAAAACAATGCAAACGTGATTTGTTATTGTTTACTATTGGAACAAACTGCGGACTTAGGATATCGGATATTTTGAGATTAAATGTTGCGGATGTGAGAAACAAAACACACATACAACTAATAGAAAAGAAAACAGGTAAGTATAAAAAATTTCCTATAAATATAAAATTAAAGCCATTACTTGAAGATTTTATTACTGGCAGAAAAAATGATGAACCATTGTTTTTATCTCGTTGGGGGCACAGACTTGACAGAGTAACCGCATATTATATTATTCGAAATGCCTGCGAGCAAGCAAAACTACATGAAAAAATCGGTACTCATTCTATGAGAAAATCTTTTGGTTATCACCATTATCAGCAGTTTAAAGATATTGTTATCTTACAGAAAATTTTTAATCATTCAAGCCCGCAAATTACATTAAGATATATAGGTATTGAGCAGGACGAAATAGATTCTTCATATAATAATTTTGTATTATAAGCTTGTCTTCCTTTAATATCAGTCAATGACATACATTTTGAATGTCTTACATTTTAACTATTTTGTAAGATGAATTTCTAAAAACCACTGCATTCATAGTATCACAAATAATATCTGCTTGCAAAAAATTATAAAAAATGTAAAGTGTTATTAATTTTTAAAAGGATTTTATCTTCGAAAATCAAGTATATCAAGGCTTCAATAAATGTCTTACAAAATAGTTAAAATGTAAGACGTTTTTTAAATAACCATAAAATGAAACTGTAAATATAAGGAAATAATACTGCAGTTATGGTTTTATTAAGTGATTTTGATAAGGTATTAGAGGAAAATTTATTTAATCCAATTTCAGAAGATATTAACTGTCGTTACAACTCATGGGAACACTGTTATGCTTTTTTCTATAAAAATAAAGAAAAGATAATATGTGATGATATGCTGGATACAGCAGCATTAAATCTTGGGTTCTACCTTGGAAATTGGGGAATGTTTAGAAAATCATTCTTAATGAACAAAGATTATAAAATTCATGTTCATGTTATTAAAAGATTGCTTAGCGAGTGTAAAGAATTATGGCAGCCCTATGATAAAATTTCGTGGAATGATATACAAAAGGCAAATGATATTATTAATGAGGGTTATAAAGATATCTGCAAATCCAAAAGAGTTTCAAAAATTTTAATTTCAAAGATTTTATTAGGTATTTTTGCCTGTGTTCCTGCGTATGATCGATACTTTGTGCTTGCTGCAAAAAATAGCAATGGGCTTATTTATCATAACTATTCTGAACAAAGTTATAATGATGTAAAAAAGGTTCTTTCTACTCTTAGTTATGAAAACAATAGGCATTTATATGATGATAAACAGATAACTTATCCACCAATGAGATTGCTTGACGCATATTTTTGGTTTAAGGGCAAGGAACTTGATAATAGAGCCAAATAACAGATTTCAGGTGATACTAAAAAAGAATGGAGTGATTTAATGAAGAAAATATTATTATCAATAATATTATGTTTTTTGTTAGTAAACCCGACTTTATCTTCTGCATTGACAACAAATGAATTTGGGTTTGGCATTTCTTTAAATCGAGTTGGCGATGATGTTATAATAGAAAATGTTATATCTAATTCAATTGCAGATAAGTTAGGTTTAAAAAATGGGCAAAAAATTATTAAATTTAACGGAAAAAAAATCAATAAAGTTAAAAATTCAGATATTGAAAATATTAACAGTAAATATAAATCATTAAAAATTACAACTTTTGATAATAAACAATACAAATTAAAATCCGAAGATATTTCATTATTAAATTCGTATAACCAAATTCAAGAAACTTATAACCAGAATACAAAATATAAAGTTACTCCGTATAAAACTGAAAAAATTATCTTAGCTAATGATATTGAAAACAAACATGCTAAGTATGCAAATGCATATTTAAACTATGCTGATGCTATTGCAATTGAGAATTCAAAACTTTATGTTGATTTATTTAAAGTAACTGATGAAAATATAAAAATAGCACTAGAAAAAACTAAAAATAATGAGATTAATCCATATTCAGAACTATACAATTCAATTTATCGGACAAATAAAACGTATGATATATATGGAGAAGCTTTTAAACAATTTCTAGAACTTTCTATATATAATGATGTAAATATTGACTTAATCCATAGGCAAATATCAGAATTTAATGAACAGCAAAAAAAACAATTTGCGCAATTTGCTTATAATACTAGGATTGTAGCAAATCTATATAGTTATACGAATCGTGAGCTTAGTACGTATTTATTAAAACATACTATTAATGCAAACAAAACAGATATTTGGCAAAATGAACTTAAAGTAGAAAATAATATATATAATATAAAATACAAAGAACTATGTAATCTTATTGCAACTTATAAAATAGAAATTAAAAAACCGGGTCCACTATCTAATCGTGAACAAATTACAGCAGGTATTGTTCCAAATTCAAAATGGGTAGACGACAAGCAAATTATAGTACTTGCACAGGAAAAAGGTTATAATCCAAATAAGTCTCTAGATTTTGCAAGATTAAACACAAATAACCATACACAATATACTTCTTTAAAACAATTAAATAATTATAAAGTACAAATACCCCTCAGTTTAGTTTATTCTTTGCCAGAAGGTGTTAAACAAATTGGATCTGAGGGTACAGTAAGTAAGCCTAACGAATTTACTTCTATTATTCTTTTAGTTCAGAAAAGCATTATTTGTAATGCTAAAGGAGATATAAATAATGCTATTATAAATTTAAATAATGCTTTTTCAATTCTTGAAAAGAATGGATATACTCCTACCTCAAAGCACACATCAGATACAATGAAGGATTTATATTTATATAGAGCATATTTATACCTTAAATCGGGTAATGAAAATTATTTATATGAAATATGCCAAAATATATATTATGCTTTATCTTTTTATAATGCTCTACCTTCTCGTAATATGTTTTATTCATCTAATTTACACAGTAAAGAATTTTTGCATAACGGTATTTCAGCTTATGAGCAACGTAATTTGATTTATGAAATATTAGATGATAAAAATATTTCATCTTATACAAAGCACGAAGTATACAGATATATTATTTCAATTCTAAACACTGAAGTTGGTACTTATATAACATTACCTGCTATAGCAAGTTATATTGAATATATATATAGCCTTGATGATTCAGATCCGTTATTTACAGAACTGAGGAAAAATAAAACACAAATTTTAAATTCTTATATCTCAACACTTAGGGGTTCATATGCTCTAATTTCAAAAGGAATTTTAATCATGGCAAGTGGACAGTTCAATGAAGGATGTAATATAGTATATAATGGATTTAAAGGACTAAATTTAGATGAAAGAGAATATGCTTCTTATTTAATTCATTATTCGTTATTTATATTAAGAACATACGATTTAAATTATTTAAATTTACCTAATGCTGTGAAACTTAATGATCCTAAAATCGAACTATTAGAATCTTACCGAAATTTAATTTATAAACATCACAGAGAATTTCAAATGATTAGGAGATAATTATGAAAATAGATATTAAAATAGTTATAGGTTTGATTTTATTATTTTTAATAACCATTTTCGGATTACTATATACAAAAGAAACAAAAACAGTACTAAATAATAAAGTGCAAGAAAATACAAATAAAAATATACCGAATATACCTCTGCAAATAAATAACACTACATTAAGTTGTGAATCCGATGAAACAAAAAGTGTTGTAATAAATATATTTCAGGAAAATGATAATTATTACAAGTATATTGATGAAAACTCTATCGCAGCCCTGAACTTAAAATATCCTGCAGCAGAAAATTATGATAGTAATATAGATAGGTATGAATGTACTGGCAAAATAGTTATGAATGCAAAAGGATTGGGTTTTCTTCCTTCCGAGCAGAATTATAATAATAATTATTATAATACAGTTCGTAGTTATTCTGAATATTTGAAAGGCTATGATACATATGAAATAGATGTAAGATATAGTGTACAAATGTCAGAAGGCAGTTTACTTGTAAAAGTTTCAAGTTACGATTTACAATACAACGGCAAATTAAGTTGCAAAAAAACATCTTGTAATGGAATAATTGACAAAAAAGTATACGCTCAGAAACAACAACGAGAAAAAAGAATGCAATTAAAAAAAGAAAGTGAAACAATGGTATTACCAGAATAATTCAAAAACAATACACAAAATATTAACAGTTCAAATTAAAAATAATAGCAGGTTTATTTAATGTGTGAAAAATTTTTAAAAGAAAATCAAAAATTTTGTAGCCAACCTGGGAGCAAAATTAATTCAAAAATTATAATAATCATATCTATAATATTTGGAATTGCTTTGATAACCATCGCGATTTTGAAACTAAACAGCCCTAAAAACCTAGAAATTGAAACAAAACAGAAGCAAGTAATCAAAACACCTGTACAAACTTTACAGTAGATTGATGAACTGCAGGCAAAATATTTTAATGTTATAAAAAGAAATGATGTTTTGCTTCAAATACAGGACAGCGATGAGTATCAACAGGACATGAAAGACTTAAATAATCTTTTCAAGGAAGTTGAACAGAAAATAGATAAAAACAACTATTACCTGTAAAAATATTATAAAATTAAAGAGCAGTATGCCGTCAATACAGGAACATCACAAAGCGATATGAATATATTTGCGTCAAATGAATATAAAGCAGTTGACGGATTATTAAACGAAACATACCAAGCAGTAAAAGTAAAAATTTCGCCAGATGATTTTAAACAACTAATAACAAGCGAATTAAAATGGCTTAAAGAGGTTGAAGATTATTATAAAGTATATGAACAGCAGGGATTTTGTACAATCGGTTCACTTGTCCATTCAGAATATGAATGCAACATGAGAAACTTTAGAACATTGCTTTTAATGCTTTATTTTTAATCATCGAATGCTTATTCAAGTAGATTGTCAATATTATTTATAAATACATCTAAAGATAAATATTTTGCACAAGCTAATATCTCTTTAAAATTACTCGCTCAACAGTTTTATAACGAGGAATTTATATATATTAAGTCATACCAAAATATCATCAGGTCAGTTAGAAAAAATGCTTAAAAAGTGTTTTATTAACAAAATCTTAAAACAAACTTAATTTTAATCGAACTCGTGGAAATGTACTAAATATAATACATTCTACGGGTTTTATTGTATTTAAAAAAAATATTAAAAAAATCTTTAATCGAACTTGTCAAAGCCAATAAAAATGAGGGTTTGAAGCATATCAACCCTCTATTTTATGAAAAAATACCCTGGATGCGATTCGAACGCATGACCTACCGCTTAGAAGGCGGTTGCTCTATCCAGCTGAGCTACCAGGGCCTGTCAGAGGAACTTTCCAGACGTTTGGTTTCTGTGGGGTATCTGTATTCATCCCTCATTGATTTTATATTAACATAAACATTTTCTTTTGCAATATTTATTTATTTTTTTCTTTTATTTTACCTCGATATATTGGTATAAAGCCTAATAAACAATATTCTATTATATCTGGATAATAATAAAAACGCTTTAATACTGTTATTCCTAAGAATCTATAACGATCTCTTTTGGCATATTTATATCCGTTTAACAAGTTTAGACCTTTTTCTTTTGCAAACTCTAACATTTCTTTTTCTGATATTGCATAATCTTTTGCATTTTGTTCTGATTTAGTGGACATTATTGATGTAGGATTTTTTCTGTAATAGTAGATTGCACTTGGCACTGTTACCACACTATCCATATAATATATTGCTTTTAAGCACCAGATTACATCTTCATATACTCTTCCTACAGGAAATTTCACATTGCTTTGCAAAAGTTTTTCACGGTTATAAATTTTGTTCCAAACATAACTATATATTGGGGCATAAGTTAATTCATTTTTTTTATTTTTATCGTTTGAAAATTCTTCTTTTGTATAAATCAATTTTTTTCTTTTGCGATTACCGGTAACTCTGATAATACTGCTGCAAGCTAAATCACTGTTATGTTTTTTCGCAGTATTGTACAAGCTTTCTAAATAATTTTTATCAATCCAATCATCTGAATCAATAAAGCTGATATATTCACCACGAGCAAACTCCATACCTTGATTTCTTGCAGCAGATATTCCTTCGTTCACTTTATCAATCAACCTTATACGTGAATCTTTTTGAGCAAATTCTTTCAAAATAGCCAGAGTATTATCCTTGGAACCATCATTTATACAAATTATTTCAATATCTTTAAGAGTCTGATTTATAACAGAATCCAGACATTGCTTTATATATTTCTCAACATTATATGCCGGAATAACAACTGATACTTTTATATTTTCACTCATTTTTATCTCCAACTATATTTTGCAAAAATAATTTTTAATTTCAATTCTAAATAAGAAATTCCCTTTTGAATTTTTAACCTAGACCACCAATATTTTGGATATTTTTCATTTAAGTAGTTTTGTAACTTTAAAACAGCCTCAAAAAACTCATCCGCAATTTCTTCACTGGCTTTTGTATACCAAGATAGCGACTTTTCAAAATATTTACCTAATATAAATTTTCTATAATCATCATCTATATCCAAATTATTTAATAAAGCCTCAATTTCATATACGTTATAAATAGGTGATAGGCTTTTCTTTTTATTAACCGCAGTAATAGCTCCTGCTCGACTCTTTATATAATAATATAAATTATCACTAACAACTTTAATTTTATCCGCACATAACATTGAATGGATAAAAAATAACTGATCTTCGCCATTCTTTATTTCTTGGAATCTTATATTATGCTTATTAATAAAATCAACACGATACATCTTACTCCAAGCTGTTGGAGGAAACTTAAATATATCTTTCCCTAAATCATTGCATCCAAAAAGTTTTTTTCTAAATTTTAAAGGGATTTTAGAAAAATCATATCCACCTCTTTTAATGATTGGATTTCCATTTTTTTCTCGGACAGAAAATGCTCCAAAAACTACAACATCAGGATTATCAGACTCAGCTTTTTGCAAACATTTTTCTACTAAATTTTCACTAACCCAATCATCGGAATCAACAAAAATTAAATATTCTCCATTTATATACTTCATTCCCTCATGCCGAGCTGAAAACAATCCCCCGTTTTGTTTATTCACAATTTTGATACGAGAATCTTTTTCTGCAAAAGAATTTAAAATTTCGAGCGAATTATCAGTAGAACCATCGTTTACACAAACGATTTCGATATCCTGAAAAGTTTGCTTAATCAAACTTTCAAGACATTTTGATAAATACTTCTCAACATTATAAACAGGAACTATAATTGATACCTTAGGCATAACATTTTAATAATATTAGAGTCTATATATAATGTCAACTTCACTACTAACTGAGATTATGTAAATTAATCTTAATATTAAGCAAACTTTTTCAACTTTAGCTTTAATATTATAAATAACATTAAGGGGTATAAAGAATGAAAATTTCACCAGTAAATGCACTAAATTACATTTCTGCAATTAAAAATATAAAAACATCTGAGACTTACACACATCAAAATATAAACGACCGTTTTGAAAAACAAAATATATATAATGCAATCTCATTTACTGGAGTCGATGGCAAAGGCAAAGTAAAACAAAGAGGCATGCTTTTTCATATTTCAAGCCTTCCTGCAACCCGTTCTTATTGCGGTCAATTCTTAGATCCGCAAACAAATCAGTTTATTGATTTTTTAGAAAAATCACATCAAACACACTGGATTATGAACCCGCTTTTTGCATTGGGAAATGACTTATGCCCATATAACGCTTCCGGGCGTTTTAGCAAAAATAAATATCTTGTTAACCTAAATGAATTAACAAAAAATAGATATGGAAATCTATTAAAAGAATCAGAACTTCCTGATGATATTACATCTCCAGTGTTTACTATGGATATGTTGAAAAAACAAAAAGACCCACGTTTTACAAAAGCTTATAAACGTTTTAAACAACTTGATAATAATCATCCTTTAAAAATTGAATACAATAAATTTGAAAAAGAAAATAATGACTTATGGTTAAACACTTATGCGGCTTATGATACTTTATCCGCAAAATACGGGACAAACTGGAAGAATTGGCCTGAATATTTAAAAAAGCTTCCAGAAAATATAAAAGAGGAAAATCTTTCTTTTGAAGAAGTTTTTAACGATGATGAATTAGATACGTTTAACCAATACAAGTTTGAACAATTTATTTATGACAAACAATTCAATGAATTTAATAACCAATTAAAATCAAAAGGAATAAGACTTATACTCGACTTGGCGATAGGGGTTGATCCAAATGGAGTTGACACTTGGGCAAACAAAAACATATTCCTTCTTGATAAAAACTACAACCCGACCAAAGTAAGTGGCTGCCCACCAGAAGCTGCCTATCCTTACACACAAGTCTGGGGACATGCATTGTACAACTACGACTCACCTGATTTTTGGACATATCAGGAAAACTCATTAAAAAAACTTTTAAAAGAAGGTGACCTAAGACTTGATCACTTTGTAGGATACATAAATAGAGCTGAAATTCCAACAACTTACAAAACTTCAGATGGAAGAATTTTAAAAGACAGTGAAATTTTCGCACCAAAAGATAAAGGTGGAATGGGTAAAGACTTTTTTGAAGAAGACTGGATCGTAAGACTTGATAAAAAAACAAACTCACAAGGGGAAAATATGTTTGAACTATTCAAACGTGTTGCAAAAGAACAAGGCTTAAAACCTTCAGATTGTTATATATTAGAAGACTTTGGACCACTTGCAGAAACAAAGGCATATAAAGAATTTAAAAACAATTTTGCAGAAGATTTTGTAAGTCAAAGAATTCCTATCGCAATGGGTATTGGAGAAAATATAAGCAAAGCTCAAGACAAAAATAATATATCTAACCCTGAAAATATTGAAAAACAAAAGAATATTGCAATATTAACAGGCAATCATGATCTACCACCGCTTAGAGAATATGTAGATCTGCTTTTGGATAATAAACCAAAAGATATCAATGGAAAAAATTCTCCTGCGCTATTTAGAGAATTTTGCAAAGATGAATTACACCTAACAAAAAATGAAATGGCAGATAAAGATTTAGTCCTAAAAGAACTAATGAAATGGCACTATACAAGAAATGTAAAACAAGTTCAAACAACACTTCAAGATGCCTTGGGACTATATTTCAGACCAAATATCCCAGGATTTTGGAATGGTATGGAAGATAAATATAAAATGAAAACAACAGCAGAAGCACTCCTACCTTTCTGGAGCAGAGTATTTCCAAAAGATTTCTTAACTCGTACCGATAAAAGCGGAATAAATCCGGGATATAAAGATTTAGCCGATGATTATGTAAAAATGATGGATGAACTATACAATCCATAACACTCATAAATTGCATAATTTCAAAATTTCTCCAAAAAATTTAGTTAAGATTAATGTTATTTTCAATTAAATTTATTGGTAATTTTGTTATGTTTTCGTTACAATCAAAACATAGATTACTCAATAAAAAAAGGAATAAGAAATTATGCTAACCGGAAACGAAATAAGAAAGTTATATTTAGATTATTTTAAAAACAAACACCAACATACAGTAGTTGAAAGCTCAAGCCTTGTGCCTGACAACCCTACAGTATTATTAACAACAGCTGGTATGTTGCAATTTTTACCTATATTTTTAGGAATTGTTAAATCACCTTATGACCCAGCTCGTGCAACATCTTGTCAAAAATGTGCAAGAGCAGGCGGAAAAGACAGTGACATCGAAAACGTAGGACGTACTCCAAGACACCATACTTTCTTTGAAATGTTAGGTAATTTCTCTTTCGGAGATTATTATAAAAAAGAAATCATTCCTTGGGCTTGGGAATTTGTTACAGAAGTTTTAAAACTTGATAAAGACAGACTATGGATTACCATTTTTGAAACAGATGACGAAGCTTATGAAATTTGGAGAAGTGTTGGAGTTCCAGCAGAAAGAATTAAAAGAAAAGGTAAAAAAGATAACTTCTGGGGCCCTCCTGGAGCATCTGGATCTTGCGGACCTTGCTCAGAAATCCACTACGATTTAGGTGAACAATACAAATGTGACGACCCTAATTGCGGAATTGATACTTGTGAATGTGATAGATGGGTTGAAATTTGGAACTTGGTATTCACAGAATTATATCAAGACGAAGAAGGTAACCAATCTCCGTTAGAAAGCAAAAACGTTGATACCGGAATGGGCTTGGAAAGAATTACAATGGTATGTCAGGGCGTTGCTTCAACTTTTGAAACAGACCTTTTAAAACCAATATTGGATAAAGTTTCTGAAATGAGTGGGGTTCCTTACAAAAAATCTGAAAAAACAGATGTATCATTGAGAATCATCACTGACCACGCAAGATGCGTTTCTTTCTTGATTTCTGACGGTGTAATCCCTGGAAACGAAGGAAGAAGTTATGTATTGAGAATGATTTTACGTCGTGCACTTCGCCACGGAAAAATTCTTGGTATGGATTTACCATTCTTGTACAAACTTGTTGATGTTGTAGTTGAACACTACGGCGAAGCTTATCCTGATTTGGTTAAGAATAAACAAAAAATCATCGACACAATCAAAAAAGAAGAAGAAAGATTTGCAAAAACCCTTGATAGAGGCTACAAATTACTTGATGAATTTATAGCAGATAAAAAAGATATTGATGGTGAAAGCGCATTCAAATTATATGATACATTCGGTTTTCCTCTTGAACTAACAAAAGAGATTGCTGAAGAAAACGGATTAAAAGTTGATGAAGCAGGCTATAAAGCTGCAATGCAAGAACAAAAAGATAGAGCAAAAGCAGCAACTGCAAAAATCAGCGTAACAGGCGATATGAAATACGCAAAACTTGAAGATGAAGTCGGTTCTACTGAATTTGTCGGATATGAAGAAAATGAATGCGATGCAAAAATTCTTGCAACAATAGAAGGCGAAGGATATGTTGATATCGTACTTGATAAAACACCATTCTACGCAGAATGCGGTGGTCAAATAGGTGATTGCGGATTTATCGAAAACGATAATCTTAAAGCTGAAGTACTTACAACATTTAAAGTTAACAACTTGTTTGTACACCGTTCAGAAGTAATAAACGGTGAAATTACAATCGGTGAGACGGTAAAAGCAAAAATCGATGTTCCTCGTCGTGAAGAGATTAGACTTCACCACACATCAGCACACTTATTGCAATCAGCATTGAGAAAAGTTTTAGGTGAAGAAGTTCACCAAGCGGGTTCTCAAGTTGAACCGGATAGAATGCGTTTTGATTTTACATTCTCAAGAGCAATGACTCCTGAAGAACTTGTTAAAGTTGAAGAAATTCTAAATAACTGGGTAGCAAAAGGATTGAATGTTCATACTGATGTAATGGATATTGAACAAGCAAAACTTACAGGTGCTACAGCTCTATTTGGAGAAAAATATGATGAAGTTGTAAGAGTTGTTTCAATCGGAAATGAAACTTGCATATCAAAAGAATTTTGTGCAGGAACACACGCTAGAAATACAAGAGATCTTAGACTGGTAAAAATTGTATCAGAAGGTGCAATTGCTGCAGGTACTAGACGTATTGAACTAGCAGTATCTAAAGCTGCATTTGACTTTATGAACGCTAAAGTAAAAGAAATAGATAAACTTTCTTTGATGTTTAAAACTCACTACGATGAAATTGTAGAACGTGTAGAAAAACTTCAAGAAGAAAATAAAGAATTGCAAAAAGAATTAACTGCAGCAAAAGAAGAAAATACTCGTGCAAAATTTGCAACATTCTTATCCAAAGCAGAAGACATCGATGGCGGAAAACTGTTTATCACAAAAGTAGAAGATATTGATGGCAATGCTTTAAAAACAGGTATTGAATTTGCATCTCAAAAACTTGGAGAAAGCATCATTATACTTGCGTCATCAAGAACAGTTGCAGTAAAAGTATCAGACAGTTTTGTTAAAAAAGGTGTAAACGCAGGCAAAATTGTTGGAGAAATTGCTCGCTTTACCGGAGCTAACGGAGGCGGAAGACCTAATTTCGCTCAAGGTGGTATCAAAGATGCTTCTAAATTAGACGAAATTCTTTCAAAAATTGAAGAAGATTTGAAAGCTGTAAAAGTATAATTCAATAAGAAATTGTAAATTTTTGTTTAACAACTAACAAAAATTTGGCTTCAAACTCTTTAATAATAAAGAATTTACAATACAATTACTCAGAATGGAGAAAAAAATGTTAAAATCAATTATGGGATTTGATATCCTCAATAAATTTGGACAACCTACATTAAGTTGGGCAAAAAATGCTAAACCTTCAAAACCTGCTAAAATGACTAGTATCGATGACTTTAATAAATATTTTGAGAACAAAATGTTCAATCTAAAATTAGAAAAGTCTCCTAAAGAAGATGTTTTAGTAAAAAATACATTAGAAGATGAAAAATTTTCAGATATTCCGGATATCTTTGACAGACTACCTAATTAAGAAATAATAATTTAATAATTTTACAAAAATCTCCTTATACTCTATGATGAATATAAGGAGATTTTTTATGACCATACTAAAAATAAAAAGATTAGCAAACAATAGATTTGTACCTGAATATAAAACTGAAGGCGCTGCCGGAATGGACTTATGTGCAGCAATCGACAATCCGATTACTCTAAAGCCATTAGAAAGAACACTCATCCCAACTGGATTAAAAATAGAACTGGAACACGGTTATGAAGCTCAAATAAGACCACGTTCAGGATTATCAATAAAACACGGTATCACACTTATTAATTGTGTCGGAACTATCGATGAAGACTATCGTGGAGAAGTTTGTATTCCTTTAGTAAATCTTTCTAACGAAACATACACAATTCAACCTGACGAAAGAGTTGCACAAATGGTTATTGCAAAAGTTGAGCAAGCAAAGATTGAAGTAGTTACCGAATTAACTGAAACCATCAGAGGGACCGGCGGATTTGGCTCAACCGGGAAATAAAAGAATTAAAATAATTTTTCTAATTTTACTACCACTGCTATTTTATATAGGGGTAGTTCTTTTAACGCATTTCAATTTAATAAATTGTATCTGGAAAACTGTTACAGGACACGAATGTCTTGGTTGCGGTATAACTAGAGCTTTTTATAGCCTTTTTCATGGAGAATTAAAAAATGCTTACAATACAAATCCTCTAATAATAGTTATAGCTCCACTAATGATAATATTATGGATTAAACTTTTAATAAAAAATACTCTAAATAAATGACTATAAAAAATCGATAAAATGCTAAAATCGTCCCGTATGATTACTCAAGAAAGGACAAAATTAGAGCAATGGAAGAAAATAGCAATATCGAAAATTCAGAACAAGTGATACAAGCAAGACCGCCAAAAAGTTTTACAGTAACATTATTATTAAACTTTTTCTTGGGTGTTTTAGGCATTCACAGATTTTATACAGGATACACGCTTATTGGTATTATCCAACTGTTAACACTCGGGGGTTGCGGAATTTGGAGTTTAATAGATTACGTTATGCTTGTATCTAACAAATTCAAAGATAGCGAAGAGCAACCTTTAGCAGATTATAATAAAAATTTAGCAATAGCATCGTTAGTCGTATTCATAATCTCTATATGGATAGTTATTCTAGCAGATTAAAATAATATTATAATAATTACTCAATTAACAATATTTGAAAGGAATTAAGTATTATGACAATGTACAAAGACACTCAAGCATCTCAAATGCAAGAACAACCTGTTGTATATGGCAAAAAAAAGAATTGGCTAGCAACAATGCTACTATGTGCATTTTTAGGTCCATTTGGCATACATAGATTTTATACAGGTTATCCAATTATCGGGATCATTCAATTACTAAGCTTTGGCGGATGCTGTATTTGGATACTAATTGATTACATAATGCTTGCTTTAAATAAATATAAAGACAAAAATGAAAATGAACTTGATGAATACAATGGAACTGTTGGATTTATATTTATAATTTTGTTAATTATCGGTGTTATAGCTGGAATTTTATCTCCACATTCATAAAAAAAGCCTCATAAGAGGCTTTTTTTTAATAAGAAGGAGGAAAAATTTTATTTTTCTTTTGATGTAAAAACAGAAATTCCTTTTAGGTTTTCTACATCAAAATTAGTTTTTATTAAATTATCAAATAAATTTGGTTCAGATTTTTCTATCTGCTTTTGATTTTTCCAATAGTCTTTGTCAAGCTGTGGAAAACCTTGAGGTTCAGATATATTACTATTAAAATCAACCATATCTATATTTCCTTATTTTTATGTGTACTATAACGACCCTAATAAAAAATTTCTTTAACTATTAATAAAATTTTTTACAAATTTTTACATCTAATCCCTTTTAATATTCAATAGCATTTCATTTGGAATAAATACATCATTTATCCCAATATTAGCATTGACGAAAACAAACTCTAAACTTTCTCCACTAGCTATGTCCAAAACATTGAAAGGAATTTTCAGATCAACTACTTTATCAAACACGGCAACAATATCTCTAGGGTTTTGCATTACCCAAAGATTATTCGGAATAGCTTTTATTAATCTTAAAAGCCTTAATTTCCCTTCATGAATTGATAATTGAATTTCATTATGAAACTTTTCTTTTGAAACAGGCAATATATTTTCTGTTTTATTAATCAAACGTATTGGAGAAAGAGAATGTTTGCGTTTTGAATTCCTTGTATAAATATACATTTGATATGTTTTTTTCATAAATTCCGGATTATTTTTTATATATTCATTTACGTAAAAACGTAAGTATAAATTATCTCTGTCATATCCGAAACAAATTTTATCAAAAAACTTATTTTCTTTTAACACAGGCCCATCCGGAATAGATATACAACCCGCATTTAACCAAGACTCATCTCCTAAAATATCTTTACCATCAATAATAGGATTAATTTCACCTTTAGGATATCTTGAAGGCTTTGACATCGCAGATAGCAAAGGCATATCTAAATAATCCGGAACATCTAAGCCCAAATATGTATAAATATTTTTCAAATGTTCTCTGAAAATATAATCAAAAACATTATCACGTCCGGAATCATTTGGTTCTCCATACCACCAGAACCAATCACTTCCTTCCGCAATAAATAATTCTCTTCTTGCAAGTTCGATATTTGGATTATAAGGATTTTCTTTTACGTACTTACAAAAATCATCACGAACTTGTTTTACATAATTCCAAGCCAAATTCTTTAACGGTTCATCAATCCACAATTTAAAATTTCTATTTATCCAAGAACCTGAAGCAATATTTTTTAATGGTTTGTGGAACTTTTCTTTTTCAATATAATCACTGATTAAAACAGTTTCAAGCGATTCATCTTTCTCAATCAATTCATACAAAGTCTTCAAGAAAGTAATTCCGTCATTAGGATAATTTTCCCAACAGTTTTCTCCATCCATTGCAATAGTCAAAATATGATTATCATCAGGAGATGAAAGAAGTTTACTTTGCATAATTTTAATTCTGTCATACAAATCGTTTGCAGCAGCAACAGAATCATAATTAGGATACTCAAAACCAATCAAATTTGGAATTAAAGAATTTCTGAAAATCATCTTTAATCCATTTTTGTATTCATAAGATTTTACAAGATGGTAAGGTTCTTCCAAATAACCTTTAAAATCTCTTACAAACTCAAAATTTATTGATTCAGAAAGTATTCCCTCATCAGAAATCGACCATTCTGCGCCGACATCCTTAAACAAATCCAATTCTTTCTTGCTGACACAATGTTCAGACGGCCAAATACCTTTTGGGCGTTTTCCTATAAGTTCTTCAATTCTATCTAAAGCTGATACCATTTGCACTTTAGCATCTAAAGGCATCTTCAAATCTACAGGTAGCCCCTCTTTATTGGCAATTTTTATACTGTTAATATCAAGAAGAATTGGTAAAATAGGATGGTAATAAGGACTTGTTGTGACTTCAATTTTGCCATCTTCAACATATTTTCTATATGCAGGAATAATTCTTCTGATAATATCTCTTTGAATTTCAATAATTTTCTGACGATCTTCAAGAGTATAACCTTTTCCTTTTTTAAATAATTTTTTTAATTCAATATATTCATTTTTATATGAAGGATCAAACCAAGCCAAATTAAATAAAGCCATCAAATCAGAATATTCCTGCTCAGAAAAAGCATTAATATCTGCTTCAGCCATTGTCTGTCTTTTTTGGAAAAGTCTGTTATATTCCTCATAAGGAAAAATCATTGTACGATAATTTGAATCAAAAAAGTTATTCAAAATAAATTCTTTATCATCATTAGATAAATCTTTTATATCAGTTACAGTCAATCTTGAATGAAGATCATGTAAACCCTTTTCTCCATAATCAATAAACGCATCAAGCAAAACAGGTACAAGATTTAGATTTAATTTAATATCCTTAAAATGGTCCAGAATAGTTACCATATCAAGATAATCTTTTACAGCATGGAGTCTTGTCCAAGGCATTAAATAATCACCTTCCGGAGTAAGCTGATAAACTGGCTGATGCATATGCCAATAAAATGCTATGGATAATTTTTTATTCTGACTCATCATAAAATCTTAACTCCGTTTGAGATAATTATATCATGCAAACGTAGAAAATTAAAATCATTCAATTACGGGAACTTCCGCACACAAACAATGAATTCCGCCTTGAGAATGCTCAAGACAAATCGGAATATAACCATCAGCATCTATAAAATGAACATTTTCAGGTTTCACATATTCTTTGATACTATCTTTAAATAAAGATTGAAAACTAAAACCTAATTTTTCTTCAACTTCAGGAGTAATTTGTGCCATTTCATCAAGCAATGATTTATTTGTTATATAAACAAGTTCACCATCCGGATTTTCTTGAATAATAGCATTCATAAAATTAGCAAGATAATGATTATCATCATAATTATCACTTGAAAGAACAGGTCTTACAAAACATCCCGGGACTCTTACTGGCGAAAACCCGTAACTTTCTAGCTCTTTTACAATTTCATCCGTATTTTGATATTTATTTGAAACCTTGCCGATTTCAAATGTTTCTTTAATGTTTTCAAGATTTTCCTGAACATTTTTCATTTGAGAATCATTATTCTCTTCTGCATAAATTTTGGCATTAGTTACAGCATCATGCAAAGCTTTTGATAACAAGTTATCATCATTAACTAACACAGTTTTATCCTTAAGAGGTCTAATACCCATATCTATATGAAATTCCGGCTGAGATATCGGATAGACTTTTTCGATTTCAAAATCCCTTTTAATATTATTTAAATTAAAATTTTCTAATTCATCTTTACCAACAATAAGTGCATCAGATTTCCCATCTTTGACAAAAAAGAAATTTCCACCTTGAATATGTTCTTCTAAAGATTTTTCAGGTCTTTCGAAAAATGAAGATACAGCATCATTAATAATCTCTAACCATTTGTTTGCCAAAATTTTACCCTTAGGGATAAAAGTAAGATTATCTTGAGCCCAAGGGAAATTCATCATATTAGGTAATGCCGACATTGGATCGGATTTATAATTTTGTGCACTAACAATCTCATCAGCATTTTGAACAAAAACATCAAAATTATTTTTATTACCAATAGAGGATAATTCTTTAACAAGTTGAGTAAAAGAATCTCCTGCTCCAACATCACGGATAATTAAAGATTTTAGGGGTCTGGCATCATAGCCGGTAAAATGTATATTATTAGTTCTCATATTCTGCTTAAAAAACCCTGAAAAATATTTTTTGCTATTAAAAAATATATGTTTGTCCTATTATAGTAATATAACTATTTTAGAAAAGGGAGTAATATAATGGTTAAAAACAGAATTGGTATTGATGTTGGTGGAACAAATGTAAAAATTGCTTTAGTTGATTCAAACGGAAAAATCGGATATTCGAATACAATTCCGACACGTGCGGAAATGGGTTATGAATATACAATCAACAATATGAAACAAGCAATCAGAGATTTGCTAACCGAAACAAAATTATCAGCAAAAGATATAGAAGGAATTGGATTTGGACTTCCGGGACAAGTTGATTTTAAGTCAGGTATAGTAAGATTAATTACAAATATTCCTGGATGGGTAGAAATTCCTCTTGCAAAAATGATAGAAGATGAATTTCATATTCCAACACGCATAGATAATGATGTAAGATGTGCTGCACTAGGAGAATTAAATTTCGGTGCAGGTAAAGGATGCCAGAACCTAATTTGTATTACTGTTGGAACAGGTATCGGTTCAGGTTTAATCATAAACGGAAAGCTTGTTCGCGGAGCATCAAATGCAGCAGGAGAAATCGGACACATCAAATTACAAATGCACGATGGACCTATTTGCGGTTGCGGAGACACAGGATGTTTGGAAGCATTTGCGTCTGGTCCTGCAATAGTTGCAATGGCTGAAGAATACATCTTAGGCGGTAAATCTACAAAATACCGTGAAATGGCAAACGGAAATGATATTACACCATTCATAGTTGCAGAAGCTGCTAAAGCTGGCGATGCTGTTGCAAAAAGAATCTTCACAAGAATGGGTGAATATATAGGTATCGGAATGGCAAGCGTCGTAAACCTTCTAAACCCTGAAAAAATTATCATCGGTGGTGGCGTTGCAGACGCAGGAGATATTTTGTTAAATCCGTTAAAAGAAACTATTAAAAACCGAGCAATGAAAATTGCAGGAGAAACGGTAGAAGTAGTTCCTGCTCAACTCGGAAATACAGCAGGAGTTATCGGAGCAAGCTTACTTATAGAAAGTTAAAAAAAAGGAGGCAAATGCCTCCTTTTTTTTAACATAATATTTGTTGTATAATTTGACTATGGCAATTTATTTTTTCTATGGTGAAGAAGATTTTAATATAGAGCAAGAAATCGAAAAACTAAAAAAGGGTCTCGATAAAAATTTTCTCGAAATGAGTTTTAAAACTTATAACAATCCTAAATTTCCAGACCTTATTTCAATTTTGCGAACCCAACCTATGATGTTTGGCAAAATGCTTATTATAATAAATTGTCTTGAATATTTCTCAAAAACATTCGATGATAAAGAAATAAAAGAAATCACAGAAGCATTAGAAAATAATAATGAGAATTTAGATATAGTATTTGTTGCGCAATTACCGAGGGATGAAGGTAAAAAACTCGACAGCAGAAAGAAGTTTTTTAAAACATTATCAAAATATAATGCAAAAGAATTCGCAACAATTCCAACATACAGAACCGCCGAACTTGAGTTGTGGATAAACAAACAAGCTAAATCAAAAAAATTAAAACTTGATCCAAAAGCAGCAACAGCAATGCTTACACAAATCGGCAATAACCTAAGACAAATCGACACCGAACTCGAAAAACTAAAACTTATGGCATATCCCAATGATTTAGTAACAGTCGATATGGTAAAAGAGATTTGCATTTCCAACGAAGATTTATTTGCCTTTTCTGATTATTTAATGGAAGGGAAAAAAGATTTAGCACTAAAAGAATATCGCAAATTATTGGAGAAAAAGTATTGTCTTGAGATAGTTTCAACCCTCCAAACCATGCTCAGACGCTGGATAATTTTAAAAGCAAAATCTTCAGAATGCACCCCTTCTGAATTATCTCGTCTTACCGGCCAGCATGAATATGTTGTAAAACTAACTTTACAAAAACTTAAATCAACAAACTTAAAAGATTTAGTAAAACTAAAACAAAATATAACCGAGGCAGAATATAAAATTAAATCAGGACAATCACAAAACCCTGAAGCGGAGGTAGAAAATGCCTTCTTTAAATAATTTAGGAATCGAAAATATAAGAGAAAAATATCCTTTTCTAATAAAATATTTCACAAAAGGAATAGAAAAGCCTAATAAAAATATTGCGCACTGTATTCTTTTTTACGGAACAGACATTCAGGCACAATACGATTTGGCACTGGAAATTGCAAGAATGCTTAATTGTACAGGCGATCATACCCCTGAATGCAAATGTCTTAACTGCAATTGGATAAGAGAAAATCAACATCCGGCAGTTCTTACAATATCGAAAGTAGACAACAAACCGTCTAATGACGAATCAAAAACTGTAATCTCAATTGATCAAGCCAGAATGATAAAAAATGATTTGCTGGTAACTTCAGAATATCATAGAGTATTAATCTTCTGTGACAAAGATAAAGAAGGTAATGTTTGCGGACTAAATCCTAATAACTTTCAAGAACCGACAGCTAACGCTTTACTAAAAACTTTTGAAGAACCACCGTCTAATACAACATTTTTCTTTTTAACAAAAGATAAATCAGATATGATTTCGACAATCATATCCCGCGCACAATGTTTCTTTGTACCATCAATGCAAGAAGATAACAGAGATTATTCATTAGTAAAGGATTTAATGGAGAATTATCTTGAAACCGAAAGAAACGCCGTCTTGGATTTTAACGACAAACTTCTTACAATCTCAAAAGATAATGACCCAATGGAAGTTCTGGTTCAAATGCAAAACTTCATGACAGAATTACTTAAAACAAATGTGCAAAACAAATTACTTAAATTAAAACTTCTAAAAGATATCAATGCAGTAGAAAAAGCAAAAAAAGAACTTCAATTAAATATGAATATTCAAACAGTCATAGAAAATTTATGCTTTGACCTTATACTTAATGATTAACAAATTGCCCGACATAGACTGTTAGAATATAATATTATATATGAAAAAGTTTGATATCTTCAATCAATTTAGGGATGCTGTAATTATAGTAAACAAAAAGCGGGAAGTAATTTATCAAAATTATACTTTCAAACGTTGGTTTGCAGACTTTTCAAACTTGAAAAAATTCTCTCATAACTACAATTTTGATATCTGCCCACTCACCAGCGAAAACCTTGAAAACTATTCTCCCATCTACCATGCGCTAAACTGTGAAGAAAACTTTTTTGCATCTGTATCCTATCAACATAATAGAGAAAAAACATCCTACTATGATATGTCTGTAATTAAAAAAGGTAAATATGCAATTTTCTTTTTCTCAGACATAAGCGCTCAAACAGAATTGTTAAAAAAACAAAAACAATATGAAAAATTACAACAAAACTACAATAATCTTGAAGAAGAAAATGAAGATTTACAAAAAATTAAACAAAAAGCACAATCTCAAGCCATCCGAATCGCACTCATAAACAAAGTTTCCAACATAATAAGAGAATCTACCGATATATCAAAAATTCTTAATTCTGCACTCAATGAACTTGCACTAATGTTTGGCGCATTCAAGACATACTATGCCGAAGCAAAAAACAAAACATTTAATATAATCGAAATTTACGGCAGCAAAAAACAATCTGAAAAAAGCTCAATAACCTTTGATAATGAAACTTTTGACACTATTTGTAATAATAAAATTTCAGTAGTACATTGTCTAAAAGAATATATAGATGCAGAACCGTTCAAACAATCAGTAATGCGTGTCGTCGTTCCGGTATTCCACCTCCAAAAACTAATAGGCGTAATAGTTTTACTAAGTTACCATAAACGAGAATTATCAGAAGAATTAGAAATTCTAGAAGCAATTTCATTCCAATTAGGTAACGCGATTATAAGAGCACAGCTTTATCAAAGGAATATTCAAACCGTAAAAGAATTAAAAAATGCCCTCAAAGAACTGAAAGAAACCCAACTACAACTTATTAATTCAGAAAAAATGGCATCTTTGGGTCAATTAGTTGCAGGCGTAGCCCACGAAATCAATACACCTGTTGCCTCAATCAAATCAAATAACGGGCTTTTAGCAAAACTTATTCCACAAATCAAAGATACCGAAATCGCAGATATAATGCAGGAAATCAACCATATTGATAACGAAGCAATTCAAAGAATCAGCAACATAGTAGTCTCACTGAAAAAGTTCGTAAGACTTGATGAAGCCGAGCTTCAAGAAGCAGACATCAACAAAGAGCTTGATTTGACGCTGGAATTGATTCGTCACGAAACAAAAAATAGAATAGAAATAATTAAAAACTACGGAAAATTACCTCTCATAAATTGCTACCCAAATATGCTAAACCAAGTATTTACCAATATTTTAGTCAATGCTTGTCAAGCTATTGAAGGAAAAGGAACTATTACAATCACAACAAATTTTGAGGGCGAAACCTTGACTGTGAGCATAAAAGACACCGGTAAAGGTATTCCTGAAAACGAAATTGAAAAAATTTTTACAGCCGGATATACAACAAAAGGAGTAGGAATCGGCACTGGGCTTGGTTTAGCGATTTCTGCGAAAATTATTGAAAAGCATAATGGCAAAATCTGCGTAAACAGTGAAGTTGGCAAGGGTAGCGAGTTTATTATTACTATCTATAGTAAGTAGTATTTATTAAGTTATGTTACATATTTTGCATAAATATAATTGAATTAAACCTAATTTTAATTAAACAATCGTATTATTTGTATAAATAATACATTCAAATTAAGAATTTTGATAAAAAATATGTTATTATACAAATATAAACAATAAAGTGTAAGTAATACCCTTAATCAAATATTTATTTACACTTGCTCCCCAAAGGCAAACAGCAGTTAAGAAATGACTGCAAAATAACAACAGTAAAGGTTAGATTTGTTACAAATATTTAATATAAATAAGGTAAAAAGGCAATAATATTCTCGAAAAATTTTTTATAAAAATGTAAGTGTAGAATATTATTTGTGGTGTCGGAGGAAAATTTAATGACAATTAGTGTGAACAGTAAGAAAAAACAAGTTAAAAAATCATTTGATGAACTACTAATGGATTTGAAAACAAGTAATTCCGAAAAAGTTAGATACAATGCAGCCCGTATTTTAGGAGAAATGGGCGACTCCAAAGCTGTTGAACCTTTAATTGAAGTATTAAAACATGATAAGAACGGTTCAGTTCGTTTGTATGCAGCAAGAGCACTAGGCGAATTGGGCGATTCAAAAGCAACAACTCACTTAATTGAATCATTAAGAGAAGACCGCAACGTTGATGTACGTGTTCGTGCAGCTCGTGCATTAGGTCGTTTAGGTGGTGAAATCGTTGTAGAACCTCTAGTAGAAGCACTTAACGACGAAAACCCACAAGTATGTATCACAGCAACAGATGCTTTGATTGAAATTGGTGATGTTGCAACAGATGCACTTATCGCATCTTTAGATCACGAAAAAGTAAATGTACGTTGCGACGCAACAAGAGCATTAGGTGAAATTGGAAACAAAAAGGCTGTTGATAAAGTCATTAATATGTTATATGACGAATGGGTAAACGTTAGAATCTATGCAGTAACTTCACTTGGTAAATTAAATGATACAAAAGCTGTTCCAGCATTGATCGACGTAATGAAAAACCGCAATGAAAACGAATTAGTAAGAGCAGGTGCTGCAGCTGCACTTGGTGTTCTAAGAGACCAAAGAGCATTACTTCCATTAAGAGAATTGATTATGGAAGCTGAAGAACTTGGTGAACTTGAAGACACAGCATTGAAATCATTCAAAAAAATCATGGCAGCTAACTGGCAATCAATTCCAGGTGCTTCAGTTCAGAAAAAACCTGCTGCAACATTTTAATTAATCAAAAGTAAAACCAATTAATATAAAGGAAAGACCACAATTTATTTGTGGTCTTTTTCTATATCATATTGCCTTTCATATTCTGATAAAAACTCAGACACTTTCATATTAAAGGCAAACGAAATACTTTCTAATATATTCAACTTTATACCTTGTTTTAAATTCTCTATTCTGCATAAAATTGCAGGGTCAATCTCCGCATCCATAGCTAACTTGTTAAGTGAAATCCCTGCATTTATTCTTTTATCTTTAATAAATTTCCCTAATTCTGAATATTGCATTTATTGAGATTATGCAATATAATATTATTAAAATCATTGAGATTTCTCAATAGAAAGGACGGTAATATTTGAATAAGGGTTTTACTCTCGCAGAAGTATTAATAACACTTGGAATAATTGGAATAGTTGCAGCAATGACTTTGCCCACTTTAGTACAAAAAAATCAAGAAAAAGTAACAGTTGATAAGGTCAAAGTAGCATACTCGTTAATAAATCAAGCATACATGCTAGCTAAAAATCAAAACGGAGATATTAATTATTGGTTTACAGAAAATTCTAAATTTGAAACAAATGACGATGGGTCATTTGTTCAAAACGATTCAGGAAGAACAAATCAAGATATTTTTTGGGACAAATTATCTCCATATCTAAAAATAGCGACAAGATGCAAAGCAAATGAAAGCACATGTAAAAAACCTGATAAATTATACACTCTAACAGGAAATGTGCGAAATATTGACCTGAAATCATATTCAATAATAAATTTGGCAAATGGTATGACAGTAATCGGAGGTTGGATTTCAAACATTAACTGTAAGGAAAAAGATTCTTGCGGAGATTTTGCAGTGGATATTAATGGAATTGAAAATCCACCAAATAGCACAGGCAAGGATATTTTTTATTTTTCAATCTTACAAAGTTCAATATCCACAATTTTCAAAAATCAGGAAATGGAAACTTATTGCAATATTCAAAACACATCAGAAAGCAAAAGCAACGGATATGCTTGCACAAGGTGGATTATTTCAAATGAAAATATGGATTATCTACACTGCAGCGACTTAAGCTGGGAAGGGAAGACTAAGTGTAAATAAATTCTCGTATTTACTGATAATAGTATTCAAGCTCAGTATCTAAATCTAGTTTTTTAGCATTTGGTTTGAATATTTTTGATTTTATGCCAAGCTTTGCAAGTCTATATTTTAAACTAACAGCCAAAACTCCAAGACCATACTTACAAGAACGAATAAAATTAATAGAAGATGCTTCTTTAAAATATTTTGTAGGACAGGAAAGCTCACCAATATTGTATTTATGATAGAAAAGAAGTGCAATCATTTCATTATCAAAAATGAAGTCATCATCACATTCTCCAAGAGGCAACTTTTCCAAAACTTCTTTAGTAAACCCTCTAAAACCGGTATGATATTCAGATAATTTTTCACCGGTAAACAAATTTTCAAACCAAGTAAGAAAATGATTTGCAATAAACTTATAAAAGGGCATTCCGCCTTTAAGTGCAGAATTTCCAAGCATACGAGACGCCAAAACAGCATCATATTGTTCAAAAGCCATCATGCAAACAATAGCAGGAATTAATTTCGGTGTATATTGATAATCCGGATGCAGCATCACTACGATGTCTGCTCCGGATTTCAAAGCTGCTTTATAACAGGATTTTTGATTAGCGCCGTATCCTTTATTTTCTTTATGGACAATAGTTTTTATATTCAATTGTTTCGATACAACTTTTGTATTGTCCTGAGAATGATCGTCCACAAGAATAACTTCATCAACAAAATCTTTATAGATTTCATCGTAGGTTTGTTTTAAGGTTTTTTCCGCATTATATGCGGGCATAATTACGACGACTTTTTTCCCGTTAATCATTTTTCTTAATTATTCTTCTACAGCTTCAGTAGCTTCTTCAGCTGCTTCTTCTTTATTATCAGTTCTGATAGAAGCTTTATCTGAACCTAAAGCTTTATCTTTGAACTTTTTAACTTGTCTGTCTAACTTATCAGCAAGTAAATCTATGCTTTCATACATAGAATCTGCTGCTTCTTCACAACGAACAACGCCAGTATTCATTTTGCAAGAAACTTCAGCAACATGTTTACCGGAAGCTGACGGATTTTTAATAACAGATAATACAACATCAATACCTTGGATTTGGTCGTAATGATTTACAACTTTTCCAATTTTTTCTTTTACATAAGCTTTGATAGCGTCAGTAATTTCAATGTTTCTTCCGTTTACGTAAATGTGCATGTCTACCTCCATATAATATACTGCCTATATATTATAGCACAAGTTACATAAATTTTAAAGCCCAAATTAATCTTCTATAAGAAATTGTTGTAATTCAACATTAGGAGTTCCAATAACTCTAACAAGCTCAAGAACAGAAGCTTTCATTTGACATTTTTGAGAAGATCCGCTAAAGAAATCTCTATAAAAACATCCCTCACAATTACAACCGCGTTTATAACATTCAAGAGCCGTCGGAGTCCATCTTCTAACAGCTACTGCTCTACCCATATCCCTACTTCTAAACAATTTTATAATCTCCAAATTCAACTATCTACTCATAATAAAAGCAAACCCTAATCATCACGAGCCTGCACTTAGCCCATGCAGTAAAACCTGCTGGAACTACCATCCCCGGCGGTATCTCGCCTGTCCTTAATTACATTATAGAAAATCCCTCTGCATTTTCAAGAGAGGGACATGAATATGTGAACATTTGTAACAAAGGGCTTAAACCTACCTATACAGCGAGTTTTCAAAAGTCAATCATGTTAAATCATGCTCAACGACATGGTTTGAGAAATTTAAACCATGAAATCATGCTCACAGCATGCTTTTTCATGGTTTTAAACACTATTAAGTTTTGTAAAATATTTAATTAAGCTTACTTGTTGGCATGGTCGGAAAACTAATCAGACAAATATTTTAAGAGCTTTTTAATATCTTTATTCCAAATACCATTCCAATTACGAATAATTACATCAGCAGGCGTAATTCCTTGCAAGGCAAATTCTTTAATAAAGTCAAGATACCTTTCATCCCCACTATTTTCACCAATAAGTGACTTTTCAGAAATATAAAGAATCTCCTTAACTATTTCTTTTACAGAGACACCGGCAATCTTAGCTGCTAATCCACTTTTTGGAACATTATAACGTAGTTCCGCAAAATCGTTATAACTATAAGGATTTAAGAGCTCTTCGACTTCATCCATAGAGGATTTACTTTGCAAAATACCCTTATACAAAGCTAAAATCGAATATGGAGTAGCTTTTTTACCGCAATCATGATTTCTAATTTCAATAAAGTTACGGAGTCTGACCTCAGGGAAACAAAGATTTGCTTGCAATAAATAATCATCAAGAGTAGGTTCAAACCCTTCCCAACCACGTTTCATAAAATCTTTGAAAGTTATTTTACCATTTATATATATAGGCAAATCTTCACGAGTAATAAAAATTACGGGAGTTTCCAATACATAATCAATATATTCCTCAAAAGAATATTCATCCCCAAGCCTATATGTAAAACCACATCTGTCATTATCAGTATTTAACCAGCTTAACGCTCTAAATGACTTATAACCTGTATCAACTCCTCCTCTGATTGGAGAATTCGCAAACATCGCTGTCACAAAAGGAGTTAATTTATTTGTGATTTTAAACTTTCTCACCGCATCCTCTTCATTGACAAAATCAAAGCAAGCTTGTATTCCTGCCGTTTCACGCATCATAACATCAGAGAGAATGCCCCATAAATATTTTGCCATTAATGCATATCTGCGTTTTGGTAAAAGATTAATATTTTTATGAGTAGATATTGGAGAAACACCATAACCTAAAAGAGTAATCCCCATTTTATCAAGTATTGGCTCCATCAATTTATCAAGAGAATTAATCTTTTTTTCTAAATCAGAAATACTTTTTTCAGGTTTAACACTAAGTTCCATCTGACAACCAGGTTCAAGAGTAATAGTGTCATGCTCCTGCTTAAGCCCGATTATATTGTAATCATCAGTGATATAATCCCAATTTTCAGATTTAGCAAAAGCTCTCAAAAAATTACACACTCCGAATTCGGAAGAATAATCAATGGCTTTACCTGTTACCATTGATATTGGAAGTCTCTCATATTCAAGACCGATAGTGTGTAATGATTTTTCTTTACAGCCTGAAGTATAAATATTTAATATATCCTGATATTCCAAACGTTCTTGTGTTTTTAGACTACTCAAAATTTACCTCCGCATTTTTATTATAACATTATTTAAAATAGCAAAGAAGATTTTACAAAACATTTACCTGCTTGTGGTATTATAGTAGTTAAGATGGACTACTACAGCAGAGCAAAATATTTTAAAACTAAAAAAAGACTTGGTCAAAACTTCTTGATTAATGGAGAAGTTATAGCCAATATTATAGACTATGCAGAAATTTCTCCAGATGATACCGTAATTGAAATAGGTCCTGGAGTTGGTTTTGTAACAGAGCAATTGGTAAAACACGCAAAACAAGTCATTGCAATTGAACTTGATGAAGAAGCTATCAAAGAGTTAGAAAAATTAAATGCACCTAATTTAAAAATTATTCATCAAGATATTTTAAAAACTGATTTGTCTGAATTGTGCGAAGGCAAAGTCAAAATTGTCGCAAATATTCCATACTACATTACAAGTCCGATTATCGCACATTTGCTTGGTGAAATTGACGATTTAGACAACAAAAACCGTAATAAAATTACTGATATACTTTTGATGGTACAAGAAGAAGTTGCCAGAAGAATGGTTGCAACAGAAAAATCTCCATCAAAACAATACGGACTTTTGACAATTTTATCACAGTTTTGGGCTGACGTAGAAATAAAAGAACTTGTCGGAAGACGTTCATTTTTCCCTGCACCAAAAGTTAATTCTGCTCTTGTAAAACTGATAGTAAGAGAAAAACCAAAACTTGAATTATCTGACTATAGCCATTTTAGAAAAACTGTTAAAGCTGCATTCTCTCAAAGAAGAAAAAATATTAAAAATTGCCTTCTTAGCGGAGGATTTTCAAAAGAAAACATTCAAAATGCAATGTCAAAATTAGGATTTGATGAAAACACACGTGGAGAAAAGCTTTCTATAGAAGAGTTTGGAAAGCTTTCCGAGGAACTAAAAAATGGAAATTAAAATTCAATGCCCTGCAAAAATTAATCTGACTCTTAAAATTACAGGAAAAAGAGAAGATGGATTTCATAATATTGAAAGTATAATGCAGGCAATAAATCTTTTTGACTATTTAACAATTTCCATAGAAGCCTCCAAAAAGTTTGAAATTGCATTATCCGGCACAAGTACAGAAATTCCATATAATGAAAAAAACCTTGTGCATAAAGCGGCATTATTATTTATTGAAAGAGCAAATCTACAACCCCACAAAATAAATATTTTTATTGAAAAAAACATTCCAATAGCAGCAGGACTCGCAGGTGGAAGCACGGATGCCGCAGGAACTTTGTATGGATTGAACAAAATTTTTGGAAATCCATTAAATAAAAAAGAGTTACATGAATTATGCGCAAAACTTGGTTCTGATCTAAATTTTTGTCTCGAAGGCGGAAGACAAATGACAACCGGTAGAGGTGAAATTCTTGAGGAATTACCTTATGAAGAGTTCTCACTATCACTTATCAAACCAGAAAATTTAGGCATTAGCGCAAAAGAAGCATATACCAAGTTTGCACAAAAACCTAAAGTTGGAAGAGAAAATTTTGTAAATGATTTAGAATGGGCTGTCATAAATGATTATAAAGAATTACAGGATATAAAATCAGAATATCCAGACTCAATTATGTCAGGTTCAGGTTCAACTTATTATATTGTTGAAAAAGAATTTAAACCTAAAAACAGTTATTGGATAAAAAACAATTTACAATCAATTCCTTATGGAATAAAAGAAATATAACAAATCCCTCCGATATGGAGGGATTCGTTTATATTTATTACCAGAACTTCCACCAAGGTTTGTTCGCTTCACGATTTTTCTTCGCTTTATCTGACATTTCTTGAATTGATGGCATTCTTTCTTCAGTTTTAACTTCTGTAGAGTCAGCCTTTTGAGGAGTTTGACCTCCAGGGAACTGTGGCACTCCCCAAGCAGGAGGTTCATATCCTGGATCATCTTCAGATGGACGAAGTGGAATTTGTGTTCCTTCATCGTTATCTTTTGGAGCTTTTTGGGTCTCAGGCGCCTTTGGTGTATTTGGAGCTTCTGGAGTTTCATCTTTTGGTCTCAAAGGTACTTGAACTTCGTCCTCTTTTGGTAACTCTGCACCCGGGAATTTTGGAACATCAAATTTAGGTGGTTCTTCTGTTCCTTTATCTTCAGGTGGTCTTAGAGGTATTTGAACACCATTATCATTCCCTTTTGGAGCTTCTGGCTTTTTATTTTCCGGAGGTGTTTTTGGTGTTTCAGGTGCCTTTGGAGCTTCTGGAGCTTCATCTTTTGGTCTCAAAGGTACTTGAATAGGATCTTCTTTCGGTAACTCTGCACCTGGGAATTTTGGAA
>CALVBU010000003.1 GCA_944325875.1 Candidatus Gastranaerophilales bacterium
TCAAGTATTGTTCCTACCTATAGTAATCGCTCTTATTAATCTCAATTGGAACTGTTTAATTTAAATTTGTATCAATTAGACACAAATAAAATAAAAAAGTATAATGAGTTAAAATTGGAGATAAATACGGCATGAACAATTTAAATAACGAATTTTTTGAAGAATTTAAAAAATTAGAATGTCATTCAAAAAAGAAAAATCATAATAGATCTAATGATAAAACTTTTATAGATAATGATATTATATTATCAAGAAATAAAGAATTTTGGAATCGCTATAAAGATTATAGGAATATACTAGCACATGAATGTGATAATAATCATTTTACAATTACAGAAGAAGGTTTAAATATTTTTAAAAATGCAGTAAATAAAATATTAAATCCATTAACAGCTTATCAAATTTGTATAAAAAACGTATTTCAAGTTACAGAAAATGAAAACATTTCAATTGTAATAAAAAAAATGCAAAAAGAAAATTTTTCAAATATTCCTATTATTGATAATAAAAAAAATGTAATTGGTATTTTTAATTCTTATACACTATTCACATTCTTTTTAAATAATCTTCATGAAATAATAATAGAACCCCAAAAGATGACAATAAAAGATTTTAAACAATATTATTCATTAGATATAAATGAAGATGTAAAATTTGAATTTATTTCTAAAAACACCCCTATTGAAGAAATGTTAAATTTAATTGATAGATATAAACATAAAAATCAAAAAATTGAAGCTTTTCTTGTAACCGAAAATGGAGAATCTTCACAAAAATTATTAGGGATTATAACATCTTTTGATTTACTTAAACATTTGAATATCTAAAACTCAATATACTATAATATGAAATATCAGTAAAATATAATCACTTATCGTTGAAAATCAATATATGCAAAAGAAAATTTTGAGCTAAAATTACATTCTCTCAATATACCAATTCGAATTTCCAAAATGATTAAAATTCCATTGAAGTTGAAAATAAAAATTATATTCCATTGAATTATCATCTTTAAAATTATAAGAATACTTATTTAACTGAGTTTTGCGATAGCTTTCAAAAGCGTACTGAATTTCTTTTGCAAACTTTTTTCTAAATTCTGGATATGTTATGTTTAATGTTTCTTTTGTAAGTTTATTTTTTAGAATCATCTGTACCCTCCAATGGCATAATAACTGCAAATTCATTTTTCAAGTCTCATATTTTGTAGCAATACTCATCACTCTAGACTTTTTAAATGTCAAGCAAAACCATTCAAAGCTTATCATTCAGACACAATTTATTATTTAATAAATGCCATTTTCATAAAATAAATATGCTATAATTAACAAAAGGAGATGCACATGACTATCAAATTTCCAATAAAATACAACAATCAGACTGTAACTAAAGAAATGTTTTTGGAAACATTGAATTATATTATTTGTTTTATTGAAAACCATTTTAATTGCGATTTAGAAATATATAGAAATGCATTGACTGTATTCAAATCAATGATTAAAGCTGCTAATGGTATAAATGATAGACGCCCAAATAAAGAATTGTGTAAACAAGCTTTTGATGTTCTTGAACAAATAAAAAATTTTAATGCAGATGAGAAAACAAAAAGACAAAATCAAGAAAAATGTGCTTGGTGTAAACTTATGATTGAAAAATTTTACTAGTTCTATTTAATATAAAAAATAATTAGAACTGAGAAATTATCAGATAATATTTTTAATTATATTACTTTTTTATATTGGAGATTAAAAATAATGTTAGAATCAGCATTTGAAGATGATAAGCTCGAAAGAAAAGAAATTGCAGAAAATTTTAAAAATATATTATTGAATACAGATTTAAATGTTATTAGTGTTTCTGCACCTTGGGGTGGCGGTAAAACATATTTTATTCAAAACCTTATTAAACTTATGGAAAATGACTCAATAAATATTTTGTACAACGCATGGGAATCAGATTTTTATGAATCTCCATTGATACCAATATTTGTAGAGCTATTTAATGAACTGGAAAAAGTAGATCCAGAAACAAAACTCGAAG
Organism: Candidatus Gastranaerophilales bacterium; assembly: GCA_944325875.1. Lineage (GTDB taxonomy): Bacteria > Cyanobacteriota > Vampirovibrionia > Gastranaerophilales > Gastranaerophilaceae > Scatousia. The sequence goes on from CALVBU010000003.1 coordinate 2,041, forward strand.
AAGACATAAAATGGACTAAAGAATTCGCTGAAAATATTTGTAAAAAATCTTCATTCCAAATCGGTGTTAATTTAGGTGTTGTAAATTGTGCAGCAAATTTTGATCCAGATAAAAAAATGATTGATTCAGAATACATAGAATTAAAAGAAAAAATGCATGAATTCAAAATTAAATTAACAAGTATTCAAACAAAGCTCAATAAAAAAATTATTATATTTGTTGATGAATTAGACCGTTGTCACCCAATGTATACTATTAAAACACTTGAGATAATTAAACATTTCTTTGGTATTCCTAATATTATTTTTGTTTTGTCTGTTGATAAGAAGCAAATAGAAAACTCTGTAAGACAAATTTTTGGAGTCAACATAGGTGAAGAAAATGGCTATTTACGAAAATTTATTGATGTAGATTTTCAATTACCTACCCCTTCTATGGAACAGCTCGCATATTATAATTTAACTCAACTATGGGATAAAATTAATAAATTTATAGAAGATGGGCGATATTATAATTATAATCTTCAAATGAAAGAAGTAGCCTACGCGACTTATCCTGAGCCTGATTATGATAAAGAGCAAAATTATCTAAGCCATTTAATCTCAGAAATATCGAAAGTTTTAAATTTTTCAGCAAGAGACCTTGAAAAATTTTTTGTAAGGTTAAATTTAACTTTAGATATATTATTAGAAAAAGATATTTTGTTTATTGAACCTGTTTTAGTATTAAACGCTCTAGCTATTGTTAATATTGAAGTTTTTGATGACTATTTGAAAGACGATTTGTTAGAAAAATCAAAAGAACTAAATAAACTATTCCCAATTTGGAAGGGGATATTTAATAATTCATATATCGCAAACTTAAGGCACGTGCATCGATGTGTTAGTATAGAAAAAAATACTGTAGAAAGCAATGTGTATAAATTAGAAATCATTTTAAAGAAATTAGGATTAAAAACTATGGAACAAGGTGAGTTATATTTGACAAATTATCCAGAAAAAATAAAATTCATCCATAATTTTAATAATATGGAATAGTTTTTATAATAGTTATTTTATACTTGCAAAAAAATTCTTTTGAGTGATGTATGTAACTACAAAACTTGAAAGGATTTTTTATGGCATATTTAGAAGATCTTATTAATGCTTTAATGGAAATTAAAAACTTAGATCCTGAAAATAAAAGTGCAAATATTTATATCGCAGGTAAATATTTATTTATCCGAAGGCCTGATCAAGAAGACGGTTATTATATTGAACTAAAATGATACAATTTGTGTCTTTACCCTTGATATTGCAAGAATAAAGAGCGATAAATGCTAATACATAAAGGATTTAATATGAATAATAAACTGCTTGATAGAAAAATGGAACGATGGAAAGAAAAATATCATGATTTTTCTCCAGAATTAAAGAAGCAAATAGATAAATTAGTTTTGAAATTTGAGGCTAAATCCACTTTAATTGATTGTACTTTGAATACGATGCAATCAAAAGCTACACTAATAGGGAAGCGATTTCTAAGAGAATATAATGGAAAAATACATGAAGTAAAAGCTCTAGAACAAGGCTTTTATTATAATAATAAAATTTATAAAAGTCTTTCTGCAATTGCTTATGAAATTACTGGGACTAGATGGAACGGAAAAAGATTCTTCGGAGTATGTAAATGATTAAAAAAATCAGATGCGCAATATATACTAGAAAATCATCAGAAGAAGGTCTTGAACAAGATTTTAACTCTCTTGATGCACAGAGAGAAGCTTGCGAATCTTATATTAATTCTCAAAAACACGAAGGTTGGATTCTAGTTAACAAACAATATAATGACGGAGGTTTTTCTGGTGGAACAATTGATAGACCAGCATTTAAAGAGCTTTTAGAAGATATAAAAATGGATAAAATAGATATAGTTGTAGTTTATAAAGTTGACAGACTTACACGTTCATTAATGGATTTCGCAAAAATTGTTGATATATTTGATAAACACGCAACTTCTTTTGTATCCATTACTCAACAGTTTAATACTACAACATCTATGGGACGTTTAACTTTAAATATGTTATTGTCATTTGCACAATTTGAAAGAGAAGTTACAAGTGAAAGATTAAGAGATAAATTTGCAGCTTCTCGTAAAAAAGGAATGTTCCTTCATGGTACAGCCCCATTAGGCTATAAAAAAGAAAACGGGACTTTGATAGAAATTCCAGAACAAGCAAAGATAGTTAGATTAATATTTAACAAGTATTTAGATCTCGGGTCAAGTATAAAACTTCAAAAATATCTAGAAGAAAATAATATAAAAACAGTGAATGGTAAAAATTTTAGTGTCGGACATATTTCAAAAATTCTAAATAATAAAGTTTATATTGGTAAAATTACCTATAAAAATGAAGAATATGAAGGCTTACATAATGGAATTATTGAGCCTGATTTATTTGAAAGAGTGCAACAAGGTATCAAAAACAATAAAGGTGAAAGGAAATATGCAACAAATAATAATCAATATGCTCTATTAAGTTCTAAATTATTTGATGATAAAGGAAACTATATGTCTCCTACATATAGTTATAATCGACATAAGAAGCGTTATCGTTATTATGTATCACAAGCTAATATCCAACATAAAAAAGACTTTGCGGGTTCAGTAAATAAAATTCCTGGAGATGAAATTGAAAACATTGTAAAACAGGAAATAGCAGCTTTTATTTCGAATAAAACTAAAATTCAACCATATTTAAACAATTATGCATTAGAGGTCCAGAATACAATTTTAAGTTCTCTTGAAGATTTAAAGCTTAATGATCAGATAATACGATTAATTGTACATAAAGTGACAATATCTAAAGACAATATTGAATTAGAATTAAATAAAAATATAACAATTAAGATTTTAGAAAATCTAGATTACAATAAAGAAATACCCATAAATATTCAAGATACTGAATTTATCATAATTAAAAAAGATATAAAAATAGTTTCAACTCCAAGCCATGGCAATAAACTAATTATAGGAGATGAAGTTAAATACAATTCTACTTTAATAAATGCGATAATAAAAGGCTTTTATTATTATAAATTATGGAAAGAAGAAAAGTTATCCCCAGAACAGAAAAAGAGTACATATATTTACAGATTAATGAATTTAAGATTTTTACCTCCTAATATTGTAGAAGATGTTTTAAATGGAAGACAAGCTGCAGAAATTACTGTAAAAAAGCTCTACGAGTTTGCAAAACTTTAATAATTTTAATTATCAAATTTTTACTCGAAAATCTAGATAACAAGTCTAGATACATTTGTTATAATGGATAATTTTAATACAAGCATCTATGTAATCTTAATTTGTAAAAAGTTTTTAGAAATGAAATAATTAACAAGATAAGCTTGCACTTCGAAAAATCTAGTCTGAGACTTTTTTGAATTTTCGGTATAGATTTTAACAAATGAACATAAATTAAGTCTCAAAATATGATATTAATAATAAAAAATGCCCGAAATTCGGGCATTTTCTTAAACTTATAACTTGCACTTGATGTGCTTTATATACTAAAAAACGGAGTAATAGGGATTTGAACCCTAGATGCAGATTGCTCCACATAACACCTTAGCAGGGTGCCGCCTTCAGCCACTCGGCCATTACTCCATTTCTATTATTTATTTGTCATGCTGAAACAATTCAGCATCAATTATATTTTTAATATAACATAAATATTTTTTTTCGTAAACGGTTTTATTTTATTTTTTTCAAGCTATAATATTATTAATAACACAAATGCTTATTATGAAAGGTTTTTAATATGATTGAAATGAAAGTTATGGGTATTGCACTTGATACTAGAACTGGTTCTCCTATCGTAGTTTTACACGATAAAGAGAATAGAAAAGCTTTACCAATTTGGATTGGTTCAGCTGAAGCAAGCGCTATTATTAGAAAAATAGAAAATCTTGCTGTTGCCAGACCTATGACACACGATTTAATAATCAATATTATTGAAAAAACCGGTTATCATCTCGATAAAGTCGAAATTAACGACGTCGAAAAAGATACTTATTACGCAACACTATTCTTAAAAAATGATAACGATGAAATTCTTGAAATTGATTCAAGACCTTCTGACGCAATTGCTATTGCAATTCGAGTTGATGCACCTATATTTGTAACAGCTAATGTTATATCTAACGGTTCAGTATCCACCGACTCGGCAAGAGACGAAGAAGAAGCTCAAGAATTTAAAAAATTCGTTCAAAGCATTAAACCTTCTGATTTTGCTAAATTAATGAAAGATAACGATCACCACGAAAGTGACCAATAAAAGAATTTTAATTATAACTTTATCATACTCAATATTAGAAATTTAAAATATATAATAAATTAAAAATTGTTACAAATATTTTGGATATTGAAATTAATATTCAATTATAGTTTTTTATATATATGAGAGAGTATAAAAAGAGGTCAAAATGCTTGATTCAGTAAAAGCTGTTCAAGCCCAACAGTTGTACAGAGTTCAACCTGTAGCTTACAACGATGGCTCAAACGGCAGACAACCACAAAAAAATTCTGAAGTTAACTTCTTTGCAAATGGCGGACATAACCTGAATTACCCGTCTGTCAAAGGCAGTGAAACTTTAGGAAAATCATTAGACTTTCTAGCTTAATTTTTCTTAACAATTTAGTAAATTTAGGCAATTTTTTTGATACCCTATACTTTATAATAGTATAGGGATAAATTAATATGGGGAATAATTTATGTCATTATCTGTCGGAAAGATTTTAGGAATAAGTGCAGGTTATAAAGCAGGCAATATTAGCAAACCTGAATTTACACTTGCAAACAATTTTATTCAACAATCTGTATCTTCAGCTCAAACTTATAATTTAAATCATCCAGCTCAAGCAAACTCTACACCTTATGGAGAGTCTCCGAGAGCTAAACATTTAGACTTATTAGCGTAAATAAATGCAATCTCGAATATAAAAACAAAGCAGCAGACAATAGTTTGCTGCTTTTGTGTTTATTCAACAAGCTCATATAAAGTCGACGATTCTTGAATACTTACATTATTAGAAGGAATACGTAAAACCTTTGCTTTTACTTTTCTATTTGCGTATTCAATCTCAATAATATCCCCTTCTTTTAGCTGCTTACCTGCTTTTGCAGGATTTCCGTTTACAGAAATTCTCCCCATATCCGAAACTTCATTAGCAACCGTCCGACGCTTTATCAATCTTGAAACTTTTAAAAACTTATCTAATCTCATATTTACATTCTAACATACAAAAAAACGTTTATGATATAATCTTTATGGATATTAACGGAGTTTTTACATGAAAAAATTATTTATTTATTTATTGTTTATCTTTTCGATTTTTTCCCAGATGGCATTTGCTTCTGATATAAAATTTGTACAAGTAACAGATGTTCATTACTCAAGAAATAACGAATATTCAGAAAAAGTATTAAAAGCTACCGTAGAAGATATCAATCAAATTGAGGGAGTATCTTTTGTTATTTTCACTGGAGATAACATAAACAGACCAAATCCTGAAGATTTAATTAAATTCACAAACATTATCAATAAATTAAAGGCTCCTTATTATATTGTAATAGGAAACCATGACGTATTTAAATCAAATGGGCTTTCAAAAGACAGATATCTTGAAATAATCAGAGCCAATAATATTTTATTCAGACAAAAAACACCTGATTACTATTTTAGAAAAGGCGACTTTGGCTTTATTATCGCTGATGGAGCAAAAGAGATAATACCAGGCGCAAACGGATATTTTAAAGAATCGACTTTAAAATTTGTAGATAAGCAATTATCTAAACATAAAAAACAAAAAATCGTTATATTCCAACATTTTCCTTTAGTTGCACCATTTGAATCAAAATCCCATAATACATATAAAGCTGATGAATATATAAAATTACTAGGTAAACATTCTAATGTTATAGCGATAATATCAGGACATTACCATACGAATGGAGAAAAAATGCAAGATGGAATTTATCATATTAGCTCACCTTCTTTACTAAAATTACCACATCAATATAAAATTATTGATATTAACATTACAAAAGGGTTTTCTCCAATGATATACACTCAATTAAGGGAAGTAGCTGTTGAGTAGCGAGCTTCCTTGCATTTTTTGGCTAATAATATTATAATTGCATTAATAAGTAAGATTAGAAAAGGAAACATAATAATAATGGATGAGACGGGCAATTTGACATTTAATTTATTTTTAATAGTCTTTTTACTATTTTCAAACGGTTTTTTTGTAGCTTCAGAATTTGCTATGGTAAAAGTTAGAAAAACCAGAATTGAACAATTAGTAAAAGAAGGTAACTTCAATGCAAAACTTGCACTGGAAGCTTTAAAAGATTTAGATAAATTTATCGCAGCCGTACAATTAGGTGTAACAATATCAAGTATCGGCTTAGGTTGGGTTGGAGAAGGAACTTTAGCTAGAATTATCGAACCGATATTTGCATTTTTACCTGGAATCAGCCAGAATATAGCGACTCATACTGTTTCGGTTTCAATCTCTTTCGCATTGATTACATTCTTACATGTTGTACTTGGTGAATTGATTCCAAAATCAATAGCACTGGAATATACAGAAAAAACTGCTCTTATCGTTGCTCGTCCAATGCAATGGATTACAACAGTATTCAACCCTTTTATATGGTTGTTAAACGGATTTGGGAATTGGGTATTACAAATGTTTCATATCCCTCATTCTCATAAAGGTTCATTGGTTCATTCTACAGAAGAACTTGATATGTTGGTAAACGCAAGTTACGATGGCGGAGTGTTAAATGAGACTGAAAAAGATATGTTACACAACGTATTTAAGTTCTCAGATTTAACAGCAAAACAGGTAATGATTCCACGCACAGATATGGTTTGTATTCCTGAAGATATGAGTTTTGAGGATTTAAATAACCTTGCAGCGGAAAGTCAATATACAAGATATCCTGTATACAGTGAAGATATTGACCATATTACAGGTCTAATCCACGTTAAAGATTTATACTCATTATCAATAAAAGGTCAAAAAGAACCAATCAAAGAACTTCTGAGAGAAGTTTTGCTTGTTCCTGAAACTATTACAATGGATAATCTTGTATTGGAATTCAAAAAAAGAAAAGGTCAAATGGCAATTGTAGTAGATGAATTCGGTGGAACATCAGGCCTAATAACTCTAGAAGATGTATTAGAAGAAATCTTTGGTGAAGTTCAAGATGAATTTGATGAAGAAGAAGAATGCGATATTAAAGAAATTGAACCTAATAAATACATTGCAAATGCAATGATGAGATTAGATGAATTAGCTGAATTTTTTGAAATTCCAAAAGAAGCTATTGATGACGACGATATTGATACAATAGCAGGATTAGTAGTAAAACTTCTAGGACGCATTGCAACCGTTGGAGATACTGCTCAATTTGAAAATTTAACATTCAGCGTAAAAGAAATTGATGGAGCAAGAATCACTAAATTAGAAATTGTAAAAAAGCCGATTGAAATAGAAGAAAAAGAGGACGAACAATAGAAATGATAAATATAGCACTCGGATTTGACAGCAATTTTGCACCTTATGCAGCTGTTACAATAAAATCAATTTTGCTACACAACAAAAATATTAAATTCTATATTCTATATGACAATTTAAAACAAACTGATATAAACAAAATAGATAAACTAATACAAACTGGAGATAATTGCTCTGCAGAATGGATTGATATGAAAGGGAAATTTGATCACTTAAATGCAGGTGGTTGGAACTCAAAAAGCGTTTATTTCCCAGTAGCACTACCATCATTATGTCCTGATGATAGGATTTTATTCTTGGATGCAGACATTATTGTAAATAATAGTCTTGAAGAAATCTATAATCAAGATTTAGAAGGATATTATCTTGCTGGAACCTTAGATTATGGAATTATGTCAGAATTTAACAGCAATTCAAAAGTAACATCTCAAACCTGCGGTGGAGACATTCCTGCAAAAGATTATTTTAAAACAATTTTTGGATATACTGATATTAAAGATTTCGAAACTTACATAAATGGCGGGATTTTGCTATTAAATCTTAAAGCAATTCGAAATGATGATATAGAAAATAAAATGTATGAAGTTTTCAATAAAATAGACTTTGCCTTAAATGAACAAGATTGTTTTAATTATATAAGCAAAGGCAAAAAGAAACTTCTCCAAAACAAAGATGCAATACTTATTCTCAAAGACTACGTAATCAAAGATATCCCAAATGATTACAAACAAGAATACATAAGTAATTGTGATCAAAATATCAATCATACAATTGTACATTTTATAAAAAAACCTTGGTTATATCCTGAAGAAAATATACCATATTCTAACGTTTTTCAAAAATTAAGAAACTTAACTCCATATAAATATTTTAGACATAGAAAAGAAATTTTTAAATTCAGACTTCATAAAAAAGCAAAATATTTTGTTTTATTCGGGCAGACTATATTTTCAGACAAAAAGAATACTAAAAATTTAATGGAGAGTAATCTTAAATGATCAATATTGCATTAGGATTTGATAAGAATTTTGCAGCATACGCAGCAACAACAATTAAATCAATTCTATTACATAATAAAAATTTAAAATTTTATTTAATGCATGATAATCTACCAAAAGCTGATATAAAAAAAATCAGCAAAATGATAGAAGAACATAAAGAAGATTATCAATGGATTGATATGTCTGGAGAATTCGAAAATCTATTTACCGGTAATTGGAAATCTAAAACTCTTTATTTTCCATTAAAACTACCATCTATATGTGATGATAACAGAATACTATTTTTAGATGCAGACACATTTGTTTTAGATGATTTATCAACATTTTATAATCAAAACCTCGACGGATATTATTTAGCTGCTGTAAATGATTATGGAATGTTGAGCGACCTAAAAACTGATAATAGGCTCAAACTAGGCAATGAAACAGTTGATATCAAAGAGTATTTCCAAAAAATAAGGAAATGGAATAATACGGATATGCAAAGATATTTCAACAGCGGAATGCTTCTAATGAATTTAGATGAAATGCGCAAAAATAACGTTGAAGAACAAATGTTGGATAGCCTTAAATATAATCTTTTTGCATTCCCTGACCAAGATTGTATCAATTATGTATGCCATGATCATGTTAAAATAATCGAGCCAAAATATAATTTTATGGTTATTTTTAAATCAACATGGAACCGCTTAGATGATGAATTCAAAGAAAAACTAATTCCATACAAAGAAGAACGAATTAGACCACTAATTGTTCACTATCTTTTAAAACCTTGGAAAAAACCTATGGATAACCTTCCATTTTCTAAAGAATATAATCAAGTAAAACAATCAACTCCTTATAAAAACAAAATGACTAAACAAGAGATGTTCCAATTTAAAATAAGCAAAAATGGAACGTACTTGCGCTTGTTTAATAAAACCATATTTGAACTATAAAAGCATGGTCACCTCCACTACAAACTTTAGTAATTTAAAAACTTTTCCTCTTTTTAAATGATGTGACAAAACCCAGATGTTATAGAATAGAATTGTAAAGAAATTTTAACAATTGGGTAATTTAATGAATCAGACTTTTGATTTTACATCATACAACAATATAAAAAGGCTTTCAGAAGATGAACTGATTGCACTATGGGGAGAATACTTCAAAGATAAAAACAATAAAGAAGTAAGAGATACTCTTATTGTTCAATACATCTACTTGATTCGTTATGTAGTAGGTAGAGTAAAAGTTACCCTCCCTTCAACCATATCAATAGAAGATATCGCTGGATATGGAGTGGAAGGGCTTATAAATGCTATTGAAAGATACTCTCCACAAAAGAATACAAGATTTGAAACTTACGCTCTTATTAGAATAAGAGGGGCAATTTTAGATAAAATCCGTTCCGAAGATTTTCTTCCAAGAAGTGTAAGAAAAAAATTAAAAGAAATAAAAAATGCGCAAGAAGAATTAAAGCAGACTCTAGGCAGAATGCCAACCACTGCTGAAGTTGCACAATACTTAGATATGGATGCAGAAAAAGTAACACAAATACTTTCTGAAGATGCTACAATGACATCCATCTATGACAAAAAAGGAAACACTGACGACAGCGTCGAAATCATAGACACCATTCAAGATACGCACAAACTTAATCCACAAGAACAAATGGAAGAAAAGAATGTAAAACAAGAATTAGAAAGAGCACTCAAAAGACTTCCTGAAAGAGAACGTATCATAATGGTTTTGTATTATCAAGAAAACATGACATTAAAAGAGATTGGAGCAACGATAAATATGTCAGAATCAAGAGTATGCCAGTTACATGCACAAGCTATTATGAAATTGAAAAATATCTTGAGCGAAAACCGTACATCTCGTATGCGCCAAAGTATTATCGCGTAACATCATAATCAAAAATAACAAAATCTACTCGTTTATCACGAAAACCTTTTTGCGATACATTATCTTTAAATGGCATAATTTCACCAAATCCTAATGGAAAAACTCTTGCAGAGCTTATTTTCCCAACTTTTACAATATAATCAGCAATTCTATTAGCTCTTGCAATAGATAACTCCCAATCGTATGAATAAATACTATCCGCCGACAAAACTTCATCGGTATGGCTTTCTATCACACAATCATTATCATATTTTTGCAAAACATAAATTATTCTGTTTAAAATATCTTTCCCTGATGCTTTTATCAAATATTTCTCTGGAGAAAAAAACTCCTCCTCTGCAATACTCAAAACCAGCCCCCTTGGAACTTTTGTATACATAATTGTATCTTTCTGAGGCAATACAGTAGTAAATGAATTTTGAATTTGATTAATTTTTGAATCTAGACTAGTGCTCAAATACAGACTTTCTAAAGCCTGTACATTAATACCAGAAAATAATAAAACTATAAATGTAACGAGAAAAACAAAGAAGCCTTTCAAAATCCACGACCTTTCAGGGTATATTATTTCCTGAAAGGTCGTCATAAACTATTACCTAATATGGTTAAGGCTTTAGAACTGATAAGACATAATTATCATTAAAATATTTTTTAGCACAATCTTGAATTTGTTCAGCAGTCACTTTTAAGATTTTATCCTTTAATTTTTCATTAAAATCAAAACCTAAGCCCTGAATACCGTGATGTGCAATCAAACAAGCTTGCTGACTATTAGTTTCTTGCATAAACGCCCATTTGCCAATAATATTATTTTTAGCATTATGCAATTCTTCATCACCTACAAGAACATTTTTAATCTTATCAATCTCTTCTTTAAATCCTGCAAGAGAAACTTCGATATTTTTAGGTTCAGTTGCAATATAAATTGAAAAATTACCACACAAATCAAAAGGTTCAAAAGAACTTCTTACAACATAAGCTAACCCTTTCTTATCTCTTAATTCTAAGAAAAGTCTTGAAGAAAGCCCTGAAGCTCCAAGAATTATATTTAAAAGAACTAGTGCAGGATAATCTTCTGACAAATAAGTCGGCACAATCCATCCTTGAAGGATATGAGCCTGATTAGCATCAGGTTTTATAATTTCAGCAGTTTTCTTTTCATTTAAAATAGGTATATCTTTTTCAGAGTCAATTTGAACAGACTCAGGTAATGTACCTAAATTTTGCTCTAAATCTGAACTAATATCATCAAAATCTAAATCCCCAACAAAAGTTAACACCTTTCTACTTTCATTTATAATCTTATTATAAGCGTCAACTACATCTTCTTTTTTTATATTTTGGGCATTTTCAAGAATTTTTGTATAAGTGTTGCCGTATGGATGATTTTCAAACATAGTTCTATAATAAGCATCCGAAACTTTTCCTCGAGGAGAATCAAGTTCAGCAACAATCTCACCTGTCATTTTGGCAAGCTCTTTTTCACATTCATCAAACGTAGAATTTTTAATAATATCAGTCATTATTTCCAGAGCTTTTGAAAAATCTTCATTCAAGCAAAGAAAACGAAACCTTAAATAATCCTGTTTTAAATCTACAGAAAACTCAATTGCATACGCATCCAATTCTTCAGCAATCTGCTGTGCTGAACGAGTTTTTGTTCCTTGCATAAATAATCTAGCCATAAGTGCGTGAATACCTGCTGATTTTTCAGGCTCTTCTATCGTAAAATTTAGACATAACGCAACTCGTGGAGTGTTTTTATTTCTCTTATAAAAGAATTCTGTATTGTTTTTAAGTTTAGTAATTTTGCTTTCCATAAAACTCTCTCCTATAGGTGAATTTTAGCACAGTAAGGCTAAAATTACAATCATATATGCTTGCACTTGGAAATTCTTACTGCTATAATAATCGTATGAATATGAAGAGAATTAAATTAAGAGACTTTGAAATCGGCGGCGATAAACTGACAATACTTGCAGGTCCTTGCGCAATCGAAAGTCAAGATATTTTAAATAAAACAGCAGAAAAACTAAAAGCTATTACACAAAAATTAGATATTAATTTTGTGTTCAAGTCATCTTTTGACAAAGCAAATCGTTCTTCCATAACTTCTTATAGAGGTCCTGGAATGGAAAACGGATTAGAAATGCTTTCAAAAGTAAAAAAAGAATTTGACTTACCGATAGTAACGGATATTCATACTCCTGACCAGGCTTCACCTGTAGCAGAAGTTGCGGATATAATACAGATACCTGCATTTTTATGCAGACAAACGGATTTACTTGTAGCTGCTGCAAGAACCGGCAGAATTGTTAATATAAAAAAAGGACAATTTCTAGCTCCTGAACAAATGGGTCCATTAATTAAAAAAGTAGAAGATAGCGGCAATCATAATATTTTATTAACAGATAGAGGCACCTCATTTGGCTATAACAATTTAGTAGTGGATTTTAGAGGTATTCCTATTATGCAAAGCTTTGGATACCCTGTAGTTTTTGATGCTACTCACAGCGTTCAACTTCCTGGTGCAAACGGATGCTCATCTGGCGGGGATAGAAGATTTGTACCAACATTAGCAAAAGCTGCAATGGCTGTTGGCGCAAATGTCTTATTCTTTGAAATTCACCCAGATCCAGATTCTGCACTATGCGATGGACCGAATATGGTGGCTCTAGATGATGCAGAAGCTCTATTTAAAAAATGCAAAGATATATTTGAGCTTATAAGGAGCTAATTATGATTATAAAAACTTATATAGCCGGACCATTTGATGCAAATAATTATCTTGTAATAGACAGAGACTCTAGAGAAGCTGTTTTAATTGATTGTTCTGATTTTAAGCAAGAAATTATAGATGAAATCAGAAATAATAATATTAATTTAAAATATATTCTCATTACTCACGGACACTTCGATCATGTTCTCGGCATCAATAGAATGAAAAAAGAACTTAATGCTGAAGTAATAGCTCCTGCAGAAGATTTAATTTTAATAGAAAATATAAATGACCACGCAAGATTTTTTGGTCAAGAAATAATAGATATACCTACTCACGACAAAACTTACGATGACGGTATTGATTTAAGAATAGGTAAACACGAAATTGAAGTAATAAGAACTCCCGGACATACAGAAGGCGGAGTTTCCTTGTTAATTGGTAGAAACCTGTTCTCAGGAGATACATTATTTAAAGATAGTTTTGGCAGAACAGATTTATATGGTGGAAATTCAACAAAACTTATAAACAGTATTGTCTATGAATTATTCAAATTACCGGATAACACAATAGTTTATCCAGGTCATGGAAATTCTACAACTATTGAATATGAAAAATTACACAACGACATAATGCATTATGTAAAAAGAGGATAAAAATGAAAGAACAACTGGAAAAAATTTACGCAAGCGCGAATGAAGATTTAGAAAAAGCAAAATCTATAAGTGATTTAGACGAAATAAGAGCGAAATATTTAAGCAGAAAAGGCGAATTCAACGAAATTAAGAAAAACCTTAAAAACTTATCTGATGAAGATAAAAGAATTGTAGGTTCGCTTGCAAATGAAATTACCAGAAAGCTTGAAACCTCAATTCAAGAAAAGCATAATGAATTTTATAAAAAAGAACTTGATGAAAAATTAGCAAAAGAACGCATTGATGTAACATTGCCTGGAAAATTTGTTCCAAGAGGCAAAGTTCACCCAATTACTTCTACAACCAATGAAATCGTAGCAAGCTTACAAAGTCTAGGTTTTTCAGTTGTACCTGACGCACTATCTCCTGAAGTTGAAACAGAGTACTTTAACTTTGATATGTTAAATGTACCAAAAGATCACCCAGCAAGAGATGTGCAGGATACATTCTACACACTTAATGCAAAAAATGTTGTTCTAAGAAGCCAAACTTCAGGGGCTCAAATTCACGTTATGGAAGAACAAAAACCACCTATTAGAATAATTGCACCGGGAAGAGTTTACAGAAATGAAAACATAAATGCACGTAAAAATAACTTCTTCCATCAAATTGAAGGTCTTTATGTAGACAAAGATATTACATTTGGGGATTTGAAAGGTGTATTAAACGAATTTATAAGAATTTATTTTGGAGCAAGCAGACCTACAAGATTTAGAAGCAGCTTCTTCCCATTTACAGAACCTTCAGCAGAAGTTGATGTACAATGCATTATGTGTGAAGGCAAGGGCTGTCGTACATGTTCCGGTACAGGCTGGTTAGAAATCTTAGGATGCGGAATGGTAGATCCTAACGTACTAAGAGGTGTGGGAATCGATCCTGAAATTTATACAGGATTTGCATTCGGAATGGGCGTCGAAAGGCTTGCAATGCTAAAATACGCTATTGATGATATAAGATTATTCTTCAATAACGATGTTAGATTCCTAAAACAATTCTAAATCTAAACTAAATTTAAAATGAAGACGATTATCTTTGGAGATAATCGTCTTTTATTTGCCAGTTATTACCAATTAGAACTTCAGCATAAATATAAGGTATGTGCTACGAAAAATTACTTACATTTAGTAGCCCCATCCCAACTTAATTTGTCCGGACATTTCAAATAATCCAAATTCTCATTATAAATTACCCACGCAGTACGCCCATGACCTGAACTATGAACAAAACTATAAGTGGTTTCATTTTTTGTTCCATCAGGGACAAAACCATATTTTGTTAAATAAAAGCCAAACAAATCTGTACCCATAATATTAGGAGCAGTTTTACCATTCACATCCACAAACACCCATGCACAAACATTTTCCAAATATTTTCCAGTTCCCCTGACGTCTTTACAAGTTCCATCGTTTATTAATACCATAATCCCGCTACCATCAAGCATAGAAAGAGAAGAAACCTTACTATCAAGCTCAGTTACCTTTGAACCATTAGCATAATAATAGCGATCAGCAAGCCCACATTCTGATTTTTTTAAACCAGCATCACAGATTTTTATATTTTTTACTTGAGAAAACAATATATCCTTCATAATTTTTGCATTTTTAGCTTCATACCCAAGATCTTCTTCATCCTCCGCTGCTGCATCTCGATTACCAAATCCCCATAAATCAGGCGTTCCATTTTTTTCCACAGCAAATAAATATGCCTGAGATAATATGCTATACATCTTTTTTAATTTAGTTACAGTAACTTTTTCCTGATTTCTTTGTATTAATGTCGGTAATGTCATTGCTGCAACTATTCCTATTATACCTAATGTAATTAGTACTTCCGATAAGGTAAAACCTTTTTTCATGAAATATCCTTTCATACATCAATATATTTATACATTCATATTGTAACACGTCATATATATTAATGCAATACATCAACTTTAGCCTATAATACAGGTTTTATAAAATAAAAAAAATGATGTTTAATATTAGTATGAAAAAAATGTTTGGAAAAAGATTAAGAGAATTAAGAACTGCCAAAATGCTGACTCAGGAGACAGTGGCAGAACTTATTGATATTAAGCCAGAGAATTACTCAAGAATTGAAAACGGACTATCTTTTCCAAAGCCTGAAAATATTGTAAAACTTAGCAAAGTGCTTGATGTAGAAATTGCCGAATTATTTCAGTTTTCACATTTGAACGATTATGACAAAATTCTTGAATGCATTATTGACAAACTCAAAAAAGACAAAGACGCAACAATAATAACTTATAAGTTTCTCAAAAGTCTTGGCAAGCTATAAAAACTTACTTAACAACCTTATGCAAACCATGTGGCTTGTCAACATTACGATGCAAGCATTGTGCAATTTCTAAGGCAAGGAGTTGAATAATTACAACTATTGCAAAAGATTTTATAACCTGGCTTTCACAATTTATATCCAAATTAAATTTCGGATTAACTTTCTCATTTGAACATCCTATTATACATAATGGAGCTTGGTAATCTTCTTCGATTTTATTCAAATTTTTAATAGCGGTATAACTTAACTCATCCACAGAAATATGAATCATTGCAGGTTTATTATTTAAAATCGCAACGTGCCCATGCATAAACTCACCTAGAATATTTGAATAAACATTTATATAAGAAGTTTCCTTTATTTTTAACGAAGCTTCTTTGGCAATAGCATAAGAAATTCCATCTGCAGTAATTACAATATTTTTATACTTAGAAAGGAATTTTGCCATAGATTTTATTTCATCATGCAAGGAATATGCCATTTTGACATAGTCAGAAAGTGATTTTAAATCACTCAAATAAGGCACGATATCTATACCTTTATGAGCTGCATATTTTAAAACTAACAAAGTACAACAGAGCATCTGTGTTGTAAGAGATTTAGTAGCAGCAATACTTTTTTCTTCTCCTGCACAACAATCAATCTTGAAATCAGAAGCCTGCCAAATCGTAGAATCCTTTTTATTCGTAATACAAAGAGTTCTCATTCCAAATTCTTTAGCCTTTTTCAATGCAGAATTTGTATCAGAAGTTTCCCCCGATTGGGTTATAAAAACATACAAAATATCATTATCGTGAGGAACGGCAGATTTCAACAAGAATTCACTAGAATAAATTGCACGAGCTTCCATACCAGCAACATTACCGAATAAATCAGCAGCATACCTTGCACAGTGGTATGAAGATCCGCTCGCAACAAGTACTATCTTTGAAATATCAGTAGGAATATCAAATAAAATATAATTTCCGTCATTAACATGAGTTCTAAACAAATTGTCTAAAACTTCTGCTTGTTCAAATATTTCTTTCTCCATACTGGATTTTTGAGGTTTTTCAAACAACATAAACACCTTTAATAACCACTAGGGCAGGCAAAAGCCTACCCTAGAATTTCTTTCATTAAATCATTAACTGCTTTTGGATTAGCTCTACCTTTAGTTTCTTTCATAACTTGACCTACGAAGAATCCTAATAGCTGAACTTTTCCGCCTCTATATTTTTCTACCTGCTCAGGGTTAGCGTCAACAACTTTTTGACATACTTCTTTGATTGTCCCTTCGTCAGATATTTGGCTTAATCCACGTTTTTCAACGATTTCAGAAGCCTTTGTACCATCTTTCATCATATCAATAATTATTTGTTTACCAATATTATTTGAAATTGTATTTTTCTCAATTAAAGCAATAAGCTCAACGAGATTTTCAGGTGTTAATTTTGTATCTGTAATCTCAATATGATCTTCTTTCAAGTAAGCTGCAATTTCACCCATAATAAAGTTTACAGCGATTTTTGGAGTAGCACCCAACTCAAGAACTTTATCAAAGAATAAAGCAAGTCCCATTTGTTCAACAATTACACTTGCGTCATATTCGCTCAAGCCTAAGCCCATATATCTTTGACGTTTTTGTTCAGGAAGTTCAGGCATCTTATCTTTAATTTCTTGAACCCATTCTCTTGAAATTTCCAAAGGCATTAAATCAGGTTCAGGGAAATATCTGTAATCGTGAGCATCCTCTTTACCTCTCATTGAACGAGTTTCTCGAGCATTATCATCCCACAATCTTGTTTCTTGAACTACCTGACCACCTTCTTCAACAATTTCAATTTGTCTGTCAATTTCATATTCAATAGCTCTTTGAAGTGCTGAGAAGCTGTTTACGTTTTTTATTTCAGCACGAGTACCGAATTCTTTTGAACCTTTTGGCATAATTGAAATGTTTGCATCACATCTCATTGAACCTTCTTCAAGGTTACCATCACAAACACCGATATATCTTACGATGTTTCTTAATTCTTCCATATAAGCTCTTGCTTCTTCTGCACTTCTCATATCTGGCTCAGATACAATTTCCAAAAGCGGAGTACCGGCTCTGTTCAAATCTACCAAAGAATAGCTTGAACCAGCTAAACCTGCTGCACCTGCGTGAACAAGTTTGCCTGCATCTTCTTCTAAGTGAGCTCTTGTAATCCCGATTCTTTTACCTTTAATATCAATATGACCATTTACACAAATAGGTTCATCATATTGAGAAATTTGATAACCTTTCGGCAAATCAGGATAAAAATACTGTTTTCTATCAAATTTACATCTTGCAGGAATTTCGCAATTCAGAGCAAGACCTGTTAATATACCCATATTAACAACTTCTTTGTTTAAAACTGGCAATACCCCAGGCATACCAAGCGTAATAGGGCTTGTTTCTGAATTTGGATCTTTACCAAACTCTGTACCGTCAGGGGCAAATATTTTAGATTTAGTTTTAAGCTGAGCGTGAACTTCTAAGCCTATAACCACTTCATATTTATCTCTTAAACTTTCCATAGCATCTCCTTATTATGTCCTCAGAGTAGCACAAAAACTATCCGCATGCAAATCTTGAATTACTGTTCTATTAGCACTCTGGCAGGGTAATTTTTTATTAACAAATCTTTTGCAGCACTCATTGCCTTTTCTTTAGTATTAAATGATCCGACCTGTAATGTATATTCTCCACCAATCTTTCTTATAAAAGGCGACAATCCTAATCCAGCATCTAGCAGAATACTTTTAGCAACTTCTGCTTGTTCTATAGTGGTATAAGAACCTACAACAACTTTTGCATTCACTGTATGAGGAACAGGAGCTGTTTGTGCAGCTTCATTATGAGCAGGTGCCTGAGTTACTGTTTTTTCTTGGACAGATTGAGGCTTAGCTTGAGGCTCTTCCTCCATATATACACTATCTTCTGCTACTGCAGAATTTTTAATTGTATTTTGAGAATTTTGCTTTGGAATAACAACTTTTCCACCATCAACAATAGCAAGACCTTCACCACCTAGAGCTTCAGAATTATCCTCCATATGAATTTCTTTTAATCGCTCATCAACCTCACCAGGTTTCACAAGATCTTCGGTCTCAACAGTATCATCACCTAACGAAATTTCGACATCCGGTGACATGAGCTTTGCAAAACCAAGGAATACAATTAATAGTACAAAAAAAACGGATATAAACATTATAAAACCCTGTCTAGGATTTCTGTTTACTAGCTTTTTGTAGTCTTTATAGCTTATATGCGCGGGCTGCATTGGTTCATCTTCATGAATCATACCTATACTCCTCTAACCTTTGTACTCGCCATTATTATATCATCAATTTCTTCTGAATAATTTTTCAAAATTTCTTCGGCTAACTCTTTTATATCAGTAATACCTAAATCATTTGTCAATCCACAAGCTTTTACCGGAGCTCCTGTAGAATCAATATTTATCCCTGTATGTATTAATATTGAAGTCAAGGATTTTGTCGCAATAGAAACAGTTAATTTCTTACCGTCAACATACAAATCATCTCCGCTTCTTACAGGGTGAATTCCTCGTCTTTCAAGCGCTTCTTTTATTGTGCAAATCAAAAGTCTTTGGCGAAAAACACCTTCTACCAAACCTACGTTAAATTGTTCTGAGATAAAACTCAACATTGATTTGCTATATATAGGTTCGTTATTGATAACATCTTCAATATCAACCATTTCTGTCAATTTAACTTCACATTCACCCAAGAAAGCAACTGTTGAATCACTTTGAATTTTAAAATTTTTATAAATCCAATGTGGCGATAATTGCCAGCCTTCATACTTTATTTCTTGATCTATTAATTTTGTTTTCATATACGTTTCATCCCTAAAAAAGAATTCTCAAATACTCACTCGCACCATTATACTGAAGTGCATGCTTTAATCTTTGACAAGATTCACATTCCCCGCAATGTTTATCCCCGCCGACATAACAGCTTTTAACGAGTTCCAGCGGAATCTTATTTTCTAAAGCTTCTCTTACTATATCATTTTTAGAATAATTAATCAATGGAGCAATAATCTTAGGCTTTTTAAGCGTTGAATATTCAAACTCAGCATTAACTCTATCAATAAAGTCTTGAGTATTATCAGAAAAAGTTTCCCCCTCTTCTTTATTTGCTCCAATTATTATATCATCATATCCTTGAGCATCGGCAAAACAACCTGCCACATTCAAAAACAAACCGTTACGATTTGGCACCCAAACTGATTTCATCGATTCGTTATAATCATTAATGTTAGTAGGCACATTAATATTATCATTGACTAAAGCTGTTGTTGTAATATCTTTTAGCCAATTCAAACTCACAACTTGATGATGAATTTCATAATGCTTAGCAATTTGTTTCGAAGCATCAATTTCATATTGAGCAGACCTTTGCCCGTAATCAAAAGTCAAAGCTAATACCGAACCGTAATTTTTCCTCACCAAACCTAGACTTACAAGAGAATCTAATCCCCCTGAAAGCAATATTATTGCATTCTTAACCATCTAACTCCTTGCGAATTCGTTTTGCCATTTCATCATCTTCATCAATTTCATATTCTTCAAGAATTGAAACAGCTTCTATCTTTAACACATCACTATATGTAGGCTCTTTGATAACTTCATCTAATATACGTCTGCCTACCATATTATATAGAGCTATTAATGCATTTTTTTTAACCTCATCATCACTATCAACAAAGCAAGCTTTTATAGCATCATAAGCTTCTTCATAGTCACTTTCCATTAATGCCTCAATAGCATTAATCCTAATTTGAGGAGACTCATCCATTAACGAAGACTTTAAAGCATTAAATACACGCTGATTTTTTTCTAAACGTAATTTACCTAAAGCTTCAATTACACGTTCTTTCAAAAAAGTAAATTTATCAATAATACCCTGTTTCGTTTCCAATATACTAACTAAAGGATCTACAGCACGTATATCACCTAACATACCAAGTGCAGAAGCTGCAGATTCTCTCAGATATACTGACCTTTCATCTTCATCTTTAACGACTTCAATAAGTGGTGCAACTGCATACTTATCACCAATTCTTCCGAGTCCATCAGCACAGGCAAAACGAACTTTATAGTTTTCATCCTTATTATTCAAACAGTACAAAAGCGGAGTAACAGCTGAAGTATCCTTCAAATTTGCGATAGCTTTTGCACACATTACTCTTACATTGATAAACTTTTCTTTATTTAAGCCATCATCACCAGTTTTTAACAACAAAATATCTAAAAGAGGGCTTAAAGAAGACTTATCTCGGAATCGGTCACTACACTGTATAATCACCATCAAAACATCCGGATTTTTACATACAGACAAGAAATAATTATATATTTCTACTAAATTATCCCGTTCATAAGTTTCATCAAGACTGTTAATCTTACGAATAACTTCGTCAGTTTCACCATCTGTCAAATTGCATTTTTTTGCTATCGCTTCTAAATCCAATTTACTCTTTTCTTCCACTTATTACCCCTGTTTAGAATATACTACAAATGTATTTTTTTATCAAGTTTTAAGCCCTTTTTAAACTTAAAAAGCTCTCCTTTTATCGGAGAGCTTTTTAATTATGCTTTTGCATTGACAGCTTGCTTTTCTTTCTTATGAGCCAAATACTTTTCACAAAGAATATTTGCTGGTTTTGTTACCGCCACCGGAACAATATATCGATAAACTAAAGCAAATACTAGCATTGTTTTCAGTTTTCCCATACCATTAATCTTTTTCATCAACAAATCTGCTTCATCTTTTGTGCCAAGATATTTACCGATACGTGACTCCAAGAATTTATCAGCTTTAACTTTGTTATATTCTGTTAATTCTTCTTTTACAATTTTTCTGCCTTCTTTTTTAGCTGCAGCTTTAAGAGCTTCATTATCTGCCTTTATTTTCTCATTTTCTACTTTAGCCTTTGCAAGCTCTTTATTATATTCATCAACCAAAGTCAAATTTTCATCATTACATTGATTTGCTGCATATCTGACAGTCATTTTTGACCACCAATCAGATAATGAACTATCAAGCATATATGCACCTGCTGTTGATAATACAAATGTCAAGAATTGGTTAACAGCAAGTGTCTTTTTACGATCTTTATCCATTTTTGATTCATCCATAGATAAAGTCTTATAAATATACATACCACTTGTAATTAAAGACCCAATTGCTAAAAAGTGACTAAATAAATTATCGCTTTCTTTAACCGCATTAGTTATTCTATCTGTAGTTTTATTATCAAACAATGGTGGTATGACTTTATTAGCAAAAAATTCACCAATTTTGTCATATCCGTCATTACATTTTTTTATTACTGATTTAAAAAACTTAGATTTCTTTGCAACAGACTCTGCTACTTGCTCAGCTCCACCAGTAAATGCCGGTGCATTATTATATTTTCTATTATTATTTGATGCAGAATACTGAGTATTATATCTTGCTTGAGGAGTATATGTATTTAATGTTACGTTCATTATTGAGCTCCTCCTTTTGCGTCAGTTGATGATTTTTTCATAAAATTATCCATTCCTGCATTTTTAACTGTTGTAGTTGTTTTTTCTGTTTTTTGAGTATTTTCATTTGTTGGATTTGGCTTTGGGGCTACTTTTGGTTTCTTTTCCATACCAAATACATATTTCAAGATCGGAGGTATTAAAGCAATCGTTAAAATTGAACGAGGAATTGCAATTGCCCAATCTGTAATATTCTTCATATACAACTTCATTGCATCAAGTTGTCTCAATAAAGCTTTTTTCTCTATTTTTCCATCTTTATCTAATGTTTGTTTAGCAAGCTCTACCAAACGTCCATATTTTTTATCCAATAACGGGAATTTATATTTTAACGAAGGCACATCTTTATTTATATCAGATACACCATTTTTAATATTTTCGATTATTTTTTCATAATGCTTTTTATAATTATCCATTATATTGTTAACACCTTGATCCCAAGGGCTGGTAATTATTGTAGAAGCTACAAAACCAATTACACCAGATGCCATTGAATGACCTGAAGCATAGATTTTGTCATCTTTATCTTTTTTACCAGGAAGAGCCATAATCGTTAAAGGTCTTAATATACCTGCTAAGAATAATGCCATCAATGCACTACCTGCAACGTTATGATCTTCTGCAAACCTCAAAAGACCATTATAAATTTTTGACCCGAAGATTTTATCTTTAAATGTGTTATTTAAAACACTAGCGGCAACCTCACTCTTTCCCGTAAAGTTGCCGCTAAATTTATTTTTATCCTCGTTTACATTTTTGCCACACAATCCCGCACGCTCTTTTTCCTTGAAGTTCTGCGGGTCTTTATGGACCGTAGAGGAACCCTGTCTTAGGGTTGTATCATATTTTATTGCATTAATTTTCATGTCCCACCATTCAGTTAATGTCTCTGTACATTTATTTTAAATCAAAGGAAAAAATTTTTTGCCATACTTTTTAAGAAAGTTTACAATTTTTTTGCAAAAATCAACTAAAAATATGAAAAGGAGAAGAAATTCAGGTTTTTCTTCTCCTTAACATTTAGTGTTATATTGACACTATATAAATACTTTATATATTTACTAGATATCCAAAGCCAAATCCAAAGTCGGAGCTTTGGCAACAATTGCACTTGATGAAATTATGTCAACACCACATGCTGCAATAGATTTTACTGTAGACAAATTAACATTACCACTAGCTTCAACTATTGCACGATGATTTATATATTCACAAGCTTTTTTCATAGTTTCTGTATCCATATTATCCAGCATGATAATATCAGCACCAACAGCTACCGCTTCTTTTACCTGTTCAAACGTATCACATTCCACTTCAATTTTATGTGTAAAAGAAATTTTATCTCTTAGTTTTGTCACCGCATTCGTAATAGTACCTGCTAGACGAATATGGTTATCTTTAATCATTGCACAATCAGACAGATTAAATCTGTGCATATGTCCACCGCCTACAAAAACTGAATATTTTTCAAATGGTCTGAAGTTTGGAGTAGTCTTTCTTGTATCAACAATTTTTGCACTATATTCCCCCACGGCATCCTGATACTTACGAGTTTCTGTTGCTATACCACTCATTCTTTGAACATAATTTAGTGAAACTCTTTCGCCCATCAAGACATATTTGGCAGGCCCTGAAATATCTGCAATTTTGTCACCTTTTTTTATTTCATCTCCATCTTTAAAGTAAAATTTCAATTTAACATCAGGAGAAAGAATTTTAAATACGGTTTTAAATACTTCACAACCACAAAGTACACCATCACTTCTTGTATTTAAAGCTCCGGATAACATATCGCCATCTTCTGCCAAATTTTCAGTTGTAATATCTCCAAATCCAATATCTTCTTCTAATGCTCTTTTTACGTGATCCTCTATATAAAAATTACTTAACAAAATCTAATTCTCCTTCTTTCTTAGTAAAACAACTATGAACACAATCTTCGTTTGTATTCAAATAATCCAATCTGTAGTGCGCACCTCTTGATTCTTTACGATTTAGAGCAGAATGCGCAATCAATTTTGCAACAACAAGCATATTTTTCAACTCATATTCTGATTTATCAAGACATTTATATGATCTTGGGAATTCAGCTTGTAGTTTATCAAGTTTTTCTATTGCTGTCATTAGAGACTTTTCACTTCTCAAAATTCCAACATAATTCCACATGATATCTTTTAATTTTTTTTTCATTGAATCGGTATCAAGCGGTTCAAGATCAACCTCTTCTGAATATCTATCGATTATTGATTTTATCTCACCATCAATTTGTTTTGGAGAAGATAAATTATCGTTTTTAATATAATTAGCTACTTCATAAGCACATACAACACATTCAAGAAGCGAATTACTTGCCAAACGGTTTCCACCATGTAGTCCTGTTGAAGAAACCTCTCCTATTGCAAAAAGACCTTTTATTGAAGATTCACCTTCAATATTAGTTTTAATTCCGCCCATATAATAATGAGCAGCCGGAGCCACAGGAATAAAATCTTTTGATATATCAATACCATGTTCCAAACATTTTTTAGAAATATTAGGGAATCTTTTTGCTAATTTTTCTTTATCGATACAAGTTGCATTCAAATAAACATTATCAGTATTATTTACTTTCATTTCATTAAAATTAGCTCTTGTAACAATATCACGAGGCGCAAGTTCTTTACGTTCATCGTATTTTTGCATAAATTCAATACCATCAGCATCAACAAGCTTTGCACCCTCACCTCTCACAGCTTCTGAGATCAAGAATCTGTTAACATCATCATCAAAAGCTAATGCTGTAGGATGAAATTGTACGAATTCCATATCCTGCATAACAGCTCCGGCATTATATGCCAATGCTAGACCGTCGCCTGTTGCGCCTTCAGGGTTTGTTGTAAATTTGTACAACTGCCCGATACCACCTGTCGCAAGTATTACAACAGGAGAATAAATCGTTTCATATTCAGATGTAATAGAATTATAGACTAATACGCCCTTGCATTGATTTTCTCCATTTACAAGTAATTCTATTGCAAGCCCATCCTCATAAATATCAATATTATTGTTATTTCTAACACTTTCACAAAGTGCTAATTCAATCATTTTTCCGGTTGCATCTCCGCCTGAATGCAAAATTCTTCTTACACTATGAGCAGCTTCTTTTGTAAAAGCAAAGTTGCCATCGTTATCTCGATCAAATTGAACACCAAATTTCAATAAATCTTTAACGACTTTATCTGAATTTTCGGAAATAAATTTGACAGTATTAAACTCACTTAATCCAGCTCCAGCTTTAATAGTATCTGTAATATGAGATTCTGTAGAATCAGCCTTATTTTCACTTAAAACTGCAACCATCCCACCTTGAGCATAACGCGAATTACTTTCGCCTAATTTTGATTTTGTAATTACCAAAATCCCATCAGGAAGCTTTGCCTGCTGCTCAATTTTTAATGCAGCATAAAGTCCTGCTATGCCACTGCCTACAATAATTGTTGAATATCTGGAGTATTTCATAATTTGTGCCTTATATTAAATTACACTTAACCCTATCAACAAAGTATAATAACCCAAAATTTTAAAAATTTCCACCCTAAAGATAAATTTTTTATTAAGTTTTTAATTTTAATCCAAATCATATTTCTTAAATATATCTATTTAATATTGTCACCATAAAAATTTCCTCGGTCGATTAAAAGTGATAGATATCATTTTATAAATATAATAGACAAACCAAAAGGGGGTTTATAATGACAACACAACCAATAAGAATACTTCTTGTAGAAGACCATAAGCTAATGCGGGTAGGATTAAAATCCCTATTTGAGGAACATAAAGAACTGGAAGTTATATCAGAAGCCCAAAGTGGAAAAGAAGCAATAGAAAACTATAAAATTTCTCACCCTGATGTTGTATTAATGGACATAGGACTGCCAGATATGAGCGGGATTGAAGCTACTAAAAAAATTTTAGAAAGCAATCGTAACGCAAAAATTTTAATACTGACATCACACCTTTCAGAACAAGAGGTAATGGATTCTTTACATGCCGGCGCTTGCGCTTATGTAATGAAAGATATAAACATTGAAATTTTAAAAATGATTATAAGAACAGTAAAAGACGGAGCGATGTGGCTGGATCCGCAAGCAGTACCGATATTACGGGAAAAGAACTGCGGAGTAATTCCACCGCGACAAATGTCAAGAGCAATGTTCAAAGAACAACATGCAAACCTTACACAAAGAGAATATGAGGTTCTAAAGCTTGTCGTTGACGGCAAATCAAACAATGAAATAGCCCAAGAATTAACAATATCAGAACACACCGCAAAAGCTCATGTTTGCAATATTATACAAAAACTCGTCGTAGATGATAGAACTCAAGCGGCAGTGAAAGCATTAAAAGAAGGACTTGTTTAAAGTACTTGAAAATAAATATTTTTTTGTTAATATAGAAGTTGCGAGATATCTCGCAACTTTTTAAGTTATAAAACCCGAATAAAATATGCGTGCGTAGCTCAGTTGGATAGAGCGTTTGGCTACGAACCAAAAGGTCGGGGGTTCGAATCCCTCCGCGCGTAAGGTTTAAAAAATAATAGCGATAAGGCATTTGAACTTATCGCTATTATTTTTTAGTTTAGATTTTTATATTTTTGGGTGACATTTGGGTGACAAGCAACATAATATATTATCTTAGTACTTGTGATAAAGTTTCTGCGGCCCCCTCATCGGCTTTTTTCATTATATGGCTGTAAATATCGCTTGTTGTACTGACTTGAGAATGACCAAGTCTTTTACTTACGGTTACCGGATCAACTTTCATAAATATTAATATACTAGCCTGGGAATGACGGAATATGTGTGGGGATAGTTTTATTTCTCTTTTTTGTTTTGTTTCTGGTAATTCTTTATTTTCTTCTTTGATTTTGATATTATATTTATTCTGCAATTTCCTGCAGTAATTCGTTACAGAATCAGGATGCATAGGTAATCCATTCTCTTGTGTAAAAATAAAATTATCTTTCCCTATCCATTTATTTCCTATGGATAATTTTTGTTCCATATATATTTTTTTATATTGTTTTAATAGTAAAACAGTTTCTTTTGGTAATGTGACATAACGAATAGAACTTTCTGTTTTTGGACTTTCTTCGTAAATACCACGTTCTTGAGTATATAAAAGATTATTATCTATATATATTGTATTTTCTTTAAAATTAATTTTATTCCATTTTAAGCCTAAAATTTCACCTCTTCTTGCTCCAGTAACAGCAAGAAGTTTAATTAGTACTTTCCATTTAAGAGGTTCTTTTTCTAGTATATTAAAAATCGTCTTTATTTCATCAATTTCAAGATATTGTGCAGATTTTCTTTTATTTTTTGGTGGGCTGGCCTTAGAAGCTGCATTGTATGTAACAAGCATTTCCTTTTCTGCTTGCTTTAATATTGTTCCAATTAATGAATGATACTCTCTAATAGTTTTTGCACTCAATTTTCCTCCTGTTGTTAGGTTTGTATCATTTCTCAATTGTTCATAAAAATTATTTAAATGCTGAGGCCTTATATCGGTCAATTTAATGTGTCCTATTGCAATATTTATCCGTTCAAGCAATTTTTTATATAAAGTTATTGTTTGATGTTTTATGCCATTTTTTTCTTTTAGATTTATAACATATTCTGCATATTGTGAAAATGTTTGACGGTTGTCAACAACTAGCCCACTTTTACATTCTTCCTCGTATAATGTTGCGATACGATTTAATTCTTTTTGAATTTTATTATCACTCCAATTTTCAGGAACTTTCCATGTTTTAGTATAGGGTTTAAGTCTTTTACCGTTGCTATCCCTACCTTTATATATTTTTATTCTATAAGATATAATTTTACCGTTTTTATTTTTTCTTGCTTCTATATTTGGCATTGGAGTCCCTGTTTATTTAATATTAAAATTGCAATTTTCATTAAATATGTATTATCAAATTCTTTAGTTCAATCATGTTTGATCTTCTTAATATTTTAGTTCGATAATTTTCCATTGGTTATCATTTTTTGCCCAAGTTCTACTCATTGATTCCCCATCAGCATTTGTAAATGTTTGGATAACTTTGTTTTTTGAGATTGTTTTGAATGTAATTGTTGATGCTGCTATTGGTTTATTTGTTATTGTATGGTACAAAATAGCAATATTGTTTAACGATTTTAATTGTTGATATTCCGTTTCGTATTCTTCTGTTAGATCTTTTTTGTATTTTGCAATTAGGGCATCTCTCATATTATTAAGCATACTTATGCCAAGACCAGCAAATGGATTATCGTCATTCACTAATTCTTCTGTTGCATCAGCTATTGCACTATCAGCGATTTTTTCAATATCATAATATTGCAAAGCGGTTTGACTATCTTGGTATTTTTGAGCAAGTGTTAATTCAAAAATTGCATATTGTACAGATTGTCTAAATATAATATATAGAGAACTAAGTATAAGTAATATTAATAAAATAAAAGTACCAATAAAAATAACTAATTTCTTTTTGTTCATAAATTAACTCCTTTTTTATCTTGCTACTCTACCCCACCATCTAATTTCACCAATAACTTCAAAATCAAAATCAATGCTCTTGGAAAAATCGATATAAAATGCATCATATTTTTTTTCATTGTCAGAAATTACTTTAATAGTATTTGGTGGTATGTTTTGTAAGCGTTTTGCATAAAGTTGACCGTCAATCCTTACACAATAAATGCGACCATCATAAATTTCTTTTTTTGATGTGTCTATCAGTAGGCTATCGCCACCTTCTATAGTTGGATACATGCTATCTCCTGATGCAAATATCATTTGGGTTTTACCAGAAACAATACCAATATCTTTGGCAAGTTGAGAACTAATCTCATATATTCCAGTTTGTTTTTCATCGTAAATAGCTATACCATAACCCATACTTGCAGTAACGTTTCCTAAAACGGGAATTTGAACAAAGGTACTGTTAATAAAATTGTTGTTTAAGTTAACATTAAATGCTTTTTCAATTTTTTTAATTTCGTCAGGTTTGAATTTGCTGTTTCGTGCTGCTCTAGCACTCATTGCTCCTTTATCAATTCCTGTAATCAGACATAACTCTTTTTGTGTAATATTACGTTTTGTAACTTGTAAAAGAATTGCTATAACTGTATTATAATCCATATTACTCCTATAAATAATGTAGTTTTGTTGACTTTATTTAAAAGCATGTTGACTTTATTAACAAAATATTGTATATTAATTTCATAAGTTATTTTACATGTCTTTAAATGACTTTATGTTAATAAGATTAACACAAAGGCAACTATATTGTTGTCTATTGTGTAAATTTTGTTTACAAAAATTTATGCAAATATTATATTTTATTTCAAAAAATTTAGTGAAAGTTGACAATTATGGTAAAAGAAATGACATTTTATTCAACAAAACAAGCAGCAGAGATTTTACATATATCTCCTGAAGTTTTAACAAGAAAATGTAGAAATAAGGACATTACTTATAAAAGATCAGGTCGTAAGTATTTATTTTCAGATAAGGATATAAATGATTTTATTATAACAGGAGGTAAATATGATTAATTCAAACAATGCTTTGAATATTTTATCTTTTAAAATTCCGACTATGCTGACAATCAAAGAAGCGGCAGATAAAACTGGTGTTGCTGCTCACTTTATCAGAAACTTGGCTATTCAAAATGAGATTGTTCATGTCAGATGCGGGAAAAAATATTTGATTAATCTTGAAAAATTTATTGAATATTTAAACACATCAAAAGGAAGTGGAAAATCTGATGTTACAGGTACAGACAATAAATTTAAAATCAGTCCAATAAAAGTTAAATAATTTTTATATGTGAATAAAGGAGAATAGAAATGTTTAAATTTATCGAGAGAGCAATACTACAGCAAAAATTAAGGAATACACCTTATGATATTAAGGTTAATGCAATAACAAAAATTGTTGAACGTGTAATTAGAACAAACCCAAAAGCATTAATGCCAATTATCACAAGAATAGGTATCGTGATGAATTACATTTTTGAAAAAAGACTTGTGAATTATTATTTTCTAAATAAAAGGCAAATTCCATTACTTTGTGAGGATTTAAATTGTTTGTAATTCTTAACTCCTAAATAATAAACTTGGCTTTGGTAAAAGCCAAAGCCTATTTTTTTTAAGGTTTAAGCAAGAAGGGTGTAAATTGATGGACAAAAAGCAACTATATGCTAAGCTTCAGGCTTTAAAAGCTGAACTACCTGTATGTGAATCTATTTCCGAATTATTGGGTACTGAAGGATTTAAACTTGCAGTTAAAGAATATAAAACAAAATTTAAAGACGCGATAGATGCAGAAGATAAAAAAGAAATTTCTTCTTATAAAAAAACTTTGGATTTAATCATTGATTTCCAAGATTTTTTAAATAAGCAAAAAAACAGAGCTGAAGAAATTCCTGAATTGATAAGTGAAATTGAATACAAACTTCAACAAGGAAATTTATTTGAATGAAAGATGTTACTATAACATATAATGGTCGAGAATACCCTGCATTAGAAACTAGAAATATTACGGCAGGCAATTTAGTCTGTAAGCGATATGACCAATATAGCATTAGTGTCAAGCACAATGGGCTTATTTCTAAATTTTTTATAAAACCTCATTCGTTTTGGTATGACACAATTTATGCAGGGAGTTTTCATTACGATATGAATACGGATATAATTACATGGCTATTATGGTCCGACTATGATCCGGCATTTATTTTTATTTTTGTTCCATTACTTAAAGTTTTAAAAGATAAAGATAGAGTTCTTATTTCTGTAAGACGTGGACGTATAATCGAGAGATACAAGATAATAATTAAAGAATTAATACCTCTCGTTGGTTGTGGAGAAGATAAATATGGATTATATCCTGTTGCTAAATCTGGTTTCGAGAAATTGAAATCAAAGGTCTACCGGGGGTGCTATGCGAAAAGATGAGTTAATTGCTGAAAATAAATGTCTAAAAGAAGATCTAAAAAAAGTTTGTGAGTGTCATTTGAAATTAATAAGAATTCTTGATAACAAAATAAGCGAAAATGCTCAAATAAAGGAAAAAATTAAACAATGACAAAAAAGTTAAGTCCCAGAGAAACGGAAGTATATCAATTAATTATATGCGGAGCGACTAATAAATCAATTTGTCAACGGCTATGTATAGGTAAAAGTACCCTTGAATGCCATATATCAAGTATTTATAAAAAAAAAGAAGTTAAGAACCGTATTGAATTAATAAACAAGCATTATGAAAAGAGGTTTAAGTGTTAAATACT
The DNA here is from genome assembly GCA_944325875.1 of Candidatus Gastranaerophilales bacterium. GTDB lineage: Bacteria > Cyanobacteriota > Vampirovibrionia > Gastranaerophilales > Gastranaerophilaceae > Scatousia. Next base: position 34,086 of record CALVBU010000003.1, read on the forward strand.
ATATTAGAAAACATTATAATATTTATTGTATTTATTTTTTTATTTTTATTTGTGTTTATCGACATCATTCACGAATATTGTAAGAAACATGTAGATAAACTAGAGGATAAAGAAATTGAAGTTAAGAAATAGTTTACCTAATGAAGATTGTTCTTCGAGTGGCTGGGGATATAACTATATTCTATCTTGGATTTCGGATGCAACAAGAATGAACCGGACTGAGTTTGAAAAATGGAAACAAATTGCTTTGATTCAGAAAAAAGATCCGCAATATATAAATAAATATTTAAAAGCACTTAATTGCAAAAAGAATATGAGGTCTGAAATGACAGAATTAAACAATAATAAAAAAATAGAACTTTTAAATATCTTAACTGATAAAGAAAAACAAATTATTGCAGAAATTGTAAAAGGTTCTTCTTTTAAGACTATTCCTTTTAATTTGGGGATTTCTCAGAATACTTTTGCAACATATATGTCCGGCATTTATAAAAAGACAAAAAAATTAGTAAATTATGGGCAAAAGCTTAAACAAACGACACTGGTAGATTATTTATTTAACCAATGTGGTTTTAAATGTGTTGATTTTATTGATACATCTCAAGATAACAACAAATCTAAAATTGTCAGCACCATTCCAAATACTACTGTCAAGAAAACTAATAAAGCCTTTGATGACGCAACTATTCAGAAAGAGAATCACCTTCCAGAACAAAATATAAAAATTTTGGAACAAAAACTTATAGATTTTGGTATTGACAGAATTCTTGGTAGTTTAAAAGTATCACGGGATTTTTTGCAGGGTAAATATAAACAATTGTGTGAAAATCTCGGAGATTTGCTTGTGCAAAGTTCAGTGGATAAAGTACAGGAAAGCCCTGATTATATGCTTGCACATGATTATGATGATGCAATATGGGGTTTAACACGTGCAATTATTGAATTGGAGAATAATGAAAATGGAAATAAAGTTTAATGCAAAAGATTTTTTAGAAGTTTTAAATAAAATAAAACATATTGCAAGATTTGATAAATCTTGCCCTATATTGAGCAATGGAATTTTTGAGACTACTGAAGATGGATTGAAAATTACTGTTTCCAGCCTTTTAAACAGAGCAGAAATTAATGCTGATGTAGTTGTAATTGAGTCTGGTAAATGTCTTATAGAAATAGATAAGCTAACGGCTATTATTTCGACATTAACCGGTGAAACATTTATTGAAGAGAAAGATAATGTTATTTGGATCAAAAGCGGAAAAACTAAATGCCGTTTAGATAAAAATCTACTTGAAGATTACCCGGAAAACCTTTTTGGCTTTTCTAATTCTGAATGTACATTTAAGATTTCTTCAGATGCTCTAATAGAAGGGATTAAAAAGACGGAAAAATTTACTGCTAAAGCTGAAAACTCAATGTTAAGCGGGATAAATTTAAAAATAGATAATAATATGGCCAAATTTGCAGCAACTGATGGAAATAAGTTAGCGTATATTTTAAAATGTTCTAAAAGTCCTGATGCGTTTTGTGATATTATTATCCCTTATGATTCTGCAATGAATATGCTTCCTCTATTTTCTGCAGATACGGATATTGAAGTGTTTGTAGAAAAAGGGATATGCAAATTTTTATTCCACAATGCTGAAGGTAATGTTATTTTTAGTACAAGATTATTAGAAGGGCAATATCCAAAATTTGAGCAGCTTATACCTAAAGAAAGTCAAATAAATTTTGAATTAAATAAAGATGAACTAAAGAAAGCTCTTGAACGAATTAGTGTAGTTGAGTCAAAAGATGATAAGTGTATTGTTCTTCTTTCTGTAAAAGGTTCATTGTTAACAGTTGAAGCTAAGGATTACAAATGCAATGATATATTAACATTGTCTGAAAAATCCGGAGATGATATTTCTTTTGCTCTAAACAGAATTTTTTTAGACACTGTTTTGAATGTATTAAGTACTGATAATATTAGATTTTGCATGAATACTCCGTTAAGTGCGGTATTGTTTCCGGATATGGAGCATAAGTATATGATTATGCCAATGACGATAAAGTAGTAGTTTTTATGGAGGGGAATTTTTTGTTTGAAGCTTTTCAAAAATATGAAGAAAAAACATTTATAGGATTTTGTACAGAACCTGAAATTAAATATTCAGAAAAAGGTACTGCAAGCTGTAAATTTTCTATTCCCTTGAGTGAATCAAAAGGTAGCAAAGACGTTTTGTGGCTGAATTGTAAGCAGAATTTTTCGTTCGTGGATTTAAAGCTTGCGGATCCAAAAGAAACAAATAAGGAGGGAGAATAGATGGCAAATAAAATTGAATTTAAATGTAATTTTCCGAAACTTTGTAATCAGGCCAATGCAAAACTTGTATGGATTGATGAAATACGAGATTGTGATTTTATATTGAAATATCCGCATCTGAAAGCGTTGTTTGAATATGATAGAAAGCAGCCGGATGGTAAATTTTACAATATAAACAGAGGGGATTATTTGTTGCTGTTTTTTGTTGGGGATAAAGGAATAATGTTCTCAACATTAAGACGTGATAACCCTTCCAACAGGTCAAAGTATATAAACAAAATCGGTAAATGGTTTGAGGTTGAAATAAAGAATGAGAACGCTTAATTAAGCATAACTTAGAAATAAGAAGAAAGGATTTGAAAAATGGTAAAAAAAATCAAATGGATACCCGGAGAAATTTTGGATAATGATTATCCTGTGTTTGGGGATTATTTATACTTTGCAGACAATAGATTAATACGCTCTGATGTTTTTGGAAATGTATCTGATTTGAAACGAGATTTAAAAAATCAGAATATTGAATTTAGCAACATTCGTGCCGCAAGAATTAAAGGATAAAATAATGCCAGATAAAGAGATAATAATTGACGGAGTAAAAATTCTTGCAACTACAAAATCTGTAAAAAGATATATGAAAGACGGTTGTAATTATTCCCTATACTGTGCTTGTCATAATTGTAAAAATGAGAGTTGGTATGATGATGATTATTGCAATAATGAGAGGTTACATTTTGTAGATTGTGGAAAGACTACAAGGATATATTGCGAAAAGTATGAGGTTAAAAATGATTAGAATGTGTCATTATTATAAACATAGAAAAATTTGTACATATGCTAAAAATTGTGGTGAACAGTTACCGTCCAATAAATCCATTTGTACTTCTAATTTATATTATAGTATGGGGTTAGAAAAAGAATGTGAAAAGCTTGAAGCTCGTGTTAAGTATTTGGAAGAAAAACTCAAATGGTACGACCATTACAAAGATAGTGCATTGGAATTAAAAGAAAAATGCAACCATCTTGTTGACGTCAACAAAATGGTAGAAGAAAAGCTAAAAATTGCAGAAGAATCATTAAAAAGTATAAAAAAATTTGTTACTCTTGTAAAAGAAACTGATGAAGAATTAATTTTTAAATACTCTGAAGAAGCTAAAATTGCACGTCAAGCTCTGCAAAAGATTAAGTGAGTTTTTTAAGTATTTGAATTTCTTCAAGAAATTCTTTAAAATGCTTTTCGCAAAAATGGCCAATTATAATAGGACACCCTTTTTCGTAAAAAAACTAACCTATATTCAGCTTTTTCTTTACTTGAAATAGAACAAGGTAAATTACATTCCTTATATTTTGTTACTTCAAAATTAATATAAATAAAATAGTACAAATACGGGAGAAAGAAAATGGATAAATTAAAAGAAAAATTACACGCAACAATTTCAGAATTAAAAAATATTGAAGAAAGTATTGATTTTAAAATAAGCTCAATACAACAATGCAACACAATAAAAATTGCACTTATTTCTTTATTAAAAGCTATAGGTGCAAAGTATGATGAAAATTTAATATATGAGTATGGTCAAAATATTGTTAATAAAAAATTCTTTGCAACAAAAATTTTCGATATAAACGATAACAATGAAATATTAAAAGTTATAGATATAATCTATTCTACTCTATCCGATGTCATAATGGAAAAAAGTAATTGTGAATTAGATAGAATAACTTTTAATATTCAGAATATAGAAACATTAAGAGATAGAGATGCTTTTGCAGATTTATTAAGAGGTATTTTAGTTTATAAAGTTGAGGTAGAAAATGAGTAATATTAAGACGGTGTAAGAATTCACCAATCGTTGTAAAAATAAAGGAAGTGAATAAATGATTAAAGATATTAAAAATTGTGAAATTTATGTGAAATATGGCATTCCTGTATTGCATGTAATTAATGCTGAAGCTAAATCATGTTCGGATGTTACAAAATACAGCAAACCGCTTGCTATATCTAATGTTCAGAGCGATTAATGTGTGTGTAAAACAAAGAAAGGAAATAACAATGGACGTAGCATTCGGAACCAAAATTAGAAACACAAAAACAGGTGAAATCGGATTATTAATAAAAACATACCTAAACAAATTTGCCGACAAAAATGTAATGTATGCGGTTTGGGTTGATATCAACGGTAAACGAAAATATGATGAATTAGATAATCTCAAACCGCTAGAAGATGAGGATTAAATGGATATAAACCTATTAAGAAGCAAAGTTAATAAAACGCAGCGAGATTTAACCGCTGCTTCTCTCTGGCTTAATGATGCTGTTGCAAATTTTCATTATAAGAGAGGCGAACTTGCTGCTCTTCAATGGATGCAATCTGTTGTTGAAAATAAAGTTGAAAAACATGTAGAAAGTCAAAACTAAGGTATAAAAAATGGAATACGGTTTTAATATAATAATAGCAGAGAAACTTGGTGTTAATGAAGCCATAATGATAAGAAATTTTCAGTTTTGGCTTGAAAAAAATAAAGCAAATGAAAAAAATTATTGTGATGGTAAATACTGGACATATAATTCAATTGCTGCTTTTTGCAAGATTTTTCCTTTTTGGTCTCGTGATCAAATTAGATATATTTTAAAAAAGCTTACAGACAAGGGGATTTTAATAAGTGGAAATTTTAATAAAAATCCTTATGACAAAACTCTTTGGTATTCATTAGACGAAGATAGAGTTGCGGAATTATTAAAAAAAGATACTGAAAATATCCCTAATCCATCTGGTAAAAAGACTGAATCGATTTGTGAAAATTCCTCTCTCGATTTGGGAAAATTCCCACATCGATGTGGCGAAATTCCCAAACCTATACCAGATATAAACACAAATAGTAAACCATGTGAAAACACACATACAAAAGAGTGTGCGTGTGAAATTTTTTCTAACAGCTGGGAAGTTGATGAGTTTTGCAAGGATTATAAAGCATTGAAAAATTCGGAGTTTGAAGCGTCTGAAGATGATCGTATTGCAATAGCTAAAACATTGAATAAAAATGGTGGTTATGGTTTGCAAAAAAGAGAATATTGGAAAGATGTGTTTAAAAAATCTTCTCGGGGTTGGAAAATTATTGAAAAGGATATTTGTCGAATAGTACCTTGTTCTCTCGATAAGGTTTTGACTGAACATTCTAGGATAAAGGCTAATGAATTGGGTCTATTGCCGCCTAAAAAAGAGATTTGTAAGTCTGAAATGATATGTGAACCTGAGATTATAGAAAGTAAAGATAAAATCGATGCTGCAAGAGATAAAGCGCGTAGCGAAATAGACTGGGAAGCATTCAAAACCCATGCTCGATAGAAAAATTTTATTTTCACTTCTAAAAATTGATTTAAAAGGCTTGCAATCTCTTTAGCTAAAACAATTTCAATAGGTTTTCAAAATCATGGTTTACCCCGATAGTTTTTAAAATAAAAATCGTTTATATTAAAAATGCGATGAGGAAAGTTTGAAACTTTCGGAGCAGTTTTTGAAACTGGTTGAACCTATTCTTTTAAGATTATGGCAAGCGGGACTTCCGATATCAACAAAGACAAAAATGGAAAGAGAGGCTTACTGTGTTTAAAATTCTTTGCAATAACAAAGAATGCAAAAGACATAAGTGTATTATAGATCAGACATTTGTAATTATTCCTAAAAATAAAAAATATTCTTTTGCTTTTATGAAAACTGCTCATTGTCCGATTTGTAAAAGACATTACACCCTTATTACCAATTTTCAGTTTAAAAAAGAAGGTGTAGATTTTAATAATAAAGCTTTTGGTTGTTTTACACCAGAGTATAAGCTGTTTGTAGGTAAAGAGGCTGATATTATTTTTGAAAAAATTTTTGAACAACAGAAAGCTGTCTTATATGAGATTTTAAAGAATTCGGCAAATGTAAAATCGGGCTTTTATTTGAATTATTCTGAATATGGTATTATAAAACGCTGCTATTCTAATCTTTCAACACTAAAGCTCGGCCGAATCAAATATAATTTTGAAGATCTAGAAAAAGAAAATTTATTATTTCTATAAACTAAGTAATAATGGGTTACTACAAAGGGTGGAAACACCCTTTTTCTTTCTTAACACAGGTAGGGCATAAGCCCTAAACGCATTATTGTTGGCCCAATAATGCGATTAACCATAAAATCCCCTTATGATTACCTGCATTTTGCATGTTATCAGACATGCTTATTTTTATGCAAATTGTAAAGTTTTGGAGGTTTTATGGTTTTAAGACAGAATTTTGGTGGTTATTTAATTAATTGGGTTGGAGGGAAAAGACAACTTAGAGAAACGGTTTCTTTGTTAATTCCTTCTAATATATCAAGTTATATTGAACCTTTTGGCGGTGGAGGTTGGGTTTTATTTTATTATCATCGTTGGGCTGACCTTGAAGTATATAATGATTTGGATAATCGACTTGTTAACCTGTTCAGGGTTGTTAAGTATCATCCTTGTGAACTTGCGAGAGAAATGTGTTATTTATTTCACTCAAGGGAACAATTTTTATCATTAATACAAAACCAAGGAGAAACCGATATACAAAAAGCCGCAAGATTTATGTTTATTCTTTCTCGCTCATTCGGTGGCAGGGGAAAGCATTTTGGAGTTTCTTACGAGAGCTCTATCAAATCTGCAGGTGGGTTAATTGAACGTGTAGATAAAATTTCTAAAAGACTTGATAAAGTTATTATTGAAAATTTATCCGCTATGGATTTGATCCCGCAGTATGATAATGAAAATGCTTTTTTCTACTGCGACCCACCTTATAGTTCGGGAGCAGGATATGAGGTTGTTAGTGCAGCAAAGTTTGAACATGAACGTCTAAGAAACACCTTAAAAAATATAAAAGGACGTTTCCTTTTAAGCTATGATGACGCTCCCAAAATAAGAGAATTATACAAAGATTTTAACATAATAGAGACCGAACGTATAAATGGAATTAATAGAAAAGATATAAAAAATAATATTTATAAAGAGCTTTTAATCTGTAATTATGATGTTGAAAATATCAATGGAGTTTGGCAGGTTAAAAATAATAATTTTTCTCAGGGCAGTATTTTCGATGTTTAATGTTGATTTTAAAGATATAAAAAAATTGACGGTTAATCTAAAAAATTGTCATAAAAATGCTTTTCCAAAAACAATTTGGTATACATTAAACAGAATGGCAAGAGATACGGTATTATTATCAAAAAAAGAAATAATGCCTAAGTTTTTTAATTTGCGTAATAGTTATATACAGGGCTCTGTTGGTTATAAAAGTGAAAAAACTTTTGATATAAGTTCTATGCAAAGCTTTGCGGGACAGTTTTCTTCATATAAAGGAAAGGCTACTGGTCAGTTAGAAAAACAAGAATACGGAAAACCGGTTATTTCAAAAGGGGCTTATACTTTTGCAGCGACTCCTGCTGCTCGTGGTGGAAGTTATAATAAAACTGTAAAAAAATCAAATCTTTTCACTTCTTTGAATGTGAAAAAATTAAGTGATTTGGTCGCAAATCCTACAAGTAATTCAAGTAAAAGAATTGCCCAAGCTCAGGCTTTTGCAATAAGAAATAAAACTACAGTGAACGTTTTGCTAACGAATAGTAAGGGGCATAAAGGCATTTATAAAATTTCAAAAAAAAGTGTAAGTCTTCTTTATGATTTAAGGAATAAAAAAACTGTAATAAAGCGTTCTCAATGGTTGAAGACGGCTTCGGATAGAATACTTATGACTGCTGAACGAATCTATATAAGTGAAGCAAATAAAAGATTTGAGAAAGAACTTTCCCGTGGATTGAGCCATTCTTAAAGGCAAAAGGTACTCCCTCGGCATTTAGAAAGCTCGGGGTTGTTTTTCCGACCCCCGAGCCTTAAAAAGTCCCCCATTATTTAGAAAAGCATGAAATCATGAAGAAATACTTTTAAAAGCCTTATATATCGGCATTTTTATTTTTTAACCATGAAGAAAGCATGAATAACCATGAACAAAATAACAAAAGCTGAGTTGGCGAGACGCTTTAAAGTAAATCAATCTAGAATAAATGCCCTTTTGAATGATAAAAAGATATATGAAACCTCTGATGGATTAATAGATTTAGATGACCCTCGTAATGTAGCTTATATTGAAGAGCGAAAATTAACAGTCCCAAAGTATACTGGAATTCCAACAAAAGAGGAACTTCAAACCGAAGAAGATATTGAAGATGATGGTCTGATTAAAATTTCAGGCATTGGTAAAAACGACCCTTTATATCAGGAAAAAGTCGCTAAATATAAGAAAGAAAACATTCTTCTTGATTTAAAGATAGCGACAGCAAAAAAAGAAGTTATAGAAACTGAAGTTTTAAATAAAGTTATTATACAGTCATATGAGATTTTTCATAATTTACTTTTAGAAGCACCCTTACAAATTATTGATGAAATAAGAAATCTAATCTTAACGGGACAACATCAAAATGACTTAGATGTAAAACTTTTGGTTTCAAAAAACGAAGAAATTTATAAAAATGGTTTGGAACAAACCAGAAAAGCTTTAAAACGATTTTATGATAGTTGATAAACGTGATGTACAGATTGATAAAATTATTGATTTAGCGTTAAGTTTTTCTAAAAAAGATATTTTGCCTACAGTTTCTGAGTGGGCAGAAGCTAATAGATTTCTAAGCAGTAAAGTTACTCCCAAACCAGGGAATTTTAAATTTGATTTTGCACCCTACACACGTGAAATTGCAGATTGTTTCTCCAGAACTAGCAATGTTAGAGAAGTCGCTGTAATGAAAGGAGTTCAATTAGCATTTACGACATCAGTTTTTGATAATGCAATTGGTTACCATATGTCCGAAAACCCATCTGGGATAATGCTTGTTTCTGGAAGTAAATCCTTACTGAAGGATTATAAAAAAGTAAAAATTGACCAATTAATAGACGATTCAGGGCTAAGAGGCCGAGTTATCGCGGATACTGGTAACAAAAACAGCCGTAGACAAGGTGACACTTCATCTTTAATTGAGTTTGTAGGAGGATTTTTAAGAATTGTTGGAGCGAGAAGTGCGGATGATTTACGTTCTTTCCCTGTAAAAATATTATTACTTGATGAATTAGATGCATACCCAGAAAAGCTTGGAGATGAAGGTAATCCTATAGAATTAGCAGTATCTCGTACTGACTCATTTGGAAAAGATAAAAAAATTGGATATATTTCTACTCCATTATTAAAACATTCAAGTCATATAAACAAATACTATGAAAAAGGAGATCAACGAAAATATTATGTACCTTGTCCTTTCTGTGGAGAATATCAGGAATTAATATTTTATTCTAAAAATGGAGGTTTATACCCTGAGGAAAAAGGGATTGAGTATGATGGTGTTATTTTCAAGCCTTATGGTTTAATATTTAATTCAAAGGAGTGCAAACAAGGATGTTATGATTCCGTTGTTTATAAATGTAAGCATTGTGGAGAATTAATAAATGAGCATTATAAACCATTTATGGTTAGTAAAGGATACTGGAAACCAACAGCCATAAGTAAAGTCCCATATTTTCAATCTTATCAAATATCTGGACTATATTCACCGAAAAAAGAATGGTGGGAAATTGTAAAAAGATTTATTAATGCAGGAAATGACCCTGAAAAATTAAGAATTTTTTATAATCTTGATTTAGGATTGCCATTTGAAGACACAACGGCAGGTATATCTTCCGTTTCAATAACTAAATTAAGAGATGGAAAATATGAAAAAGATGTTATTCCAGAAGGAGCTTTATTTTTAACGGCAGCATGTGATGTTCAAGATAATAGACTTGAAGTTGAGATTAAAGCGTGGGGTGATAGATTTCGTAATTGGGGTATTGACCATATCGTTATTCCAGGGGATACATCTAATCCAATGGATCCGTGTTGGCAATCTTTACTTGATATAAGAGATAAAATCTGGGCCGGAAAACAAATTTTTTATATGTTGATAGATTCTGGTGATGGAGAAAAAACAGATTTAATATATCGGTTTTGTGAACAATATGGAGAGGGTATAATATTCCCATTAAAAGGTATAAGCTCAACCACAAAAACAGGTGACAAATATAAAATCCGTTCGCTTGATAACTATTCTGTTAAATTGATTGAAATCTATGTCGATTCCTATAAAAATCAGCTTGCTGGGTGGTTTAATCAAGATTGGCGCGAATCTGATGAGGATTATCCTGATGGTTGGTCAACAATTGCCAATAGTTATTCAGATGAATATTTACGTCAACTAACAACCGAACATAGAGTTAAAAAAATTACTGATAGTGGACTAATTACTATAAATTGGGTTGCACATGGTCGAAATGAAGCTTTTGACTTAAATGTTTATAATTTGTGTGCAGCAGAATTAGTAATTAGTGAAATATCTCGTAACTACTTGAACTTGCAGTCATCAAATTCTGGAAAAGTATTTGAATTTTTAAAGGCGGCTTAAAATGACAAATTTCGAAGATTTAAAAAGGCTAGAACAAAACATCAAAAATATTGATATAGCTATAGAACAAGCGACACTAAATGGTGGGGTTAGCAGCTACTCGTTAAATACCGGACAGGGTTCTACTTCTGTAAAACGTGCAACATTTAAAGAGTTGATTGAAATGCGAAATAATCTTGAATATTTATATAACGAGAAAAAAGAGCATTATTCAGGTGAAAATATATCTATTATAAGGAATAGTAATGTTTATTCAGGACATTTTTAATAAGTTAAAATATAGTGAAAATCGTTCAGGTAATAATCAAAATGAACCTGTAGCTTATTGCAGCAGCGATTATTTTAATAATTATTTTAGCGGAGAAAAAGATTATTTTGCGATGAATGGTTGCAAGGAATATAACGTAGACTATTACTTGATGGCAAATAGAGCTTATAATCTTTACCAAACGAATGAATTTGTAAAAGCTGGTGTTGATAGGTTTGTTCAGTTTCTTGTTGGTACTGGATTAGAATTATATCCAACTCCAAAACAAGATTTCTTAAATAGAAAATATAATATAATATTAAAAGACAGTTTTAAAAAAGATATAAAAGATTTATGGGAACTTTATTGCACTGAAAAGGAAGTTTCTGCAGATAGACAGAATGATATACATCAACTTGCGAATATTGTAGCTTTTAATGCTATTGTTGGTGGTGATGTATTAATTATAAGACGTGTAATAAATGGTTATAACGAATACCAACTTATTGATGGCCGTAATGTTTACTCAAGTAAATATGTAAATGCAGATACCGGTAATAAAATAAAAAATGGTGTTGAGGTTGATAAAAAAGGCTGCCATGTTGCATATTATATTTTAGATGATGATGGGAAAGAACAACGTATTAAAGCATACGATGATCAAGGTAATTTATTTGCTTGGTTAGCATATGCAAATAAAATTCGTATTGGTTCGACCAGAGGCTATTCTATTCTCGGTGCAATAATGCAAAAAATGGATAAAATCGGTGATTATACTGAGAATGAAGTTTTAGCAAGTGCATTAAATGGAAAATTTGTTGCAACTATAGATCAAGACTCTACATCTACAGGGATTAATCCTTTAAATAACAAAACTCTTGGGGGTGCTTCAAGAGTTTTTCAAAATTTAGGGCAAGAGAAATTTGAAGATAAAAATTTAATAAGTAAACTACATACTCAGCTACGTCAATTTACAAATGGCTTGATTTTGCATATGCCTAAAGGACAAAAACTTCAAGCTTATGATACAAAACGCCCTAATGTGAATTTTGGGGTTTTCCTTGATGCTAATATGAAATATGATTATGCTTCGATGGGATTACCTTATGAAGTAGTATTAATGGTATTTCAAAATAATTTTTCTGCTTCTCGTGCATCTTTAAAGATGTTTGAGGCAATTCTGAAATTTACACGCAAATATCTGTGTGTAAATGGCTTTTATAAACCAGCATATGAACAGTTTTTTGATTTGGAGACCTTAAAGGGAAATATTGAAGCACCTTACTATATTGAGTTACGAAATAAGCTTGGGTATGCAGATAATGCATATTTACTTGCTAAATTTGAGGGAATGCCAATCCCGCATATTGATCCGGTCAAGGAAGTTAATGCAGTTGTTACAAAATTAAAAAATGGGTTATCAGATTTTGAAGGGGCTTTGCAGGAACTTGGAAGTAAAACAAATTTTGAAACACTATGCAAGAGTTATTCTGATCAAATAAAAAAACTAAAAGAAAATGGCATAAATCTTCAGGGAATAACCCCTGAAGATAAAAATGATGAGGATGATAATAATGACAGATGAAAAAATGTTTATGGACTTACCTCAAGATGAGCAACAAATGCTTATTGATGAGATAAAAAAATTAAAGCTTACTTGTGAACCTAAAAAAATGAAAGCTTCAGATATATATGCATTGATAGATAATGCAACTCAAAAGGTTGATACAACTCAGGAAAACAATAAAGAGCAATCAATTAAATCGATTGAAGAACAGCAAAATCCAGATAATGTAAATCAAGTACTATCTGAAACAAATGATAAAGAACAATCAACTGTGGAAAACTTAGAAAATAATGAAAAAACGGCAGTGCACCCCAAAAAAAATGAGCAAGAACAAATCACTCCAGAGGATAAAAATGAGGAAATAAAAAAAGAAGAAAGCTCTAAACAAATGTCAAAAAAAATACAAAAATATAATGGACTCTGTATTAGCTGTTATTCAAAAGTTTACGATGGTGTTTGTTGTGGATGCGGGAGGCGTTATTAATGCAGATAAAAATTAGAGGTGAGATTGGTTGGGATGTTTTTGTTGGTGATATAGAACGCCAATTAAAATTTGCTGATGGTGATATTGAAATTTTGCTCGATACTCCTGGCGGGAGTGTTTATGAAGGGATTTCAATTTATAATGCCATAAAAGATTATTCAAAAGGTAAAGTAACAATTCGGGTCTCAGGTATGGCTTGCTCTATGGGCAGTTATATTATGTTAACAGGGAAATTGCCAGGTAACGAACTTGTGTTTGAACCGAACTCAATTGTAATGATACATAATCCTTCGGGCAGTATCTGGGGTGATTATCGAGACATGCAAAGCTATAGCCAATTATTGGTAAAACTTACTGATTTATTCCGAAATAAATATGTTGAATCAACTAATTTTTCTTATGATGAAATAACAAAAATGATGGATGATACTACTTATTTTATAGGTCAAAAAGAGCTTGAAACTTGGGGGAATGTTCTGAAGGTTGAAAAGCCAGAAGATATCCTTGATGCGGATATTTTAAAGGCATCAGCAATGGAAAGATTTAATGCTTTAAAAGCAAAAATGACAAAAGAAATTGTAAAAGCTGACTTTGATAAAGTATTGCAAATGTCGGCAGTTGATTTCTTAGGTATGACGAATGTTAATCAGACAAAATGTTTAATAAATAGTACGATAACAAATCAACAACAGGAGGGAAAAATGGATTTAAATGAATTAAAAGCAAAGTATCCTGATATTTATGCACAGGCAAAATCAGAAGGGTACAACGATGGTGTAGAAGTTGGTTGTAATCTTGAACGAAAAAGGGTTGAAGATCACTTAAGATTTTTTGATATTGCAAAAGATGAGGCAATTTCTGCAATAAAAGAAGGTAAAACTTTTGCAGATATGATGTCAGCGTATACACATAAACAGATATGTGCAAATACAGTCCAAACAATGCAGAAAAACTCTCCAACAGCTATTAATACAAATGATCCTACAAAAGCAGAAGGCGAAAATCCAAAAGAAAATGCACAAAAAGCAGAAATTGAAAATTCTTTAAAAGCTCGTGGATTAATGGAGGTTAAATAATGATAACAGGAATAAATTGTGTTTATACTGAAGCAAAATTAAGAATTGCTACAAAAGGTACAGTGAAAGCTGGAACCGTTCTTGGAGAAATTACTGAAGGAAATATTTTGGCTCCATACAAATCAGATTCTGTAGATGGCAGTCAAACTCCTTGCTATATTCTGGCAGATGATGTTGAAAATACAACATCCGGCAGTTTGGATGTAGATAATGTTAGGGTTATAGCTTATGGCCAGATTAACGGAAATGCTTTAATTCTTGCTAAAGCCGAAGATACTATTGCAACAATAAGAACAGCATTAAAAAATTCAGGGATTTTAGTTATGAATGTTCAGGAAGGAATAGGTGAATAGATGCTAATAGATTTAAGTACATATTTCGCGGGAGGTTTTGAACGAAAAAAGGCTGCTCCGCAATTTTTAAGTGGTTTGTGTGAAGAGGTTTTAACTAATAAAGCTGCTGTAAAATTAGATAGTAGACTTGTAAAATCTTTATATTCTATCGATTTACCTCAGTGTACAGGTGGTCGTTTCCATGATTTAAGCGGCTATAATAGCGTAGATTTTAAAATTCCACAATATAATGATTATACAGCGTTAACTGATAAATGGTTTTTAGAAAGACCTTTTGGAACTGTACCTTATGGGGATAGGGTTGCAGATGCTGTTGAAGAAGTTTCTAAAAATCAGGGGATTTTTTCAGCATATCAGGCAAATGCTAAAAGTAAACAAGTTGCAGATGGTTTATTGAATGGTAAAATTAAATTAGTAGATGGTAGTGAAATTAAATTTAATAAAAAAGCTACTCATGATATTTCTGTGGCAACTAAATTTACTGAATCGTCAGCAAAAATTCTTGATGATTTGGCAAAAGGTTGCAAATTAATAAAAGATGATGGTTTAGTTTCTACAAATGAGTTTCATTTTATTACAAATGGCACTGTAACAAATGCTATTGTTACAAATGATGAAGTTCAAAAAATTGCTAAAAAACTTGATGGAATTGATTTAGCAGCATTGGGTATGCCTGAAGAAAAAACTCCTGGGGCAACATTGTCAGGTCGTATTGCTTGTGGTGCTTATATTGTTAATATTTGGAGTTATGATGGAACTTTTACAATTCCAAAAGGTTTTGGATTAGCAAATGAAGGTAAAACGGCAAGTTTTATTCCTGATGGTAGAGGTATTTTATTGCCAAAAAATCCTGAATTAAAGATGTATTATGGAGGACTTGTAACTTGTCCGAATATGTCTCCTAACATGCAAGATGTCTTTAATTCTATTCAAATTATTAAAGCAAAAGAATATGCATATTGTTACCCTAAGGCTAATGCTGGAACAACAACACTTGAACACGGAGTAAAAGCAGCTCCATTATTTGTTCCTACAAACCCAGATGGTTATGTATCATATTCAAATCTTATGTAGGTCATTCTATGAATGGATTTGAAATGCTTGAAAATGATAAACAGGTCATTATTGATAATGGCCTGTTTTCAACGAAATGTATTTTATACAGTTCTGATGGAAAAGTGCAAGGTCGTTGTTCTAATTTATCTGAAGATGATCCTGATTTTAACAAAGATGATAAATTGAATTGTTTTGCTCCGTTTATTGGAATTGATATAAACACAGATACAGGATTAGGTATCTTTGCAGATAGGGCTGAAGTAACAATAAATATATCAAGTGTTAAAATTGGAGTAATAGCTGAAAATTGGCTTATTGATATTTATTTCCCAAGTATAAAAGAGTGGAAAAAATTCAAATGTGAGCACGTTGCGATAGATAGAATGCTTGGAATTTACTTAATTAAACCAAGTATTGCGAAAGAAATTCCTGATATATCAGCATTAAGAAATGGTAGGTTTTGATGGAGCCGATTTTTGATGAATTAATACAGCCAATGATGCAGACGTTTGCTGTTGATTTAATTGCAGAGATAATATCTTCAGAACGAGATAACCAAGTTGCAATCGCCAATAAAATGGGCAAGGAAAATAGCTGGATAAAGAAATATATTGATTTTAAAGTAAAAAATCATGAATTCCGGAGTCCGCCAGAACATGAAATGGCTTGTGCATATATTTACTTTTCTCGTTCAGATTATGATGGTAGTCAGACAATGTCAAAATTGTCGTCTACAAATCAATTGGTTATAGAAGTTTTTGCTTCTGGAGAAAATGATTTACTGGATGAATGTAATGTTAAAATGTCAGCAGATCTTGTTGCTGATATTCGCTTAGACTATCTTGTAGCACAAATAAAGCAAATAATGATGAGTGAGGCTGCAGAAAATATCAGAGTAAAAGCAGGAATATCATCTACTATTTTAAAATCTATAGAGCGAACTTTTTATCCGGAAAAACAAAATATTGCAAAAAGCGTATTATCTCAAAAACTTATATTTGAGCTTAGTTTTAATGAAAAAACTAAATATTTAACAGGTACAAAAATTAAAGAATTATATATACAAAATCATATTCGTAATGAGTTATTGTCAATTCTTATTACTGATTTGTAAGGAGGATAATTAATGGTTGTAAAATCTATTTCGTCTGATGCTCGTGCATCGGCGACTGGCGTTGCATTTTATCAACGAGCACAAAATGCTGGAGCATATCTAAGACCTGAAAAATTACTATTTTTAGGTAATTATCAGGATGGTAAGACTGTGGAAGAAAATACTATTTATTCAGGTTTGGGAAATGCTGATGACATTGGAGCCATAATGGGTTTTGGTTCACCTTTACATCGTATGGCCTTAAAGGCTTTTCCTGCTGACGGAAGCGGTGCAAACGTGGAAACATACTTTTTACCTGTTCCTGAAATTAAAAGTGGAACAAAGCATAAGGTAAATTTATCTGTAAGTGGTTCCCCTACAAGTAACGCTACACTATATTTCAGATATAAAGAACAAATATTTGAGGCTGCAGCAGACATTGCATCAAAGGTTGCAACATCAGCACATAATAACCCTGCACTAGATCCAAAAGGTATAAAACTAAATTCATATAATTATGAAAAAATTCCTTTTACTCTGCAAAAAGGTAAAAGTGCAAAAGAGATTTTGACGGCAATTAAAGAAGCTTTAGATGAATATGTTGAAGTTCCTTTTACCTTTGTTGTAGATGATAAGGCTTCCGCATCTGCAGCAAAATTGAAGTCATCATTAGCAATTAATTGCACTGAATTAACTGCAGAGGATTATTATATTGCATACTCAGTTGATGGTGGAGAGCGTAAAGAAATTTCCATTGGAACTATATCTGCAGAAACAGCTGAAGATGTTATTACTTCTTTGAGTGGGCATTTGGAGGGTGTAACAATTTCTGCGGATACTCCTAGTGAAGTTAGTTCGACTTATACTCTTACTTCCCAAACAAGCGGAGCTGATTCAAAAGTCGAAATTCTAGTTCCTTCAACAGGTACTGATTTATTTGCAGCTTTGAAATTATCAGGAACTGCAAGCGGTAGTTCGACAATTGTTTTAACTTTAGAAGCAAAAGTTAAAGGAGAATCAGCGAAATTTGAAGTGGATGTTGTAAATTCAGAGTATAAACCTGTAACTGAAGAGGATTATGGGGTAAGCTTTTCAACAGCAGTTATAAGCGAGGCTGCCGGTCTTGTAAAAATTGATGATTATTTAGATTTAATTTCAGAAGAACTAGGTATAACAAGAGTATGCTCGCAATTTAACGATGATAACTCTATTGATGCAATGATGGAATATTTTCAGGGCTGGCGTACTGATACAAAAATTGCTCAGTATGTAACTTGTTATACATCAAAAGAGTATCCAGAAAATAATTTAGTGAGGGGAACTGTTGATGTAGATTCTCTCGTTGCATTTGGGAATAAACGTAGAGAGGATCAAGTGAATGTTCAAATCTATGGTGATTATGGAAAATTGAGACCTTTGAAATGGTCATTGAGAGATAAACTTTTAAAAGCTGGTATTCCTAATCTTGAGCCTCTTGCCGACGGGGGGTATCAAATTGGTGATTTGTGTACTTTTTATCATCCACAAGGCAGTAAAAAAGCTTTATATATGTATGACAGAGATGTATGTTGCTTAGGTAATATTGCATATAATTTAATGTACACATTTAAGTATGATGAAAATTGGAAATCTGTCATTGTTATAAATAATGATGATTTTTCAACAAATCCAAAAGCTAAAAAAATAAGTGCATTTGTTGATAAAATTAATAGCATTATAAGGTCTTTAGGAGATGCTGGTTTACTTGCAAATGTTGAAAAATCTATCGGCTATACTATATGTGAAATTGATGACACAAATCCTGATCGTTTGAATACAAATACATTCTCTGATTTATCTGGTGTAAATAGGATTATGGATATTTGTAATATGGTCGGATTTAACTATGGAGGTTAATAATAAATGGCAGGATATTTAAAATCACTTACGATAGAGGGATATGGCTTTGGTGTACCAAGTGATTGCGAGGTTAAGGTGCATATTGGAGGTGAGCAGATTACTGAGTATATCACTTTTGGTGATGGAAGATCTAGGGCAGTAAAAAAAATCGTTCCAGGACGTATAGAAGGATGTCAGGTTGATGCAAGTGAAGTTAAGGTATTAGAATCTTTTCTTGGAAAAGAAAAATTGTCAATAAGAGCTGAAACTGATGAGAAATCATATACTTGTGAAGGGATGATAGTTTCCGAATCCTTAAGTATAGGTATAAAAAATAATGTTACCGAGGCTTTTGATATAGTATCAAATTCTGGAAAACTTAAACATAGTTAATAGATTTGCTGAAACGATAAATTTATAATCGTTTCAGCTTTTTAAAAGGAGAGAATAATGAAAATAGAAGAAAAAATGTCAAAGAGTGAAGCTGAACTTTATATAGATGAACTGGCTGAAAAACTTGAAATAGACCTTCTTGATTTTAATGTAAGAGAGAAATCTCCTGAAGAAAAAAAGTCTTCAGCATATTTTTTGCAAGGAGTAATGGCTGGATTGGTTTTTTATGATGAAGAAAAAGGTTGTTTAGTTCAAAAATTAACAAGGACAGTTCGTGCTGGAGATTTTGAACGCAATGAACTTTATTATAAGAATAAATTCAAGGTTAGAGACGCAAGAAAATTAAAAGAGGGTAGTTATGATGCTTCTATAAAGATGCTGGCTAGTGTTTGTGAACTACCTGAAGCTATTATAAATGAAATGTATGGTACGAATTTAGAAATTGCCATGGCCTGCTTGGATTTTTTCTTGAAATAAGATTGCCAAGAATATTGGCAATGGCGGATTTTCTCTGGCTTGAAAGATTTGATACATCAACAAATGTTGATAATATGTTGGCTTGTGAGGTTTTAGAAAAAGCTCCTCTTGCTTATAAGTATGAAGCCAAGAAAAATAGTGTTCCGAAAGGTTAATTATGTCTTTTTCTATTTTTACAAAATTTAAAGCTATAGATGGAATTAGTCCAGCTTTTAAGAGTATGATCGACAAGGGGAATAGTTTTCAACAGCAGGCCGGAAGAATTCAAGGGGCATTTGCTAGAACATTTCGATCTGTTGGATCTGGTTTAAGGAACTTGAGATCAGGTTTCAGTTCTATTACTGATAAAATTTTTAGTATAAAAAATGCTTTAATGAGTAGTTTTGTTGTTATTGGACTTCAAAAAACTTTTGGAGCTATAAAAGGTTTTATTCAAGAAACTATTACTGCAGCGCAAGGTCAAACGTTGGCAGAAGCTAAATTATATACTATTTTAAAAAATGTTCATTCTATTCAGGCAAGAGGACCGCAAGCATACAAAGCTGCAGGGGAGCACTTATCAAAAATGGCTACTCATTTGCAAAGAGTAGGTATTATCGGTGATGAAATTACTCTTGCAGGTTTTCAACAGCTTGCGACTTTTCAAATGTCTGACAAGGAAATAAGTATTTTGGCTGGAGGAATGAGTGATTTGCTTGCCCAGCAAAAAGGCTTAAATGCAACCCAACAAGATGCTGTAGGAATTGCCAATCTTATGGGTAAAGTTATGGATGGACAAGTTGGAGCTCTAAGACGTGTAGGTGTATCATTCACTAAAAATGAAGAAAAAATATTAAAAACTGGAACAAGATTGCAACGAGCATCAATGCTTGCAAAAGTATTACAAAATAATGTAGGAGGTGTTAATCTAGCGATTGCCAAAATGCCTGAAGGTAAAATTCAAAATATGACAAATCAGTGGAGTGATATGTATGAAAATATAGGTATTAAACTTATGCCTATATTAGCAGATTTGGCAGGTTGGTTTGCTCCACATATCCCTAAAATTGAAAGTTTTATTTTGAAACTTATTGATAAAACTATTGAGTTGAAAAATTCAATGGTAAATGTATATAATAGTTTTAAAAATTTTTATGGGTATATTATAGACAATTCTGATAAAATTATAGCTGCAATAAGTGGAATTGCTACAGTTGCTCTTATTGCAAATTTTAATAATTTAACTTGGGCTATATTGGGACTTACTATAAAATTAGGGGCTTTTACTGCTTCTGTTTGGGCAAGTGTTACAGCAATTGCGGCTCAAACAGCTGCATTACTTTCTAATCCTATGACATGGGTAGCTATAGCAATAGGTGCGGTTGTTGCAGGTTTAGTGTTATTGGCATTGAACTGGGATAAGGTAAAAGCTGCTACTCTTGATTTTGTTCAAAAGGCTAAGTTATGGATCTTAGATTTATGGCAAAAAATAGAGCCTATATTTAATAAGATTAAAGAAGCTGCAGCTTTAGCTTTTAGATTTACTCCAGTTGGAGCAGTTGTGAATGTAACAAGAAATATAAATGAAAAAAGGAAACAGTCGAAAGAGAAAAAAATACCGGGGTTTGCTTCTGGAACGAATTATTTTTCTGGGGGTCTTGCTATTGTAGGGGAACGTGGGCCAGAATTGGTTCATTTGCCACAAGCAACAAAAATCTATAATAATAATAGAACAATCCGTATGATAGAGCAGATGTCTAAACCTCGAAAAGATAATGTTCTTGATTTTGAAAAATATTTGAATAAACGTTATGAAATAGATTTGCCTCGTTATAAAGATTTAAACAGTGGGGTTTTAGAAATAGAATTGACGGTTCCTGAAGGATACGATGCAAAAGTCGTCAATGCCAAAACCCCTGATGGTAGAGACTTCAAAGTTAAGTTAAGAGGGAAACGTAAGCAATAATGAGCTATGCTGATAGAAGAAAACAAATTATATGGACATCCCCCTCTGGAAAGAAATTTACTTTAGAAACTGATGGGAAGATTAAATATTCGAGAAAACGAAAGGGTGAGGTAAAAAATAATCCTACTCGAAGTTTTGGTAAAAAAAACAATAGAAGTTCTTATAAGACAGTAAATATGTCAGATGATACTTTTCAAGATATGGGAGTATCAGGGCGTGATTTTTCTTTAAAAATTTATTTTTTAGGGGACAATCATGATATAGAAGCAGACGCTTTTGAAGCTGCATACTGTGAATATGGAAAAAGTAAATTACAACTTTCTTATGGAAATATAATGACTGTTCAGGCTTTGGATATAGACTTTGAACAGGATAACGTTGAAAGAACTTCTGTTACTGAAGTTAATATTTCTTTTCATCAATGTGGCAGTAATATATACCCAATAGCAAAGGCTTCTAAAAGTTCTTCATTAAAAAAGAATATAAGTCAAATTCAAACAGCACTCTCCGAAAATTTTGCAGATACAGTCTATAGCCTTGAAGATAAGCAGGCTTTTGCAGATCGATGGTCTCAAAATTTGGATAAATTGAGTCAAAAGCTTACCAATATTCAATCATCTGAATTTATGAGTATATTATGGGATATTAAGTCTCAAAATATATTAAACAATCCGCTTGTGATGTCAACACAGCTTGGAATGTTATTGAAAAAAGGATTTTTAACATACAAATCAGCTTCAGATGTAATTAATTCAATTTCAGATTTAATAACCGATTTTTTACCAAATACAAGTGTTTCAAAATCTGAATATACTTCGGATGATTTATACTTAAAATCAACTATTATTGCAGGTTGTGAGGTTATAAGTAATAGCAATTTTGAAACTCGAAAGGATGCGATTGAAGCTGTTGAAAATATTCAGGATATTAATGATCAGTATGTAGAGCAAACTCAAGAAATAGAACAAATTATAAATGAAAAGTTAGAAGATACAATAATAAGTGAAGTTGATACTACTGAAATTGTCAATGAAACAATTGCATCTGTTGTTGAAAAAAGTGATGATTTAAAAATTGAAAAAACTATTACGTTAAATGATAATTCAAATCCTTTAATGATTGCTTTTGAATATTATCCTGATATGTTTAAATCTGATCCTGATGCTGCAATAGAATATGTAAATAAAACAAATAATTTTACAGGTGATGATTTTTTCTTTTTGGAAAAAGGTCGAAAGATTGTAATTTATGTTTAAGAAAATTCTTAAAGGTGATACGGATTATGATAATATATCCCGTAAATTATACGGCACTCCTGATAAAGCAGGCAATCTTAGTAAAATAAATAATAATACTGATGGGTATATTATTGTCCCCATTGATGAAGATCTACCTGCGGATGGAGAGGGGGTTCGCTGCAATATAGATGGGGTTCTTTATCAAAAATTTTATAATTATTACCTAATAAATATACTTGGAGCTGTTAAAGGGGTAATTTTAGAATTTGATACTAATCCTGAGGATCTATCATTTAAACGTGGTCAAAGTGTGTCTGTATATGATAATGATGGCTTATTTTTAAATGGCTATATTTCGGATATAAAACCTCAAAAAAACATTTCAGGTTGGAATACATTAGTTTATATAATGTCTTCTGCCGGAATTTTACTTGATACAGTAGTTCCAGAACCGTTAAATTTTTCTTATTTAAGTATTGAATCTATAATCCAAACTATTTGCGATTATTTTGGTCTTACCGTTGAGTTTGAAAATAATCAAAATCTTAATTATGTGTCTCAAACGGAAATAGGTAATAGTTATGGGGCGTATGAAGATGAGACCTGTTGGGAATTTATAACAAGGCTTGCATCATCAAGAGGATTTATTGTTGATGATGATGGAACAAAATTATATATTGGAACAATAAAAGATGAAGATGTTGTAATGTCTTTTATTGAAGGGGAAACGATAGGTGTAACTGATTGGCAAGCAAAATTTTTAACAGGAAATCTTGCCCGATATTATGTTGCTTTGAGTCAATATCCGGAACCCTCACAAGCTGTTGCCGAAATCCCGTATGATTTGCCTATAACTAAAAGGATATTAGCAGATGATACATACTCCGGAGGTCTTGGTGATTTTGCAAGATGGACAGCTTGTCGTTCAATAGGAGATGCAATAAAGGTTAAATTAGCGGTTAATGATTTTTTTAATCTTAAAAAAGGCGATTTTGTTTATTTGCAATCTCCATCCTGTTATATTTTTGAAGAAACAAAAATGATAGTGGAAGAGTTTGAGCAAGATGGAGATAAAGGGAATTTTATAACGTTAACCCTTCCTTGTGCTTATACAGGTGTAATTCCGGAAAGTTTGCCGTTATGTTAAAACTAACTAAAATATTAGATAAAACAGTTTCAGGATTTATCAGAAAATTTAAAGCTACTTTTTATGGCTCAGATGCTGTTTATTTAGAACAGTATCATGGGGGAGGAGACGATTATAATCCTCCTAGTAATATTCGAGCATTATCTGCTTTTTTAGGTAATAATCCAAGAGATGGTGCAATCTTTCTATTTAGAGATAATACAGAGAGAAAATCTGATCCCGGAGAAAAACGTATTTATTCTACAGATGAAAATGGTGAAATTATCAAAGCTGAAATTCATCTAAAAAATAATGGAGATATTGTTATAATCCCTTCTGGTAAAATTTTAACATCAGGAAAATGGGAACATAATGGGGATTTAGAGGTTTTAGGCACAATTAAGGGTGGTGTTGTAGTAGCCCAAAATGGAGTAAGTGGAACTTATTCTACTTCTGTTACTTCAGAAAAAGGTATTGTAACCGGAGGTAAATAATTGGATTTCTTGATGATTGAGAATGGTGATGGTGGGGAACTCGATATAAATGCAGATGGAGATCTTGTACTAAATAGCACTTTGTATAATGCAGTTTATTTAAGTCTTTTTGGAGGATTGGCCTTTTATGATGAGATTGATATAGAAGATTCAGAGATTGAAAATGAAGATATTGAAGGAGAACTAAGAAAGCCAGTATTTGTTAACAATTTGAATAATCTTTCTGGAATTGCAGCATCAAAATTGAATTGGATGATTGCGGCAGGTCTTGTTAAAAATATTGAGGCTGAGGCTAAAGAAAAAGGTAATAAAATTACTGAACTGATTATTACATTAATTCGTCCTGATGACGCTACTGAAAAATATACTCTTCTTTGGGATCAAGAACAATCAGAATTAAAGCAATTTGGAGTAATATATGGCAGGTTATAAAAAGAAAACTTTGAAAGAAATCCAAGCTAGTATTATTAGTGATTACACTACAAGAATAAAAAGAGAAACAGGTATAGACACTCCTTTATTACCCAAAGCAGTTGTTCGCTCTTTAGCTTGGGCAGTTGCGGGTGTTGCGGCTATGCAGCAAAATTATTTAGCTTGGGTATATCTTCAAATACATCCTAAAACTTGTTCATTCCCGATTTTAAAAATGTGGGGTTCTTTGTTGGGAGTAGAATATAAAACGGGAACAAAGACTACTTTACAGTTAGAAATAACAAATGTTACAGCTACTTCAATTATTTCTGGGACTTTATGGAAAAGTTTAAAAAATGGAGTTGTTTATGCTTCTCTTTCTACAGTTTCACCTGTTGAAGGAGTTGTATCTTTAAGTGTTGAAGCCAAGACTTCGGGCCCTATAGGAAATTTAACTTTAGAAGAAGAGCTAAATATAACAAATCCTTATGAAGGGATTCCGGATAAAGCTACTGTTAAATCTGTTTTGGTTACTGGAAGCGATAACGAAGATATCGAAGATTATAGGAACAGGGTATTAATTGCTTTTAAGAAAAAAGCTCAAGGCGGCAGTTTAGTTGATTATTTTTTATGGGCAACTGAAGTAGCTGGAATTGTTGACGTATTCCCTTATGTATTAGAATCTGGAACTATTGTATTGTATATAGTTTCAAATGGAAGTGGTAAAGATAGGACCCCCTCAGGTAATATTTCCCCAAACCCTTTCCCAGAATGGAAAGATGGTAACATGAAAGAAATTTCAGGCTCTGGGTTGTTTTATCAAGTAGCAATGGCAATAAATGGGACTGAAGATATGAAAAATACCCGTCGTCCTGCAGGTGCAGTTATTAATTTAAAAGAGCCAGAATATACAGGTTATCGAATAGAAATAAATGGATTGAGTCCGGCAACCAATGAAATAAATTCAAAAATAAAAGATGCTATTATTTCATATCTTGATACTAAAAAACCTAATATCTTGGCATTGGGCTATACAAAACAGGATGCGACAATAAATGCCAGCAAATTAAATGCTACTGTTCAAAATGCAATTAGTGCTGATAATGGAACTTACAATTCTTTCGTTTTGAAAAATTCAAATGGAACATCTATTAATGAAGATATTTTAGGAATAGGTTCACTTGCGTATTTAGAAAAGCTGAAAATTAACAATGTGGATATTGTATTATGATATTTCAAAGTTTTAAAAGACTTCTTGGAAATGGTCGTGCTTGGCGTTTGGTTAATGCGAATATCAGTTCCTTGGTTCATGCATTAATAAAGCCATTTGAAGATATAAGAAGGTCTGCATATCGAATTGTTTATGCTCCATTTCTTACATCTAATATTTATGCATCTGAAGATGAGCAATTAGCAGATGTTGAAAACTATGAAGAGCTTTTCGGAATAGAAGCAATTTCTAATATATTAAAAGAGCGTCAAGCTAATGCTGAAGTTCAATGGGCTCTGCGTGGCGGACAAGGTTTTGGGTATATTGAACAGGTTATGGCACGAGCCGGTCTTCAAGTAAAAGTTGTCGAAAATATTCCGATGAAAGATTTTGGGTATTTAGGTAATTTTAAATACGGTTATACCAGATATGGACAAACTGTAAATGATACAAAAGTTCAATACGGAGCTTCGGGATATAAATTAATTTGTAATGGAGCTTTGTATTACGGCCAGAATTATGATGATCCTGTTAAAATAACTCGTTGGGATAAAGTTTTATTAATAACAGTTGTAAATCCTATGACATATGGCCAGTATAAAATTTTTATGGATCTGTTATTAAAAACTCGTCCAGCAGAATATGTATGTCTTTGTAAAATTACATTGTATTAGGGGAATTTTATGAAAAATTTATATGATTATGAAAGAACACAAACCGCAACAACAGAATTACCCTTTGGAGCTTTAAAAAATGAAAGCGCACCAGGAAAACAAGATGGAACTGATATTGTCGCGGAACACATTCAAGACCTTGCTTACTCTTTATATCAAGTGTTACAACTTGCAGGGATTAATCCTAATGGGGAACTCGAAGATGGCAATAATAAAACTCAGTTTATTGAATCTTTAACTAACATTGGGATATTTAGATATAGTGACAAAACTTCTTATAATTATGGCGTTTTTGCTTGGCAAGTAATTGGTAATACATTTACTTTGTACAGATCATTAAAAAATTCAAATTCAGATGATGTTAATAATAACGAATCTTGGTTAAAAATTTTAGAAATTGGTGCAGATAATAAAATTAATTTTAATGTTGATACTAATATTTTGGGCTTAAGTGCAAATCCAAGCTTGTCAAATTTATCTGAAGCTGGGGAGGATAGGCTCAATGTCTCAAAGATGTATGAGACTGGAACGGTATCTGAGGATACAAAAGGTTTTAAAGAACTTTTGGAACGTGCACATTCGACTTTTGATTTATCTAAGTTTGAGGTTGTAGGAACTCCAACTATTACAGATGATGGTATTGCAAGCGGTTTTAGCAATACTAATAGTATCAAGCCCAAAAATTTAATATCTTTTGGAGGTAACTTTTGGATATTAGGGGTTAAATTTAAACCTACTGCTAATGTTACTAATGATAGACATCAGTCAATTTTTTCAGACGCTAAAAATTCTGCAACTAATTTCTTATTTGGTACTAATGTTGCAGGGAACAAATTAATATTAATAATAAAAAATAATAATGATATTACCCAATATATCATAAATGAACTTGGGATTGGTAGTCTAAATCTTAATGAATTTAATACAGCATTATTAATATATAAAGACCAGAAATTAAGTGTATTATGTAATGATAGTAATGTTTTAACCAAGAGCGTAAACTTAGATGATTATACTTTTAATAATGCACAATCGATAGGATACAATAGTGCTGGAGGACAAGTTTATTATGGTTCAATCGACCTTAAATCCATAGCAGTATGGGCTGGTGTACCCGTTTTCAACGGCAACAAAACAGGCTTAGACGTTATAAAAGAAGATAACTATGAAGTTGTAGGAGAGCCGACTATTACTGATGATGGAATTGCAAGCGGATTTTTATCTGGTAGTGGTAATACTAATGATACAAATTTCATAAAAACAAAAGTTCAACTTTCTCAATTAAAAGGTCATTCTTGGGAGATACATGGTAAGTGGATTAATAAAAATGTTACTACGCCTAACACGACAAATTGCTTTTTTGATTTTGGAAGTTGGAGTGCTTATGGTAGCGTTATTTATCACACAAATACGGGAAGTATATTTTGTACGAAAAGAACTGGGACATCGAGTGATGCTGATAACCAAGGTTCTTATGCGACAATAAAAACAATACCTACAAATCTATCATATATTAATTATATTTATGGTTTTGATATAAATACAGGTAAATATTATACCAAAATCGAATATGGAGAGGGATGGGTAGAAATTGGGTCTTATATTCCTACTACTGAGAATAAAGAATTATATTTAATAAATATAGCTCCTGAATATTATATAAGGATTGGGTCAGGGTCTGATACAGCATATAATAAAAATTCCACTGATTTAAATGCTTTTAAAGTATATATTGACGGTAATTTAGTATATCAACCTTGCTTAAAAGTACCATACACATTAAGTAATGCGGGTGAGTTAGGTTCAAAGATTGTTGATGTAGCTTACAGAAATCGTGTTCAAGATTTGTACGAACAAAAGGGCGAAGCCTTATACTATACCATTGATGAACAAAACCAAAACTTCACATTGCCAATGGCTGATATATACGGAATGATTACCAATAGAGCTGATGTTAATTTGGGTAATATTACTGAAGTTGCAAAAAACTTAATTAAAAGTTTAGCGGGTTCTCTTGTTGAAGTTACGGATAATTATGCAGTATTTGACAATAAATTTTGTATTCAATATGGGATAAGTAATGCTCCATACAACGGTGCTTATATTAATTTTTCTAAAAAATTCAAAACTGCAATTAGTGTTGTAGCTGTTGATGCTTCTTTTGGAGCGCAAAACATTGAAACATCCGCAGGAGAATTAACGGCGTCTTCTTTCAGAGTTAGAAACCTAGCAAGCCATAATGTTTATTGGATTGCTGTAGGGACAGTTTAGTTAGAGAGGTATATAATGATTGAAAATTACACATCAAAAGAATATGCAGATAAAGCAGTTGAAGCAAATGCATTGAAAAAAATGCTATATATTTTATTGACTCCGACAGAATTTGAAAAAACTGTACTTGATTTCACAACACAAATAGTTCAACAACCGATATTCAATGAAGATGGCGAACAAATCGGGACTGAGGACGTTGAAATTCAAGTGCCTGTAATGATTGAAAAAGAAGTGCCTATTTATGATGAAGAGGGCAACCAAACAGGTGTTGAAGTTATCAAAGTTCAATCTTCACACAAAGAAAAATATATGGAAGATATTGCGACATTGGTTATCGCAGAGCCTAATTATTATATTTGTACAGAAGATAATTATACATACGGCGATATTAATGAAAATTTAGAAACTGAAAAAATAAAAAATAGAACTCTAGATTTTTACAAAAATTTTATTGTGACTTCTTGGGGTGCATTTAGAAAAACACCGAAAGGTTATTCTTCTGCTGTTGAAGCGGTAAATACTGTATTTAATATGGTTAATGTTGCACAAGCTTTAACAGAAGATTTGGCAACTCTTTTAATTTTCTATGAAGTGCCCGATTTTACAAAAGCAGAACAATGTACAGAAGAATGGCTTGTCGCACATCAGAAAAAACATAAAGCTTGTGACTTGCAAACTTTTATGAGTTGGTATTTAGAATTTCAAACAGTATGGGCTAAAACTCAATATACTGATATTCCAATACCTGAAATGGAATTGTAATTGCTAATCACAAAGTTAGTTTAGATGTGGGGAACAATCCCCACGTTTACGGAAAATAAAAAGAATAAAAAAGGAGGATTTATGAAAAAATTCGCAATTATGTTAGGTTTATTACTTTTTTGTTGTCAAGCAGTATTGGCTGAAGAAATTACTACAAATAAACCAATACAAAATTTTGAGGACAATAGGGCTACTGTTGCCATTCAAAAACAGCCAACTACAGAAAACACACAAAAGCAATCAGTAAAAAATAACTGGTTTTGTATTGTGCTACAAATCAACGGTAAAGTTCTTGATTCTACCTTACCTATGGCAAAATAGTAATGGAATTGTATTTTATTTGAGCATTAGATTTTAATTCTTGGGAGTAACAAATATGTGCGTTGAATGTTTTGAAAAACTCCCTCGCTTTTATTATAAAGATAGGGAGTATATAACTTGGCAAGATGATGAATTTTGCCGTGTAGGATTTTCTGAAATACCTGATATAGGTAACAAAGAAATTAATGTAAAAGTAATGTCTGAGGCTGAAATTAAAGCAGCTAAGAAAAAGCCTCTTTTTTTGAAAAATGCTATTGATGTTTGTTTGATAGATAAAATTAAAAATAAAACTTATACTTTTACTATTAAAATATATTATGACTACGATGGAGCAAGTATTGCAAGAATTTTTTGGCGGCTTATTGGGTCAAAAGAAAATATTGAGTTTAAAGTTGCCGCATTAATTCATGATGTACTTTGTGAAAATCATCATTATGTTGATAATGACAGGTATTTCGCGGATAGAGTTTTTGAACGCTTACTTGAAGTTGGTGATGTTGGAGCTTTCCGCAGATGGTTGATGTTTCATTCAGTTGATAATTTTCAGAAGTTTTGTGGGTGGTGAAAATAGGAAATATGTCAAGAGAAGAAACAATTGCGCGTTTATTTGAAAAGATAGATAAACAAACAGAAATATTGAACAAAGTTTCTGAAAGTGTTGCGACACTTAATGAACGTTCAAAGAATTATGATGAACGCTTAAGAAACGTAGAAAAATTTGTAGGCAGAATTGAAACCCTTGAAAAGAAATCCGATGTTATGGATTGTGCTTGCTCTAATAACAAAGAAAAAATTGATAAAATTACTGCTATAGAAAAAGATATTGGAAAAATTAAGAGGGATTATTGGTGGATTAGCGGTATTATGAGTTTTTTGGGCTGGATTTTAGGTCTAGCTATAGGTTTAATAATTAGTTTGATAGGCTTATTTAAGCAATAAGAAATGGAGAAAATTATGAAAATATTTTTAAATCCAGGACACGGTGGTGGAGATCCAGGAGCTATATCTCAAAATGGATTAAAAGAAAAAGACATCACAAAAAGAATTTGCGATATTCTTGCCCAAAAGCTTCGTAATGTTGGACATTTAGTTATGGTTTATCAAGAACAAAAATCCTATACTGAAGTATCCAAAGAAGAAAATAAAAGTGGCGCAGATTTGTTTATATCCGTTCATTGTAACAGTTTTTCAAGTTCATCTGCAAATGGGGTAGAAACATTTTATTATCCAATATCTAAAAATGGTGCAAGGCTTGCAAAATGTATTCAAGATGCTTTATTAAAACAAACCGGACTTTTTAACCGAGGATGCAAAATGCGTAGAGATTTACATGTACTAAAAGCTACAAAATCACCGGCAGTTTTAGTAGAAACAGCGTTTATTTCTAATCCTAAAGAAGAAATATTATTAAGGGACAAACCTGAAATCTTTGCAGAGGGAATTTTCCGAGGAATAAAAGATTATATTATTTAAGCTCTCTCTTCTTATTATTATGTTAGCCTTGATTTAAATAAATCAAGGCTTTTTGTTTATGTTATGATATAAAATATGGAAAAATGGTTTGATATATTGAATAAAAATCCGCAAATAGTTTTGCTTCTTTCTAGTATAATTTCTGTTATTACAACCATTATTATAAACTGGATAAATGCAGCTTTAAAAGCAAAAAATGAACGCATGAATTATATAACGAGAGTACAGTTTGATATTGAATTAAAGATATATCAGGATTTATCTGAAAAGAGTTTTGAAGCTGTGGAAAGTTGTGCTTTACTGTTTCCACCTGAGCTTACTTTTGAGCCTCAAGATACACATGAAAAGCAAAAGTATCATACACAAATTTATGAAATATCTGCCCAAAAAACAAATCTTTTCAAAGAGTCTGTATATAAAAACTCTCCATTTATAAAACAAGAATTTGCAATTATGTTTGAAGATTTATTGCAAAACATAATAACACAAAATAATATCTTTTACTCAAAGCTTAATTACCCAAATTATAAAGCTAGTATTATTGAAAGATCATTGTGCACCAAAGATATAATAAGTACTCATAGACAAATTATCAATACGTTAAGAAACTATTTAAATAGTCTTAAAATAGAATAAATATCATGCTTCTAACAATAAACAGTTTAAATTTTTTATTTTAATAATATTGTCTAGAGCTATAATTGATTTTATAGAATCAGATATTGTGTTCGAACTTCGCCACATTGTATCTGAATTAAAATAATATAATATAATTCCAGATTGGTCTAGTGGTAGGACTGAAGATTATGGCTCTTCTTACTGGGGTTCGTATCCATCTCCGGGGAATCGGCCTAATATATAATATACTATTAGAACTCGGTTATTTGTATTTATTTGAATTGATAAAGTTTCTCAAATAGTATGTTTTTGTCGTCTCTTAAATAATAAATGATATTTAAACATCGTTTACTATTTAAATTTTTTGAAACAAAAATGGGTGACATTTGGGTGACAAAATAATAAAAAATAATAAAAAATTATTGAAAATTATAAGAGGTTATAGAAAAATAGAAAGCCTAAAACACCCTTATATATTAAAATATTAAAAATTATAAAAAAATACAAGAAGTCTGATTTATAACTACGAACCAAAAGGTCGGGGGTTCGAATCCCTCCGCGCGTAAATAAAAGACTCCATTAGTAATGGGGTCTTTTATTTTTTATACACTTATATTTAAACTAAGCACCTGATCTATTCTAATTTAGGTAAACAAATATTACAAAATTACCAATTACTGAAATTTTGTATCTTAAATATTCTTTATATAAATATCAGTTAAAAATACTGACTTTAGTTCATTTAGAATGGAAAGGGGCGAAGAGCCCCTTTTCTTTTAGTTTAATTCTGAATTATTTTTCTTCAACTCTTTTTTCAAACGACGAGGAAGTTTATTTTTAACTTTTGGTTGAGCTTTTCCTTCTATAGAATCAGCATTAGAATTCAATAATCCAAGAACCATATCTTTTAACTTTAAAAACGGTCTTTGAACATGAGGCACATTAAGCTTTTCCTGCCTTTTCAATAAATTTCGTAAAATTTTCCCATTAGTTTTATTTTCTCGTTTTACCCTTGGCAATTCTCTAATACTGATATGCTTCTGCCTTGCATTAAGACTCTCCTCCAGTTTTAACATATCAACATCTACCTCTGCACTGTCAATTACATCAAAAAAGGCTGAGCGTCCATATGTATTTTGAGAAAATGATTTACTACTTGATACAAGTTTTGCGTCAGGAAAAAGATCACTATAAGTACCAATTACAGGCATTGGATTTACAACCCATTTTTTATGTACAAAACCTTTTGCATCACAAGTCTTTACCGAAAGCAACTTTTTACCATATTCCAATAAATCAATAATAATATTATTAGGATTATCCCCTTGTCGATTTTTTATATGCTCAGAAAGTACCGACCATAAAGGTATTCTATGTCCATCCGGAATATTTACATCTACAAAAGTTACTTCTCGAGAAGCTTTAACTGCTTTATCGGCTTTTTTTAGTAACTTATCGGCAGCAGCTGTTGTATATATCTGCCCAAAATATAATCGATTTTGTTGAGTCTTTATTTCCATATTTAATCTTTTATAAACCCAAAATAAAAATTTTTTGCTATTATTTTAGTAAAAGTTTTATATAACAAAACGGCAATATTATTAATAAATTTGTTTCGTATTTTTACTTTCTGTATCATAATAATAACAGGAGGCAGGCATGATGTCTATAAGAACAAATCAAAATGAGTTATGCGAAAGAGAGCTTGACGTATTACACCTTTTGACTTATGGCTATGAAAACAAAGAGATTTCACAAAAACTTTATGTAAGCACCCATACTGTTAAAGCTTGTATAAGTTCTATTTTAAAAAAGTTAAATGCAAAAAACCGTACAGAAGCTGTGAGTATTGCTTTTAGGAAGAAAATTATCAAATAAATAAATTTCGTTACAATTTGAAAATACTGATAAAAAATTATATTATATAATAGTAATGAGATTAAGGATATGAAAAAATTATTTTTATTATTACTATTTATAATTACAGTATTTTCAACATTTTGCTCCAGAGCTTTTGCAGAAGATATATTTAAAATTACATCAGCTAATTTTGACACTTCAAATTCTGTAATGATAATATCTGCACAAGATAATACATTAGGTCAGATTATGCCGGATGTAAAATTAATTACCTTAGAAAACCCTAAACGTGCATATTTTGATATTAATTCGGCAATCCTAACTATTCCAAAACAAGATTGGACATTTAATTCACCGGGAATAAAACAAGTAAAAATCTCTCAATTTACAACAAATCCTGATATTGTAAGGGTTGTTATGTATTTAGATGAAGATTTTTCTACATCTAATATTAAATTTATGAAAATAAAAAATAACATAGTTCTTAAATTTAAAAATTCTATGTGCCAAAATCCTTATTTTCAACACACATATCGTGATGAACACGCATCTTCAGGAGACTTTTACGAATATACGACAATTTACACACCTATAAAAAAAGAAATCACTGAAAATAATATAGTTGAACAATTACAAGAAGCATTTAATACAACAGTACAACAAGTAACATCACCTGATGTAGAAAAAATGCAATTAAGATTAAATACTAAATACTATATTGATAGAGTTACAACAAAACCTAATGCGGTATTAATAAACGGTTTTGGTTCTCTAACTGTTGAAAAACCAATGATTTTAACAAACCCTACTCGTATAGTATTTGATATGTCTAATACCTTAGTAGCTCAAAATATTAGAAATAAAGAATTTAAAATCAACGAAACAGAAAGCGTTAAAATTGGACAATTTTCAGTTAACAAAGCAAGAATCGTAATCACTACACCAAACGTTGAAAAATATATTCCGATTTATGCTAATGATAATCAATCTTTACTAATTGCTAATATTAACAGCGTTATCCCTTCATCTTTATATTCAACATCTGCAGATATGTTGACTTATAATTTAGAAGAAATCGACAATCAAACAGATGCTATGACTTTGTCTTTCAGTCATCCGGTAGTTCACGGCTTTGACAGAACAAACGATTCAATTATTGTATATCTATACAATGTCTCAAGATATAATGAAGAAACATTTAAAAATACATTTGCTAAATCTTTATTTTCAAAAGCTACAATTAGTTTAATGAGTGGGAATGGCTTGAAATTGACTATTCCAATCGATAAAGACAGCCTTGTAAATACATACCTTGGTGCAGATGGAAAAGCTCTTAAAATAAGCGTAAAAGCGCCTAAAAAACAAATTGCCCCTGTTACACCTATTATCAAAAAACCTTCAGGCGTAAAACGCGTTGTCATAGACGCAGGCCACGGTGGTACTGATTGCGGGGCTATTAGAAATGGTATTAATGAAAAAGATATAACACTTGATGTTTCAAAAAGAGTTGAATCTCTATTGAAAAAGCAAGGCTATCAAGTTACAATGACAAGAACAAACGACATATATGTTTCACTTGCTGATAGAGTTTCGATTAGCGAAGCTAACGCACCGGATATATTTGTAAGTATCCACGTTAACTCTAGTACAAGACCTGAAATTACAGGTATTGAAACACATTATTATCACCAAGAAAGTTTAAATCTTGCTCAAACTGTTCATTCATCACTTGCTAGTACAATCAAATCTAATAACAGAGGGCTATTTAAGTCTAAATTCTATGTAATAAATCATACTACAGCTCCTGCAATATTGATTGAAATCGGATTTATTTCTAATGATAATGAAAGAGCACAACTTGTAAGTGAAAAACGTAAACAAGACACCGCAAAAGCAATAGTGGAGGGAATTAACAATTATTTCAAACAACATTAAAAATTACCCTATAGGATTTTTCGATTCAGGCGTTGGCGGACTTACGGTACTAAAACAATTTAGAGAAATACTACCGCAAGAAGATTGCCTATATTACGGTGATACAAAAAATATGCCATACGGAGAAAAAACAAAAGAACAATTGATAGAATTTTCTTATCAAATTTTCAAATTTTTTGAAAACAAAGGAGTCAAAGCTGTAGTTATGGCTTGTAATACTACATCTGCAACTACTTATGACACTTTAAAAGATAAATTCAATTTTAAAATATATCCGATAATTCAATCCGTTACAACAATCTTATCAGAACTTCCAATAAAAAAATTAGGAATTTTGGCAACCCACGCAACTATAAATTCTCACGCTTATAAAAACGGCATTAACAAATTAAATTCAAATATTGAAGTAATAGAACAAGCTTGTCCAGAATGGGTAAAAATTGTAGAAAACAGACAAGAAGATTTACCTGAAAGTAAGAAAGAAATAAAGCAGGACTTAGAAAATATTTTAAAATATAATCCTGATAAAATAGTCTTAGGCTGTACACACTATCCATATTTATTGGATAACCTAAAAGAATATACACCGGAAAGTATGTTTATAAATCCTGCA
This sequence comes from Candidatus Gastranaerophilales bacterium, assembly GCA_944325875.1. GTDB lineage: Bacteria > Cyanobacteriota > Vampirovibrionia > Gastranaerophilales > Gastranaerophilaceae > Scatousia. Next base: position 70,447 of record CALVBU010000003.1, read on the forward strand.
GCATCATTTGCAAAATATATAAAAACAGATCTAGAAAATAACGGGTTAATAGCAACCAACGGAAGTGGAAAAGAAGAATATTATGTAAGCGGAAGCCCTAAAAACTTTGAAAAAGCAGCTTCTATATTTTATGAATTAAAAACCTCTCCAAAACAGATTATATTAAATTAAAGCAGGTTTCATAATCTTCAACTTCAATGATATGTGGTGAAATTTTATCTTTAGTAATATCTAAAGCCGTATTATTTTCTTTCACAGCATAAACTGGTATATTTCGTTTTATCGCTTCAAATACAGGAATTGAGCCCAATGAATTATATGGCATTATAAGAAAATCAACATCGTCAACAGATATACCATTATTTAAATTAATTAATGGCGCCATAGACAACCCAATTAAAATACAAGGTAAAAATGTAGGTGTAATATATTCTGCCGAAGACTTAGAATTTACAATTTCAGAAGAAATAGAATAATCAAGAAAAGCTGGAGAATGCGCACAAGGAACTCTTAACTCAGCTGAAATATAATGAGATAAAACAGCTTCAATTCCTCCCACAGGATCAGTTCCAATACCATTTGCATAATCTTCATTCATATCTTCAGGATCTTCAAACAAACAGACTAAAGCAATAGCCTCAGCCCCTTTTGCTAATAACTTTTTAGATGCATCAAGCAGAGTTTTTTCATTCAATACACTACCTGCAGAAACTCCGTTATTATCAAGCGAAAAATCAACGCCAACAGGATCTTTCGTCAGCTCATAACCGATTACATCAATTCCATAGACAGTTTTTACTGCATTAATAGTATTTATATGAACATTCAAAACATCCTGAGGAATTCCAGAATCAAAAACAACACCTATTTTATTATTATTTGAAGGAGTTAAAGTTAAATTACCTTTAAAAAACTCATCAAGAGAATCCCCTTCAACATATAACATTTTTTCATTAATACCTGAAAAACACCCTGCATTAACTACATTAGGATTTACTATGAGATTAGCTTTTTGAGTAAACTTTCTAGCCCAACCACTTGCATCACCTGCGTATCCGCCAATAGAAGCACCGATTCCTGTCGGAACAATAAATACACCTAATTTTTCATCAATATTTATCATATCTAAATAATACAACAAAAAAAGCGGCAAAATGCCGCTTTTCCAATCTCGAATATTAAGTTTTGAACTATTGACTTGCACCTCCGTAAGTAAAATCGCTCTTGATATTGTTTTGTAATAACTTAGTCCAAGTACTTTCAAAAGTTGTAACCTCATTAAGTCTTGTTTCATAGTTATTTTTATCAACTTCTAATTGAGATTCCCAAGAATTTAAGTTAGCAAGTTCATATTCACGATCTTTTTCCAACTGTTCCATAACTTCTTGGTAGATAGTCTGATCTTCGGAATCATAATATTCATAATAATAATACTGTTGTTTATCATTATATTTTTGCTGAATTTCGGCATTTTCACGCGTTGCGTTCATAATCTGAAACATTACATCTCCGATTTTTTGATTAAGCATAGCCTTTTGTTTGGTATACATTAATAATGTTTCTTGAATGTTTGAAATAGCCATAACTCTCGCCTCTCTTCATTTAGTTCTCTTATATATATAAAAACTTATAAAAATAGCTAATTTCAACATGATTTAAATCTGTTACAATCGTTAACATAAAATATATTTTTATGTTATAATTAAATAGTTAATTAGGAGAGAAAAATGGATCAACAAACTTATATGAAAATTATGGGCTATGTCCCTACTGTAATCGAAGCATCATCTAGAGGTGAACGCTCATTTGATATTTTTTCAAGACTATTGAGAGAAAGAATTGTATTCTTAGGTTCAGAAATTAACGATGAAGTTGCAAATTCAATTGTTGCTCAGCTTCTTCTTTTAGATAGTGAAAATAACGAAAAAGATATCATGCTATATATTAACAGCCCTGGCGGTGTAATTACAGCAGGTATGGCTATATATGATACAATGAACTTAATTAAATCAGATGTTGCTACAATCTGTCTTGGAGATGCAGCATCAATGGGAGCTTTCTTACTATGTTCAGGAGCAAAAGGTAAAAGAATGGCTCTTCCTAACTCAAGAATAATGATTCACCAACCTCTTGGTGGTGCTCAAGGTCAAGCAACTGACATTGAAATTGAAGCAAAAGAAATTCTTAGAATGAAAAATATGTTAATCGATATTATTGCTCAAAATTCAGGGCAACCATTTGATAAAGTAAAAGAAGATTGTGAAAGAGACCACTTCCTGTCAGCACAAGAAGCTTTGGAATACGGTCTTATTGATAAAGTTGTTCAAAAGAACTCTTTGTAACAAAAGTTAACATTTTTAAGTAAAACATGCAATTCGTTAGAGTTGCATGTTTTTATATACATGTAAAGGTTATAAAAGGTTAGTTAGAAACTTTATGGTAGGAGTAGGACTATGTGTCTGTTAATGTTCCACAAGCGTAGGCTTGATATTATTCATCGACAATACGAAATGAATGCACGGTTGAATGAAATTACTATGAAAATTCACGACCTGCAACAATATGCGAGTAACATTGCTGATGGTACAATATCTATTAATGATATGGCAAACACTCCGGCATCTATGTTCAATAGAACATTAATGTATATGAGTTATGCACATAACGGAGCAGTAATGGGAGCAAATGCAAATATGCAGCAAATAATGATGCTTCCAAACGTTCAAGCTCAAATGGCTCAAATGACTGATCCAAATCAACAAATGATGTATCAGCAATGGATTTTCCAAAATTTATATGCTCAACAAAGAGAACAGTTCTCAAAACAAGAAACAAAACTTTTAAATGAGCAAGAAAAACAATTACAACAAGAGAAAACAAAGATTGAAACTCAATTAAAAATGCTACAAGCAGAACTTGAAGGTGTTCGTCAGGGTGAACAAGATGCTGTTAAACAATGGAAACCTGAATACGTAGCATAATTATAAAAATTTACCCCCTTAAATCCTATCCTTAACTAACCGAACTTAAGGCTCACTTAATAGTGAGCCTTTTTAAATTTGAAATTATAAAATCTACATTAATATCAAAATCTTGATGAGGAATATCTTCTAAAATAAAATTATCATAAATCGGAACAACTGAAATTACATTTTTACATTGAGAAAGAAATCTATCATAAAACCCTCCGCCATACCCCAAACGGAAACCTTTTTTATCAACAGCTAAAGCAGGTACCAAAACTAAATCCAAAATATCAGAAGATACAGGATTGGAACAAGGTTCATTAATTTTATACGCAGACTTTTTAAATTCAACATTTTCGGAATAAGGACAAACCTGCAAATCTTCACCATTAACCCTAGGGAAGAAAAATTTTTTATTATCTTTTAATAAATCTAACAGGTTAATCTCGTATTTAGTTGGATAAAACAACATAACATTCTCAGCCTTTTGATAAAGGTCAAAATCTCTTATATTTTGACAAATCAAAGCACTTACGCTCGTGGTATCAATAGCTTTTCTTAACTCTTTAAATTTAGTCCTTAGGTGTGATTTTTCCTGCATAGTTTTAATATATAATAAATAATTATGACAGACAATTGCACAAACAATTTAATAAACCCGAATTGGGCTAAACACGGATATATACAAGTCTACACCGGTAACGGAAAAGGTAAGACAACAGCCTCTCTTGGGCTTGCAATGAGAGCTTTGGGCAGATGTTGGAAAGTCCTGATTATTATGTTTATGAAAGGTGGAAATGACTATGGAGAACTTAATTCATTTAGAAACCTATCCACTGAAATTGCTAATAATTTAACTATTATCCAAGCAGGACCAGATCGAATCGTGTACCAAAACAACAAAACCGAAGCTGATGGTAACCTTATAAAAGAAGGCTGGGCCTTGGCTAAAAAAGCTATACAAAACGATGAATATAACCTGATTATCCTAGATGAAGCAAATATTGCAATTGATATGGGTTTTATTGATTTGTCTGAAATGCTTGATGTACTAAAAAACAAACCTGAAGAAATGGAAATTGTTCTTACAGGCAGAAATGCCAAACAAGAAATAATTGATATTGCCCATCTAGTATCTGAAATTAAACCTGTAAAACATTACTGGGATACTGGAATAGCGGCTAGAAAAGGCATCGAATATTAATTAGTAACTTCTTCTCATAAGATCAGATAGCTTAATCTCATTTGCTGCCTTTACAGGTTTGATAGAAGGTTTTTCTACAGGTTCTTTTGTTTTAAATTGAGATAAACCGATTTTTTTATCATCTTTTTTCATCATAAACATTTCTTTTAAAAAATTTACTATTTCTTGCATAGGGTAACTCCTCACAATTTGTCTTATACCGATATAATACATTAAATCCAAGCAATGTGCAAATTTCATTATACTTTATGCTATATTAATTATACAGAAGACATTGAGGTTTAAATTTGAATAATACTTACTATGAAACTTTAGATGAAAACTTTAATAAAGCTCTTGAACTGGCGGAGAAAACCCTAACTCAAGATGAATTAATTTCTATGCTTAAAAATGGAAATATTGCAGAAAAACAAATCGCAGCCCTAAGACTTGAAACTATATCCTCAGAAGAGGAAGCCCAAGCTCTAATTGATAATTTAACAGGTCAAGACGGAAAAATAAGAGAAGCTGTATCTTTAAAAATTAATGAATTTATGAATACCGAATCTCTCTTACATTTTTTTGAAAACACTAGAAGCTATGATGTTTTTTTAGAAGCAATAATTGACATAAATGCAAATATTTGCAGAAATATTATTTCCGCAATATCGAATCTCAAAACAAATCCTATATTTTGCAAATATTTCTCAGAAAAATTAACTCATAAGACACTAGCTTTACTTGATATAATAAAAGATTTCGATTTCCAAGACGGTAAATATAAAGTAAATAAAGAAGTATTTAAGTTATATTGGTGCCTTGAAACTATATATGAATTCAGTGATTCAATAGATTTCGCAACTTTAAAAAAGATTTTACTCACAGCCAAAAATATTGAAGAATATACAATCAGAGAAAAAGCTGCCAAAATATTAACAAAAAATTTCAATGACATAGACCTAGAAAAAGCTCGGCTTGAGCTAAAAAATGATAAAAATTATTACGTTCGTAGATTTTAGTAAATAAAGTTTTGTTAAGCCTTTTATAAAAAATATATACTTAATAAGCAATTTTTCACTAAGAAAAAACTTTATATATATGGGAAAAGTTTAGCATAGGGAAATCAAAAGGAGTTAACAATGGCTAGAGTATTAATTTCAATGCCTGAAAGATTTTTAGACGAAATAGATAATGTTGCGAACTCTGAAAACAGAACACGTTCAGAACTTATTCGTGAAGCATTAAGGACTTATATGTATAGAAATCAAATTAGAAATTCTAAAAAAGCAATTAAAAATGCAGAAATTTTAGAAACATTACTTGGCTAAAATAGGGATTTGCTGATATAATAGAATTAGGGAAATACTGGGGGAAATATGGAAAACTTAGAATTAGAAAAAAATGGTTACATCATGTCATCCATTGATGAGTACTTTGAGATTCTAGATCAAGAAGCTCAAAAACGTTCAAAAATGGTAGCAAAATCTTTAACTAAGTATTTAAAAAGAGTTCACTCTGAAACTAAATTTGATAAACTCAAAGCTTCAGCAGTAAACTAAAAAAGATTTAGACCGTGTGTGTGCAAAAACGCGGTAAAACCAAACTTGTAAGCCCTGCAAATTTGCAGGGCTTTTGTACTACCAAGGATAATCATCCTTAAATTCCCAATTATCAAACTTTTGTAATAAAACTGAACAAACATCAGCATTATTTTTACATTTAGCTAATGCAGTATTTCTATCAGTATAGGAAGTAATTCCCCCCATAGCCGCTGGACCAAAAGTTTTAAATTTATTACCAAAAACTAACTGCCCTGATGTGTTGCATAGATAAAACCTAAACTGGTCTTTTCCACTTTTATTAGGCTTCTTATCCCCATTAGAATCAAAAATCATATCAAAACAAGATCCAATGTAAAGTTGCACAGTGGAGCCATCTACAAAATATATTGTCGGATATTCACCAGAAGATGAATCATCAGGGAGCTTACCATTATCAACTTTTAAATACTTCAAATAAGGGAGTATATATTCATTCAACATCCAAACAGCATTTTTATTCATTTCTGCATAATTATAATTTCCATCTGCATCAACATTATTCTGGTTAGGCAAACTCCAATAAATAGAAGAACCATTTTTGCTTTCTGACATTAGAATTGCCTGATTCATAGATGAATAAAACTTTTTTAACCGTGCGGACGTTTCCAATTTCTGTTGTTTTTGAATTATTGTCGGCAATGTCATTGCGGCTATAATACCAATTATGCCTAACGTTATTAATACTTCTGCTAAAGTAAAAGCTTTTTTCTTTTTCATAAATCCTCCGTTCATTTTATTATCTGACTTTCAAAAATTTTGCAACAAAAATCACCGTGTCTTTTGGCACGGCTCTATCACCAGCTTTTTAAAAAATCGGAGGTCTAAGTCGAAAATGCTTTTCTCAACTGTTAGTTGGTAGCCCCCCCCCCCGAAATTCTATCTATTAGCGTTTTTTGCATACATTCCTCCTTTATATCTATTATAACAAATTAAAGTCCGTTTTGCAACGGACTTTAATTTTACAAATACTTAGCTTGGATTTTTTCAGCCTTAGCTATATTCTTTTTAATCAAACTCAACAAATTTTCATTAAAATGTTTCTTACCTTTTGCCAATTCGACACTTACAAAAGGATTTGTAATCTTTGATGTATCAGTAACATACATTGTTGTTACATATTTTCCGTTTGGTTTTATATTATAAGATACAGAAATCTGATTTGCAGCTTTTTTACCAATTTTCAAATTTGCAAAATCGACATTTTTTACTTTTTTAGCAAATAATTTTTGAGCAGAAGCATCCAATCTTCCCTGAAAAGATGGATTTGATGAAATAGGTCTAATTGTCATTAATTATCTCCTTTATAGACAAAAAGAGCTGACATAATTTATATATCAGCTCTTTCTTATATTTTACAATGTTTATAAACTAAAATTATTCAATAATTTTGTCTACAACACCAGCACCAACAGTGTGGCCGCCTTCACGGATAGCAAATCTCATACCTTCTTCGATAGCTACTGGAGCGATAAGTTCAACTTCCATAACTACGTTATCACCAGGCATTACCATTTGACCTTCGAATTTGATTGAACCAGTTACGTCAGTAGTTCTGATGTAGAACTGAGGTCTGTAACCAGGGAAGAATGGAGTGTGACGTCCGCCTTCTTCTTTAGTCAATACGTAAACGTTTGCTGTGAATTTAGTGTGTGGGTGAATTGTTCCTGGTTTAGCAAGAACTTGACCACGTTGGATATCAGTTTTATCGATACCACGAAGTAATGCACCAATGTTGTCACCAGCTTGACCTTGATCAAGTGATTTTCTGAACATTTCAACACCAGTAACAGTTGTTTTCTTAGTTTCGCCAAGACCAACTAATTCAACTTCGTCACCAACTTTAACAATACCACGTTCAACTCTACCAGTTGCAACTGTACCACGACCTGTGATAGAGAATACGTCTTCTACTGGCATCAAGAATGGTTTGTCTAAGTCACGTTCTGGAGTTGGGAAGTAAGAATCGATAGCATCCATCAATTCCCAAATTTTATCAACCCATTTATCTTCGCCACGTTTAATAGCTGGGTTAGCTTGAGCTGCTTCTAAAGCTTTCAAAGCTGAACCGTGGATGAACGGAATGTTGTCACCGTCGAATTCGTAAGAAGAAAGAAGTTCTCTAACTTCCATTTCTACTAATTCTAACAATTCAGGATCGTCAACCATATCACATTTGTTCAAGAATACAACCAAGTTAGGAACACCAACTTGACGAGCAAGTAGGATGTGTTCACGAGTTTGAGGCATAGCACCATCAGTTGCTGCAACTACAAGAATTGCACCGTCCATTTGAGCTGCACCTGTAATCATGTTTTTAACATAGTCAGCGTGGCCTGGGCAGTCAACGTGAGCATAGTGTCTAGCTTCAGTTTCGTATTCAACGTGAGCTGTAGAGATGGTTATACCTCTTGCTCTTTCTTCAGGAGCTGCGTCGATTTCATCGAATTTTTTCATTGCAGCTTGTCCTGCAGCAGCCAAAACTGCTGTAATAGCAGCTGTTAATGTTGTTTTACCGTGGTCAACGTGGCCTACTGTACCTACGTTAACGTGCGGTTTCGTACGTTCATACTTTTCACGTGCCATGAGATTAATCTCCTTTTTTTCTACTTATACTACAATACTAATTTGGTATTTAAGCCATAATATCATAATATGTGCTCAAACTTTTTTGTCAACCGAATTGCGTAAAATATATATATATGAATAAATTTATTTAATATTTTCTTCTTCTTTTTTTAGAGCTTCTATTTGTTCATCTAACTCATCAATCTCTGATTTTAAATCTTTATCTGGATTTTTTGGATCATCTAGTACAAATAGGATATTTAAATTTTCTCTAAACTCAGAATATGGAACAGTCATTCCATTTGTTGAATCCTGAGGATTAATTAGAACTACAACTTTTTGTCCATTTTTATCTTTTTTAATTTCTGCAATACTATATGCGTGATTATTGTACAAATTTTCTGAATCTTCTTTAAATCCACAATATGCAGCATATTTTCTAGGATTTAATTCCATTTTATCCAAAGTTTTATCTATATTTTTATCTTTTTGGTGAAAATCATGAGTCGGACGCCCTGACAAAAGATATAAGACATTTCTATCAATTGCGCCTGTTAAAACATCATCAGGGTCTTTGTTTAACTTTCCTGCTGCGACTTGAGCTTTTGCATATTTTTCAACGGCAATTTCAATTGCCAACATATCATCATCTCCTACAGAATATTTCCCTGAAGATAACGCTTTATCGAGATCCGCAATTGTTACTCTATACTCTTTTTTATCGCTATTTGCACCTTTCAAAGTTACTATTGCACCACCTTCTCCATCCGGCCTTAGCGCATCTTTTATTATTTTTTTACCCCAAGGAGTTGTATTCAAAGAATTTATACCAGACAATAACCAACAATCACCAGTTTCCAATGATTGCATTGTATTCTCTATTTCTCCGTTAAACACATCATATTCTGTAAATACACTATTCGTTTTCTCAGTTTTGGACAAATTTTGCAATTTAACTTGCTGCATATTAGTATTATTACTTGTTTTATTTACATTAATTGTAATTGTTCTGCCCTCTTAAAAGTTTTTCTACACACCTAACTTTATATCGACAGAACTAATTAAAACTTTAGCATTGTAAATTATATTTTACATTCAAAAAAAAGAGGTAAAATTACCTCTTTTCAATTAATGTTTTTTACTTTTAAAAGCCTTTTTCTGCATTCCTTTTTGTTGATAATCATTTGTTTTTGAAAGATTTCTTACAGCATCATCAACTTGTTCAATAGAGGCATCATGCAAAGGTAACTTTTGGTAACGTTTGAAGCCAAAGCGTTTTAAAATACCCTCTATAAAGCCGTCATACTGCTCTTTTACCGAGACTCTACCATTTCCTTTTCCAGTATTTGGCAACTGCATTGAAGAAATTTTGTCAATATGCTTCATAAGCTCCGGTTTTAAACTTTCTCTTTTAAATCTATTCACCCCAGGTTGCGTCATTGGAAAACGATAACTGGATGTAAAATTAATACTATTATTCATTTATATCCCTCCTATTTTAATCACAAAACACGTAAATTTAAATTTTTGCTATTTTATATAAAAAAAGACCACCTTTAAAGATGGTCTTTTATATTTTTCAATAAGAACTATTCTTCAACGTCTTCAACTTCATCAGAAGAATCTTCTTGAGGTAAATCTTCTTCATCCAAAGCTTGTTGATTCATTTCTTCTTCAATTTCCTGTTGTAGTTCATCATCTTGAACATCATCATAATCTTCTTCAACAGGCTCTTCATAATTTTGGAAATTAGCAGCTTCTGCTTTTTCCATTTGAGATACACTCTTAATATCTATTTTCCAACCTGTCAATTTATGAGCAAGTCTTACGTTTTGACCTTCACGTCCGATAGCCAAACTCAATTGGTCATCAGGAACTACAACCATTGCTTCGTGAGAATATTCATCATCTGCTAAAATATCAACAGAAACTACTCTTGCTGGTGATAATGCATTAACAATATATTCTACAGGATCTTCTGAATATCTTACGATATCAATTTTTTCATTTTTAAGTTCTGAAACAATTGTCTGAATTCTGCTACCACGAGGTCCGATACAAGCACCTACGCTATCGACTTCAGGATCATTTGACCATACCGCAATTTTTGTTCTATAACCTGCTTCTCTTGAAATTGATTTAATTTCAACAATACCGTCTTCAATTTCAGGAACTTCAAGTTCAAACAATTCTCTTACGATTTCAGCATGAGCGTGTGAAACAATTACTTGAGGTAATCTTGTTGTTTCTTTTACATTAAGAACAAAGACTCTGATTCTGTTACCAGGTTTATAATATTCACCAGGAATTTGTTCTTTTTGTGGCATAATAGCGTCAGTTTTACCGATATTAACAATCACGTTACGGTTTTCAACACGTTGAATAATACCTGTTGTTAAAGTACCTTTCTTTTCAAGAAACTCATTTAATACAAGATTTCTTTCAGCTTCTCTTATTCTTTGAGTGATTACCTGTTTTGCTGATTGAGCAGCAATTCTACCAAATTGTTCAGGAGTAACTTCAATTTTTACTTCATCGCCAACTTCGACATCTTCATCAATTTCTTTTGCTTCTCCAATAGAAATTTGAGTATCTTCTTCACCTTCTTCAACTGATTCTACAACAGTTTTTGTACTAAATACCCCAATTTCGCCTGAAGATTCATCTAAAATTGCTTCAATATTTGCAGCTTCTTTAACTCTCATGTGTTTTTTGTATGCAGCTACCATTGCATCACATAGAGATGAAATCAAAACTTCTTTTGATATTCCGCGTTCTCTTTCTAATTCTTCACATGCTTCAAAAAGCGCTGTACCTATTTTAATCATCTTCTTTTTATCCTTTCTCTTATCTTAATTAATCAATATAAAGTTTTGCTGATTGGATATTGCTTTTAGGGATAATTAACTCCTGTCCGTCATCAAATCGGAAAAATCTCAAACCTTCGTTTTCGCTAAAATCTAAGATTTCGCCTTTAAAGATCTTTTCAGTTTCCCCTTCTAAAGCCTCTTTTAGCTTTATACTTATACGTCTGCCTTTAAAAATAACAAACTCTTTGTCTGATTTAAATTTTCTCTCTAAACCAGGAGAAGATACTTCCAAATAATATTTTACAGGAATCAACTCATCCAAAAAGTCACTAAGACTCCTTGTTACTTTTTCACAGTCGTCAAGTGTTACATCTTTTTCTTTTGAATATAAGAAAATTCTTAAAAACCATCTATGATTTTCTTTTACAAATTCTATTTCAATAGGAATGTAACCGAAGCGCATGGCAGTATTTTCGATTAGCGGTGTAATCTTTTCTATAATATCGTGTCTATTAATTTCAGGCTTACTCATATAATTACCTTCTCTACTTAACAAACTCCACACTTTGCTATTGAGTGAAAAAAGAACGGGGGTTCCCGTTCTTTTTTCTACTGACAATACTGTCCTCTTTTTGATTATAAATTAACCTTATACAAAAGTAAAGCATAATGTAAAGTTTTTTACATTATGCTTTTTTATTAGATTCTTCTTCTTTTTGTAAAGTTGCTAATCTTTCTTCTTGCTTACCAATTTCAAGATTCATATCTTTTTCAAGCATTCCGTAGTTAGCTACATCTGATTCTTTTGATGCAATTTGATTTTTATTATCTTCTAATTTTGCTTTTGCTGTTTTTTCATTATTTTCAAGAGTTGGAGTCTGATCTTGTAAAGCTTTCAAATCGTTTTCAGATTGTTCTCTTGCTTTCACAGCTTCTTCATATTGTTTAGTTTTTAATTCAAGTTGTTGTTCTGCTTGAGCTAATGAAGCTTCAATACCTGCTTTTGCTAAAGGTCCAGCAGATGCTAATTGAGATTTTAACATATCAACTTGAGTTTGAGCTGCATTCATTGCCATTTGAGAAGCACTTTCTCTTTGAATATTGTTTTGAACCTCTCCTTGTTTTTGGCTAATTGAAGTTTTATTATCAGCTAAAGCTTTTGTTGCATCATCTTTAGCTGTCTGTAAACCGCTTGTTTGACCTTTTAAGTTGCTTAATTCACCTTTCAATGTAGACAACTTAGTACCGATTTCTGAAACTTTACCTTTTGCAGCTTCAATTGCAGTACTTAAATCTGATGCTGTTGTTGCATTTTGCATTGCTGCGATTGTTGTGTCACTTGCTGGAGCTTGTTTAACTGTTTTTGCTGCTTTAGCAGCACCACCCTTTTCAGAAGCTGACGTAGAGAATAAGCCTGAAAGCATTGTCATAAGTTCTCCTGCAAATTGACCAAATGACATTTGAGGTTGTTGAACTCCATTTCCATACATCATATTCATTCTATTCAACATAGCCATTTGTTGTTGTTTTTGGAGTTCAGCTTGTTGCTTAAGAAGTCTTTCAGTACTTCTTTTTGTCATACCCATATCGCTTTCTAGCTGATATTTACCACCAGCATCAGCAAAAGCGCCATGTGGAACTGTAACAGTTCTATCACGAACAAATTCAATAGGTCTTTGACCTGGAACAAAGTTTGAGCTATTTGTGGTAGCCTTAGATCTCCACTCATTTGACAAAGTAGAAGTCGAGATAGTTTGAGTAGCTGCTGACTTCAAATTGCTTTGAGTTGCAGTAACATTTTTTCCGCCAGATGATGATTTTGCGGATAATGTTTTTGGTATGTCAGGCAATTTTCCAAAGCCAGGTCTTACTGTTACTGAAGGTGTCATACTCAATTCTCTCTCTATTTTTTATACTCTGTAACTATATAAAAAATTTTTGTTTCAAATAATTGCATGTTTTTAGACCCCTTTGTAACATTTCTTTACAATTACAAACAAAATTAAAATACTCGACCTCGTATACTTTTATTATACCATATTTTTATAAAATAATTCACACCAGTGGCAAAAACTACTTAACATCACTTAATCTAGTATATTAGCCCATGCTTCAATAACCAAGAATTCTTTCAGGTTTTGCAAGTAAAATTATTCAGTTCTTAACAAAAATTAAGTAAACTTTTTTACTATACAGATAATAGGGCAAAAGTGTCATTAATACTCTTTATGCGATTTGACATAAAAAATAATTGTAAAAAGATTGGCATGGAAAAGTTATTTTGGATTACTTTTTTAAAAATTTATTCTATTATGAATGTACATCTTGGGAGGTGGGGTTATTTATAAAAGAACTCTCATCTCATGGATTTATCAACCCAAAGAACGATTAACTAAATTACAATATCGTTTAAAATGGTGATGGAGATAATAATAAATAGTTGTATCGGAGGTAGTTAGAAGTGTTAGAGCATGGTTATATTCAAATCTATACTGGAGATGGAAAAGGAAAAACAACAGCTTCATTGGGGCTAGCTCTAAGAGCATTGGGTCACGGATGGAAGGTTCTTATCATCCAATTCACAAAAGGTGACAGTGCTACTTCTTATGGGGAAATAATTACATCATCAAAATTCTTACCTAATCTTGATGTAGTTCAATTTGGTATGGATAGAGTTTGTTACTCACACAATGTATGTATGGATGATTTTAAAGAAGCTAAAAGAGGTTGGGAATTTGCTAAAAAAGCTATTAACTCCGGGGAATACCAACTTATTATTTTGGATGAAATCAATATTTGTACAGCAATGAATATGATTAAAGTAAGTGAAGTAAAAGAAGCATTACTTCACAAACCAGAAAATCTTGAAATCGTATTAACAGGTCGCTATGCTCATCCAGAATTAAAAGCAATGGCTCATCTTGTTACCGAAATGAAACCGATCAAACATTACTTTGATACAGGAGTTATGGCAAGACAAGGTATTGAATATTAAGGATTTTCATTCACGCCAAATAAGGCGGGGGAGGAATCTAAAACAGACTTTAAGTTAATGTAAATCCTTTTTGTTTCAGAAATGAAATATCGGACATCTCTAAGGGGCGTCCGTTTTTTTTTGCATAATATATGTTGTCAAACCTATTCACTTTTTCTTTTTGTTGCGAAGCAAAAAGAAAAAGTGAACCGAAAAAGAAAAACTCGCTAAAGTTCCAGCAATGCCAAAATGGCATTGCAATACAAAATTGCTGTTCGTGAAAAGCTAAAGCTTTTCACCTCTTTGCTCGCTATCGTGCTTCGCACACGCTCGCTAAATATTTGCCGAACGTGCACAATTTATTGTGCGATAGTGAGGCTTGAACGGTTAAATGCGTTAGCATTTAACGACATCCATTTGATTTTTGCATCGCTTTGCGATGCTGTGAGTTAGCGTTTTTCTCTTTCTTTGGTTCATTTCTTTCTCTTTTACTCGCAATAAAAGAGAAAGAAATGAACATACCAATAACATATATTATGAAGATTTATGTTAAAATATATATATAAACTTGAAAAACAGGGGGTAAATATGAAAAGAGCTATTATTGTAGTTATTGATTCAATGGGTATCGGCGCAATGGATGATTGTAAAGATTTCAATGATATCCCTGAATGCAACACTTTAAAACATGTTTGCGAATTTAATAATGGACTAAAGGTTCCAAACTTATCTAAATTAGGACTTGGCAACATACAAGACTTTTTAGGTATAGAGAAAACGGAAAAACCCCTTGCTCAATACGGTACAATGATTGAAAAATCAAAAGGAAAAGATACTACAACAGGACACTGGGAATTTACAGGACTTGTTTTAGACAAACCTTTTGCAACTTTTCCTGAAGGCTTTCCTAGTGAACTAATTGAAAAATTTATAAAAGAGACAAATTGTGGAGGAATTCTCGCCAATAAACCAGCAAGTGGAACTGCAATTATAGAAGAATTAAACGAAGAACACCACAAAACAAAATTCCCTATCGTCTATACTTCGGCAGATAGCGTTTTCCAAATTGCTCTTGATACAGACTTAATCCCTCTTGAAACACTTTATGAGTGGTGTGAAATCGCAAGAAGAATTCTTGATGAAGGTAACTATAACGTTTCAAGAGTAATAGCAAGACCTTATAAAGTAATAGATGGTAAACCAACAAGAATTTCAAAAGATAGAAGAGATTACTCTATGGTACCACCTAAAGAAACTCTACTTAACGAAATAAAAAATAAAAGTGGTAAAGTAATTGCTATAGGAAAAATAGAAGATATTTTCTCTAAAGCCGGTATTACTCATGCTATTCATACAGGTTCAAACAAAGAGGGGCTTGAATTAACCCTAAAAGCAATTAAAAATGAACTAGAATTAGATAAAATCGCTTACCCAAACATAAAATGTCATAATGATTTTAGTTTGATATTTACAAACCTTGTAGACACCGATATGTTATATGGACATAGAAACAATGCTAAAGGTTACGGTGATGCAATTGAAGAAATTGACAGATATTTGACAGAGATCTTACCAGCACTAAACGATGATGATCTACTAATTATAACAGCAGACCACGGATGCGACCCATGTGTTCCAGGAACAGATCATACAAGAGAAAAAGTTCCTGTACTAATTTATAACCGCAAGACCAATGGTAAAAATCTCGGAACTCTTGTAGGATTTGATCATGTTGCAAAATTTGTAAAAGAGTGGATATTTTAAAATGTTTATTATATAATATGAACGTGAAGAAATTCACGTATGATGATAAATAATAAGGAGAAACTAAAATGACAGTTAAAGTTAACGATTCTTGTATCGGATGCGGCGCTTGCGAATCAATTTGCGACGCAGTATTTTCAGTAGACGGTGTTGCAGTTGTTGATGAAGCTGCTGCTGCTGATAACATGGATGGCGTAAAAGAAGCTGCTGAAGCTTGCCCAGTTGGCGCTATCGAAATCGAATAATTAACAATAATAAAAACAATTATTGAAAAGAACTGATTAATTAATAAATTAATCAGTTCTTTTTTATTTATATTCATCTACCTCAAAAGTCAAACAAAAAGAGACGGATAAAATCCGTCTCTTTTTGTTTTTTATATTGAAAGAATTATACAGCCAAAGCTGAAGCTTCTTTAACAACTGCTTGTAAAGCTTCCAATGCATCAGCAGGAAGTTTATCAATACCAGCTTTTTCAGTTTCTCTAGATTTAACGAATTCAATTCTATCATTCATACGAGCAACGAATTGAGAAGCGTATTCTTTGTTAGAGAATGAAGCATCAAAGCCTTCAACATCCATAATTTCGATATCTGAGAAGTTTTCCCATTTATGGAATTTAGCAGTACCTTCAACAATAGCTTCAATAATACCCAATGTATGAGCAGGTTTAACCTTAGTACCCATAAATTCACCTGTATTCAAGATGTAGCAATCAACGCCATCAGCGATTAATTGTTTGAATCTTGTATAATCAGTTGACAATGGATATACTCTGAATGGGTTAGCATAAGGTTCAACAACCAATGCGTTAGGGTCAACACCAGCAGCTAATCTTTCAGCTGAAGAACGTTTTGTAGCAAGAGTTGCACCCATAGCTGAACCTAATGAAGCACCTGACAATTTCAATACAGGAGGAATTGTAGGGTCTTTCATTAACCAGAAAATAGCGTTGATTGGTTGGTCAATTCTGTCAACTCTGTTTGGAGACCAAAGTTTAGACTTAACTGCACGACCGTTACCATTTCTGATATCTTCAGTAATTGAAACAACTTTACCGTCAGCTAATTGAATAGCACCAGCGTTTTGTTGAGTTAAGATATATTTGTTATCATCACATCCGATTGGATAATCTGCTGTTTTATCGAAGTAAGCAGGTTCCAAAGCGATAGTGTATTTGTCATGAACGTTAATGATGAATGCATCATCGTGAAGAACTGTAATATCATATTTGTTGTTGTGTTTAGCGTGAGTAATGGTAGATTTACCAGAACCTGAAAGACCAAATACAGCAACTTGGAATGATTTACCACCATCAAGGTTATAACGTTTCATACCACCGTGGCAAGAAGCATAACCGTTACGAGCAGCACAACCCCAAGCAAGAGTCAATGTACCTTTTTTGTGTTCACCAAAGTATCTCATACCTAAAATAGCTGCACAGTTGTGTTCAGGGTCAAAGAATGTTAAACCGTATGGGAAGTCTGGGTGAGTCCAATCTGGATCAGAGAATACAAAAATGTCGCCATCTGGAAGTTCTCTAGAATCAGCGTACATTTGAGCATATTGTTCATTGATGTATTGGAAGTTTAACATCCAAGAATACATAATGTTTTCAAATCCTTCAGGGATCATCAAGTGAGCTTTAACCATGAAGTCTTCTTCCAAACCTACAACAACTTCAGTTTTGTACATTAATTTATCACGAGTGTTGTAAATAGCTTCACGAATGATTGGAAGTAAGTATTTCAAATCGCAATTTGGTTCACCAACGATTTTTCTAGCAGCAGCACAACGTCCAACTACTGTACCATCGTTGAATAATAATTGGTTAGCACCTTGAGGTAAACCGATTTTTTCAGGTTTAAAAATAGGCATGCCAGTTAACTCGATAGTTCCTGGGCTGTTTTTAGCAAGCTTGTAAGCTTCAGAAACAGACTTAACTTCTTCAACATTGTTACCGAAGAAAGGAGCTGTAATAGTTGCACGAGCAGCTGAATAAAGCTCTTTTAATTCTTCAGAATTTGTAAAAAATTCTTTTGTTGACATAATTTTCTCCTTCTTTTTGTCAAAATTATAAAAACGTAAAACTTACTTTCTTATACACAAATAATCTATCACAAATAAAAAAAGTCAACAAGTAATAAAATAAAAGCGACGCATTATCGTCGCTTTTTCCTAATATATCTATTGCAAATCGTCCCATCCCGAAAAACGGTGTGCTAAATGACTGAATGATTAAATAATTAATCACCTAGACAAATTGCCTGTATGTTGCTACTGTAACGGGTGCCGCTGTAGTAGTACGTGTAAGTAGGGGTGAAGCCTCGGGCGTATACGCCACCCTCCGAGCCTCCCTCACCCGCAAACAAGTAGAAGCTGGGTTCTGGAAGGCCTAGAGAAGTTGCGGTTCCTGATTCGTACGTTAAATTGCGTGTGTATCCGCTGCTGCTTATACTCGGGTTTCCTTTGTATATTGCTTGAGCTATTTTTGTCAAATCGCTTTGGGTTGGCATATTTCCTACTCCGCCACATTGTTTTACTGCTCCTGCCCAATAATCTTGTTCATAATAATAACATCCCTTTATTCCAAGGTCTCCTTTTTGTGCTTCACACTCTGCTTTTGTTAACGGTGTTGGGGAAAATGGTGCACCGAAACATCTTCCACTATCCAGTTCTATTGCACAGCTTGAACCTAAGCCATTTGCATTGAATAGAGCTACATCCTCGTTTTGTTTATTCGGTTTCTTACTTCCGTTTATTTCAAACACTGCTGCGACACAGTTTGATGTCGCATTTGATACGGGTTTGTTATCCTCTGTTGACCAGCCATAAGTTTTTACTGGATCTAACGCTTCACATTTGGTATTGTAGGATAGTATCATTGGCGTTCCGTCTGCTGTTATTATACCTACATTCGGACTGCTATAATCTGCACTATCGCTGTTTTTCATTTGAAAATTCTTACCTGTCTGAATTTTTTCTACTTCATATTCTTTCCCGTCAACTAATGTTATCGTATCATAAGGCCAGCATTCTCTTAGTTTACTTGACGGGCATACCTTTGCTACTTTTAAATGCTTTTGTAATTCCGCTACAAATGCTGCTGTACTGTCATAAGGGCCTATTAACCCTAAACTAGCCATTTTTTCTGTTGCTTTCGTAAATTTGTACTTCACTGTTCGTATCTGCTCTGCTCGGACTTTCTTGTTTACTGCCTGATTTAATACGGGTAGTGTTATCGCTGCGACTATTCCGATTACTCCTAATGTTATTAGCACCTCTGCTAACGTAAAAGCATTTCTCTTTTTCATAAGTCCTCCGTTTATATACTAATTTCCATTTTAACATTTTTTACACCAAAATTCACCGTGTCTATTGGCACGGCTTGCTTTTCAGCTCTTTTCGTTCAATCGGAGGTCTAAGTCGGAAATGCTTTTCTCAACTGTTAGTTGGTAGCCCCCCCCCCCGAAATTCTCTCTATATCTATCTTTTGCATACATCCTCCTTTTTAATTTATTATAAATGATTTCTAACATATTTTCAACTATATTCTCTTGTAAGGTAGTTACAAAATAATATATGTGTGCTATCATATTAACGTTAAGTTAAATAAGAAGAGGTTTTCAAGGATGAATAAATTCAAAAATTTATCAATTGCTTTTATACTAATTTTAGGATTTGGGATTAATGCTTTATCTCTAGCACAACAAGCACCGGTTAGAATAAAAAGTCCTATAATTCCTGCTGCAACTAAAGCTATAGCTACAGCTCCCGCAAAAACTTATGAAGCGGTAAATCCTGTAATTATGGTAAGCAATCCAAAACCTTATATGAATAAAAATGTAAAATTCAAAGCTAAATTCGATAAATATTCAACGCTAGGTCTTGACTATAAGCCAGCTTTTAGAAGCTCTGAAAAGTTTATAACTGTGTTAATTCAACGTAATGATGTATTAACACACAACGTACCGCTATCTGAATTAAAAATATTTTTAGATAGAAAAGAAGCAGAAAAACACATTGATTTAAACTCTGGAGACGAAATCGAAATTGCTGGTCATGTATTTTCTAATGCCCTAGGTGATGTATGGATGGATACAGAGAAATTTACAGTTATAAGCACTCAAGCAAAAACTGAAAAATAAGACTTACTGAAACGGAGTTAAGATATGGAAACAAAAGATAATAAAGAAGTTAAAACAGCAAAAAAAGAGGTTTTTCTCACTATTCACGGACACTTTTACCAACCGCCGAGAGAAAATCCTTGGTTAGAGGCGATTGAACTTCAAGATAGCGCTCTTCCTTTCCACGATTGGAATGAACGTATAAACAAAGAATGCTACAATCCAAACTCTGTTTCAAAAATTGTTGACAGTCGTAACAAAATTCTTGATATGACTAACAACTATGCTCATATGAGCTTTAACTTCGGTCCAACCCTTTTATCTTGGATGGAAAAATTTGCACCACATACTTATGAAAGAATTATAAAAGCCGATATTGAAAGCATTGCAGAACATAACGGTCATGGTAATGCTATGGCTCAGGTATATAACCACATTATTATGCCTCTTGCAAACGAAAGAGATAAACACACTCAAGTAATATGGGGTATTAAAGATTTTGAATACCGATTCGGCAGAAAACCTGAAGGTATGTGGCTTGCTGAAACTGCTGTAGATGATGATACTCTTAGAATACTTGAAGAAAACGGAATTAAATTTACCGTCCTTTCTCCATATCAAGCGCTTAAAATAAGAAAAGAAGGTAGTAAAGATTGGCAAGATGTTAGTTGGGGTAATATCGATCCAGCAAGATCTTACAGATACTATATTAAGTCAGCTCCGGGAAAATATATTGATTTATTCTTCTATGATGGAGCAATTTCTCGTTCTGTAGCGTTTGATGAACTTTTAAAAGACGGAAATAAATTTATCAAACGTTTAAAAGAAGGTGTTTCAGACTTAAGAAACTACCCTCAACTTATTAACATTGCAACAGACGGTGAAAGTTATGGACACCATACAAAATTTGGAGATATGGCGCTTGCATATGTACTTCAAATTAAAGCAAAAGATGAAGGCTTTACTATTACAAATTATGCAGAATATCTTGATAAATACAGAAGCGATTATGAAGCTGATATAAAACAAGCTTCAAGTTGGAGTTGTTTCCATGGTGTTGGCAGATGGAAAGAAGATTGCGGATGTTCTACCGGCGGACACCCTGGATGGAATCAAAAATGGAGAAAACCGCTAAGAGAAGCTTTAGACTATCTTAGAGATGAGCTTGCAAAAATCTATGAAACCGAAGGCGTAAAATATTTCAAAAATCCTTGGGAAGCAAGAAATAATTACATATCTGTTATCTTAGACAGAGGAAGTCATACTGTAAATAAATTCCAAAGAGACAACTTCCTTCCTGACTTAACTGATGCAGATAAAGTTAAAGCAATGGAATTGCTTGAAATCCAACGTCAAGCCCTATTAATGTACACAAGCTGCGGGTGGTTCTTCTCTGAAATTTCCGGAATTGAAACCGTTCAAATTATGAAATATGCAGCCAGAGCTATGCAGCTTGCAGCAGTATTTTCTAAGAAAAATCTTGAAAAACATTTCTTAGAAATTCTATCTGAAGCAAAAAGTAATATTACTGAATATGGTAACGGAAAAGACATTTTTGAAAGATTCGTAAAACCTTCAATTGTGACAATGAAACAAATTGCAAGTTTATGGGCAGTATCTTCTATATATCAAGACTTTGAAGATGAAGAATACGTATATTGCTATAAGGTAACAAGACACGATTATCAAAAAGTACAAAAAGGAAACTCCAGCTTTGTAGTCGGTCATATTGAAGTTCAATCTAAAATTACACTTCAAAAATCAAATCTGATGTTTGCGCTTATGCAGTATTCTGCAGGCGATTTCCACTGCACAATAAAAGAATTCTCTGATGAAACAGAATATGAAAATATGAAAGCAGAATTAATAAAAACATTCTTGCTAAATCCACTTACTGAAATTATTAGGGCTCTTGACGAATTTTTCGGGAAAGAATACTTCACACTCAAAGATATATTTATTGAAGAAAGAAGAAAAATCCTTCAAATACTCCTTAAAGGTAAAATGCAAAAATTCGCAAGAACCTATGAAGAAATGTATGAAGAAGGAAAAGGCTCAATTTATCATATGCAAAATCTTGGGCTTGCAATTCCTGACGAATTCAAAATTTCAGCAAGCTATGCCCTTAGCCGCAAATTTAATGATTTAATAATGCATTCAGGAGGTTTTGTTGATCCTACAGTAACTCAACAAGCAACAGATATTAATTTTGAAGCTAAAAAAATGGGAATTAAGCTTGATAAATCAGCTTCCAATAACATTTTTTCAAAGAAAATTATCCAAAATCTCAATAGATTAACCTACGGATTAGAAATTCAACAAGCAGAAGCTCTTCTTGAATTGTTTGAATATGCAGAAAAACTTGAATTGGAAATTGATATATCAGAAGCTCAAAATACATATTTCACAAAAATATACCATAGAATTGATGATATTATAGAATTGAGCGCACAATCAAAACGTTCAAAAGATAAACTTTTGGTAGAAATGCTTCTTGACATTGGAGATAAACTAAACATTAATACAAACTTCTATCGTACCAAAATAGATAAGCTACACCTTAGCTAAAAACTACCAATCTATTGAACCATATTTTTTATAAATATCGATAGTATGTTTAATTTTATTTTCTACTGATTCTATTTTTTTCAAATTTTCAGGATCATTAGTCTTTGTCTTCAAAAGCTGGAGTTCCAAATAGTCTTCTTTTGCTTTTCGAACTTTTTGCTTAGTTTCTTCACGCTTCAAAAATAACCAAGCTTCAAATCCACAACCTGGAGGCACTATAGCCCAAGGCGTTGACGGACAATGCCTGCATAATGCTGGTCTTTCCTCATAAATAGGACAAGTATTATCATCTAATAAATATTTACAACCATAAAAAGTTACTTTATTAATATCAAAATCATCAGCCTCAGACATTTTTTTTATAACATTATCTACGAGTTCCTTATCAACCTTTCTCGCAGCTTCAATAGAAGGATATGGTACAAATATTTTGAGAAAATCTATAGCACCTTGATCACCTTGAGATTCCAAATATTTTAATTCACAATATGGCTTAGGCGTTGTCACAACTCTACAACATCTGCCACACATATGACATAACCTTTGAGGACGCGTTTTTAAATAGCTTTCTTCATAACTGCTCATAGTTTTATTATAGTGCGGCATGCTGATAATAAAAAAAACTTGTTACAATTCTTAAAAAATATAAAAAAAAAGCAATATTTTCTGATTTTTATACTTTTATATATTAGGTAGTGAAAAGGTAGTATTATATGCAAAGTGCAGTTCAACAAAATCAGGTTATTCAACCTCAAAAAACAATAGTGCAAAATCAAACTCCGCAAGTTCAACAACAAGCGCAAACTCAACCTGCGGCACAACAAAATTATGCAACACCGCCAACAATTACAATACCACCTCAAAATCCAAATTATGCAGGCGTAAATATTCAAATATTTAATCCATCAGTAGCAACTCCTGGAGGTCCTTCACCTGTGTATAACGTAAATGCACCGTCATATCAATCAGGACAAGCTCCAACAGGCTGCTATCCGGCAAACTATTATACTCAACAATTCAATAATACTAACCCTCAGCCTGCAGTTGAAAATAAACAACCTCAGCAAGCTGAAACAGCAAAGAAAGAAGAAACTAAAAAAACAGAAAAAAGACAAATTGTCCAACTTACAGATGACTATCTTAAAACATTAGAAAACTATTTAAACAACCAAGACAAAGAAGTTCGTATGATGGGTGCAAAAGAAGTAATTGCAAGATTGCAAGAAGATGACTCTAGAAAAGATGACCCAGCACTCACAGCTTTAGTTAATAAAATGCTTCAAGACCCATATCAACCTGTCAAAATGCTTGCATTAGGGGTACTTGACTCAAGACAATGTACCGGAAACGATTACACTGTAGGAGTACTTCAAAAAATGCAATCAGGACAGACAAATTATGGACAAGATGCAAAAACGGCAACAAATATTCTGTTAAAAATGGCAGGTAAAACTGTAGAAAAAGAATTTGAAGTAAAAGATCAACCTAAAAAAACTGAAGAGAAAAAGTAGGTAATAAATGGCATTCTCAGTCTCTAAAATTACAACAGCAATAAAAAATAATTATGGGAAATACCTTGCAAAAGCAGCAGGAGCTGCCGCGGTTGGTATGGTAGCATATGATGCTCATGTCATTGGCAAACTAAGAGCTGATACCTATTCTCAAAGTAAAGAAGCTGATAGAACAGCATCTTTAGCAACCAATACTCTATATCTTACAGAACCTAGCACAATACAAACAAAAGTTAAAAAGAAAATATTTAATTTGGAACTTGAAAATAATTTCTTTAACTTCTTTAATTCAGCAATCGGTTATTTTAGCGGACTTGGAGAAATGCTTATCTCTGGAGTTGTTCCACTGGGCTTAGGTATAACAGCCCTTTTAGCAAGTCCTAAAAATCATGGCAAAATATGCAAAGGCGCAGGAATTGGCCTTTTAGCATACGGCGGCATAAAATTAGTCAGAGATATATTAGGATTTGGAAGACCTGATCCGCTTAATTCCAGATTTAAATAGAATCCTTATACCTGTCATATAAATCAGGACGTTTTAGTTTTGTTCTTTCAATAGACTGCTGCAATCTAAATTCAGCAATCTCTTTATGATTTCCGTTAAGCAAAACTTCAGGAACTTTTAAACCTCTATATTCTCGAGGTTTTGTATAATGCGGATACTCTAAAAGCCCATTAGAAAAACTATCTTCATCAGCAGAAGCTATTTTACCCAAAGTTCCTTCTATTTTTCTGCTAACAGCATCCATAAGGCAAAGCGCAGGAAGTTCACCTCCGGTTAAAACAAAATCTCCGACTGATATTTCTTTTGGCTTAATTATATCTCTAATTCTTTCATCGAATCCTTCATAATGCCCGCACATCATAATTATCTGATCATATTCCGCCAAATCATTAACAAGCTTATCATTCAAAGGTTCACCTTGAGGAGAAAGCATAACTGTTATAGATTTTTCAACTTTTTGAACAGTTTCATAAGCATCAACATATGGCTGCGCCATCAATACCATACCAGCACCACCACCATAAGGCGTATCGTCAACTTTTTTATGCTTATCTAACGTATAATCTCTAGGATTAATAGTACTTACAGAAATAACTCCAGAATCGATTGCTCGCTTCAATATGCTATATGAGC
Organism: Candidatus Gastranaerophilales bacterium; assembly: GCA_944325875.1. Lineage (GTDB taxonomy): Bacteria > Cyanobacteriota > Vampirovibrionia > Gastranaerophilales > Gastranaerophilaceae > Scatousia. Next base: position 95,654 of record CALVBU010000003.1, read on the forward strand.
AATAACTTTCTATCATTTCAGGAAAAAGGGTCATTACATCGAATTTCATTATTCCAAAAGCCCTTCTAAATTGTTAATTACTATTTTCTTATCTTTTATACTTACACTGACAACAATAGCCTTAACGAAAGGTACTAAACATATTTTTTTAGAATTTGTCTTAACAGAAAGCAAATCATTAGCCCCGTTATTGGATACTCCGACAACAAAACCCAATTTTTTATCATCAGTGTCGAATACTGAAAGCCCAACAAGCTCATCGATTAAAAATTCATCTTCTTCTAATTTTTGACGAATAGTATCTTCTTCCACAAAAAGTACAGAGCCTTTATACTCCATAATATCATTGATAGAATCAATACCATCAAACTTCACAAGCGCAAAGTTTTTATTTAATCTAGAGCGCAAAATATCCAAAGGCAAATAGTCATTGTCTTTTTTTACAAAAACCTTATCAAGAGACAAAAAGAAATCCTCTTGACCCTTTGAGAAACCAATTTTGGCCTCACCGTGAATTCCATGAAAATTTAGAACTTTACCAACTGAAATGAATTTACTCATTATTCTGCGGTTTCTTCTACTTTCTTAGGCTTTCTACCTCTTTTAGGTTTTTCTTCAACTACAGCTGGAGTTTCTTCTGCACTAGGTGCTTCTGCTGCAGGAGCCTCTTCTTTTTTCACTTCACTTACTTCTTTATTTTGGTTTTTAAATTCTTCAGGGCAATCTTCTCTTTCCTGATTCCAACGTTGCAAGCCCATTTGAGAACGGATTAAACCGATACCAACGTGTACACGCCATTCATCCATTTTTAATTGAGCTGCTATAATCTTATGACAACCAATTGGAGGCAACGGCAACAATGGCTCATATAGATTTTTGATAGCAAACAATTGATCAGGTGAAATTGCTAATTTACGTTTAGGGAAAGGCAATTTCGGAAGCATCATTTTTTGTCTTACTAAATTTATACCAAAGAAAACTTTTCTTGGTTCCAAACCGATTTTTTCTCCGATAACTTCATGAGCATCAGGGTTTGGAAGCGGTAGCATTTGCTTATATAGCAATTCAATTTGTTCTAATTGCTCCTTGCTTACTAATAATTGTTTAGGGGCTTTATTTCTGTTCATTGGTCGTTTATTTTTAAATCCGCCTTTATTAAAGCCACCTTGTTGAGGTCTTCTATTATTAAATCCTGAACGGTTATAACCACCTTGTTGAGGACGGTTTTGACCATATCCGCCAGCTCTGTTATAACCTTGATTGTCTCTACGATACCCACCTTGTTGTGGACGGTTTTGGCTATATCCGCCAGCTCTGTTATAACCTTGATTGTCTCTGCGATAACCACCTTGTTGAGGGCGATTTTGATTATACCCACCTGCCCTATAGCCTTGATTATCTCTACGATAACCGCTAGGTTGAGGGCGTCCTTCTCCTGCGCTATAACTGCTATAAAATTTTGGAGCTTCAGATTCTGTGCTATATGAAGACATTGGAGAATCTGAAGAATAGCTTTGTTGCTGTGGAGCTTCTTCTGATGATGAATCTACTGAAGGATTAATCATCATTTTTTTATCAGGGTATAAACAATCCGGACAAATAACTCTTTTGGGGTTTTTTGTTTCGAATTCACGACCGCATTTGACGCACTTGTTAACATACATAATTTGAAAGCCTCTTAATTAAAAATCATAAACATAAAATATCAACTAGTTATAAAGTAATTACTCCTCGGTAATCCAAAAATTTAATCTACAATATACTTAATGATAATATTATAACACAAAAACTAATTATTGACAAGTATTTACAAAAATTATCATTTTTCAACCATAAAAGTAACCGGACCATCATTTATCAACTCAACATCCATCATAGCTCGAAATTTACCTGTTTTAACTTCTAACCCTTCACTTTTAAGGCGGCTTACAAAATCTTCATACAGAGAATTTGCGTATTCTGGGGGTGCTGCATTATCAAAACTTGGACGAGTCCCTTTTTTACAATCACCACACAATGTAAACTGTGACACTACAAGAATTTCACCATTTACATCTTTTACTGAAAAATTCATTTTCTCATTTTCATCCTCAAAAATTCTCAAAGATGAAACTTTCTGAGCCAACTTGATGGAATTTTCTTCACTATCAGATTTTTCGACACCAAGAAAAATCAATAAACCTTTATCAATTTTAGAATACAAGTTATTTTCTATTGTAACAGAAGCTTTTTTTACTCGTTGGATTAATGCTTTCATTATTTTGCCTTTCCGCTAAGCTGACCACAAGCTGCATCAATATCCGCGCCGCGTTCCAATCTTACAGTAACCTTTTTACCAGAATGCTCTAGCAAATACTTAAACTTCATAATAGAATTATTCGATGGTCTTTGATAATCATTTTTTGCAGTTGGATTATAAGGAATAAGATTTATATTACATTTTATATCGTGCAAGTAATTTGCAAGCTCTTTTGCACTTTCTGTCGTATCATTTAAATCTTTTATCAAAAGATATTCAATAGTAATCCTGCGACCTGTTTTATCAACATAATTTTTTAATGCAGTATGAAGACTTTTCATATCATATTTATCTTCAATTTTCATCAACCTAGAACGAATAGCATGGTTAGGCGCATGCAAAGATATTGCTAATGTGGATTGCATATCTAATTCCGCAAGCTTATTAATTTGCGGAATAATACCGCTTGTTGAAACTGTCAGACGGCGTGCTCCGATTTGGAAATTATCATTAAAGATTTCCATTGCTTTTAGAACATTATCAAGATTTAAAAGCGGCTCTCCCTGACCCATAAACACAACATTTGTAACCTTTAATCCTGTATCTCTTTGTATAGTCAACACTTGTTCTATAATTTCTTTATAAGAAAGATTTCTTATAAAACCACGCTTTCCTGTAGCACAGAATGAACAATTTACCGCACAACCAACCTGAGAGCTTACACAGGCCGTAAGATTTGCACGATTATCAAAACGCATAAGAACTGTCTCTACACATTCACCATCAGGATATTCCAAAAGATATTTGATAGTTCCATCTGAACTTACCTGTTTTACTTTAATTTTAATATCTGTTACTTTTGCAACTTTTTTTAGTTCTTCTCTGAACTTTACTGAAAGATCAGTCATTTCATCAATATCTTTGACAGATTTTAAGTAAATCCAGTTATGAATTTGTCTTGCACGAAATTTTGAAGCATGCAATTCATCGGTTATCTTTTCTATTTCCGGTAATGTTAATCCTGAAAGTATTTGCATATATTTTCCTTATAATACTGAACGATTTCAATCATAGAGTGTAACATAAGAGTAACAGGTTCAATTTCCTCTTTCCACTTTTTATATCCGCAAGATTTTGGCAAAATACTCAAAGGATTATCAGGGAAATCTCTGCATATTTGCGGTCTGTTTTCATAATCAGAGCATCTTTTATCTTCTGTCAGCTTAGGGCAATGGTAAAAATAGACATTATCTTCTTTGTTTTCCTCTAGCATTTGAATATACTCAGGATAAATTTTTCGAGCTTCCTCTTTAGATTCGTAAGGAATAAAAATACTTACAAACTGCTTTGCAAAATTATCACCGTTTTCAGCTTTTAGTTTTAATTCTTCCGGTGAAAACTCACTACAAGCTAAATTGCAACAAGTTGCACAACCTGCGCAATGAAATTTATTACGGTATGCTAAAATTTCCTGGAATTTTCGATAAACTTCTTTAGATACGTCATTTTCAAGCATATCCAAAACATCAGCTTGCCATCTTCTGCCAATAGACTCTTTCGGATACTCATCAAAAATATCCCCCTCAAACTTCTCAGGTCTAAGAGCCTCTACTTTTTTTATAATTTCCTCAACAGACTGAGAAAAAATATCTCGATATTCTTTTCTTAAGTTTTCTACAGATGAATACAAATTACTCATAATATTATAATATCACGGATATTAAGAACTGTAAAAAATAATTTCATATAGCAAGAAAAAATGTTTTTATCCTTTAAAATAAACTAAAATATGAAAGGATTTATATAATGAGAATTTCTGCAATATCTAATGTCAATTTTAGACAAACTGCTCAAGTAGAGGATAAAACCAAAAAAGCTGAAAATAAGGAACCTAAAGAAAACAATAATAAACAAGGGTTAACAACAAAAACCAAAACTCTAATTGGAGGCGGAGTGGTTGCTGCTAGTGCATTAGCAATTTACTTTATCACAAGAAATTCTAAAGCCGCTAAAGAAGCTGCTAAAGCCTCATCCAAAACATCCGGCAATGAAAATATCAAAAAACCACTTGAAAAAGTAAATAAAAAAATCCAAGAAGCATTAAAAGATTTTAAATCAGACATTCAAGATATATCAGAAACAATAACAGAAGAACTGGAAACAGGAGTTACAAGAATTACATATTCAGGCAAAAACAAAGACGGCCACGAGCTAAAAGACATGCTGTTTTTCAATAAAAATAACGAAATAACTCAACGTATGATCGAACAAACAACCCCTAATGAACAAATCAAAATCGTTTACAAGGGTGATAATGCAATTTTAGCAAAACCTGATGATATGCCAGAAGGTCGTTATAATCCTAAATATTTTCAAAGACAAATTACAAAATCAAATATGGAAAAACTTGGTAATGAAAATATTCCTGACAGTGCATTTTACTCTCAAAAGACTTCTATCTTTGACAATAAAGGCAATTATAAAGACATTACACGCAGATACAAAACTGATGAAAGAAAAACTAAAATTTCAACAAATATTTCACAAGGAACCGTAGAAATTAAACAAAATGAAGAAACAAAAATCCACAATTTTAAGTGGGATACAAAAAAAGAACTTAATAACAAAAATATAGGATTTGCATACACTGACAACCATAAACTAAACGCATACTATACACGCCAAAGTAAAATTGACGGAAACACAAACCCTGAAGACTATGTCATCCTAAAATACAGAGATAAAAAATACGGTATTGTTTATAAGACCCATAATGAAATGATAGCTCATGAGCCTAATTTATATGCCCAAAAACCCGAGATAATTCCTCAAGCAAAAAGTGAAATAACACCGGATCAAACTAAAAAAACTATCTCTACTAATTCAGAAAAAGAAGGAAATCAACTTAAAAATACAGAAAATAAACCAAAAGAATTTATTCAAGGTTTTGAATTAGGTTCAGACAAAGCAACAGAAGAATTTAATAAATTAAATCCAAAAGCAAAAGAGTATTTGGAAAATTCATTTTTCTCAGAATTTGACGATATTACTCACAGAAATATAACCGAATTACAAAACGGAAGAATAAAAGTAGATTACACAGGCATCTCTGATATGGGGGATAAATACAGAGAAACCGCTGTATTTGATAAAGAAGGAACTTTCCAGAAAAAATTAAGCAAAAGCTTTATAAACTCTCCATTTACAAATGAAATGACTGAAACTTTATCAACAAAAACTTCTGATAATAAAACAAGAATAACAACATTAGTATCAGATAGTAACTCTCATAATAAAAAGAATTGCATAATTAGAGAAGACGGCGATGTAAAACAAGAAATCCGTTTCGGTTATGATAAAAACTCCAACCCTGCAGGATACGCTTATACTAAAGATGACAAAGTTATATTAAAACTTAACGATAAAAAATTCGGACAGGTTTTTGACAGTTTTGAAGACATATCTTCCAACGTCAACCCAGAAGAATTTAAAACATTATAAAAATTGAAAAAACTCCGTTTTTATAAACGGAGTTTTTTATTATCTAAAAATCTAAAGTTAAACTATGAAATATCCCATCTTCCACAAGTACCACCCCAACGAGCAATGATATTGCCTTTAATATCTTTGATGTTATCATAATGCGGAACTTCTGTTTCTCCCTCTAAAATTGTAATAACTTCACAATTGTTAGAGCAGCCATTACATTCGCAAGTAACAGAATGGAAATGCATATCACCAACTTGCCAGCCTTTAAATTTAGTTTCAGCTTCAGTATATTGATGATTTTCCATAGCTAACAGAGCCGCACCAATCGCACCCATTGTCTGATGGTTTTCAGGAACAACAATTTTATGTCCTAAAGCTTCTTCAAAAGCTTTTACCATACCTGAATTTGTAGCAACACCGCCTTGGAATGTAATAATCGGTAATAGTTCTTTTCCTAAAGCCAAATTAGAAAGATAATTTCTAACAAGAGCCTGGCAAAGACCATACAACAAATCTTCAACAGGATAACCTAATTGTTGCTTATGGATAAGATCACTTTCTGCAAATACACCGCATCTACCGGCAATACGTGCAGGATTTGTAGATTTCAAAGCAGTTTCTCCAAAAATTTCAATCGGAACATTAAGTCTGTTTGCCTGTTGATCCAAGAAACTACCTGTACCTGCAGCACATACGGTATTCATAGCAAAATCGGTTACTATACCATCTCTAAGAATAATAATTTTACTATCTTGTCCGCCAATTTCAAGAATTGTCTGAACTCCAGGGACATTAATACTTGCAGCTACAGCGTGAGCGGTAATTTCATTTTTAATAATATCTGCACCAACTAAAGCACCTGCAAGATTACGACCAGAACCGGTTGTACCAACACCCATAACATTGTAATCTGTTAATTTCTTTTTATACAATTCTTTTAGACCGTTTTGCACAGCCAAAACAGGCTTCCCTGCTGTTCTAAGCATGTAACTATCAACATACTTACCTTTTTCATCAACTAAAGCCAATTTTGTTGTAACTGAACCAACGTCTATCCCTAAATATACTGTTAAACTCATGCTAAATATTCCTTATAAGTTTGTCTCAATAGCTTTAGTATATCACAAACAAAATTACCAAGGATAATCATCTTTAAATTCCCAATTATCCATATAAATTAAAGCTGCGCACCAAATTCCAAGAGAATTTTTATTACACGCATAACTTCCACCACTCAAAATTTTTGAACGATCATAATTTTCAAATTTGCCACCTGATACACCAGCATCTCCAAACCCATAAGGAACAAGTCGTTTTTGAGTTTTTGACATCGAAAATACGAAAACATCTTTTCCCAACTGATTAGGCTGTTTATCACCATTCACATCAATAGTAATAGCTTTATATACCGACTGCCCTGGATGAGTCATTATTCCCATTACAGTACCATTACTCAAATACGTATAAAAAGATGAACTTTGTGTACACCAAACTTCGCCTGTACACTTAGTGCCATTTAAGTTTTTATAGACCATATATTTTTTAAATTCAGAATTCGGAATTTCTCTAACCTTTTTTAAATATGAATCTAGATATTTATAATAAAAATCTATACCACTCAATGTATAATCCCAATCTCCCATAGATTCGTTATCAACTTCAGAGAGTTTTAACATTTGAGAAATTTCACTATATGCTTTTTTTAACTGAGTTGCAGTTTGCATTTTCTGATATTTTCCAATAAGAATTGGTAACGTCATTGCAGCAACTATTCCAATTATCCCTAAAGTTATTAATACCTCAGCTAACGTAAATGCCTTTTTCATATACAACCTCCTGATTTAGAATTAGAAATATCGTGCTAATATTAGCACAACTTGTATCAATATTAGCACTAAAATTTATATCATGCAAGAGGGATACTTAGAACAAAAAAAATATTTGCAAAAGCAACTTGGAATGCTCATAAAAGACTACAGACTCAAAACCAATAAGTCGATATCACTCCTAACTGCTGAAGTAGGAATGACAAAATCACTGCTTGCCGATACTGAAAAAGGAATTAAAGATCCGCAGTTTAGTACACTTTGGAGACTGGCTCAAGGACTGAATATCCCGTTATCAGAAATTATCAAAGAACTTGAGAGCAATTTAAAAGAAAATTTTTCGCTTATAGAATAAAAGAACCGCTAAGCAAAATACAAAGCGGTTCTTTTTTTATGAGATAATACTCATTTCCCTATTTATTAGATGGAATTCTCATTCCATAGAAAGAACGGATAACAAAGATTAATGCTATCACTAAGAATACCCAACCTGCAATAGGAGCAATATCGCGGAATGCTTCACTGATTGCAATTTCCATAGCAAGAAGACCAAATAATGTTGTAAACTTAATAATTGGATTCATTGCTACAGAAGAAGTATCTTTGAATGGGTCACCAACGGTATCACCAACAACAGTCGCTTCATGAAGCGGAGTACCTTTTTCTTTCATATCAACTTCAACGATTTTCTTAGCATTATCCCAGCAACCGCCAGCGTTTGCCATAAATACAGCTTGGAATAGTCCAAATACAGCAATTGCAATCAAGTAGCTTACGAAAAATGCTACAGGAGCTGAAGTTGAAGCTGTTGGAGCTGATAAGCAAGCAAGTGCCAATGCAAATGTAAACAATGCAATAAAGATATTAATCATACCTTTTTGAGCATATTGAGTACAAATTTTTACAACTTCTTTTGAATTTGCAACATTAGCACTCTTTGAATCTGCATCATCAAGCTTGATATTATCGCCGATGTATTCAACTGCTCTATAAGCACCTGTTGTAACAGCCTGCATAGAAGCACCACTAAACCAGTAAATAACAGCACCACCGGTTAAAAGACCTAATAATGTATAAGGATTTAACATATTAAGTATAGATTCCGGACTGATATTTAAAGTATTTTGGATAACCAAAATCAATGAGAAAATCATTGTAGTCGCACCAACAACAGCTGTACCGATTAATACAGGTTTTGAAGTTGCTTTGAAAGTATTTCCGGCACCGTCATTTTCTTCTAAGAATTGCTTAGCATTTTCAAAATCAGGTTTAAACCCGAACTCTTTTTCAATTTCTTCGCCAACGTTTGGAATTTCTTCAATTAAAGATAATTCGTAAACAGATTGAGCGTTATCAGTAACAGGTCCGTAGCTGTCAACAGCAATTGTAACAGGTCCCATACCAAGGAAACCAAAAGCTACAAGACCAAATGCAAATACTGAAGGATAAATCATAGTACTTGCAGGAATATGTAAACTTGCAACATAAGCAAGTGCCATTAATAATACAATTACCATACCAATCCAGAAAGCACTGAAGTTTCCTGCAACAATACCTGAAAGGATTGTAAGAGAAGCTCCGCCTTCTTTAGAAGCTGTAACAACTTCTGCAGTATGTTTTGCTTTAGGAGAAGTAAATATTTTAGTAAATTCTGGAATCAAAGCAGCACCAAGTGTTCCGCAAGAAATGATTACAGAAAGAACTAACCATAATTTTCCGCCTAAAGGTGATAATAACCAGTGGCTTACACCAAAAGTCATAGCAATTGATAAAATAGAAGTTAACCAAACAAGATTTGTTAATGGTTGTTCGAAGTCGAATTTTTCAACTTTCTTAGCATAAATCTTATCGATAATACCGTTAATCCAATATGCAACAACAGAAGTTACAATCATTAAAAATCTCATTACGAAAATCCAAGTTAACAACTGAACTTGATTTTCTTGTCCGATAACAGCTAAAAGAATAAATGAAACAAGAGCAACACCGGTTACACCATAAGTTTCAAAACCGTCAGCTGTAGGTCCAACAGAATCACCTGCATTATCACCGGTACAATCTGCAATTACACCAGGGTTTCTAGGGTCATCTTCTTTAATACCGCATTGAATTTTCATCAAGTCAGAGCCGATATCCGCAATCTTTGTAAAAATACCACCAGCAACACGAAGTGCTGAAGCTCCTAAAGATTCACCGATTGCAAAACCGATAAAACAAGCTCCTGCAAGATGTCCAGGTACAAATAAAAGAATTGTTAACATCAAAATCAATTCAACTGATACTAACAAAACGCCAATAGACATACCTGCTTTTAAAGGAACATTTAAAATATCCAAAGGATTTCCTTTTAATGAAACAAAAGCAGTTCTAGCATTTGCTAAAGTATTCATTCTAATGCCAAACCAAGCAACGGCGTAAGAACCTAAAATACCGATAACTGACCAAGCTAGAATTGTTAAAACTCCAGAAATTCCCATTTTTTGAAGATAACCGAAGTAAAATGCAATACATAAGCCAATCAAGACTTCTAAAACAAGTAAAAATTTACCTTGTTGAATCAAGTAAGTTTTACAAGTTTCAAAAATAGTATTACCGACATCTGCCATAGCTTTGTGAACATCAAGCTTTTTAATTCTCAAAAATTCGATAAACCCAAAAATCAACCCTATTACAGAAATAACCATACCAATTAAAAGTAAGTTAAAACTGTGAGAGCTGATGTCTTTGATACTTGGGACTACCAAATCAGCTTCCCCCGCAAAAGCAGGAGAAATACCCAAAAGCAAAGTAGCAAGAAAAGCTAACAATGATTTTGGAGCAGTCAACTTTTTAAACATAATCTCTCCCTTCGTAAAATGTAAAATTAACGGAAATATTATAATCTAAATTAGCTTTTTAAACAATTTTGTAACAATAAATCCTACACCCGTATGAGAGATAATAAAGATTTAAATAATAATCACTAAATTTATAAGTAAAAATACAATCTCTTGCACAAAACTTAAATATCAGTTATAATGGTTAATATAAAAGGAGATTTTGATGGCTTTTAAAATAATTTTTCTTATTGTACTAATTTTCACATACTCTTGGTGTTATAACAACATCAACATTGAAGATTTTACTAAAGAAAATATTACAGAACAAATAAAGAAAGAAAAAACCATTAATACAGTCCAAAAAACTCGTGAAAAACGTAATCAACAAATACAAAGAGTTATGGACAATATGTAAATATAAAATTTTGCATCCTAATATATATATAAGTCTTCGTTTAACTTAATTTCATAAAGCGTACCTGCTGGCAATGAAATATGTCCACCTTTATAGTAGATAGAAAAGAGCGGAGAGCCTACAAAGTTTACGGCATAAACAACAACACCGGCAATAGTCGGAATAGGAGAAATAATTACCCCAACAGGATTATCCGCAAGTTTCTTTGAAGCACGTCTTGATTTTTGATAAAAATTTTCACCCTTATCAATCTGGACACCAACACCTTTCCAATATTGACGTTTTCCTTTTATATTGTTGAAGAAAATTTTCTTCCCGCCAGCTTTTGTAATTCTTGCATCCATAGAATAAGTTGAACCTTTATAAATTAATTTATCGGCCTTCAAAACAATTAAACCACCATTACCTGTAGCTTGAGGTTGATGAGATTCAACTACAATACCTTTAAAAACAGTACCTGCTGGAATTGTTATATAGCGCTTTGTAACTGGCTCTAATGAGACAAAAGATAAAACCGCACCAGCTCTTGAATAATCAGATACTGAGGTTTGAGATTTTACAAGAAACTTTGTCCCCTTTTTAATTTTTATAGCTGCAAAATCATCCTTAGAGGAAGTTTTTGGCAAATCCTTTTTAACCTTACCTGTATTTTTTGCAAAATCAGTAGAAGGCACAGTCTTTGGAGGCTGAGTTGTAGGATTAGTAACAGGTTTTTGAGGAACTGTCGTTGTTGTATTATTGGTAGACGCAGGTACAGTAGTCTTAGGCGCAGTATTCTTGATTTCCGGAATCGGGGGTAATGCGTCAAGCTCTAATTTTGATGGGTTATAATTTTTTCTTATTTCCTCATCAACTGACATATCTAATTCTAAAGAATATGCCGGCATTGAACAAATAAAAATTGCCAATGCCGAACATATAAATTTTTTCAATGAACTTTTGTCCATTATGCACCTATTTTAACAAATCATTAATAGCCTTTGCAGCTTTTTTACCTGCACCCATTGCATTAATAGCGTTAGACTCACCAACAGGAGCAACGTCACCACCTGCATAAACAGTTGGGATATTAGTACAACGAGTTTCACCATCAACGGTAATATAACCACGTTTATCAGTTATAATTTCCAAACCTTCAGCCTCAGCAGAGCGTTGGATAATAGGATTAGGACCTGTTCCTAAAGCAACGATAACAGTATCTAATTCCATTCTTTCAATTTTACCAGTTGCAACAGGTTTACGTCTTCCGCTTTCATCTGGCTCTCCAAGTTCCATTACTTCTAGGTCAACAGCTTTTACGTAGCCATCTTCGCCAACAATTTCTTTTGGTGCATATAAGAATTTGAATACAACACCTTCTTCTTTAGCGTGGCGAATTTCTTCCAATCTTGCAGGAAGTTCTTTTTCTGTACGTCTATAAATGATATAAACTTCTTCAAAACCAACCCTTACAGCAGTTCTTGCAGCATCCATAGCAACATTACCACCGCCAAAGATTGCAGCTTTTTTACCAACTCTTAATGGAGTAGGGCTATCCGGCTGACCTGCTTGCATTAAGTTTACACGAGTTAAAAATTCATTTGCTGAGAAAACTCCGTTTAGGTTTTCACCAGGAACATGAAGCATTTTTGGCAAACCTGCACCTGAACAAATAAATATAGCATCAAATCCATCTTCTTTTAACTGTTTTAAAGTAATAGACTTACCAACAATAACATTTGTATGGAATTTAACTCCCATTTGTTTTAAGTTTGTAATTTCTCTATCAAGAACAGTTCTTGGAAGTCTGAAAGGAGGAATACCATATCTTAATACGCCACCAAGTTTATGAAGAGCTTCAAATACAACAACTTCATGACCTTCTTTTCTTAAATCAGCAGCAGCTGTAATTCCAGCACAACCTGAACCAACTACCGCAACTTTTTTACCAGAAGGTTTAATTTCAGGCATATCAGCTTTTGTGTTATCACCTACGTATCTTTCTAAAGCTCCAATTGCAACAGGAGAACCCTTGATACCAAGGACACAATTACCTTCGCATTGTCTTTCTTGTGGACAAACTCTTCCGCAAACTGACGGTAACATGCTTGTTTGTCTAATAATTTCACCTGCTTTTTCCAAATTATCCTCTTTAATTGCTTGTATAAATTGTGGAATTTGAATATTTACAGGACAACCTTGAACGCAACGTGGATTTTTACAATTTAAGCATCTTGAAGCTTCCAATTTAACCTGTTCTGGAGTCAAATTACTTTCAACAGGATCAAAATTGTGTCTTCGTTCCATTTTATCTTGTTCTATAACTCTTTGTCTTTCAATAGCCATCTTATATCCCCTTCTTATTAATTTATCGATACCAATATTCTACTTTAAACATATTATCTACGCAAGAATTTTAAATTTTTACATAATATATGTTATCATACCTATTCACTTTTTCTTTTTGTTGCGAAGCAAAAAGAAAAAGTGAACCGAAAAAGAAAAACTCGCTGAGTTTCCAGCAATGCCATTATGGCATTGCAAGACCAAATTGCTGTTCGTGAAAAGCTTTAGCTTTTCACCACTTTGCTCGCTATTGTGCTTCGCACACGCTCGCTAAATATTTGCCGAACGTGCACAATTTATTGTGCGATAGTGAGGCTTGAACGGTTAAATGCGTTAGCATTTAACGACATCCATTTGATTTTTGCATCGCTTTGCGATGCTGTGAACTTAGCGTTTTTCTCTTTCTTTGGTTCATTTCTTTCTCTTTTACTCGCAATAAAAGAGAAAGAAATGAACATCCTATAACATATATTATGTTTATAGTAAAATTAGGATATGGATATTTTATCAAATAGCTTAAAATCATTAGAATTTGACAAAGTATTAGAAAAGTTAGCAAGCTTTGCTAAAATTAAGCAAAGCAAAAATTTATGTCTTGAATTATTACCATTTGAGAATAACGAGAAAATAGAATCTGAAATTTTATTCACAAGAGAAGCAAAACGAATTTTAGACATCCCAAACGATATTCCTATAGGATTTGTCGCTAATGTGTCTGAAATTCAAAAAAATACACTCGTAAGTTATCTTACAGAAAGTGAACTTGTCGATATTGCAAAAACTATGCGATCCTCAAGGCTTGTTAAAAATTTTCTTAACGATAATTGCGAACAAAACTCCAAACTATTTGGGCTTGCAATGAATCTTATTTCATTCAAAGAACTTGAAGATAGAATTTTTGATACTTTTGATGATGATTTACAAATCAAAAAAGATGCAACACCTGAATTAAAAGGATTATTTGCATCCTTGAGAGATACTGAAAAAATTTTAAAATCAAAAGTTACAGACCTTTTGAACTCTGCAGATTTTACAAAACACCTGCAAGAAACAATTTACACAACCCGCGATGATAGGATTGTTTTTCAGGTAAAAGCACCAAGTAAAAATAAAGTAAAAGGAATTGTGCATGACGTATCAGCAACAAATAAAACTTTTTATATCGAACCTGAATGTATTGTTCCTTTAAATAATAAAATAAGAGAAATTCAGTCTCAAATACACGCTGAATATGTAAGGATTTTAGCCGAACTTACTCAATCTGTAAAACAAGAATTAAAATCAATAAAGCACAGTGAAGAAATCTTGGCAAAAATTGATTTTCACTTTGCAAAAGCTCGTTATGCTGTAAAAATTCAAGCCGTAGAACCAGAAATCGCAAAAGATCGAATTATTGAATTTGAAAATATGAAACACCCGCTATTAATCGGGACTGTTGAAAATATAGTAACGAACAACTTTGAAATAGGTAAAGAATATAAATCAATAATCATAACAGGTTCAAATACAGGCGGAAAAACAGTTACAATAAAAACTATAGGATTATTTATTCTTATGACAAGAGCCGGAATGTTCCTGCCTTGCACAATGGCAAAAGTATATCCGTTTAAACAAATATTTGCTGATATAGGGGATGCTCAAAGTATTCAACAAAGTCTTTCGACTTTCTCATCTCATATGACAAATATCATTGAAATAATAAACAAAAGCGATGACAACACATTCGTACTGCTTGATGAAATTTGTGCAGGAACAGATCCACAGGAAGGTGCAGTTCTTGCCAAAGTTATATTAGAACACCTAGCAAACAAAGGGACTTACTCAACGATTACAACGCATTATGGAGAGCTAAAAGCTTTAGAATATTCAAATTCATATTTTAAAAACGCTTCAGTTGAATTTGATACTCAATCGCTCAGACCAACATATAAACTCTTGATAGGAATCCCCGGGCTAAGTAACGCAATATCAATTTCAGCAAACTTAGGGCTAAGTTCTGATATTGTAAATAAAGCAAAAGAAATTCTTACATCTGAAAAAGATCAGTCCATAATTGTAGTAGAAAAACTGCAAGAAACGCAACAGAAATTGTCAGAAAACCTAAAAGAAGCAGAAGAACTTAAAGAAGATTCTGAACTTATAAAAAAAGAATATGAAGAAAATCTTTCAGAAGTAAAAAAAGATAAGAAAAAAGCAATAAAGAATATTAAAGAAAAATTTAGCCACGAAATGCTAGCTGTAAAAGCTGAAATTAAAGATATTCTGGATGAATTACGCAAAGAAAAATCCGAAAAAATTGCTCGCCGTTCTTATGCAAGACTTGCGAAACTAGAACAAGGCTTCCACGAAAAAGTCGGGAAATATGAAGAAAAAGAACAATATGCAGAAATCAACTGGAACGAATTAAAAGTTAATGATAAATTAATTCTCAAAGAAATTCATCAACCAGTAACAGTTCTTTCTTTGCCTGATAAAAACGGAAACATCTTTGTTCAAATGGGAAATATCAAAACAAAAATAAAGAAAAATAAACTTGCGCCTTATGACAAAACCTTTGAGAAAAAATCCTCAGGATATAAGCCATCAAGCTTTACTTCTTTTGAACTAAAACGCACAAACCTTTCTAATAGGCTTGATTTAAGAGGATATAGGGTAGAAGATGCGCTTGATGATTTGGAAATTTATCTTGACCAAGCAAGCTTGGCAAACCTCTCCCCAGTAACTATCATTCACGGACACGGCACAGGAGCTTTAAAAAGTGCAATAAGAGATTTTCTTTCAACTTCTCCTTATGTCGCAAAATTCAGACCAGGAGAAGATAGTGAAGGTGGAGACGGCGTTAGTATTATTGATATAAACTAAAAACTTTTATAATTATGCAGAACACAATAAAAAATGGAGGATTACATGAAAAACTTTGAAAGAGCAAAGCTTCAAAACGCTCGCTGTGACGCAATTTTCAATGAGGGGGGGGGGGCTTTCCATTGATATAGTCTACTTATGGGTAGATGGAAACGATCCCGAAATTATAAAAAAACGAAATTATTGGAAAGAAAAATACGGAAAACAAATTAATACAAAAGCAATTGATCCTTGCAGATTTGTTGACAATAATGAATTAAAATACTCTTTACGATCTTTGGAAAAGTATGCACCTTGGATAAACAATATCTTTATAGTTACTGACAGACAAATTCCTAAATGGCTTAATACAAATCACGAGAAAATACACATAATTGACCACTCAGAAATTATGCCCAAAGATGCACTCCCAACTTTTAACTCTTGTGCAATTGAAACTTGTATTTGCAATATAAAAGGACTATCCGAATATTTCTTGTATGCTAATGATGATACATTTTTTACAAATAAGGTTTCACCTGATTTCTTTTACACAAAAAATAATTATCCTATATTTAGAGTAAGACATAAGCTAAAAACTCCCTCTGACTATCCTCACGTAAAAACCCTTGTAAAGGCATACACTTTAATCGAAAAGCAATTTAAACAAAAATTTTACTATGACCCACACCATTCTATTGATGCCTACTTAAAATCAGATATTATCAAATGTAATGAGTTATTTAAAAAAGAACTATTGAGTACTACATATAGTAAATTTAGAGAGTCTGATAATATATCAAGGGTAATATACTCAGCGTATTCTTGCAGCATAGGACACGGAGAATTAAAACTAATTAAAAAAATTGACGACAAACTGCCAATTATAAAGAAAATATCAAAAATCTTAACCCGCGATTATCATAAAGACTCAATATATTTTCACACCTGCAACCACAATTACAAAGAAAAAATATTAAAATACAAGCCTGAACTTATTTGTATTAACGACAATGAAGACACAACCAATGAAGACAGAATAAGGATGCAAATATTTTTAGATGAATATTTTCCAGAAAAATCTTCCTACGAACTATAATTAATCTTAATAAATATTGTAAGTTTTATAATATGTGATAAAATTTAATTAATCACACGTAGGAGAAAGTTATGGATTTAAACAAAATAAGAAAAGAGTACGAGCTGGTAGATTTGTTCTGCAATCTTGCAGAAATTCCATCTCCATCATTAAAGGAAGAAAAAGTATCACAATGGATTAAAGATTATTGCGACAAAAATAATATCCCTTGTGAATTTGATGATTATCATAATGTGTATATAAATATTCCTGCGACGGAAAACACTAAACCATCACTTATGCTATCATCTCATATGGATGTAATCGGAGATGACAGCCCTGTAAAAGCATATCTTGACGGAGATTTAATCCGAGCAGAAGGGAGAACTCTTGGAGCTGACGATAAAGCTGGAATTGCAAATGCCCTATACTTAGCAAAAACTATTGCAAACTCTGAGATGAAACACGGAGGTTTGGAAGTTATCTTCACTAGAGATGAAGAATCAGGAATGTCAGGCATTAAACATGTTAATTTTGAAAAATTAAAATCAAAATACGTCTTAGTATGTGACAGCGACAGCTTAGGTCAACTAATGACATCAGGAGCAAGCTATACACTTGCTACTATTGAAGTTAATTCATTCAGAGGCGGACACTCTGGTATAGATATTGCAGACCGAACAAGAGAGAATGCAGCTAAATTAATTGCTGATATAGTATCAAACCTACCTCAAGGAGTATTTTATTCAGATGAAAACCACAACGTTGTAACCTCTTGCAATATCGGTGGAATTGTCGCAGGAAATCCTGATGTTACGAACGTTATAAATACTTATGGAAAAGCAACTTACTCAATAAGAAGCTCTAGCAGAAAACATGAAGAAGAACTAAAAGATAGAATGTGCTTCGAAATAGATGATTTTAATAAAGAATACAGAGGCATAGCACAAGCTTCTGTAAAATTTGAAGAACATCTTCCACCATTCGAAAAAGCTGATGATGATTATATTCCTATCCTTTTTGAAGCAGTAGCAAAAAAAGTAGGTGTAACACCAGAAATTTCATCATTCCACGCTGGAGCTGAAACTCATATTTATGCTAATAATTGTAATTCTAATAAAGAAAGCTTTGCACCTTATCTTGTTGGACTTGCTGATGTTTGCAATATGCACTCACCGGAAGAATACGTTGACTATAAATCAATCCTAAAAGGACAAGAACTAATTCAAGAATTCTTTAAAGCATATAATGCATAATATAAAAACTTTAATAATAAAAATGCCGTTATCAATAACTGATAACGGCATTTTGTTTCCTTTCTTAAGAACTCTTAAATAGCTAAGCTAGAAGCTTCAAGTTCGAGTTCTATAGGAGTTTCATCAACTCTCTCAAGCTTAGTTTTAAGCTCATTTTCCTTAACAGCTTTAGGGACCGGAGCTGCAACTACAGGAGCTGCAGAAACTTTGGCTTTTGTCGGCACCGCAGAAACCGTAGTCGGTTTCTTAGCTGCTGATACTGCAGATCTCATTGCAGGATCAGGATTAGCTTTCAACTGATGATAATCAGTCATAATTTTGCTTACAAAGCGTCTTGTTTCACCATAAGGTGGAACTGCATTGTATTTTTTAACATTTCCAGGTCCTGCATTGTATGCAGCTAAAGCCAACTCCATTGAACCAAACATTTTATACATCATCTTGTAGTACATAATACCGCCTTTGATGTTGTCGTTCAATGAATATGGATTTAACCCCATTCTTCTTGCTGTGGATGGCATTAGTTGAAATACTCCTACCGCACCATGACTGCTTCGTGCACTGTGTCTGTATCCTGATTCAGTCTTTGCTATACTTAAAGCGATTGCCGGATCTACGCCCATAGAAATTGCGTGTTTCACAATAGTCGCCTTAACAGTATTAGTATCGGAAGCCTGAACAGGCGCAGCCAACATTAACACTAGCGTAATAGTGAATAGTAATAATTTTCTCAAAATGTAATCCTCTGGTTGTAAATTGGAAATCCTTAAAAGCAAGTTCACTCTCTCTTTAGCGTCAAGTTTTAACTTTTAAGAATGAAATTTATAGCAACAGTCTATTACAAAAATTTTTAAATTTCAACCCTATATTTAAAAATACAATCGGAGAACCTAGCTAAAACCCTTGTCAATAGTAGATTTTCAAAGATTGTAAATTTATATCATTTGGTGTAATTTTTACAATTTTTTGTTCATTTTTGAATTTGCACAATAAGTATGTTTCAGTTATAATTTCTATGATGTAAAAGTACATAAAGAAAGGGAAATAAATATGTCTGGCAAAAAATTAGCAACTATTGGTGTATTTGGTGGTTCTGGTTTTTACAAATTTTTAGATAACATCGAAGAAGTAAAAGTAGAAACTCCATATGGAATGCCAAGTGATAACTTACTTATCGGTCAAATCGGCCCACACAAAGTAGCATTTATGCCAAGACATGGAAGAAACCATACTATATTGCCACACCTTATCAATTACAGAGCAAACGTATGGGCAATGAAATCAGTTGGTGTAGAAAGAGTAATTTCACCTTGTGCTGCAGGTAGCTTGCAAAAAGATGTAAAACCTGGCGATTTTGTAATCTGCGATCAGTTTGTAGACTGGACAGACGGCAGAAAAACAACATTTTTTGAAGGTCCGATTGTAACTCACCCTTCAGCTGCTGATCCATACTGTCCTGAATTAAGAAAACTGGCTATTAAAACCGGAAAAGATTTAGGTATTAATATCCATGAAACAGGTACTGTAGTTGTAATAAACGGCCCAAGATTTTCAACAAAGGCAGAATCAAAATTCTTTACAAGCCAAGGTTGGGAAGTAATTAATATGACAGCATTCCCTGAAGCATACCTTGTAAAAGAAGCTGATATGTGCCCATTGAATATTTCTTTAATCACAGATTACGATGCAGGACTTGTAGGCGATGTACCTCCGGTATCACATCATGAAGTAATTGAAGTATTTAATTCAAACCTTGCAAACTTGAAAAACTTATTATTCAATATGATTGAGCAAATTCCGACAGAAAGAAAAGAATGTGAATGTGCTCTTACGAAATCTAAATCACAATTATAGGATAAAACAATATGATTAGAGGCTTAATAAACGGCATAAATAATATATTCCTGCTTTTTTATGTGGTAATTCTTTTGAGAATTTTCCTAAGCTGGATTCCTAATCTTGATTGGTATAAACAACCTTGGTTCACTATAAGAAACGTAGCGGACGCTTATCTGAACATATTCAGAAGATTTATACCGCCATATAACGGATTAGATTTTTCGCCGATTATCGCATTAATAGTATTACAAGTTATTCAAAACGTTGTAATATATGCCATTTTAATCGTAGGTAGAGGATTAGTATGAAAATAGTAATTTTCGGGGCAACAGAAGTAGGTTGTTTGCTTGCAACTGAATTTTTTGAAGATCACGATATCACAATAATAGATAAAGAAGAAAATCAAACCGATGAATTTTCTAAATTAGATATTAGTTTTGTAATAGGAAACGCTTGTGATATCAGCGTATTAAACAGTGCAGATGTTCAAAACGCAGACGTGTTCATTGCCTGCACACCTATTGATGAAGCAAATATTGTAGCTTGTCTTTCCGCAAAACGTATAAGTGGAATTAGAACAATATGTTTTGTCAGCAAAGAAGAATACAGAAAGACCCTTTATTTTGAAAAAAACAATGCCGATAGAGGTGATTTCTTTATTGACTACATTATTTGGCCGGAAGAATTACTAACTCAAGATATATTTAGAATAGTAACTGTTGCAAAAGCTCTTGATGTAGAGAATTTTGCAGATGGTAAAGCAAGATTACTTGAATATAAAGTAACTCCTAATCTCGGAATAGTTAATAAAAAACTAAAAGATTGCCGTTTTACTAATGATACTTTAATTGTTGGTATAACAAGAAATGGTGAACTTTTCATTCCAAACGGAGAAACTGAAATCCTTGCCGAGGACAAGTTAATATTTATGGGCACCTCTCACTCATTAGATATCCTTGCAGGGACATTTTTTCATGAAAAAGAAATCGTCAAAAATGTTTCTATAATCGGCGGTGGAACTGTAGGTTTGATGCTTGCTAAAAATCTTGAGACTTTAAAGATTAAGACGAAAATCGTTGAAAAAAATTATGCGAGATGTGAATTTTTAGCTCAAGAATTAAAACACACACTTGTAATTCACGGTGATGGTACAAATTTAAAACTACTTGATGAAGAAGAAATCGGCTCTGCAGATGTAGTAATAAGTGTTACAAATAACGACGAAAAGAATTTGTTGTGTTCATTACTTTCTAAACAACTTGGGGTAAAAAGAGTTATCGCAAGAGTAGCAAAAGTTTTGAACATTCCACTCTTTGAAAAAGTCGGTATTGATGTTGCTGTATCACCTAAGAATTCCGCACTTGCAGAAGTAAAAAATGATTTAGCTGAAAATAATGTGGATATTTTGGCAACAGTAGAACAAGGACTTGGAGAAGTTCTTGAAATAAAAGTTAGTCCGGAATTTGGTGATAAAAGAATTATGGAATTAAAATTTCCGACACCTGCAATTATTGGAATAATTGAAAGGGGCAATAAAGTAATAATACCAAACGGACTCACATTATTAAAAAACGATGATACTATGATTATATTTACAAAAGCTGAAGATGGAGATTCCATAAAAGAATTTTTCGGAGCAGGTTCTAAATAATGCGTATAAACTATATTATTAAAGCTATTAGCTTAATTTTGATGTATGTAAGCCTTGTAATATTAGCACCAATTATTATTGCAATTATTGATAAGGATTTTAATTCTATAATACCTTTTCTAACGGCAAGTATAATTTCTGCGACCTCAGGTTTTATTTTAAGAAAAACATTTAAAGGAACCGAAGAATTAGAAAACCTTAATGACATTAAGAAAGCTGAAGCTCTTTTTATTGTAGCTGTATCTTGGATACTATTTGGCATTATTTCTGCAATTCCATATTTATTTTATGGGTTAAATCCACTAGATTCAATATTTGAAGCAGTATCAGGTATTACAACAACAGGTGCGACAATAATTACAAACTACGACTATTCAAAAGCATTTTTCTTCTGGAGATCAATGACACAATGGTTGGGAGGTTTGGGAATAATCGTTTTATTTATCGCAATCCTGCCACAATTTGCAGTAGCTGGAAGACAGATGTTTTTTGCAGAAACACCAGGACCAACAGAAGACAAATTCACTCCTAGAATTAGAAATACAGCATCAGCATTATGGAAAGTATATTCAAGTCTTACAATACTCCAAATAATTCTTCTTGTAATAGCAGGAATGCCTATTTTTGATGCAATCTGTAATTCACTATCAACCCTTGCTGCGGGAGGATTTTCGCCAAACTCGCAAAGCACTATGGGATATCATTCAAATTATATAACTTGGATTATACTTATATTTATGTTTTTTGCCGGAGCAAGTTTTAATCTACAGTATAAAGTTATAACAAAAAAGAATCCCCTTTTATTCTTCAAAAATGACGAATTTAAATTATATCTATCACTTGTACTGATAATCGGAACTTTAATAACTACAGCACTTGTAATAAACAGTCATTACACTATATTTGATGGCATTACACACGCCTTTTATCAAGTTATAAGTATAATGACATCAACAGGAAGTGCAAGTATAGACTTTGCACAATGGGATTTCACATCAAAAGTACTCTTATTTTTCTGTATGTTCTTAGGCGCTTGTGCAAGTTCTGCAGGTGGTGGTATAAAAATGACAAGATGGTTCTTGCTATTTAAAACATTAAAAGCTGAATTAGTAAGAATTCTTCATCCGAATGCTATTCTTAATATCAAGCTTGATAACGTAACAATTGCGCCTGAAGTAATCAGACAAACTATTGTATTTATTATTTATTATTTTACGATTTTCGCAATAGGAGCTTTATTAATAGGGATAATTGAACAAAATGCGACAATAGGTCTTACAAGCTCAATTACAGCTATTGGTAATATCGGCCCTGGTTTTGGAAGCATAATAGGACCTATGGGTGGTTTTAGTTCCCTACACGCTGCATCTAAGTCAATTATGATAATATCAATGCTTGTAGGAAGACTTGAAATAGTACCTTTTCTAGTAATGTTTGAACCTGATTTTTGGAATTTCAAAGATAATTAACAAGTTGAATGACTCAAAAATAATGATATAATATAGATGAAGGAGGTACTATGGAAAACACACAAATAGCTTTAAAAACAATTAGGGGGGGGGGGCATAACCCTTTGTAATAGTAGGTTTTCAGCCTTTACTCTCGCTGAAACATTGATTACACTAGGTATTATTGGTATAGTTGCGGCAATGACATTGCCAACATTGATTAACAAAACACAAGATAAAGAATTTAAAACTGCATTCAAAAAACAATATTCAGCATTTTCACAAGCAATGTTACAAGTTTATATGGAAGATGGTTCAACTTACGAAGAAGTAAATTGGACAAATATGCCTGTATATATTTGTAAGATACAAACTCAAATGAAAGTAGTAAAATCTGGCTTACAATGTGATAAAATTAAGAATATGACAGAAGAAAATTTTGGAACTACCTCAGAATGGCCTAACACGGGCAAACATTACTGGCATACTGACAATAAATGGTTTGATAAAAAAGGTAATCCCCAAGGCATAAACGGTGGTTATAGATTACTTTCATATATATTACCTGATGGGGCAATTGTAAATTACAACTGCTATAACCAAATTTTTATAGATGTAAATGGCTATAAAAAACCAAATGTAATTGGAAGAGACATATTTTTTTTCAGACTCGAATCGAAAAATTTGATACCAACAATAGTGCCAAGTTCAGGTCAAATAAGGCCAAATGGTTGTGCTATGGGTGGCACAAATTCAACACCCATATTAACTAAAGACAATATTGAAGAAGATTGCAAATCTGGTTCAGGCTGGGGCTGTTCTTTGTTATATTTACTGGAATAAAAATTTTTCCATTATCAGAATGATTAAAATGAACAATTAATATGCTTTAATCGTTAGTATATTATCGAGGATGATGATCTTGAAAACTATCGATAAATTTAAGATATTAACAATTATTGGCATACTTTTTTTGAATATAGAAACTACGGATGCTGCTGAAAAATACGCCGTAATACAAAAAGGCGCAAAACTTACAATGTCAGACTGTATCCAAATTGCATTGAAAAACAGTCCGCTTATCAACAAAGCTTACTATAATTATCACGTTTCAAAAAATGACGAAAAAATTGCAAAAGCAGCATTTTTCCCAACTATCGGAGTAGGAACCGGTTACACATATAATACAAACAGCTCTAATCGAATGAGCAATAATACCGATAACTATAATGCGCAAGCTACACTAAGCCAGTTAATATTCAATTTTGGAAAAACAAATGCACAAATAAAAATGCAAAAGTTTAACAAAATTGCAGCTATGTATAATTTTGATGACGTAGTATTAGAAACAATTTTTGGAGTAAAATCATATTATTATAATGTACTAGCCGCGAAAGCAACCGTTGATATAAATAAAGCTTATGTCCAAATAAATGAAAGAAACTATCAAAGAACAAAAGCTTACTTTGATCAAGGCATAAAATCAAAAATAGATTTAGTCAATGCTGAAGTAAACCTTAGTGATTCAAAAGTAACTCTCGTAGAGTCAATAAAAGCCTATCAAAATGCTATTGTACAATTAAATAACTCAATGTATGTAGCCTATACACCTGAATACGAAATTGCCTCTACTGAGACTTTTAACTTTCAACAAAAAGAGGTTCCCGTAAACCTCCAAAAGATTTCAGAAAAAAAAGATTTAAGCAAAACTCCAGAACCCGTATCTGATGCAACATTAACTTCAAAAGTTGAAAAAATGGATGTTATAGAAACTTTTAAATTCAAACCATTTCCATACACTTTTGAAGAATGCGTAGAACTAGCAAAGAAAAATCGCCCAGATTTAAAAGCATATAACGCAACACTAGATGCAATGAAACAATCTCTTTTATATATAAAAAGAGAATATTACCCTGAAATTTCGGCAAGCGCAGGATATAATTATAGAAATCAATATAATACAAATTCATTCAATGTTGGGGTAAACTTATCAAGCTCATTAAATATCCTGAGCCAAAAATATAAAATTGATAACGGAAAACTACAAGTAGATTTGGCAAAAAATGAAATAGATTTACTGGAACAAAACATCTATTTCGAAGTTCAAAATGCCTACATAAATATGGTACAATTAGAAAAACAAATTCCACTACTTGCAGTAAAAGTCAAACAAACATACGAAAACTTTGAACTTGCAGACGGTCGCTACGCTGTAGGAATAGGTGATTACATCCAATTACAAGATGCAAGAGTAAACTATAACAACGCTCAACAATCCTATGTTCAAACCGTTTACAAATACAACGTAGCAAGAGCAAACCTTGAAAAATTAATAGCACTGCAACAGGAAATAACTGTAAATGTTGAGGAAAAAAGATAATGAAAATGACAAAAAAACAAATAATCATTTGCATAATAATAGTAGCATTACTTGGCACAGGTTTTGCATATAAAAAATATAAATCAAGAGTAAAATATCATACAAAACCTATCGAACGATGCACTATTACTCAAGTTGTAGAAGCGTCAGGAACAATAAATCCTGTAAACACTGTCTCTGTAGGTTCAACAGTATCAGGTCTAATCCAAGACATTTATGTAGACTTCAATTCTCAAGTAAAAAAAGGCCAAATCTTAGCACAAATTGACCCGAGAAATTTCGAAGCAACTGTTCAACAAAATCAGGCCCAAATTGCAAATGCGCAAGCAAACGTAACTAAACTACAGGCAATTGTAGAATATGATAAAAAAATGTATGAAAGATACAAAAACTTATATGCAAAAAACTTTGTAGCAAAAAGTGAACTAGATCAATACAAAAGCACATACTATTCAGATTTAGCGCAAATAAAAGCGGCCCAAGCTCAAGTAAATCAATACAGAGCAAACCTCAAAACTGCAGAAACAAACCTTGGTTATACAAAAATAATTGCACCAGTAGACGGCACAATTATTTCAAGAGAAATAGACGTAGGACAACCGGTAGCGGCAAGCTTCCAAGCTCCACAATTATTTACAATTGCGCAAGACCTTACAAAAATGCAAATTGAAGTAAGCGTCTCAGAAGCCGATATTGGCAAAGTTCAAGAAGGACAAGATGTGACTTACACTCTTGACGGATATCCTGATAGTGTTTTCCACGGCAAAGTTACTCAAGTTAGAATATCACCTACAACAGTTTCCAACGTTGTAACTTATACAGTAATTGTTGAAGTTAAAAATGATGATCTAAAACTAATTCCCGGAATGACAGCTAACGTATCAATCATTACTGATAAGAGCGAAAATGTAATTTGTGCCCCAAGTATTGCTCTAAAATTTAACCCAAATACTGATGGTACAAGATACAAGACTCAAGGTATATGGATTCTAGAAAAACGAAAACCAAAACGTATAAATATTGAAACTGGCGCAAGTGATGATACTAATACAGAAATTATCTCAAAAGAAATAAAAGAAGGTGACAGAGTAATAGTTGATTCATCATTGTCAAAAAACAAAAATAACAAAACCCAAAGACGCGGACCAAGAATGTTTTAGGAGATACAATTGAGCCTAATAGAAGTAAAAGATGCAATAAAGACATACCAAACAGGAGAAGACAGCTTTAACGCACTAAACTGCGTATCACTGTCTATCGAACGTGGAGAATTTGTAGCAATTATGGGAGCTTCAGGCTCAGGAAAATCAACATTTATGAATATGCTTGGAACATTAGACAAACCTAATTCAGGAAGTTATTTTCTTGACGGTATAGATATGCTTTCTCTCAATCCCAATGAATTAGCAGATGTAAGAAACGTAAAAATGGGATTTGTTTTTCAAGGATTTAATTTAATTTCAAGGACCAGTGCACTTGAAAATGTTCAACTTCCTATGATTTATAAAGGAATACCAGAAGCTGAAAGAATTGTGAGAGCAAAAAATGCACTAAAAATTGTAGGACTTGAAAAAAGAGAAGACCATATGCCAAACCAAATGTCCGGAGGTCAACAACAAAGAGTTGCAATAGCTCGAGCAATAGTCAACGATCCACCGCTAATTCTTGCTGATGAACCAACCGGAAACTTAGATACGAAAACAAGTATTGAGGTTATGGAATTTTTTGTAAACCTTAATAAACAAATGGGAAAAACCATCGTTCTTGTCACCCACGAACCTGACATAGCAGAATATTGCGGGAGAATTGTACGATTTAAGGATGGAAATATTATTTCAGATGAAATTAACAAAAATCCGCATCCTGTAACAACAACAATGGAAGACTACGTATTATGATAGATTTCAAATCAACACTTATAATGGCAATTCGCTCTTTAAAAATAAATAAAATGCGCTCGATACTTACAAGTTTAGGCATAATTATCGGCGTAAGTGCTGTAATAATAATGCTTGCGGTAGGAACAGGCGCAAGTAAAAAGATTGCCAAAGATATGGAATCTATGGGAAGCAACCTGCTTATGATACGCTCCGCTTCAGCGACCTCAGGCGGTGTTAGAATGGGGTTCGGGACAAAACCATCTTTGACATTAAAAGATGCAGAAGCTATTGAAAAAACAGCAAGAGGCGTACTTGCAGTTGCACCTTACTCATCAGGAACAGCACAATTAACTTACGGAAACCAAAACTGGTCAACTACAATCGGTGGTACCACTGCATCTTATCTTTTTATAAGAAATTATGAAATCCTTACCGGAAGAAACTTTATTCCCGAAGATATAAAAAATAACACAAAAGTTGCAATTATCGGAAACACCGTTGCAAACGAATTATTTGGAGACGTTGATCCTATAAATAAAACAATGAGAATAGGTAATGTTCCGTTTAAAATTATTGCATTGCTAAAGACAAAAGGACAAAGCGGAATGGGAATGGATCAAGATGATTTGGTATTTATTCCGATTACAACCGCACAAAAGAAAGTATTCGGGACAGATTTTCCAGGCTCAATAAAAATGATAAACGTAAAAGCTCAAAATGATGAAGTCCTAAATTCAACTCAGGAAGATATAGACGAAATACTTATGAAACGTCATAACATCGGAAAAAATCAAGAAAAAGACTTTGAAATAAGAAACTTGGCCGAAATGCAGGAAACAATAAAATCCTCAGCACAAACAATGTCAATATTATTAGGTGCTATAGCATCGGTATCATTAATTGTCGGTGGTATTGGGATTATGAATATTATGTTAGTTTCAGTTACAGAAAGGACAAAGGAAATCGGTATTCGTATGGCAATAGGAGCTAAAGCAAGCGATATAAGAATTCAATTTTTGATTGAATCCTTCCTATTATCTGTCATAGGGGGGATAATCGGTGTCATACTCGGTGTTGTCGGAGCAAAGGCAATACAAATATTTTCTGAAATGAGTATATCTATATCAGGATTTTCAATAGCTCTATCTTTGGGATTTTCCGGAGCCATCGGAGTTTTATTCGGATATTATCCAGCTTACAAAGCCTCTCTGCTAAATCCTATTGATGCATTAAGGTACGAATAATTAAAATTTTATAGGGTAATCTTCAGGAACCTCAAACCCGCTATCATATATTAATTGCAGACAACTTTGAGGATGAGCTTCTTGAGTACTAGAACCTTTACACCCCTGTATTATTGAATTTCTTTGATTAGGTTTAAAACTTAATCTCTTAAATAAAGATATATAGCTGTTATTACTATTAGTATATGGATAATAATGAACTTGAAAAAGATCTTGACCAACTTTATTTGGACCTTTATCACCATTAACATCAAATCCAAACATAACATACCCATCATTAATCAAGTGAAATGCAATTACTGAACCATCTTCTAAAAATAATCTATGACAAAATGCATAATATCCAACTTTATTTTTATCTGTATTATAATTATAAACCTTATATTTTACGGCATTTGGGTTTAATTTCATATATTTAACAATCATATCAGCAAAACATTCATAAGCTTCTGTAGATTGACCATTCATTAGATTATGACACTGTTTAAATGTATCTGGAACAGAACCAGTTTCTGAATTGATAGTAGCTAACATTGTCTCCATATTAGCAGCCATTTTTTTTAACTGTGTGATATATACCTTTTCTCTATATTTAGACACAACTGTGGGCAAAGTCATTGCCGCAACTATACCAATTATCCCAATCGTAATTAGAACTTCTGATAATGTAAATCCATAAAAATCATTTATAAAGCTTAAATAAGGTTGCCCCCCCCCGGAAATAGCTTATTCTTTCTTAATTTCAGCATATCAAACTCTCCTATTTATATAATTCAATGGCTTTATTATAAACTATTATTTATAAATTTTCAAGTGCATCAATCTTCATTGCATTAAAATCCGGAGTTTTACCAAACCAGATTTCCTGAGCCGCTATCGCTTGATATACAAACATATCAAGTCCGTTAATTATTTTATAACCCAGTTTTTCAGCATTTTTCAAAAGTACCGTCTTTTTAGGGTTATAAATAACATCATACACAACAGCACCGTCAGGAAGAGTTTTCAAAACATTTTCTTCAATCGGTGTCATATCGGCAGAACGTCCGAGCATACCTATAGGCGTTGTATTTACAAGAATTTGATACTTAGATAAATCTCGAACAGCATCAATTTGATATGCAGTAAAAGTAATATGAGGGAATTTTCTCCTCATATAAGCCATATAATCCATTGCATTAGGAATATTTCTTGTATATACCCCAATCTCAGAAATGCCTAAATCCGACAACCCTAAAACTGCTGCCCTGCTGGCGCCACCTGTACCTAAAAGAGCAGCTGTTGCCCCTTGCAAATTAATATCTGATGGCACAGCTTTACGAAAACCGGCAGCGTCAGTATTAAAAGCACTGAATGTCTTATCAGGATTAATTTTAACAGTATTCACAGCTCCTGCAATATCAGCATATTTATCAACTTCCTGTACAAATAATGAAATAGGAAGCTTTAACGGTATGGTCACATTAAAACCGGTATAATTTTCGTGTTTGAGGAATTTAACCCTATCAACCAAATCCTCTGGAGGAGTTTCTAAAATATCGTAACTTGCATCAATGCCAAGGCTCTTAAAACCTGCTTTATGAATAACTGCAGATAGTGAATGACCTAAAGGATAACCTATTAGTCCGAATTTATTCGTCATTAGCCCCTCCTTCCTTATCAGCTTCTTCTACAACGCGTTTATATCCGCAAGAACGATTTGAACATTCAATAGTCGTTCCCTTTCGTAAAATCTTTTTAACAAGTAAAGCTCCACAATCAGGACATTCTTCCCCAGTAGGCTCATTCCATAACGTAAAATCACAATCCGGATACTTATCACAGCCAAAGAAAACAGTTCCGCGTTTTGATTTACGTTCAACAATCATTCCATTTCCGCATTTCGGACATTTAACACCAGTAGAACGTCTATATGGCTTACGGAATTTACAATCCTCATTCGTACATTCCATATATTTTCCATACGGTCCTGTTTTGAATACCATATCAGAGCCGCACTTTTCGCATTTTTCTTCACATTTTTCCTCAGCTGGCTTATTTTCATCCTCTTGAGGTTCTTCAGAAATGGCATTCAGTGACATTACAGTCTTACATTCAGGATATCCTGAACAACCTAAGAATTGATTTCCTTGACGACTTGTTCTTACTAGCATTGGTTTACCACAGTTAGGACATTTTATTTTTGTCTCAATTCTTACCTTTTCTGCCGTTTTCATTACTGAATTAACATTTTCAATAAACGGAGTATAAAAATCTTTTAAGACTTTATTCCAAACAGCTTTTTTATCAGCAATTTCATCAAGTTTACTTTCCATGCCAGCCGTAAATTTGTAATCCATAATATCTTTGAACTGGGCACATAACTGTTTTGAAACTGTTCTACCTAAAAGTGTTGGGAAAAGAACTTTATTTTTCTTTTCTACATATTTTCTTGTCTGAATAACAGTAATAATTGTCGCGTAAGTAGATGGACGACCGATACCGTATTCTTCCAAAGCTTTAACAAGAGAAGCTTCATTATATCTTGGAGGCGGTTGTGTGAAGTGTTGTTTTGGTTCAACCTTTTTACACTTAACTTTATCACCTTGTTCTAAATCTGGGATTTTAGCTTCAGCTTCTTGTTCTTCTTCCTCCGCATCGTTATAAACTTTCAAGAAACCCTCAAAAGTAACCTTGCTGGTACCTGCTTTCAGAGTATAATCTCCAGCAGTAATCTCAATTGATTTATTTGCAACTTCTGCGGCAATCATTTGAGAAGATATAAATTTTTCCCAAATAAGTTTATACAATTTATACTGATCATTATCTAAATATTTTTTTATGCTATCAGGAGTTCTTTCAGGATAAGAAGGTCTAATAGCTTCGTGAGCGTCCTGAACATTTTGTTTTCCTTTTACATAAACATTTGTTTTCTCAGGGTAATATTCAGGGCCATAGTTGGCGGTAATAAAATCCTTAGCCATAGCATGAGCATCATCGGAAATTCTCACACTATCGGTTCTCATATAGGTAATCAAACCGACAGGAGTACCATCAATTTCAATACCTTCATATAACTTTTGAGCAACCTGCATTGTCTTTTGAACCCCAAAACCAAGCTTAGAACTTGCTGCACGCTGTAACGTTGAGGTAATAAAAGGTGCTGTAGGCTTTCTTTTTGTTGTCTTTTTTGTGACTTTAGTAAC
This sequence comes from Candidatus Gastranaerophilales bacterium, assembly GCA_944325875.1. GTDB lineage: Bacteria > Cyanobacteriota > Vampirovibrionia > Gastranaerophilales > Gastranaerophilaceae > Scatousia. Next base: position 127,569 of record CALVBU010000003.1, read on the forward strand.
ATCAAATTCTGATGGATAAGAAGTTAAGAAATCAACAATTTTTTGAGCTTCTTCTTGATTTTTTATAGTCTTCTCTACAGATTTTCCCTTAATTTTTGATAATTCAGCTTCAAAAACTTTACCATCTTTATCAAGATTTGCATGGATCGACCAGTACTCTTGAGGAACGAAAGCTTCAATTTCATCTTCTCTTTCGCAAATCATTCTTAGCGCAACAGACTGAACACGTCCTGCTGAAAGGTTTCTGTTGCCAATCTGTTTCCAAAGCACAGGACTTAACTTAAAACCTACAAGTTTATCAAGAATCTGCCTTGTTTGCTGAGCCTGCACCATATCCATATCAATAGCTCGAGGGTTTTCAACAGAATTTTTAACAGCTTTAGGCGTAATTTCATTAAAAACTATTCTATAAACTTTATCATCCGGAACTTTTAACACTTGTCTTACATGCCAAGCAATAGCTTCTCCCTCACGGTCGGGGTCGGATGCCAGATAAATCTTATCAGCTTTTTTGGCTAAATCATTCAATTTTGTAACGACTTTTTGCTTCCCAGGGATAATCTCAAACTTAGGCTCAAAATCATGGTTTATATCAAACCCTAAATTTTCGGTAGCAGCATCTTTTGTCGGCAAATTCCTTATGTGCCCGTAACTTGCCTCAATAGTATAGCTATCCCCCAAAATCTTCCTTATAGTTTTAGATTTAGCAGGAGACTCAACTATTACAAGAGCCTTTTCTTTTTTATTCGATGTCTTCTTACCGGCTTTACTTTCAGCCTCTACCGCATTTGCCATTTATATTTATACCCTCTTATATCTATCTCCGGTTACCTGTTTTATTATGCCTTTAAGCTCCATGGTTGTCAAGTTCGTCAACAAATCATCCGTACTGATTTTTGTTATAGAAGCAATTTCATCAAACCCTTTTTCCTCCAATTCAAGAGCTTGGATAATTTTTTCTTCTTCATCAGTAAGTCCGCTTAAATCAATTTTTAATTGCTCGACAGGTTTCATCTCCCATCCAAGAGCCTCCAAGATATCTTCTGCTTTTGTAACTAATGTTGCTCCGTTTTTCAATAATTTATAAATTCCTTCAGTATTAGGGTTGGAGATAAGTCCGGGAATACACATTAATTCACGTCCTTGCTCAAGACAAAGATTTGCTGTAATTAGAGCTCCGCTTTTTAACGAAGCTTCTGCAACAAGAGTTCCGTAGGACATTCCAGAAACTATCCTATTACGCTGCGGGAATCTGAATTTTAAAGGTTGAAATGTCGGATAATATTCTGTCACAATAGCACCATTGCCATTTTCAATCTTTTCATAGAGCTTTTTATTAGAGGTAGGATATATAAAATCAAACCCGCTTGCTATGACACCTATTGTTTTAAGATTATTATCCAATGCAGCTTCATGTGCAGTTGTATCAATACCTGCCGCCAAACCTGAAACAATACAAATATCAGTACCAGAAAGTTCTGATAAAAGCTTTCTGACAGCCTCTTTTGCATGATAAGTTGATTTTCTTGACCCGACTATAGATAGAGTTCTTTCCAAATTACATCCAAAAATATCGCCCTTATAATACAAAACTGCAGGAGGATCTGAGATTTGCTTTAACATTCTAGGATAATTTTCATCCTCTAACGTTAAATATTTAATCCCTCTATTTTCAACTGCGAATAAAGCTTTGGCGGGATCTATTTTATCTCGTTCTTTCAAGAATGTCTCAGCTTTTTTTATGCTCAAACCGTCAATTTTGGAGAGTTCATTCATCCCTGCACAAAAAGCTTCCTCTATATCACCAAAGTAATTATAGAGTCTTTGCACAAAACTACTGTCAATCTGCTCAATTGCAGAAAATGCAACCCAGAATTTATTTTTCATTTGCCATTTTCTTTTTAATTCTTTCTACCAATTTGTGGATATTAGCTTTTTCTTCTTCAGGAATTCCCATATCCATATAATCTTCAAAATACTCAACGGCATCTTCGTAATCTCCGCGAGCGAGAAATAAAATTGCTACTTTTTTATACGCTTGGTAAAAACCATCATCTCTTGCAATAGTTTTTAAATAATTGGAAATTGCCTTATCAACCTCATCATTCGCCTCATAAGCTTGAGCAAGATAAAAATAAATCCATTGATTATTTTCTTTAAACTCAAGTACATTTTCAAAATTTTCAATAGCTGAGGCGTAATTGCCAAGTTCAAAATGAACTTTACCTAAATCATAATATGCATCGTAATTTTCTGGCTGAACTTCCAAGACATGTTCTAGCTCATCTACGGCTAAATCAAGTCTTGAATCCTCCATATAAAATCTTGCTAGATAATGACGCAAAACCATATTATCAGGAATTTCATAAATACCTTGAGAAAGCAATTCAATTCCATTCCCATAATCTTTAGTCTTAAAATAAATATCAGCAAGATTTATATATGCCTGAGGAAGTTTTGGATCAAGCTCAATTGATTTTAAAAAGTTATCCTCAGCCTTTTCATTATTACCGATACTAGCATAACATTGTGCAACGTTATTATATATTTCAGCGGTCGGTTTTTCCGTTTCCAAAACCGAACTAAAAATATCTATAGCTTTTTCATATTCGCCCTTATTATATAAATCTACTGCGTTTTTTATTTTATCACTCATCTTTACAATCCTAAACCTACGCCATTACCTTGATCATCTGATCCATCACCGATATTTTTAATTACGGTTCTTGTATTTCCTTCTGCTCGGAAATCTTTCGGATCCAACATCATTTTCATCTTATCTGCATATATAGTTCTTACACCCTGAGTTATACTAGAACGGCCTACAAAATAAATATCATTTGGCTTGTTAGTTGTCTTATCAGGATATACATTAATCTTTGGACCTACTGCGTAATAATCTTTATACCAAACTCTTACATTACCGCTTGCACTAAATGTATTTTTATCTTGAGTATATTCTTGCATATTGGATTTTAAAACGAGTTTTGTACCATCTTCCATCAAAACATTAGATGTAGTATTTCCTGTAGCAGTCAAAACCTTAGTTGCTTCATTGTAATAAAATTTGTCTGCAAAAGATTCATTAGTTTCACGTTTTACTCTACCATTTCCGATAAGTTCAAGATCTTTTAAATCCCCGTTTTTATCGGTTTTGATAATTGCTTTATCAGAATAAGTTTCAATTTCTTTGTATTTAATAGTTACCATTCCTGTTGCAGTCATAACTCCTGTTTTAGTATTGTATTCCTGCACATCAGAGTTAATTACAACAATAGGAGTCTTTCCATCAAACACAACAGACTGTGTATCACCTTCAGCTCTTACAATTTTTGTAATCAATGAAACCTTTAAAATATTAGCTTTAACTTCTCTTTTTTTGTTCTTTTTTATTTCATAAGCATAAGGTTTGTCGTAAAATGTAGCAGTATCAAGTTGTTGATTTTCATCCATATTAACATCAGCAGATTCTCCGACTACACGCAAATCATCAATAGATACATTTACATTACCGTCAAATTTTATCTTATTTTCTTTTTCAGCATAACTTTGAGTTTTTGATTCGATAACCAAATCAGAAGCCTGAACAATCAGACCTGCCGAAAACATTAACAAAGTTACAGCTAATAATATTTTTTTCATTATTTCTCCTTAATGTCGTACAATTTTGAAACTGCATTACCTTTTATTTTAAAGTCATCATATCCAGGGCTAATTTCTACTTCATCAGCAGTGGCATACAAATCCTTTCCTCTGGTAATTTTTACGTTACCCTTTGCAATAACCGGCTTATCGCTACCGGACCAGGTAAGCCTGTCCGCTTCCAATACAGTGCCGTCTTTTATTACAATACGAGTATCATTATACATTATAATCTGTTTTTTGCTTTCATTGTATGTACCTTTTGAAGATTCAAAACTCATAGAGACTTCATTATCTTCACCATAAAAATTTCCGATACAATTATCAAGCATGGCAACACCGTTTGTGCTGTCATAAGTTCCGGTATCGCCATAGATTTCCCAATATTTTTTATCATCTTTAGTTTCGGTAAGAATGATACCATTAATCAAAGCTTCCTGCTTATCCTTTTGTCCAGAAAGTTGGCTTCTATTAAAATTGTGAGTAATTACGCCTGCAGAGATAAATGCCCACATCAAAAGTCCCACAATTGTGAGAAATCCCAAAAGATAAGCCTTCTTCTTTCTACTCAAATTATTCCATTTCATAACAAAGATGGTAGCACGAAAAACTTTAAAAGACATCTTTTGTAAAAAAATATCAAGGAAGATCTATTACCAAGGATAATCATCCTTAATTTCCCATCCATCTTGCATTATAAGAGCAGCACAATATATATTACCCCATTCAGTAGACTTTGTGCAATAGCTTTTAAGCAAATTAGACCTAGATAAAGAAAATCCATAAGGGAGCCATTTTCCTTGTGTGGTATCAAAATAAAACAAAAATAAATCACGCCCCCACATATTTGGCTTTTGCTTTCCATTAATATCAAAACGACATAGTACATCCGTTAAATACACAACTCCGTCTATAGTTTGAGAATTAATATCAAAAGTTAATAAAACTTGATTTGGAAGTTCTATCATATAAGCGGTATTATTCAAACCAGTAAGATTACCATTCGCAATTACCTTTCCATTTAAAGTAACATAACCTTTATTATAACCCATTTGCGCTAAAGTTTTCCAACCATGATCTTTTGCACCACTCAAATATGGGATGATATATGTTGATACCCATGAGATTGTTGCAACTCTCATATTACTTGCACTTTCTCCCTTTGAACTATCCCAATACTTTGGCTCATCATAATCTTTTTGAGCTAATAAAGTTACTTGAGAAAGTATACTATATGCCTCTTTTAGTCGGGTAGCAGTGACTTTCTTTTGATGTTTTTCAATCAAGGTTGGCATCGTCATTGCAGCAACTATTCCGATTATTCCTAATGTGATTAGCACCTCTGCTAACGTAAATGCATTTCTCTTTTTCATTTAGGCCTCCATTTGTATACTATTTTCTATTCTAACATTTTTTGCATCAAAAATCACCGTGTCTATTGGCACGGTTTTCTTTTCAGCTTGTTTCTTTCAATCGGAGGTCTAAGTCGGAAATGCTTATTCCAACTGTTAGTTGGTAGCCCCCCCCCCCGAAATTCTATCTATATCTATTTTTTGCATACATTCCTCCGTTTTTTATGATTCTTCTTTTTCATTATAACTTATATTTAGAAATTCCGCAACTTCAATGTTCTTAATATAAATCGTTTCAGGATTATGTTTGAGATATAATTTAGGTTAGGAGAAAGTCTTAGTTTATAAGGAAAGAGGTATTTATGGCAATCAGATTTGATGCAGGGGAAGTCATAACCGCAATGGTTACGCCGTTTGATAAAAACAGAGAAATCGACTACAACAAAGTTGAAGACTTAACTAAGTATTTGATAAATAACGGTAGCGATACACTTCTTGTCGCAGGTACAACAGGCGAAGGTCCAACACTCACTCACGAAGAAGAAATTGAAGTACTTAGCACTGTAAAAAGAGCTAACGCAAACAAGGCTAAAGTTATTATGAATGCAGGTTCTAATTGTACAATGACAGCAATTAGAACAGCTAAACTTGCTCAAAAAGAAGATGTTGATGCTATTCTTTCTGTAGTTCCTTACTATAACAAACCTTCACAAAAAGGAATGATTGAACATTTCTCTGCTATTGCAAAAAGTACTGATTTACCTATTATCATATACAATATTCCGTCAAGAACAGGAGTTAATATGCTTCCTGAGACAGTAGCAAAACTTGCTAAAGAATTTGATAATATCGTAGGCATCAAACAAAGTTTTGCTGATATGGATGCAATTACGGAAATGAAATTAATTTGCCCTGATGATTTTTCAGTATATTCAGGAGATGACAGTCTTACCTTACCAATGTTATCACTAGGTGCAAGAGGTGTTGTTTCTGTAGCTTCACACATTTTCGGATCTGAATTGAAATCTATGATTAGAAACTACAAAACAGGTGAATTTTTAGCGGCATTAAATATGCACAAAAAATTATATCCAGCATTTAAAAAGCTATTTATGGCACCAAATCCTGTTCCTGTAAAAGCTGCATTAGCGCATAAAGGAATTATAGAAGAATATGTTCGTCGTCCGCTTGTAGAACTTTCTGATGAAGACAAAACATCTTTATTCAATGTTTTAGACAGCGTAAAAGAAGATTAGCCCTCTAGGCTATCAATTTCAATTTTATTTTCTATTAAAATTTGAAAATATAAAATAAAAAGTACAGATAAAAGAGGATAAAAAAGTGAAAAACAAAATTATCATGTTTTGGGCAATTGTACTTATTGTAGTAGCTTCAATAATTACAATTTTCGTAAAACCAACAAAACTCGGTCTTGATTTGGTCGGCGGTTCCCGCCTTGTAATCGAAGCCGAAACAACAAAAAATGTTCCTGTAATCACTCAGGAAGTAATGGACAGATTACAGTTTGCAATCGAAAACCGTGTAAACAAATTAGGTGTTGCTGAAACTGTCGTTCAACAAATCGGGGAAAAAAGGTTATTAATCGAAATCCCTAACGTAACTGATTTGAAAGAAGCAAAAGCTTTCTTAGGTGAGACCGCTCAATTAGAATTCAAAAAAGAAGCTATCGGACCTGATGGAGTACAGACTTGGGTTGAAACAGGACTTACTGGTCAAGACCTTGCAAAATCAACTTTAACAACAGACTCTGCAGGTCATTGGGTTGTATCTTTAGAATTCAAATCTGAAGGCTCAAAAAAATTCGCAGATTTAACAAAAGAACTTGTTAATAAACCTATGGCAATCTTCTTTAATGGAGATCTTGTATCAGCTCCTAACGTAAATGAACCTATATATGGCGGCAAAGCTCAAATATCAGGTGGGGACAGCGGATTTGCATACGAAGAAGCTGAAAGAATGGTAAACTTATTAAATGCAGGCGCATTACCTGTACCGGCTAAAATTGTTGAAGAAAATACTGTAGGCCCTACTCTTGGTGCTGATAGTATTGCTAAATCAAAAGTTGCAGGTATCATAGGGCTAGGCCTTGTAATGTTGTTTATGGTAGCTTATTACAGATTACCTGGACTTATTGCTGACATCGCATTAGTAATTTACAGTTTAATTCTTTTTGCTCTATTCAAAGCTATCCCTGTAACATTAACTCTTGCAGGTATTGCAGGTTTCATTTTAAGTATTGGTATGGCTGTTGATGCTAACATTCTTATATTTGAAAGAACTAAAGAAGAATTACGTGCGGGAAGAAATTTATTTACCGCAATAAATTCCGGATTTGACAGAGCATTCACAAGTATCTTTGACTCAAATATGACAACAATCATTACTTGTGCAATCCTTTATATGCTTGGTACAAGTATCGTTAAAGGATTTGCTCTTACACTTGCTCTTGGTGTAATTGTTTCTATGTTCAGTGCAATTACTATCACCAAAAACTTTATGCATTTAATCTTCGGAACAGGGGAACTGAAATATCCTGCTCTATTCGGATTGCGTAAAGATGAAATTGGAAAAGGCTTTGAAGTAAAAGAAACAAAACGTGAAAACGCTCGTTTCGGAATTTTAGACTAATAATAAGAGGTAAATTAAAATGAACGAAATAACATCAAGACACATAATAAACATAGTTAAATACAGAATTGTATGGCTTTGTATTTCCGCTATTTTACTTTTACCGGGAGTAATTTCATTAGTATATTCAACAATACATAATGAAAATCATATTCCGTTAAAAGTCGGCATTGATTATACAGGTGGTACAATTCTGCAATATGGCGTAAATAAAAACATTTCAAACGAAGATTTGAGCAAAACTCGTGAAGATTTACAAGGCATTGGAATTGAAAACCCTTCATTACAAATCCTTCACGCAAACTCTGATTCTTCGAAAAATTCTGATCTTACAAATATCATTTCTATCAAAACTAAATTCATAGGTCAGGATGAAGATACCGTAAATAAAATTACGGAAACATTATCTAAAGATTACGAAAACCCTGAACTTATTTCCGTAAGTTCAGTAGGGCCTACTTTAGGTAAGGAACTATTCAAAAATTCGCTAATTGCACTTAGCTTAGCATTCTTAGGCATAGTTGCTTATTTATCATTTAGATTTAAATTTGACTATGCACTTGCTGCTATTTTAGGTATCGCACACGACGTACTTTTCGTAGTAGGTATATTCTCACTATTAGGACTTTTGTATAACGTACAGATTGACGGCTTATTCATTACCGCAATCCTTACTGTAGTAGGTTTTTCTGTTCACGATACAATTGTTGTATTCGACAGAATTAGAGAAAACCTTCGTTATTATTCTAAGAAAATGTCATTTGGAGAAATTGTAAACGCTTCAGTAAATCAAACTTTAGCAAGAAGTATCAACACTTCATTAACTACATTGATTACTCTAGGAGCTTTATATTTCTTTGGCGGAGTAACAACAAAAGACTTTGTTCTTGCAATGATTTTAGGTATTGCAATCGGAACATATTCAAGTATTTTCTTCTGCTCAGTTCTAGTTGACATTTGGGAAGATAAGAAAAACAACAAAACTCCAGATAACAAAGCAGCAGCTGTTGTATAGAACAAAAACTAAAAATTAAACAATAAAAAGCACAAGTTATAAAACTTGTGCTTTTTTATTTTCTTTCTGGAATAAATTCCAGAATATCACTAATACCACAATCAAAATAAACACATAGCTTATTTATAATATCCAAACCAACATTTGTTCGTTTCCCACGAACAATATCCGACAAAATTGATTGACTTATCCCCGTTGCCTTATGAATATCTGTTGCAGTGGTATCATTATCCCATATAAGTTCTCTGAGCTTTATTTTTATCATTATAACATTATATTCTTTATTTTCGTTATATTGACAAATTTTATAAAATATTATATATTTATAGTATATATTATAAAATTTTATAATTATTTATAAATTTATTGTCAAAAAAAGAAACGAAAGGATTATATGAGTAGAAAAGGATTCACTCTCGCAGAAACCTTAATTACACTTGGGATTATTGGGATTATAGCAGCCATGACGTTACCAACTATTATGAGCAAATATCGAGAACAGGTAACTATGAGTAAACTGAAAAAATTCTATTCTACTATGCAACAGGCTCATTTACGATCTATTGCTGACAATGGGGAGGTTGACTCTTGGGATTGGGTAAAAGATGGGGAGGAATCTAACAACAAAATATTACTATCTTGGTTTAACAAATATTGGGCTCCTTATCTTAACAATATCAGAATTATAGATAGAAAAGTATTAAAAGATAATGATCTTATAGATGGAGGAATAACATTCATACTAGGAGACGGTAGCGTCGCTAATATGGGTGGATTTTCAGGGAATTATCTGCATATACACTTTTATACAAATTATAAAACTTTTATAGACGGAAATTCCAAAGCCGGCATAGACGATTTTTTATTTGGTTTTGCAGCAAACCGATCAGACAAAGATAAATGTTTAACGAGATTTGATGCATATGCATGCGACAGAAATGATGAAGAATACCTAAAAGATGATTCTTGGGGAGGCTGTTACGTGAAACAAACCGAAAACGGAGGAAAACCCTACTGCTCAAGACTTTTACAAATGCATAATTGGCAGGTACCAAAGGATTATCCTTACAAGTTTTAATCTAAAACCGCTTTAATTGCAGAAATCATGCCAGCCTCAGAAGCAATATTTTTACCAGCAATATCAAACGCAGTACCATGCCCTGGAGAAGTTCTTATCATATCAAGTCCGATAGTCATATTAACAGTCTCATCACCAGCAACAGTTTTTATCGGAATTAATCCTTGATCGTGATAATTTGCGATATAACAATCATAAGGGCATTTTTTATTTTGATAAAAAGCCTTTCCTGCATTTACAAATAAAGTATCAGCAGGGAGCGGATTAGTTATACTAATACCAGACTTACGCAAATCATCTACTGCAGGATTTAAAATTTCAATTTCTTCTTGTCCTAAAATTCCATCTTCTCCTGAATGCGGATTGAAACCGCAAATAGCAAAACTTGGCTTTTCTATACCAAAATGTTTATTGAAGAACTCTTTTAAATTTAAAACTTTATTGATTACAAAGTCTTTTGTTAACGTAACATCTTTTAGAGCGCAATGTCTTGTGAGGAGTAAAACCCTAAAATCTCTTGCAATAAAAAGCATTTCTGCAAGCTGTCCGTTATGAGATAAAAACTTTTGCAAAACTTCTGTCTGCCCATTATAAATATGACCTGCAAGATGAAGTGCATTTTTAGCAACAGGAGCAGTCACAATAGCTTTAGGTCTTAATTCGCACACAGTTTTTAAAGATCGAAAAGAAAACTCTCCAGCCTCAGCCGTAACTTGTCCAGGTACCGCTTTGGTAGAATAAGGAATTTCAATTATTTCATAATCCTTATCAAGCTTTCCGTAAAAATCCAATACCCGTTTGTTAGAAATAATAACAACTCTATCCGCAGGTAAATCAAGCTCTTTTAAAGCTTTAATCGTAATTTCAGCACCGATACCGTTCGGATCACCTGTTGTAATTGCAATTTTATTTTTATAACTATTCATGACTTTCAAAATATTTTAAAATATCAACGAGAGTATTGACACCACCGAGATTACCTGATTTTGTAACAATCCATCTTGCATCATGGTCAAGACTCAACGCTATAGCAGGAGCAACCTCATCGATTAACTGCAACTGATTAGCTCCAATAGCTTCACAGCATTTATAAGAAGTTTCACCACCAAGAGTAATAAGAATAACGTCTTTTTTTGCTACTACCTGCCTTGTTAACTCTGCAAGATAATCAGTAATTACATTAGCAAGCCCGGACTTTGTCAATTCAGCATTCAAAGAATCCTCAGAGAATCCATCAAAATCTCTTATCAAATCAGAAGTGTGAACGACAACAATATTATTTGTACCTAAATTATTTAAAATACGTTCTACAAGCTCATCTGAAACGCCATTTAATACCGTTTTCATATCCAAATGAATCACTAATACATTTTCAAAATCGTCAGATTCTTCAAGCTTTGTAATTTGATTAGATGTAATTTGAGTAGCACTACCTGAGATTACAAGCTTTGGTAATTCAGGGAATGTCTTTGAAAAATGCTGAGGTTTCAAATCCGGCAACCACAAATCACTTAACACTTGAGCTGTAGCAGCAGTCCCGACAGGAAGAATATTAAAATCAGTTTTCCCGAGAGCTAGAACTATTTGCTCTATATCAACAGTAGATACTGCATCCACTACTATAATTTTCTTACCTGCAGATATCAATTCTTTTAACTGCATTAGAATAGGACCTGCACCTTTCATAACAGTCTTTAACTCAATAGATGCCACCAAATCTTTATTTTCATCACTCAACTGAGATTTTAATAATGTTGGCAAATGCGACTCAAAAATTGGAGAATGCGGATCTCTTGCCATTTCTGTTCGTTCTATAGGAACACCACGCAAAAGATGATATCCGCCAACTGTTACACGGCCTTCTGCAGGAAAAGCAGGAATTATTATAGAGGCATCCATTTCCAAAGCCTCTAACATTGCCAAAACTTCAACTGCAATATTTCCTCTTACTGTTGAATCTATTTTTTTGTAGTAGTAATCAGGATTGATATTTTCTTTTAAAAATCGAACTGCTGACTTTGTTTTTTCATAAGCAGCCTCCGGCTCTATATTTCTAGATTCAGTAGAAATAGCCCAAGTTTGAGTCGACTTCAAATTAACAGGCACAACTTCTTCATCCAATAAAATTTGAGTATTTGCACCTTTTAATTGAAATTGTAATGCAGTATCGTTAGCCCCTGTTAAATCATCAGCAACGATACCGACAACATTAGAATTAATCATCATAATACTTCAGAATCTCTCTTTGAACCCAATAATCTTATGCCAGTCGCTACAACTAGGAAGTTTTCTCTTTCATTCCCAGTAGCTTTATCTACCCATTTACTTTGAGCAATACGGCCTTCTACAGCTAATTGAGTACCTTTTTTCACATACTCACCTGCAAACTCAGCTTGTTTATCCCAAACATCTACGTTGAACCAATCAGTCGTTTCTGACTTAGTCTTTGCATCCCAACGGTTTACAGCAACTGAAAAGTTAGCTTTTACTTTACCTGATTCAAAATATTTAATTTCAGCATCTCTGCCTACTCTTCCTACTACTACTACTGAATTCATTAGTAACCTCTTTCTATATATATTCGATGCTTAATTACTTAAGCATGATTACATTTTACAATAAAAAAAGAACTTCGGTATTTTAAAAGCAATTCAATAAAGAAATGTTAAAAAATTAGCTCGAAATTATCCAGCTCAAATCTAAAAAACTAATGTTTCATAAACTTTTTAATAGCAAATCCCAACGCAACAGCACAAACACTGCCGATTATCCAAAACACAGATTTGGGAGTTTTTTTAGTTTCTTCAAATGTAACTTTTTTTTGAAGAGTACAAACATCTCTATTAAGCTGTTTAAATTGCTGACTTGCCTCAGCATCAGAATACAATACAACTTTTTGAAAATTACTTGGAGGATTCAATACTCCGACATTAAGTTGCGAAGGTTTAGGATTTTGACTTATCTGATTATTTTGTACACCACTTACCATATCTTTAATAAATAAACTAATAACAAAAAATTGCCTTATTTAAAACTTAATATTACTTCATTTTAACAATTCAAAAGTATTGACATTTAAAGAAAAACAGACTAAAATGAGAATAGTTATCAACTTTAGGTAAAATATGAATTACTCAAGACAAAGAGAAATTATCTTAAATACACTAAAACAAAATGTTGTCCACCCGACAGCAGAATATCTTTATGATGTATTAAAAAAAGAGAATCCATCGATTAGTCTTGCAACATTATATAGAAACCTAAACCAACTAGCAGAAAATGGCATAATAAAAAAGATTGACGGATTAGAATCATCCTCACATTATGACCATAATACGCATGACCATTATCATTTTATTTGTGATAAATGTAAAAAAGTATTCGACATTAGTGCTGATGTCGCACCAGATTTAGTAAAAAAAGCACAAGAGGAAACTGGTTTTACAATAATGGGTTCAGATATTGTATTCCATGGTATTTGTAAAAACTGCAATAAGTAAAGGAGAAAATTATGGAAAAATTTCAATGCACAGTATGCGGTTACATCTATGATCCAGCAGAAAACGACAATGTAAGTTTTGAAAACTTGCCAGAAGATTATGTTTGCCCACTTTGTCAAGTTGGCAAGGATATGTTTGAAAAATACGAAGGCTAATTTTTAAGGAGAATCCAATGGAATTAAAAGGCTCGAAGACTGAAAAGAACCTACTTGAGGCTTTCGCAGGAGAATCTCAAGCAAGAAATAAATATACCTACTATGCATCTCAAGCAAAAAAAGAAGGCTTTGTTCAAATAAGCAAGATATTTGAAGAAACAGCTAACAACGAAAAAGAACATGCAAAAATTTGGTTCAAATATTTGCACGAAGGAAATAAAATTCCGGAAACTTTAAAAAACCTTGAAGATGCAGCTAACGGAGAAAATTACGAGTGGACAGATATGTACGCTCGCTTCGCAAAAGAAGCTAAAGAAGAAGGATTTGATACACTTGCAATACTCTTCGAAATGGTAGGCAAAATAGAAAAAGAACACGAAGAAAGATACAGAAAACTTCTTGAAAATATAAAAAATAATACAGTATTCGAAAAACCGAATCCGGTAACTTGGGAATGTGCAAACTGCGGACATACATATGAAGGAGAATCAGCTCTTGAATTATGCCCAGTATGTAAACATCCTAAAGCTTACTTTTTCATGAAAGCTAAAAACTATTAATAAATCATAAAAAACGGCTTTCATTCATTTGCAAAGCCGTTTTTTTATGTTAAAATGAAAGCGCAAAACTTGGAGAGGGATATGATGAAATCTAACGATGAAAATAAATTTTATCAAAATGACGATTCTGATATCAAACCCGATGAGAATGGAAACTTTTATTGGAAATGTTTCGTTTGTGGAGCAGTATTAAAACAAAAAGAAAAACCTGAATATTGCCCACTTTGCCAAAAAGAAGAAACTTTCTTTTTTAAGATTGACCCTGAGACCGAAAATATAAGGAGAAATTTATGAAATTTTGTGAAATTAAGAATAACGTTTTTTACTGCGGCTTAAATGACCGTGACAGAAGGATTTTTGATGAACTTATTCCTCTAGAGCACGGTACAACTTACAACTCTTACTTGGTAAAAGGAAGTGAAAAAGTTGCAATTATTGATACTATGTATCCTCCAAAAGCAGAAAAATATCTAAAAAATCTTGATGAAAACGGTGTAACACATGTAGATTATATTATTGCAAACCACGGAGAACAAGATCATACAGGAACAATACCAAAATTATTAGAAAAATATCCGGAAGCAAAAGTTGTTACAAATGCTATTTGCAAAGGCAATATAATGGAAATGCTTCTTGTTCCAGAAGACAGAATTCAAGTTGTAAAAAATAATGATGAATTATCTCTTGGAGATAAAACCCTAAGATTCATTATTGCACCAGGAGTTCACTGGCCTGATACTATGTTTACTCATATTGTAGAAGACAATTTATTATGCACTTGCGACTTTCTAGGCGCACATTACACATTTGATGATATATTCTGCCCTGACAGTTGTGAAGTTGAACATAGTGCAAAACGTTATTATGCAGAAATTATGATGCCATTCAGAAATTTATGTAAAAAATATACAAAACAAATTCAGGAAATGAAACCTGATATGATATTACCAAGCCACGGTCCTATTTACAAAAATCCAAACTTCATTTTAGACTTATACGAAGATTGGACAGCAGAGGAAGGTAAAAATTTAGTTCTACTACCTTACGTTTCAATGTACAACAGCACCGAAGAAATGATTGATTATATCGCTGAAAAACTTGGAGAAAAAGGAATTAGAACAAAAGTTTTTGATATCGTAACCGGTGACCTTGGTGATCTTGCAATGGCTTTGGTTGATGCTACAACTATCGTCCTTGGAAGCTCAATGGTATTAGCTGGCCCACACCCAATGGCTGTAAACGTTGCATACCTTGCAAATATTTTAAAACCAAAAGCAAAATTCGCAACATTTGTAGGTTCATACGGTTGGGGCGGAAATCTTTTTGGCACATTAGGTCAAATGCTTTCAGGCTTAAAAGTTGAAACTATTGAACCGGTTCTTGTAAAAGGTAAACCTAAAAAAGAAGATTATGAAAAACTTGATATATTAATTGAGGAGATATATAATAAACATAAGTCTTTAAATCTTGTTTAAACATTAAGGAGGAAATATGGCAACAGACATTATGGTTAAATTGGGGCTTAAAAGAGATACTCAAATAGGAGAAATCTCAAGAGTAAAAAAAGATGCAAACTCACAATATATAGAAAAAGCTCCAGATAAACTAGTTAGATCACCGAAAAAAGATACATTTACTTCCTCCCAAAAAACAAATAATGAAAACAATAAATAATAAAAAGCGGTTTCAAAACCGCTTTTTTATTTTATTAACTTATGTAAAATAACAAAAATATTAAAGCAATATATATCCTTTATAATCTTTATAGAAATGTGGAGAAATTTATGGAAATAAACCGACTAACATTTCACAATAATAAAACACTCAGCCCTAAACAAAATTATAATCCTCAAAACTATAATGTTGTAAAACCCAAACTTGACGTATCAATTTACAATCAAAAGGGCTTAAATTTACCTTTTTGTGGCTTAGCAAAAGGAATTGATGAAGCAGAAGAAGCTTGTATATATATGTTAAGAAAAGTCCGCGAAGGACGTATGAGAAAATACCCCGAAAATGAAATCAAAGAAATAGTAACCAGCTTAAGACAAATTAAAAATCCTGAAGATAAAAAAGCTGTCTTAGAAGAAATTTTTGAGGTTAAAGACGAATTTCAAGGGAAAAAATTAGAAAAAGACTTAATAAAAAATTTAATAGATATAAATGCGAATAGACCGGAAAATCAAAGATATGCGGTATTAGAATTTGCACAAAATGAAGTATCTAATTCCACTAAACCGATGAATAGTTTTTCAAAACTAACAAAAGAACAACAAGATAAATTAATTCCAATATTAGAAGATATTGAAAGTGTAAATGAACGAAAATTATTTCAATCATCAAAACAACAAAATGAAATAATTAATACTCTATATGAAGAATTCAGAGTCCCTGTATATGCGCATGAAGACTTGAGTAAACTACAAGGCCAAGAAGCTGCAGATTATAAAATAGAAAATGCAAAACTGCTAAACGCGGACAGGAAATATATAAACAACTTAGACGGATACGCAAACAAAAGTTCAAAAGAAAAAATCAATACTATTTTAGAAAAAATATTTAATTACTATATGGAAGATATATTATAAAAAAAGAGCCGAGAAATTCTCGGCTCTTTTTTTTATTTATGCTTTTGCAAGTTCTTTTGCAAAAGAGTCAGCTTTACGTGAATGAATTTCATCTTCTACTTTTGAAATAAATTCATCCACACCCATCGTACCAACTTGACCGATACCTCTAGCTCTTACTGCAACCGAGTTAGCTTCAATTTCCTTATCTCCAATTACTACAACGTAAGGAATTTTCTTATCTTGTAAGCTTTCTCTGATTTTGTAGTTCATAGATTCAGAACGATCATCAAGTTTTGCTCTAATACCAGCTGCACGCATTTTCTTATATACTTCAGCAGCAAAGTCAGCATGTTTTTCATTGCTGATAGGTACAATAGCAACCTGAGTAGGTGCTAACCATGTAGGGAAAGCTCCGGCATAATGTTCAATTAAAATGCCATGGAATCTTTCCATTGAACCGAAAATTACGCGGTGAAGCATAACAGGAGTTTTCATTTGACCATCTTTATCTTGATATTTAATATCAAATCTTTCCGGCAAATTGAAATCTAACTGAATTGTCGCACACTGCCATGTTCTACCAATAGCATCTTTAACTTTGAAGTCAATTTTAGGACCATAGAAAGCTCCGTCGCCTTCATTGATATCATATTTCATACCACGTCTGTCCATTGCTTCTTTTAAGCCAGCTTCAGCTCTGTTCCAGTTTTCGATTTCACCAACATAACTTTCAGGACGAGTAGAAAGCTCAACTTCAAATTTCATATTGAACATTTCCATAGTATCAGCAACGAAATCAATAATTTCATTAATTTCATCAACTAACTGCTCTGGAGTACAGAAAATATGTGCATCATCTTGAGTGAAACCTTGTACACGAGTCAAACCAGATAAAGCTCCTGATTTTTCTTTTCTGTAAACAGTACCAAGTTCAGCCATTCTTAATGGAAGTGAACGGTATGAATATCTGTTTGATTGGTAAATCAAAATATGGAAAGGACAGTTCATAGGTTTCAATATAAATTGATCATCACTATCTTCATCTTTTTGGATAAAGAACATATTTTCACGGTAATGGTCTGCGTGACCTGAAATTTCCCATAGTTTTGATTTTGCAATATGTGGAGTATTTACGATTACATAACCACGTTTTCTATGTTCAGTTCTCCAGTAGTTTTCGATTTCTTCTCTTACAACAGCTAGATTTGGATGCCATAGAACAAGCCCACCACCTAATTCTTCTCTTGTTGAGAACAAATCAAGTTTAGCACCTAATTTTCTATGATCACGTTTTTCAGCTTCTTCTAAGAAGTTTAAGTAATCAGCCAAATCTTCTTTTGTCCAAAAAGCAGTTGCATAAATCCTTTGAAGCATTTTATTTTTTTCGTTGCCTCTCCAGTATGCACCTGCAACTTTTAATAATTTTATAGCATTACCTTTGATATAAGAAGTGTTTGGTATATGAGGTCCGGCACAAAGATCATTAAATAAAACATTTCCATCTTTATCTTTTGTCAAGTATAAAGTAGGATTGTCATTTCTGTGTTCTTCAAGAAGTTCAGCTTTATAGATTTCACCTTCTTTTTTGAACTCTGCAATCTTCGCATCAACATCTTTAACCTCATATCTTTCAAAGGTTAGATTTTGTTTAATAATGTTTTTCATCTCATCTTCGATTTTTTGAAGGTCATCTTCCGTGAATGCATGCCCGTCCGTCAAATCAAAATCGTAATAAAAACCGGTGTCTGTAGAAGGTCCGATAGCTAACTTTGCCGAAGGAAAGAGCTTCTGAACAGCCTGCGCCATAATGTGAGATGTAGAGTGTCTCAAAACACTCAGAGTTTCTTTGTTTTTTTCCATTTGTATAAAACCTTTCATGTCCTTTGGGTTGTTTTGGCAAATATCCGTTCAATTAACAACACTTAAATAAACATTTGCCCCCGGGGTGGACCCCCCTAACTATCTACAAAATAAATTCTATCATCAATAAAGTTTGAATACAATGTATCTTTATATTATTGTAGAGATAATAAATATGGAGCCGTATGAAAAACTGCAAAGTTGACAAGAATAAGATTAAATCATTTATATCAAACAATATATTTAATATAAAAATATGCTACTATGCAGATGCAAAATTCAAAAGGATTTCTTTTCTTGGAATACACTTACATATATTTTGCGGAGAAATGAAAATTAAAACACTTTGGGAAGAAGTGTTTATTAAATATTTTAAAAACAATAACTTAGAGAATAAAATTAAAAATCTAAAAAAGCATATCCAAGATGAAATATCTTTAGAATATATTGATAAGTTTATTGAATTAATACCATATTGGAACAAATTTACCCAAAAAGATATTCAGGGTTGGACCAATTATGACCTTATGCTAATGGATAAATACAAGCAAGAAAATTTCAATCAACCATTTCCACATATTACAAAATTTAATCCATTTATATTCCAAAATAAATACGGACTTATAGATTTACCTCAAGAAGTATTTAACAAAATCAACGGTAAGGATATTATTGATGCGGGAGGTTTAAATGAAGATACAGCAATTATGTTCGCAGAAAACTTTCCCAATTCAAAAATCTATATATATGAACCTCTCATAGCAAATATTAAAACCATAGATATATTAATTAAAGAAGGTAATTTTGAAAACAAAATTATCCCTATACAAAAAGGACTTGGGAATAAACGCGGAATTGCAGATTTTAAATTTAACTTTGAAAATCAAGCTGAAATTGTTCCATTGGATGACGATTATAAAGGCAATAATTTAGGCCTTATAAAAATGGATACCGAAGGGTTTGAAACTGCGATTACAGAAGGGGCAAAAAACTTAATAACAAAATTTAAACCTGTATTAGCAATCGCAATGTACCATACTCCTGAGGATTTTTTTGAATTAAAAGATAAGCTATTAGAGCTTAATCCTGAATATAAATTTATAATAAGACGCAGTGAACAAGTAATTCCAACTGCAGATCTTGTTCTAATTGCGTACTAAAGAATTTCAATTCTCTATATTTACTATTTTCTTGTGAAATAATTTATAGTAAAATATCTACAAGAAGAGTAGTAGAAAATTAAGGGGATATTGATGAAAAAATTTATAGTCTCATTATTAGTTATTTTAGCAGGAACAATTTGTTATGCTGCTGAAAGTGTCTATACACTTGAAAACGGACAGACTGTTATTATAAAAGAAGTTAAAACAAATCCGATAGTCACTATGGACACTTGGATTAAAACCGGTTCAATAAATGAAACAGATAAGAACAACGGGGTTGCACATTTTCTAGAACACCTTTTCTTTAAAGGTTCCAAAAATCATGCACCAGGCGAATTTGACAAACTACTTGAAACAAAAGGGGCACTTACGAATGCTGCAACAAGTAAAGACTTTACACATTATTACATAACAATTCCGTCAAAATATTTCAATGAAGCATTGGAATTACACGCAGATATGCTTATGAATCCTTTAATTCCAAGAAAAGAATTGGAAAAAGAACGTAAAGTAGTATTAGAAGAAATATCAAAAGATGAAAACTCTCCAGATCACGTAGTTTACGACAATTTGGTCGGAATGCTATACAAAACTCACCCATATAAAAGAAAAGTAATCGGAACAAAAAAAATTATTGAAACAATACCAAGAGATGAAATTGTAAAATTCTACGATACATGGTACTCTCCTTCAAATATGGTGACAGTAATTGTTGGTGATGTAAATTCAGAAGATGTTTTGGCTAAAGTAAAACAAAATTTCAATAATAACGACAAAAAAGCGCCAAAAACAAATTATGCTAAAGAAAAACCTCTTACAGAACAAGCAAAAAAAATCCAATATCTTCCTGCACAATCAGGTTATATGTTAATCGGATTTAGAGGAGTTCCAATAAGCGATAATGATTCTTATGCCTTAGACGTTCTGGCAACCATCTTAGGTGATGGACGTTCATCTATGTTCTATCAAGAAATCAAAGACAAACTACAATTAGCATATTCAATCTCTGCGTCAAATGCAGGATTTAGAGATGATGGAATATTCTATATTTCTGCAAACTTCACACCTGAAAAATTACCTAAACTTGAAAAAAACATTTTTGATATTATCAAACAGGTAAAAAAAGATGGAGTTACAGCAGATCAAGTAAAACTTGCTAAAAATATTATTGAAAGAAACACCTATTATGAAAGAGAATCTATTTCAAATATAGCTCAAGAAATCGGCTATATTATGGTAACAGGAAACGATATAAAAATTTATGACAATTACGTTGATAATATTAAAAAAGTAACTCCTGAAGATGTAAAAAGAGTTGCAAACAAATACTTAGGAATAAACAAATCTGCTGTATCAGTAGTTTTGCCTGAGTCTTCAAAAGAAAAAGAAATTTCAAATGTTACAACTCCGACAATAGATTCAAAACTTGTAAGTGAAAATAAAAATACTCAAAAATATGAATTATCTAACGGAACAACAATTCTTTTCACACCAAACACGTCAAATGAAATTGTTGCTATTAATATATTTGCAAAAGGCGGCAATTTCTTACAAGACAAATATGGAATTTCAAGCCTAACAGCATCAACTATGCTAAAAGGTACAAAAAAATATTCTTCACTGGAATTAGCTGAAACATTAGAAGATAATGGAATAAAAATTGCACCATCAGTCCGTTCAGATGCGTTCTCAGTAACAGTTCTTACAACAAAAAATGAATATGAAAAAACACTTGCAATATTAAATGAAATCATTAATAACGCAACTTTTAGCGATTACGAAATTGAAAAAGTTAAAAATGAAAAATTAAACACAATAAAACAAACCAGAGATATTCCAATGCAAGTTGCAATAGAAGAGTATAAACACCTAATTTTTGAAAATACTCCATACACAAATTCAACTCATCTTTTTGAAAAAAATATCCCAACTATTACACGTGAAGATATTTTGAAATACTATAACAAAATTTTTGCACCTCAAAATATTGTAGTATCAATAAACGGAAATGTTGATAAAGATGCAACAATAAAAGCTTTTTCGACAATGTTTAAATCAACAAATAAAGAAAAATTTGCATTTACACCACACAAAGAAGATATTACTCCAATCAGCTCTGCCAAAGAATCCATCAAAGAAGCTCCGGATACAAATACCGACTGGATTTTCCTAGGCTGGCAAGCTGCAGGAATGAACAATAAAAAAGATTTTGCAACGCTACAAGTAATCGATTCCCTACTTGGTACAGGAATGAGCTCTAGACTATTTAAAAATTTAAGAGATCAAGAAGGACTAGCCTACCAACTAGGTTCAAGTTACTCTGCAAATGCTCTAAAAGGTGCTTTCCTTGTCTACATCGGTACAAATCCGCAAACTCTTGAAAAATCACAAAAAATGCTTATGGCTGAAATTAATAAATTAAAAACTGAATTTGTAGGCACAAAAGAACTAGAAAAAGCAAAAGATAAACTAATCGGTCAATTTATCCTATCTCAAGAAACAAATCTTGATAAAGCTGCAACTGTCGGCTGGTTTGAAGCAATAGATGCCGGATATAACTTTACCGATGAGTATGAAAAACTAATTAATTCAGTTACTGAATCTGATATAATTGAAGTAGCCAATAAATACTTTAATAATAGATACGTTCTTTCTATTGTAAAAAAATAACAAACAAAATCTTCATTTCTTTCTTTTTGTATATAACTAAAAGAGTTAGAAATGAAGATTTTTTGTATTTAAATTTATAATTAAATTAGAAAAATAATAAATAATAAAAAATAAGTATTCACTTTTGTAAAGAAAATTTCTATAATGTTTACATAAAAACATGTTTATTATTACATGAGTGGTAGAATAGGACGGGTTTTAAATTGCTAAATAATTACGAAAGCTTTGATAATTCAGAAACAGCGTCAAGAAAGTCAGCGCTAATTATGGAGAGAGTGGGACTTGTATCTACACACATGTACAAACAATTCCTCGACTACCAACATGCAACACTTAATACTAATGAAATTTTTTCACGTATGATAGACAACTTGCAAGAAGTTGCTGAAATTTTAAAAGAAGCCTTCTCATCAAGAGGTGTTACCACTCAGAATATTTACGTGGATTTTGACCAACAAAAATCAGTTGTCATAATAAATATTCTATGGCACAAAATAAGTTTCACAACCCGTTGCAATTTCCAGCCTCAAGCACTATATAGAGAAAATGGTAATCATATGTTCTCTGGAAGAATTATGGCAATTAGAGGCAACTACAACGAATTAATGAACGGAGTAAAAGACCACGATGAAGAAATGGTCAGACTCCTCGATAATGAAGTAGCCTCACTCTTTATCCCCGCAGAAGGTAGCCAAAGATGCGTTCTAAAAATAAGACACCTTGGCAATAGAGAAATTGACCTAAATCAAGTAGATGCACCAAGAGAATTTGTTTTGAAAGTAGTCGAAACAATCTGTGGCGGTGGCTTCTACCATGAAGAAGGCGCAAGAAAGAGTTTTAATATTTAATATATTCTAATTAATGTTGCTTTAGAAACTAATAAATACTATTCCATAGAGATTCTTGAAGACATCTCTGCAAGAATTCTTGCAACATCAGAACCACCGATACATACTTCTAAAATTAATGGACTATGAATAAGTACTGTTTCGCTGTATTCCATCGTATCAACATTGATTATATCAAACTCGATAAAATCATCTCCGACGAAAACAAGCTTTCCATACTCACCACCTGTCGCCCAACGGATAAACATATATTGATTCTCGTACTCTTTGAGTTTCTCTACTAAACGCATATAACCCTCATTCCCTATACAATATATTTTAGTCATTTTTTTAGCTAAGTCAAGCTATACCTATAAAAAAAAAGCCATACATCTTGTATAGCTTTAACAATAATCTTGGGAGGAGATTTGGGGATAGTTGTACATGCATGATAAGGCAAGCATGAAAAACATGTTACACATGTAATTCAAAATTTAATAAAAATTTACAATCACTTGATTTTATATTATAATGAGAGTAAGGAGATTTTCATGAAAATACTTGTCATAAACGGCGTAAATATGAATATGCTTGGAATTAGAGAACCTGACAAATATGGTTCCATGACATTAAAAGATTTGGAAAAAGATTTATACGCATATTCATTTGAGCTTGGAATAGATATTGAAACTTATCAAAGCAATCATGAAGGAGAAATTGTTGAAAAAATTCATTCTGCATACAACAACGCAGATGGCATAGTTATTAACCCTGGAGCATACACACACACAAGTGTTGCAATAAGAGATGCTCTATCTGCAGTAAATATACCTACAGTAGAAATTCATATGACAAATATACATAGCCGAGAAGATTTTAGGCACAAATCACTAATTGCACCTGTATGTATGGCACAAATAAGCGGATTTGGTTTTGATAGCTATAAATTGGGTCTCAAAGGGTTAGTCAACTTTTTAAAAAGTGACAGTAAAATAAAAGAATAAACACTTTTGTAATTTAGATTTATTATTTAGCAATAAATTCTTTTTTAAAGGCATCAGTCAACGCAGCAGCCTTTTCATAAGGATTTTCTGCACCGTCAGCTCTATATTTAGCTTCAGCTGCATCAAAAAACTCATTAGCTTGTTCAACTGCCTTAGGGTTTTCTAACATTAATTTCACGTCGTTATCCAAATTGTCTGCACTACTAACTAAAGATCTTCCGCTGATAGCAGAAGGAGATTTTGAAAGGTCTTCTGTACCTTTTGCAGCAACTTCAGTAGTTTCAGCTTTAACTTCAGGTGCTTTCGTGGTATCAGTTTTCAAATCTGCTTTTGGAGAAAATGGAACTCCTGTGTTGTTTGGAATTTCTCTCATAGTCGCATCCTTCTTTCTTTTGAACGATTTCTTAACCGTTCGGGTTCTATCTCTTTAATCCGTTTTCAGTTTTAAAACACCAAAATAAATTTTTTTGCTATTTTGCACAAAAAAAATTACAAAATTTAATATATAAATCTCTCCCGTAACTTTTTATGTTATCATTTAGTATATACTATAAAAGGATGTAATGCAATATATGAACCTAATGAATTTATTCAGTAACATAAAGCCGAAAGATGTTCTGCAATACCTGCCGGACGCGGTTTTTGTTGTAAAAGAAACTACTGGAGAAATCGTCTGGATAAATGAGAAAGCTACAAGCCTTTTTGGATTAAACAAAGAAGAATTAGATGAAATAAATTTCAATGATATTGTTGATAAAGGTACCGAACTAGCTGATAAATCATCACGCAAAGACGTACCTATAATCGGAGGAGCTGTTGCAAGTTATGGAGAGTTTTTTATCGAACTTAACGCAACACTTCTTGACGATGAATATTTAATTACGATTAGAGATGTCACAGCAATGACAAACGTCCTTGCTAACGCTGAAAAAACAGGAAGACTTAATAAAAATAAAAACTTAATGTTATCAAAATTATCTCATGAATTTAAATCTCCTGTGCAATCAATTGTCGGATTTTCAACAGCATTAAGCGATGGACTTGGCGGTGAAATCAATTCAAAACAACAAAAATACGTCAAAATTATCAATAAAAATGCCAATGAATTACTATACTTTATGGATAAATTTTTTGAATTTTCAAATGTTGAATCATCATTAAATGAATTTTCATTCTTAACATTTGACGTAGTAAACCTTATACAAAATGTAATAAAAAACAACGAAAATTCACTAAAGAACAAAAATTTATCAATCAACATTGACGATGAAAAGCTTTCTGATAAAGCCATTTACAGTGACGAAAATGCTTTAAAAATTATTCTACAAAACATTATAGAATTATCGATTAATCTTACAGAAATTGGATCTATAACAGTTGAATTAAGCAATCCTGAACTTGATTTTGTAGAAAAAACAGGAGTTAAATTAATAAAAGGAGCAACTGCAAATTCATATATCCAAATTTCTATTATTGATAATGGAATAGGTCTTCAAGAAAACGAAATCGAAGGTATATTTGAGCCATACACTCAAGTTGATAAATTAAATAAGAAAAATATAGTACGCTCTTTCTGTTTAGGCACAGCGAAAGAATTGGTAAGACATTTAAACGGTTCAATATGGCTTGCAACAGAAGTGATGAAAGGTACTGTATTTAACGTAATTCTGCCGATTGAAAAGGGAGCTGTAAAACAGGATGAGTAATGTAACATTAAAAGGGGTAAAAAAAATCTATGACAAAAAAGTAGTCATAGATAATATTGATTTGGAAATACAAGATAAAGAATTTATTGTACTTGTAGGGGCTTCCGGCTGCGGGAAATCAACAATTTTAAGAATGATTGCAGGACTTGAAGAAATCACTGATGGAGAAATCCTAATCGGAGATAAAAAAGTTAATAACATCCCGCCAAAAGATAGAGATATTGCATTTGTATTCCAGAGTTACGCACTCTACCCTCATATGACAGTAAGAGAAAATATAGCCTTCGGCCTAAAAATGAGAAAAGTTCCAAAAGAGGAAATTGAAAAAAAAGTTCTTGAGGCTGCAAAAATTTTGGATTTGACAGAATATTTGGACAGAAAACCAAAACAACTCTCAGGCGGCCAAAGACAAAGAGTAGCTCTTGGTCGTGCAATAGTCAGAAATCCGAAAGTATTTTTAATGGATGAACCGTTGTCAAACTTAGATGCAAAATTAAGAGTTCAGATGAGAGCAGAAATAAAAAAACTCCACGAAAAACTCCAAACAACATTCATTTACGTAACCCACGACCAGACAGAAGCACTTACTATGGGAGATAGAATTGTTGTACTTGATAAGGGTATTATTCAACAAGTTGACAGTCCTGAAGAAATTTATAATAACCCTCAAAACATGTTTGTTGCAGGTTTTGTAGGTTCACCACAAATGAATTTTATTTCAGGTGAAAATATTTCAGAAGAATTTAAAGGAAAAATTGTTGGAATAAGACCAGAAAAAATGATTACCGATGGGGAGTTTAAACTTACAGTAAATATTGATATGACAGAGCTTTTGGGTAGTGAAAAAATTGCATATTTTACTATCGGAGAAAACAAATGCAGCGCAAAACTCTCTGCAGACTTTAAATTTGAAAAAACTCTTGATTTAAGTATAAACCGCAACGATATTTATCTTTTTGACAAAGAAAGCAGTAAAAGAATAAACTAATCTAACAAGGATTTTGTTATCTTATAAATATCCTGAAGCCTATCTCTTGATATTGTTTTTATTCTTGAGGTTATTTCATCATACAAATCCACATCATCTTGCTGATGATCAAAGTCAAATAAATCTTTTATTTTACAATTCAGAGCGTTTGCAAGCTTTTCAATATTTTCAGGAGAAGGAAAACATCTACCAGTTTCAATATTGCTCAAATTGCGTGTTGCAATATTTATAATCTCTGCAAGTTCTTCCTGCTTCAAATTATTCGCTTTCCGCAACTCCTGAATTCTTCGTCCCAATAATTTTTTGAGTTCTGCCATAAATAACCTCTATTAATAGAGTACATTATTTTTAAACAAACTGAACGATATGATATTAGTTATTGACAAAATAAATGATGTAATATATCATGCGTATACGATATAACACATCACATATTTCATAATTTAAGATGAGGAATTAACATGAGAAAAGTTGGGTTTACTCTTGCTGAGGTATTAATAACTCTCGGAATTATAGGAATAGTTGCATCAATGACTCTACCTACATTGATGCGAAAAATTCAATATAAAAAATATGAATCTGGATACCAAGTAGCAGAAAACCTCATACACAATGCAGTCAACTATTTCCATACCCAAGACAGAATGATATATGGTGAAACATACTGCACATCAAATACCTCTGAAAGTACAGATTACTGCCAAGGAGGAGCTTATAGAGTATTTTCAGAAGTACTTGCCGAAGCCTTCAGAGGGATACATGCATTAAACAAACAAGGGAAAGTACTAAATTCTTATTATAATTTCAGCAATAAAACAAAAATTTATGCAGGAATACTTGACGACGGATATATGGAACTCGTAAATGGAATGAGCGTTATCATTGAAACAGGCGGTTCCACAAAATGTCCGATAATATTTTTTGACGTAAACGGATTTGAAAATAATCCAAATAGAATGGGGTATGATACTTTTGCTTTTATTATTGACAAAAATGACCGAGTATGTCCATTAGGCTCAAAATCCTGTACATGCAGAAGTCAATACATAGAAAATACAGACAATTTTCTGAATAGCAAATATTGCGCACCAACTTCAGCTTCAAATTACAACGGAATAACATGCGGTTATTTTGCAAGTGTAGATAAAGATTATTTCAAAAAAATTAAATAATAAAATATAACCTCCTTTTGGGAGGTTTTATTTTTAATTACAGTCATCCTTTTTATCAATCCAGATTATAGTAATATCTTTTGGCTGATAAAACGGATTTTCAGGACCTTTATTAAGGTAAGGATTTTTAGCAATTTTATCATACCTATTTATTTGTTCATATAATTTTTTTGTATAAGCAAGTAAGTTCATAATTTTATATTCCCGACTATTACCTGACTATATTATGAAAGTTTTTTTATGAACAATAATCCCCGCAAAGTGTTATCTTTTATTCGAGAACCTATACAAAAGACTAATCCGACTTTGCAATTGAAAATATTAACATATCCCCGTAAACTATTGTGCGAAAAAGGAGAACAATAATGAAACAACTAAAAGGATCAAAAACCGAACAAAATCTTATTAACTCTTTCGCCGGAGAATCCCAAGCCAGAAACAGATATACAATATTTTCTAAAATAGCTAAAAAAGAAGGTTATGAACAAATTGCAGAAATCTTTCTTAAAACAGCCGAAAATGAAAGAGAACACGCCAAGCTTTTCTATCAATATTTAGGGAATATTACAGGACACGTAGACGCAAGCTACCCGTTTGAACTCGGTACTACTATTGAAAACCTTGAAAGTGCTATCAATGGGGAAAGAGATGAATGGGAAAACATTTATAAATGTGGCGAAGAAACAGCAAAAGAAGAAGGCTTTGAAGAGATTGCCGAAACCTTCCGCCTAATAAGAACTGTAGAACAACATCACTCAGAAAGATATACTCAACTTTTAAAAAATCTGAAAGAAAATACTTTATTCAAAAAACACGAACCTGAAGAATGGATTTGTAGAAAATGCGGTTACATAGTACACTCAACAAATGCACCTGAAAAATGTCCGCTTTGTCATCACCCACAAGGATACTACGAAATAAAAAATGAAAAATTTTAAACATAATCGCATCCTCTAAGGATGCGATTTTTAATTTACAATTTAGTTACATAGTGGATTTTCAAGCATTTTAATCGTATAATAATTAAGAATATGGGTAGTAGAGCAAAAGCGATTATTTCAATAAGTGCCTTGATTGCACTGTATGGTATTTATTACTGGGGTATTCCTGCAGTTATAAATAGGCCATCTTTTGAGAACTTTTTAGAACAGAAAATACAAGATACAAGCGGTTATAAAATTAATTTTACAAACCCAAAATTTAAAATGGGTCTACTTCCCTCAATTTGGCTAAAAGCTGATGGAGTTGCAATTATTGACTCAAAAAACAAAACTCCGCTAAAAATAGGGAAATCTGCGGTTGAATTACAACTTTTGCCATTATTACTAAAAAAAGTCAATATCAGCACCTTTAAGGCCTATGATTCCAATGCGGAATTTACATATGATAAAAAAGGTAACCTTAAATTAGGTGAATACGTTATAAAGCTCAATACAAGCT
The DNA here is from genome assembly GCA_944325875.1 of Candidatus Gastranaerophilales bacterium. Classification (GTDB taxonomy): domain Bacteria; phylum Cyanobacteriota; class Vampirovibrionia; order Gastranaerophilales; family Gastranaerophilaceae; genus Scatousia. Next base: position 156,920 of record CALVBU010000003.1, read on the forward strand.
CTAATAATCCTTTAAATAAAATGAAAGTAAGCTTGGATAAGTATTACATAACTGTAAATGATGAAATCCAAGGCAAAAAAATAACTCTAGATGGTGAATATTTCGATTTAGATGATTTTGAGAAAGATAAAAGAATTAATTTTTCAACAAAATCAAAACTTATTGTAGATGGAAAGCCATCTTCCATATATGCTGATATTGACTTAAAATTACCATTAACTCACTTGGATGAGGACCAAGTCTTATTAAATGCAGATATTAAAGATCTTGATTTATCGACATTTAAAATTTATGCAAAAGCAATATCAAAAAACAGATATAGTGATTTAAAAGGGATATTAAATTTCACTGCCCAAACAGAAATATCCAAAAATCATCACAAAAATATATCCCTAGAACTTATGCTTGATGATTTTGGTTTAATGAAAAAAGATATTGCAGGGTCAACTTTTTGCAACGGTCATATTGATTTAAAATCAACTATCAACACATTGAAAAATGGTATCCATATTGATAATTTAACCTTCAAAGCTCCAAACGTAGATCTTGGAATTAAAGGTGATGTGACAAAATTAAACCAAAAATTCCCATATCTTGACTTACAAGGTACAATTAATCCATCACGTTCTGAAAGTATTATCCCACTCCTGCCGGGAGAAGAAAATTTGCTTCCAGACTTTAATTTTTACTTATTAAAAAAACATGTATTTTACAGTAATGTAATGGGACATATCAATGTAAAAGGTATTGCAAATAACCCAGAACTGTTTGGAAATGTTTTAATTACCGACGGATATTTGATAGAAAGGATTCCAAATACCTCAAAAGGTGCGACAGTAAAACTTTCTATGAACAAACAAATTATGCATCTGGATGCAAATGTACAAACAGACCCGAAAGAAGAAGTAAATGTAAAAGGAGACTTTAAACTTTTCACAAACAGGCGTTCTGATTTACACATAACAAGTACAAAAAACATTAACCTATCAAAAGTTTATAAAGTCATAATGCCGCTACACAACATCATAAAATTTGAAATAGGTCCGGTTCCAATGATGACAATAAGCGGATTTGGAAATATAAACCTAAGAGTTTCCGGAACAAAAGTCGAACCTCACGGCTGGGGAGAAATGAATTTCAGAGATACAAGCGCGGCTTTCAATGATATTCATAACCTTACAATAAAAGGAATTACTGCGAAACTAACCATAGAAGATAGGCTTGCCAAGTTTAAAACAAACAAAGCAAGTTTATATGGAATGCCAATTTCAGTAGAAGGAACAAGCTCTTTATCAGGAGATATGGATTTTACAGGAAAAACAAAAGGGCAAAATTCAGAAAACCTTCTACACGTAATCAATACATCTCCTGTCCTTGCAGAACTACAAGATGTTGTAAAACCTATAAAATACATAAAAGGGAAAGCAGATCTGCTAATAAACTTGACAGGACACTTAAAACCAGGAGTAGAGCCTGTATTTAACGAAAATCTTTTTGCAAAAGGGACAGTTGACTTCCACAACAATATTGCTGAATTAAAAGATATCCCAACAGTATTCACACAACTTTCAGGACACGTAAATTTTGTAAATGAAGATGCGGATTTTGATATTACGACCAATATTGAAAAATCTAAAGTTAAATTCAAAGGCACTGTAAAAAATCAAAATATAAATGCAACAGCATATTCTGACAAGTTCAACGCTGGAGATGCATTAAGAATAACATCAAGAATGTTTCCGAATATTCCATATCTAAAGGATTCAGAATCTATAAATTCAGCATTTACAGCATACTATCAAGCAAAAGCTGACAATATCATTCACTATGACAAAATTATAATGAAAGGTAAAATTTATAATAATTTTGGTTCTGGCAAACCTATTTTAGTCGGCAATGGTGAATTTAATTTAAGAAATAATCATTTAACCGTTTCCCCTTTAAAAGGTACATATAGAAGCAATCCTTATACCTTAAAAGTAGATGTAACAGACTTTTTAACTGACAAATTTAAAATTAACGGAAATGCTTCACTGAAAAACTTCAATTTAGAAGCCCTAAACGATATGGGACCAATTGAAGAAATCTTCCCGCAATATAAAGAACAACTCAAAGACTTCGGTCATTTCAGCGGAAAAACTAATATTGCAGTAAGAATAAATAACAATCGTTTAAGGATATTTTCACAATTAAATGACATTAGTTTTGTATATAAACCAAAACATTTAAGAATGAAAATAATGAACGGACATTATCTTTTAAATAATGACACTCTTTATTTAAGTAAAATAAATGCTTTTGTGGGTAGAATGCCTGTATTTATTAACGGAAAACTCACAAATGTCTACAAAAACCCTGATGCTGATTTGTATATAAATGCAAAACCGACACAAGAGTTTTTCGACCAATTCTTTAACAACAAAGCGGTTTATCCAATAAAATTAAAAGGAGATGTCAACTGTACAGCACAAGTAAAAGGTACACAAAATAAATTAAATACGAAAGTTGATCTTAAATTAGACGAAAGCTCAAGCTTATATTATATGGGTGCAACAATAGGTGATATGGTAAGCCCTGTAACAATCTATGCAGATACAGTACTTACACCAAAAAGTATTGATATCAATAGCTTCCGATATGATAAAATCATTACATCACTAAATAACAAGCAAAATCCTAACACACAACTTACCGCAAGTGGATATATAGAACAACTTGGAGAAAATAATTTTAAATTCAAAAACTTACGAATAAAAACACACAACCCGACAGATGCAAAAATTTTCAACATAATATTTAAAAAACCACTGATGAAACAAGGTGTGTTTACTTCTGATTTGGTTATTAATGGTACAACAACATCACCAAAAATCCTTGGACAGCTAGATGTGACAAGTATAGATATGCCATTCTTTGATGCAACAATAAAAGATATCCATACAAACTTTAAAAAAGATATTGTAACTCTAACCTCTAGAGGTAGTATCTTAAACAATAATATAACTTTAAGAGCCATTTTAAAGAACTCATTCCCTGATCCAATTATATTTAAAGATATCAAACTTCATTTTATAGACTTGGATTTAAATAAAATTACAGGCTCTTTGCAAGAATATGACGCAGACATATACAAACAGCAAATAGCTACCCCTACACAACTTCAACCTATAAACCCATCTCAAATAAGAATTGAAAAATCTGAAGTAACAGCAGATAATATAATTTTAAAAGCTCTTTCTGCAACTAACTTCAAAGCTAATGTAAAAATGAACAGTGATGCTATATTAAATGTAGAAAATTACAGTTTTGATTTAGCACAAGGTTCAGTAACAGGAAGCGTAAAATACAATCTAGATAATAACAATTTTACAATAAACTCTCACATAAAAGATGCCAACGCACAAATTATAAGTGAAGCCTTATTTGACTTAAAAGGTCAACTATTTGGCACAACAACAGGGGATATAGCCTTTACCTGTAACGGCAAATCACCGAACCTCTGTATAAGTACTTTATCAGGACAAGGCAGCTTTGAGGTGGCAAATGGAAGAATGCCAAAATTAGGATCTCTTGAATACTTATTAAAAGCTGCAAACCTAGCAAAAAGCGGACTTACAGGACTCTCAATTAACAGTATTATTGATATAATAACACCACTAAAAACCGGTGAATTTGAAAGCATAAGCGGAAGCTACATTGTAAAAGACGGAATAGCAGAAGATATAAATGTATATTCAAAAGGGAAAGACTTAAATCTATATCTTTCAGGAGCATATAACATCTCAAATGCTGTAGCTGATATGAAAGTATACGGAACACTTTCAAACAACATTACAAACGTTCTAGGACGTCTTAAAAACGCATCTTTAAACACTTTATTGAACAGAATACCATTATTGAATAAAAATGAATTATCACCAGAATTGGAAGCTGAATTAAGAAAAATTCCTAACTACGAAGTTTATAACAATATTTTCAGAATATTCGCCGTTGACATCGACGGGGACATCAACGGCATAAACTACGTAAAAAGCTTCAAGTGGGTTAAGTAATTTTACTAGTATAGGCCTTTTTTAACTTTAGGCCAAGGATAATCAGACTTAAATTCCCAATTGTCAAATTGTAATACAACAACACAATATTGAGGTAATGTTTTACACTTTTCAATAGCTTCTTCTCTCGATTTTAAATCATTTTTTACATAAGAAGTAAAGCTGGGTTTTTGAGTCTGGCAAATTGTAAATGGAAATCTATCATACCCAAGTGCATTAGGGTTTTTAGCTCCATTTACATCATAAGTTATATCTATACAACCACCATTCCCCCACATAGCAAAAGACCCATCTGCAAAAATAGTTTGAAAACGTTTTCTGTAATCTTCTTTTGAATATCCTCTCGACGCAATTTTCAGATATTTTGCTAGAAATTTATCATAATATTCCTCTGCTAATTTATCATTTGCAACCGTATTATAACTGTTATCATCATTATGAACTATATCTGGCTTATCCCAATATTCTATAGGTCCATTATCATTTTCAGATAATAAAATTGCTTGAGACATTGCACTATAGAATTTTTTCAACCTTGATGAAGCTTCTTTTTGATATTGCTTCTGAACTAATGTTGGCAAGGTCATTGCCGCTACTATCCCTATTATTCCTAAAGTTATCAGCACTTCAGCTAACGTAAAAGCATTTTTCTTTTTCATTTTTCCTCCGTTTATATACTATTTCTTATTTTAACATTTTTTGCATCAAAAATCACCGTGTCTATTGGCACAGCTTATTCTTCAGATATTTTCCTTTAATCGGAGGTCTAAGTCGGAAATGCTTATCCTAACTGTTAGTTGGTAGCCCCCCCCCCCGAAATCCTCTCTATATTTGTTTTTTGCATACATTCCTCCTTTTTTATTAATTATAACATATTTAAAACAACTCTTCAATACTACGGAACAGGATCATATCCCCCTTCATGCCAAGGATGACATTTTGAAATCCTCTTTATTCCAAGCCAACCACCTTTTAGCACTCCATATTTTTCGATTGCCTGTCTTGTATATTCAGAACAAGTCGGCGTAAATCTGCAACTTGGCGGAGTATATTTAGATATAAATTGATAAATTTTAATCAAAAATAAAACAACTTTTTTCATACTAGCTTACCGGATAATTTTCACCAATTGTATCAACAGCCTCAACCTTGATATCAGTAATCAATTCAGAATAAGAAATAACAACAATTGTCGGAATATGACGTTCAAGCAATTGATACAAAGGTAAACGAATTCTTGGCGAACAAAGAATAACAGGTTGCTGACCACAAGCTTGTTGAGCTCGTACAATAGTCGTTGCTGCTGATTCAATCAATTCTTGCACCTGCATAGGATTTAACAAGAACATAGTACCAAGCTCTGTTCTTTGGCAACTGTCATCCAATATTTTTTCCCATTCCGGAGATAATGTCAGAGCATAAAGCACTTTATCATCTCCGACATTTGATAAACATATTTGACGACCTAATGCTGCTCTCAAACGCTCTGATAGGATATCAGGTTCTTTTGAAAATCTTGCATAATCACAAAGTCTTTCAAATACAAATATAATATCCTTGATAGAAACTTTTTCTCTGATTAAGTTAACAAAAATCTTTCTCAAATCACTTGTAGAAATAATTGTCGGAACAAGGTCATTAACAAGAGTAGGGTCTTGAGATCTAACAAGTTCCATAAGTTTAAGGACATCGGTTTTTGTCATAACTTCATCAACGTGTTTTCTTACACACTCTTGCAAGTGAGTAACAATAACATCAGTAGAATCAACAGCGGTAACTGAACGAGTAGCTTTTGCATCATCGAAATTAATCCAATAAGCTTGAGTTTGATAAGTCGGGTCAATACCGATAATTGCATCCTGAGGAACATCTTTTCTTACTGAATCCCACTGATCCGCAATTACCATTAAACGTCCCGGATAAACATACCCAGTTGCAACAGTATTACCACGAATAGAAATCATATATTCGTTTGCATCTAATGCTGATGAATCCATAATTCTTATGTTAGGCAAAATATAACCCAATTCATCAGTAACTCTTTGACGTAAAGCAGCAATTTTAGCAAGCAATTGACCTTCTTGGTCAGGATCGGCAATTACAAGCAAGTTAGAGCCAACTTGCAAACTTAAAACATCAACACCTAAACGTTCATACATTCTGTTAGGGTTAACAAGATCTTGCATATTCTGACGAACACTTTCTAACTGCCCCAATTGAGATTGAACATCGGCATTGATAAGTACAGAAAAGCCTGCGACACCAAGACCAACACCAAAAAGCAAGAACGGCAACCAAGGCAAACCTGTATAGCCTGAAGTCATTGCCATAAATAACAAGAATCCACCAGCAAAAAATAGAGCATAAGGCTTACTCATAATTTGCGATGTAACATCAGAACCTAAAGATGCACTCTGAGCAGAAGAACGTGTCATAAAAATACCGGCAGCAATTGACATTAATAAAGAAGGAACTTGAGATGCCAAACCATCACCGATGGTTAAAATTGTATATTTAGAAACCGCATCAGCAAGAGGCATCTGGTTCATTAAACAACCTACGCATAATCCGCCGATAATATTGATAAGTACGATAATAATACCCGCGATAGTATCCCCTTTTACGAACTTCATCGCACCATCCATAGAACCGAATAAGTTTGATTCTCTTTGTAAGTCTTCACGTTTTTTAGTAGCTTCTTCCGGCGAAATCAAACCTGCGTTAAAGTCCGCATCAATTGTCATCTGTTTACCAGGCATCGCATCTAACGCAAACCTTGCTGCAACTTCAGCGATACGTTCCGCACCTTTTGTAATTACCATGAACTGAACGACTGTAATAATCAAGAAGATTACACCACCAACAACCATATTACCACCGGTAACGAACGTTCCAAATGCATGAATTACCTCACCAGCTTCACCTTTTGCCAAGATTAACCTGGTAGAAGCAATTGACAATACTAAACGGAACATTGTACCAATAAGAATAATTGATGGAAATGATGACAATTCCAAAGTTTTTTGTACATACAAGGCAAACATCAGCAATACAATACCAAGAGTGATGTTTAAACAAATACAGAAGTTAATAATAAAATTAGGTAATTCAACAAGCAAAATTAACAGCAATGCTAATACAAACAATGCCATAAATAATTCGCTCATTGGATTTCCGCCACTTCCGCCTCCACCTTGTGCCATTATACTTCTCTTAATGCCTCACTAATTACAGACAATTGTGTTTCAATTGTCGCATCTACTACCCCGTTACTTGTCGTAACCATACATCCGCCTTCTGAAACATTTTCATCTGCAAAAACTACAACTTTCGCATCCATTCCTGCTAAATTTAAAATTTCAGGAACCGATTGTTTAGTAATGTCGACCTGCGTAGGATTTACCCTGAGAACAATTTTTGTTTCCTCTTTTGATAATCCTTTCATAACTTCTACAATCGTATTAATAAGTACCTGAGGTTCTTCTGATACTTCTTTTTTAATAATTTTCTTTGCAATATCAACACTTATCTCAAGAATTTGAGGTGAAATTTGTTCATAAACCTCTTGTGGAGAACTCATAAACACAGATAAAGTATTCTTAAAAGCTTCCAAATCAACTTTAGCTTGCTCAAGACCTGCTTGATAACCTTCTTTAGATGCGGCTTCTCTTATGGCATCAGCTTCTTCTCTTGCCCTTGAAATAAGATTTCTATCATCAACTCTTCTAAAACCTCTACGACGATCACCACGTCGCCTTTCTTGTCGTTGGGTAAAGTCAATATTATCTAGACTAAAGAGATCAATATCATCAGGGTTTTCAACTTCTTCCTCTACTTCTGGCTCAACTTCAGACTCAACAGGTGCAACATTTTCTACTTCTTCAGACTCTTGTTGAGAATCATCTGACAAATCTGCACCAAAAATTTCCTCAGTCTCCGCATTATCATTTTCGACAATTTGAGACTCAGGAGAAAGTTCCTCTTTCTCACGTCTTAAAGTTTTCTTTTTAATAATCATGATTTAATAGTATTATACACCATTCTCAAGATGAGTGGCAATAACATCTGCAACTCTTGGAGGAATTGCGTAATATTCATCTTCAAGAGCATTAAAAACAAAACGTCTTACTTTCTGCCTTTCCAATTGTAGAGAGAGTTCCAGCTTATTTTTATCATAATTTTGAGCAGCTTCTTTTACTCGTTCGATAATCTTATTTTTGTTAATTTCTGTTGCGCCCGGTAAGTTTTCTGCAAATTCATCCAAACATTTCATTGTTAATGTCGGATCAACTTTATCTTCTAAGCCATCAACATACATATATTTGATAACCGTACCGGCGGTCTCCTGATCAAACCGTTCAAGTATTGATTGAACTTTTTCCTCATCTACTCGTTTCAATAAAAGTGCTAAAGTTACTAATTTTAATAACTTAGGCGGAGCATAAGGACTCTTTTTAGGAGTCGAAACTTCTGATGGACCTTGAACAGCAGGGACATTTGCCTGCGCAGGTTGTGGCTGAGCATTTTGAACCGGTGCCGGTGGAGGTGGCGGAGGAGGTGCCTGTTGAGCCGCTTGAGCTTGCTCAACTTCACCACTATCTTGCATTTGCTGCATCATCTGGTCAATATTTGACTGCTTTGAAGCTTTTTCCATCAACTGCTCATCAATCTCACCTTTTGTCTTTAACTCAGCAATTGAATCTAAATAAGCCTTTTTAACATGATGCTCGATTAATTGAAGAATTTGATCCTGAGGAAGTCCTTGTTTAAAAGTTTGTTTAGCAATCTCAAAAATGGTAAATGCAATCTTCTGCATTATACCATCCCAATGATGCTGAGGAATTCCTGATCTTATAAGGTCAACTGACTTATGAAATGACCATTCTGCAATAATTTGAGTAATCATAGCAGCTTGATCTGCATTGAAATTTGATTCAGTATCGTTATATAAAGCTTCACCGGCCATTGTTGAAAAATTCAAAAGGGTATTTACAACATAAGCCTTTTGATTTTGATCAAAATCTTGAGGCACAAGTTCTTGTGCCTGTTGTGTCAAATTCTGCGCGAACGCTTTATAATCAAATCCTTTTATAGCCATTTTCTAAACCACTTTATTCTCAAAATTTTAATATTGTCTATTATTTTACACTACACAAATTTGCAACCTAAGAGCCCTTTTCAATCCAGCTCTTAATTTTGTCTGCAGCTTCTTCTCCATCTGAATCTGAAAGATTAGCTGACATATTTTCCAAAGTAGAAAGCATTTCTTCAGGAGAACGGATTGCAATATATTCTCTGTTCTGTTGTTCAAGCAATCCTTCTGCCAACTCTCTTTGTCTGTCTGATAGTTGAGCAGCTCTCATATTAACATCACTCAATTCTCTATCTTGTTCAGCTTCTTTTTGTCTTAAACGTTCAACTTCCATAGCATTAGCTTCCTGAATTTGACGAACTTTATCAGATACAGCTTTGAATACAACGATCAAACCAACCGCACTCAAAGCTACAGCAAGCCACCAAGGGTTACCACTTTCATCAGGTTTTGGAAGATTTACAGGTCTATCTGAAGCTAGGTATGGATCAACTGAATCTGAGAATGCAATTGATACATTTTCAGGATTTACTTTTGGACTAGCAGCTTTTGCAACTAATGCTCTTAATTCTTCTACTGTAGTTTCAGCAGGAAGTGCACTTTTTTCCATTGTTACTGCTACTGAAATATCTTCTACCATACCAGGTTTTAAGTATTCATTTAACTGAGTTTTGCTAACTCCGTATTGAGTTTCTCTAGCAGAACGAGAATAGCTTCTATCCTGACTAGAATCCATTCCTCCGCCAGCAATACCGTTTGGCAGATAAACACTAACAGCATTAACATTTTTGTTGCTGTCACGAGTTTGATCACCCAAACCTTCAGTAAATGATTGTTCGTTAACTGAAGCTTTTCTTGTCGGATCATAATCTGTACTGTACTTCTCAGCAGGAGCTTGGCGTAAGAATGTACTTACTGTTGCAACATAATTACCTTTACCAATTAATCTATCTAATTGTAATTGGACTTTTTGCTGCATATATTTATCATTTTCTTCAATTCTAGCAAGCATTTCATCACTTGCATTCATAATACTGTGATATACATTACCATTAGTATCTGAAATTGAAATATTCTCTGCTTCCAATCCAGAAACGCTTCCTAATAATAAGTTTGTAATAGCTTTAACTTTCAACTGATCAAGTTTTGTACCAACAGGAACTACAAGCTGTACAGTTGCAGTAACTGGCTTTTGCATTGAAGTAAACATTGTCTGTTCTGGAATTGAAATAAATACAGAAGCATTATCTACTCCATCAATTCTTTTAATTAATCGAGAAAGTTCACCATTAATAGCACGGGTAAGTCTGATTTTTTTATCTTCTTTTGTTGATGTAAAATCACCCTTATCAAAAACTTCCAAACCAACGTTTTGATCCATCAAACCACTTTGAACAATTGTCATAATTGCACGATCACGTTGTTCTGTAGTACATTTTTTCTGACCGGTAGTACAATCACCTTTTTTCAAATAAATATTTGATTTTGTACCATCCAAACCTCTACTTGCTGCAATACCTTCTTTGGCAAGTAAAGACTGTATTTCTAAAGCTTTACCTAAATTATCTGTAGTAAGAAGGTTTACATCTTCTTTAATCGGCTGTTCACTCATTTCGGTACCATTTTTAGAACTGTTATTGGCACCTGCAATACTAATAGTTACTATAAATGCCAAGATAATAACAACAGCACCTATAATCCCATATAATAACGGTTTGTTTTGTAATATTTTTTGAAAGTCCATTTCTTCCCCGGTCTGATTTTTTATAAATTACTACAATATATTCTACACCTGAATTTGCATAACTTTATCATACGCTTGAATGACTTTTCCGACTGCCTGTGTTGCAATATTAACACTTACTTCAGATTTTGCCATAGCTGTCATTACGTCGTGGATATCTATGTTTGTATTCCCTGACATAACATCCTTTAACAAATTATCAGGAGCATTCAATTCTGTATTAAAGTTTTCTACGAGCCCTGACAAAACTGTTTTAAAATCACCGGTCGCAGGAGTTTCCATTCTGTCCATTCTTGCAGAAGGCATTCCATATACTCCCGAATCAAGTTTTGTGTGCTGAATTCTATCTGGTAAATTATAGCTCGGATAAAAACTGCTCATATTTTATATTCCTCCTATTTTATTCTATCGCATTTTATCGGAATTTTTACAGTAATACGCACAAAAATCATCCGTTCGTACTAGAATTTCGGACAAAAAAAGTACATATCATACCTACGATATGTACTTAATGATTTTTTTTTATAAGTCTAATTAAGCTTCATTCAATTCACGTCTAATATCATCAACTGTAACATGAAGAACCGGTGAGTTCTCATCTTTTCTTAAAACTACAGCTTTAATTCCCGACTGAACAATAAATCTTTTACATAAAATACAAATAAAGTTATGCCCCCAAATATACATAGTAGCATCTTTACATCTATCTTGCCCAGCTTGGATTATTGCATTTTGTTCTGCGTGAATAGAACGGCAAGTCTCATAGCAAGTACCGGATTTAATATTATGTTTTATACGGTAACATTCACCACGTTCTGCACAAGATTCCACTTTTGATGGTGTTCCATTATATCCTGTTGCCTTAATTTTTTTATCTTCTCCAACAATTACAGCTCCAACCTGAGCTCTTATACAGTTAGAACGACTAGCACAGGTCTTTGCAAGATCTAAAAAATAATCTTCCCACGACTTAATTTCCATAAATCTAACTCCTTGAGTTCTTAACTCCGGTCATAATCATTGCGATATTATACTTATTAGCAAGAGCAATAATATCTGAATCTTTAGCAGATCCGCCCGGTTGAATTATCAAAGAAATTCGACCTTGAGCTGCTGCATAAATTCCATCAACCGTTGGCAAAGTATTATCAAGAACCATAACTGCATCTTTTGAAGTATCGCAAGCTGCATTTAACGCTTGCTCAACCCCTGCCACAGGATTCAAATGTCCTTGAGAGATTGCTACAGTTTTAAAATTATTAGCAATTACAATAGAATTTGTTCTTGCATATTTTGAAACTTTCCAAGCAAATACGCCATCTTCAATCTGTTCTTTTGTAGGTTTAGCTTTTGTAACTATTTTAAATGATTGAACAGGTAATTCACTCTTATTAAAATCCTGAACCAAAGTTCCAAATGGCGTAATCTTAACGATTTTATGCATATACGCTTTAAATCTGTTTAGCGGAGTATTTAATTTGACAATCTTTAAAAATAGATTACTGCGAAGTAAATTAAAGGCTTCTTCATCAAAATCCGGAGCAACAACAACTTTCACAGCCATAGAATTAATATGTTTAGCAACCTCAAAATCAATTTTCTGAGAAAACCCAATAGTTCCAAAAAATGAAGCTATAGGGTCACAATCAAAAGCTTTATTATAAGCTTCTTCAATAGTACGACCCAATGCAACTCCACAAGGCATTGAATGCTGAACAATTGCAACAGCATTTACGTCAAAGAATTCACTTATAATATTTGTCACTTCAACGACATTATTCATTTCATTATAAGAAAGTTCTTTCCCGTCAATCACTTCATAATCAACCATTTGTGGAGATTTATAAAGTTCTGCTGCTTGCTGAGGATTTTCACCATACATCAAGTCTCTAAAAGTTCCAAACTCGTATTCATCCTTTTTATACCAATCGTTTTGATTTTCTTCAGAGTTTTCAAAAATTCTGATATTAATTCTTTTTGCCATAAATACCTCGTTAACATATTCAAAGTTACCATAAAAAGCATTTTTATTTCAAGTTGAATATTTCAAACACTTAGTATTTTGTAACCATATATACACAATTCAAACGCTTTTTGTTGAAATAATTTTTTGTCTTTAATATAATTTTGTTGACAATAAAAGAAATAATAGAGGGAAAAATGGCAACTAACAGAATGACAGAAGGTGTAGGTAAAAAAATTGTTGAAGCATTGAAACAACAATCAGATATTGAAATTACACCAGTAAAAGAAGATGATAGTTTTTCAACACCGGTATACGAAATACCTGAGAATGAAGTCATTCAACCTCAACAAAATATTCTTGCTGATGAAAATGAAAGTAGTTTGAACGAACAACATAGTGAACCTGTTCAACCATCATTTAATTTTGCAAATTCTCAAAATATCAACGAAACTTTTAATTCAACTTTAATGAGTTTCCAACAAAAAGAAAATATGCAAGCTATTGAAGATTTTGAACTACCTCCAAATGTTGCAGTTCTAAAACAGCTTATCAACAAACTTCCTTCAGGAGTAACCAAACAAACCGGAGCTCAGATTATCAAACAAACTATGGAAGCTCTTGGCATTTCAATGACAGGAGTTTTGCAGGAAGCTCAACAAGTTCAAGAAAGCCTTAATCAATCTGTTAGAGATTGTCAAACTAACATCTTGGAATATAAAAAACAGATTTCTATGCTTGAAACTCAAGCTCAAAAATATCAAAGACAATTTGCAACAGTCAACGATATCATAAGCTTATTTATTCAAACCAGTAAGTAATATTAATAACTCACTTTATAAGGGTAATCATCTGGAATTTTCCAATTATTCATCTGAATTACAGCAGTGCAGAGATGATTATTACCGATAGTTTTGCTACAAGCATAGGAGCTATGAGTATACAAAGATTCTTTTTCCCCATCCCATCCAATTTTATAAGGCTCCGCCCCCTTATCATAATGATATTTACAAGAAGCAGAAGTACAATTTGGATTATAGTAAAACATAAATGCACATTTACCTAAAGAGTCAAACCTTCCAGAATATTTTTTTAAGCAACGAACCGGATCTCCTGGATAAAAAATTAAATCAGAGATATAATCCCCTCTAGAAACTGCCATTGCACTACCGTCAGCAAAATATACCATAAAACGGCCTTCATCATTTAGTGTTTCTGTTTTTACAACTTTCATATATGGTCTTAAATATTTATTAAACCATCTTTCTTGGTTTGAAGATCCTGGTACAGGATTTCCATCTTTATCAAATTCTGCACCGTTTAAACCAGTCTCATACCAATCCTTTTTATCACCATAATCTACTTCAGCCATTTTTATTGCCTGATTTATCGCTGAATAAAATTTCATTAATCTTGTCTCTACGACTCGATTATTATTTTTTTGTATTAATACAGGCAAAGTCATTGCAGCAACAATTCCAATTATTCCTAAGGTTATTAGCACTTCTGCTAACGTAAAAGCATTTCTCTTTTTCATAATCCCTCCATTTATTTTTATTACTTGTTTTTCAAAAATTTATGCATCACAAATCACCGTGTCTTTTGGCACGGCTTACTTTTCTGCTCTTTTTCATCAAATCGGAGGTCTAAGTCGGAAACGCTTATCTTAACTGTTAGTCGGTAGCCCCCCCCCCCGAAATTATAGCTATTCGTGTTCTTTGCATACATCCTCCTTTTTGTTTGTATAATTATTATAACATATTTTTATCAATTTTTGAAGTTTTTTAAATTTTATTATGGACTGAGTTAAAAAACTCAGTCCATTCTTTAGTATACATTCAACTATTTATTTGCATTTTGTCTTTCCAGTATAACTTAAATCCTTACACTTAAAATAATCCTTGTTTCCATTTTCGATAAACCAATTTGTACAGGTATAACCATTCTTATCCAAACAGAAAGACTTGAAAATACTTTGCTTCAGAGCTACTGTATCATACCAGCCAGATGGTCGAATACCATTAATAGATTTAAAATAGTAAAAATAAAAGAAATCGTTACCCAATTGATTAGGTTTTTTCCAACCATTTAAATCTACATATATCTGAAACCAACAGCCATCATTAGTGAACTGAAACATCATAATTGCACCATCAGGTAATAAAAAACTTGCTCTTGTAGTTGCATTAGCCCAAGTTGAATAATTTTCACCAGTGGATGATTTATACATTACATTAGGAAAACATGATTTTAAATCCTCTTCACAAGTTTTTATTGATTTAAATTGCTCTTTATATCTTTCCATCAATAACGTTGAATTTGTCTGCTGATCATCTGTCCATTCCCAACCTTCTACAGGTCCATATTCTTGTTCCAAGCTCAATGTTGCTTGCAGTAGTTGGGAATATATTTTCTTTAAATGAGTATAATCTGATTTGTCTTGATACTTTTGAATTAAAGTCGGTAATGTCATTGCCGCTACAATTCCGATTATTCCTAAGGTTATTAGCACTTCTGCTAACGTGAAAGCATTTCTCTTTTTCATAAATCCTCCGTTTATATACTATTTTCTATTTTAACATTTTTTGCATCAAAAATCACCGTGACACTTGGCACGGCTTACTTTTCTGCTCTTTTCTTTACTTCGGAGGCCTAAGTCGGAAATGCTTACTCTAACTGTTAGTCGGCAGCCCCCCCCCCCGAAATCCTATCTATATTAGCTTTTTGCATACATCCTCCTTCTTCTGTTAATTACATTCATTATAACATATAGCTCAGCAATTTACAACTTGCTGAGCTATATTTAAATCTATTGATATGAAAATGCTTGTTGAATATTTTTATCGACTCTCGCTCGACAAGAATTATATTCTGTTTCGACCATTTTCAATTTAGTCTGATATTGAAGCATTTGCTGTTCTAATTTTTGGTCTAACAATTTCAATTTAGCCTGACGCTGATTAAGAGTCTTAACTATCGGGTTGTCAGAGTCATAGTCATTACCGACTTGCATTAAGTCATTACAAGATGTCATCAATTCTGAACGTGTCTGAGTAATTAATTGGATTTTGTATTCCAAATCCATTCTTACATTGTTCAGATACTGCATTCTAATTGTATCAACTATGAGACCCATTTTCTATTCCTTCTATCTTGTTTCGTTAAGGTTATTCCCTTTCAAGAAGCTATGTTGATTATTTTCCGCAATCAACTGTTCCATTTTCTGAAACTGGTGTCTGTGATAATTCAATCTGTACTGAGCCATCTTTAATTTCTTTTTCATTGTCAAGAAATCTTTTAAACCTTCTACGATAGAATTTATCAGAGCTTTGATAGGGCTTTTCCTTATCAGGAAATTCCTTGAATATATCAGGAAATCTATTATCCTTTTTATATTCATTACTAAAGTTTCTCGAAGCATTTTTCTCCTTACACTTTAGTTCTACATGTATATAAAAACATTCTGGCAAAAATTATTGCCTTTTTGTAAAGTTTTTTAACATGTTTTACTAAAGTGGTTATCTATTCACTCTTGACGTATCAGCACTTTCAGAATATGACATTTCATCACATTCCTTTTTATTTAACGGAAAGTTTGGCTGAAACTTTAACGCAGAAAGTGTATGCGAAAACAATCCGCAATAAAATTTTACAATTCTTCCTGCTACACTACACACTATATTTTCTTTTGGGTTATATTTTCTCATAGTTCTATAAGTTTTGGATAGCCTTGCTATCACCATCGATTGATTCTTTAAGCATTTTCTTAACGACATCGCCCTGAGTATCGAGCATTTTACAAACAGTTTCAATATTACGGACTTTGTTTGAAAGTATAGTATCTGCATTAGCTGTAATATTTCCGGTAACATTTTGGTAAGCTGCCAAAGCTGCAGATGTTGTACCTTGCATTAAGTTACCCATAACAATAGCCGGAAGCCCATACTCTCCTAAGTAAGGAGCTGCGGCCTGCATAATACCACCCCATCCAGAAATAATACTTGCGACAGGAAGTACAACATTTCGACCCAACCAGCCATATCCGTTAGCAGAGCCTACACCGTAAGCTGCAGCACTTGCTACATCGGCAATTCCACCTAAGCTTGAGGCAAACCCTGTAGCAACACCACTTGTACTTGTGCCCCAACCGGTAATTGAAGCCGCCCCACCTGTAGCACTACCACCTAACCCCCAAGAGATTGGTGCTGCTCCACCAGGAAAACCTGAATAATTATACAAAGAATCTAGTCCATAAGCAGACCCACCTGAAAAAGGTGAATAATAAGAAGTACCAGCAACATTCATTGATTCTGATGCGCCAAAAACATTAGCAAAAGATGATGGTGCAAGTAAACTAGCCATTCTATATAAGAAACTTCCAGTCATCTCAAAACCAGTTCCTGCACCGCTGCCTGATACAGTTAAGTCTCTTAATTTGTCGTAAGTTTCAAATAGCTGAGCTTTTGCATCTCCGCTTGCTGAACCGAATTTGTTTGCTATTACTAAATAACTATCATTTTTGTAAGACATTTGTACCTCTTAATTATTTTTGAATTACTTTTTTTTAACAGATTATTCAAAAGTCTTAAATGTAGACTCAATGTTTTTATCAATAACCTTCTTAACTGCTTCCATTTCAGTTTGGAGAGCTTCTTGTTCTGTATCAAGCTGACGTAATCTTAATTCAAGAGTACGGTCTTCTTGTTGAATTCTTTCTGTTCTTGCGTTTATATCTTGAATAGCTTTTTCATAAACTTGCATATCATAGTTATATTGATTCATTGCGTCTTGATATGCATCCTGATCAGTTTCAGTTTCAGTATTCAAGTAATATGTAACAGAAGAATCTTGGTATCTGATAGTTTGAGGACGACCTTGTTCATCCAAGTCTACCATTGCTTTTTCTGTTCTTTCGATTTTTTCTTTAACATTCTTTGCAACATAATAAGTCAATTTATCTTGATTTTCAGTAGGCAAAGATTGATCCGGTCCACTGATTGCAGAACTTGTCAAATCTTTTGCACAAGCAAAACGAGTTTCACCTTGGTATTCCCAAACATATACATCTTCAGGATCTGCAAGTGCTATATTTGAATCTGGCCAATCTTTTAAAATTTGTTCATAAGCGGTTTTCATCTCAGGATCTGCTGGATCATATTTTTCTAACTTACAGTTACCAACATAAGTAGGAACTCCTGACTCTACATAATAATCTGCCAAATCACCGGCTGTATCATCAGCAAGACCTGATAATGATGTAAAGTGGATACGACCATCTTCATCGGTATAGCAACCTAAATCATCAATATCCTTGCTCATTGAAGGATAATCTTCAACTAACTTATCATAAACTTTTTTCTGTTCTAGGTTTGTTGGGTCATACTTGCTTACTTGATTACCATTTACAGTGTAAGTTAAATTACCAGTAGGTTCTGTTGTAACAATATTACCTCTATTAGCTGTACTATCAACAATAGTATCAGTATTAGGATCGATATATCTATCTTTAATATCGCCAGCACCTTCTAGTTCGGTTTTAGATACAAAGTGAAGATTACCATCAGCATCTGTATATGTCATAGCATCCGCTTCTGACATATCAGGGTATTTAGCTGCTAATCTGTCATAAGCTGCTTTTTGTGCAGGATCTGCTGCATCATAATCATTTACATCAAAACCGTTAACTGTGTATGTTTCATTACCAGGAGCACCACCCACTGTAATATTTCCTCTATTAACAGTAGCCTCAGAAGCAGTACCGGTTTGAACATATCTATCTTTAATATCACCAGTTCCCTTAAGTTCAGTTCTAGAAACAAAGTGCATATTTCCATCCGCATCTGTATATGTCATCATATCATTTGGATCCATATCAGGATATTGAGCTGATAACTGATCAAAAATATCTTTCTGAGTTGCATCTGCAGGATCATATGTTTTTACATCATAACCGTTTACGGTAAATGTAGGCTGTTCTATAGTATCAATATCATCTCTTGAAATTGTATCTTTTGTTGAAACATCATCTTGGATAACCTGAGGATTAGACAATTTATTCTGAACGCCCTTATATATTTCAGCATAATGGAAGTGCGTAATTAGATAATTATAGCCATCAGGATCATTTTGTAATTCAGTCATGCTAGAAATTTCTTCAGCTTCTGTTCCGTCAGTATATGTATATTTTAATTCTGTATAATCTTGAGTACTAGGAGCAGTAGGAACTTCAAGAGCTAACAAATCATTAAAAGTATTTGCACTTTGGTTTGCAAGTGCGGTACGCGCTTGGTTAATCTGTTGTCCTTCATATTCTACGTTAGTTTTTCTTGCGGTCAAACCTAAATATCTTGCCTGTGAAGCTGCCATACCCATAAGCTGCTCTCCTCTATATTGTCTAATCTATCTACTACATTAATTGTTATAATTATCTTTTTTCAAAAGTCAACATAACTACAATAAATTATACGGCAAGATTTTAAAAATTTTGCATACAAATTCCTAAAAATCATACATACATAGTAGTATTATTTATAAAAATAATATGTTTATACGAAAAAAATGCCGGATAATTCCGGCATTTTTAAATATCCTTTACAAATCAATATCAGATTACTCAGCTTGATTTTCTTCAGCTTCTGGCTCGGTAACTGAAAGCGCAATACGTTTATCAGTCGGATTAAATTTCATAATATAAGTCATTATTTTATCTCCGACTTGCAAAATATTGCCGTTACGATTTTGAAGTTCAACAACTTCATTATGAGGCAACAAAGCTTCTACACCAGGGAATACTTCTACGAACGCCCCAAAATGTTTAATTCTTGTGATTGTACCTTCAACCTTATCGCCTTCTTTAATTTGTTTTTCAGCTTCTAACCATGGATCTGGTTCTAAGTTTTTCAAGCTTAAAGAAACTCTTTGTTTATCATGATCTACAGCAATTACTTCAACGTCAATTTTATCACCCACATTTAAGATATCAGTAGGGTGATCAATCCAACGCCAAGAAAGTTGAGATAATGGAAGAAGTCCATCAATTCCACCTAAATCAATAAAAGCTCCAAAATCAGTAATTCTAACAACATCACCTTTTACAACTTGCCCAGGTTCAATTTGTGAGAATACATTTTTTCTAGCTTCAACTGCGCTATCTTCATAAACTTTCTTATTAGAAAGAATGAAGTTATTTTGCTGACTATCCAAAGTAAGAATTTTCAATTCAATCTTAGAACCAACTTCCAAGTCAGTTTCCTTAGTTCTAAGTTGAGATGAAGGAACGAAACCTCTAACGCCTGAAATTTCAACAAGAATACCACCTTTAACAATTCCTGCAACTGTACCAAGAATTGTTTCATCAGCAGCTTTTGCTTTTTCAAGTTCTTTCCAAGCATAAGCAAAGTCAACTTTCTTTTTAGAAAGAAGGAATTTACCATCTTCATCTTCTTCTCTGATAATCAAGAATTCATATTCTTGACCTTTTTGGAATTTATCTTCCACTTTTTCATCTTTTTCAACAGCTTCACGAGTTGGAACAATAGCAATTGTTTTTGCTCCGATGTCAACCATTACGCCGTGGCTGTCATAACCGCACACAATACCTTTTACTAAGTCACCTTTTTGAAACTTGTAGTCGTATTGCTTTAGCAATTCTTCAAAATCTAATTCACTTGATGTCATCTTTACTCCATTGTCTAAGACATTATCTATTAACTTTGCTACTATTTTAGCAGACGAAAGTCAATATGTAAAGGTTTTTTAACCTTGCTTAACATTTTTTTACAGCACAATACAGGCATATTGATAAACATGCCTGTAAAATATGCGAAATATTTAAATTATGATTTCAATGATTCAATCAAATCATTTATTGCTTTTTCTTGAATTTCTATTTCAGAAATTCTTTCTTTTGTTTGTTCAATTAGCTCTTTAGGGGCATTTGCAACAAATTTAGGGTTATTAATACGTCCAAGCAAAGACTTCTTTTCACCTGTCAATTTATCCAGTTTCTTTTGCTGGCGTTTAATTTCTTCGTTAAAATCAATTAAGTTTTCAAGCGAAAGTACAATCTTAGAAGCTGACACTACCGCAGTTGCAGTTTTTTGCGGAATAGGAGCATCTACAGGTGCATAAGAAATATTTTCAACTTTCGCAAGTCTTTTAATATAAGCTTCAATTGCTTCAAATATAGGTTTTTCATCTTCTGTAGCACGGATTTCGATATCCATTTTTAAAGAAGTTGAAATATTGAAGCTTTGTCTTACATTACGAAGTGACTTAATTGTTTCGAATACCAATTCCATTTCCTTAGCTTCTTGAGGGAAAGCAAGTTTACCTTCATATACAGGGAATTTTGCAACGATTATAGCAGGGAATTCAGAGGCTTTAGGAATTAACTGCCATACTCGTTCTGTAATATGAGGCATAATTGGATGAAGTATTCTTAAAGACATATCAAGAACATATCTTAAAACTCTTTGAGTATTCGCTTTCAATTCTGAATCCTGTAATTGAATTTTAGCAATTTCAACATACCAATCACAATAAGAATTCCAGAAGAAATCATAAAGAATATGAGCTGTTTCACCAATTCTATAATCTTTAATATTCTCATTAATTTCTTTTGCTGTGGTATTTAATTTATCTAAAATCCACTTATCAGCAATAGTCAAATTATCAAAATCAATATCTTTATTATCAACACCATCAAGATTCATCAAAACAAATCTTGAAGCATTCCAAATTTTATTAGCGAAGTTTCTTCCATATTCAAATCTTTCTTCGCTCATTTTGATATCCTGACCACCATAAGTACAAAGTGATGTCATTGTAAATCTCAAAGCATCGCAACCGTATTTATCAATAATTTTAACAGGATCGATTGTATTACCTTTTGATTTAGACATCTTTTGACCTTTTTCATCACGGATTAGGCCATGAATATATACAGTTGAGAAAGGAGCTTTTCCAGTAAACTCAAGTCCCATAGTAATCATTCTGGCAACCCAGAAGAAAATAATATCAAAACCTGTAACTAATGTTGTTGTTGGATAGAATTTTTTAAAGTCTTCACTATCGGTATTAGGCCATCCCATAGTAGAGAAAGGCCACAACCCTGATGAAAACCAAGTATCTAAAACATCACTATCTTGAGTATAATTTTCAGGATCAGGATTTTCTTTTGCTACAACCATTTCACCTGTTACATTATGATAGTATGCAGGAATTTGATGTCCCCACCATAATTGACGAGAAATACACCAGTCACGAATATTTTCCATCCATCCAAGGTAATTCTTTTCCCATCTGTCAGGAACAAACTTAATTCTACCATCTTTTACAGCAGCGATAGCTTCTTTTGCAAGTGGTTCCATCTTAACAAACCACTGTTCAGAAAGTAGCGGTTCAATTGTAGTTCCACAACGTTGACATTTACCAACATTATGTTCATGATCACGAGTTCTTAACAAGAAGTTATTATAAGAAAGCATTCCGATAATTTTTTCTCTAGCTTCATATCTATCTAACCCGTGAAGTTCTGGAGGAACCTCTCCGCAAGCTTTCATTTTACCTTCACCGTCAATTACCCAAATAGGTTTAAGATTATGACGTTTTCCAACCTCAAAATCATTCGGGTCATGAGCAGGTGTAATTTTAACAGCACCGGTACCAAAGTTTCTATCAACATACTCATCTGCAATGATAGGAATTTCTCTGCCTGAAAGTGGAATAATAACCGTTTTTCCTACAAGCTCAGAGTATTTATGATCTTCAGGGTGAACAGCAATAGCAACATCACCAAAAATAGTTTCAGGACGAGTAGTTGCAACTATAATTGCACCTGATTCACCTTTTACAGGATAAGAAATCTCCCACATATGACCTTGCTCAGTAGCATATTCAGTTTCTACATCAGAAATTGCAGACTGACAACGAGGGCACCAGTTTACAATATATTTTCCTTTATAAATCAATCCTTTTTCATAGAGTCTTACAAATACTTCTTTAACAGCATCAGAACAACCTTTATCGAAAGTAAATCTTTCTCTTGAACGGTCAAAAGATGCACCTAAACGTTTGCATTGGTCAAGAATAGCAGATTTGTGCTCATTTGCCCAAGCCCAAGTTTCTTCCAAGAATTTTTCACGGCCTAAATCATAACGAGACAAACCTTTTTCACGAAGTTTTTTCTCTACGACATTTTGAGTTGCAATACCTGCGTGGTCAGTTCCTGGAAGCCAAAGAGTCTCATACCCGCTCATTCTGTGATAACGAGTTAGAATATCCTGTAAAGTTTCATCCAAAGCATGACCCATATGAAGAACCCCTGTAACATTCGGTGGTGGAATAACCATCGAATAATGTGGTTTATCACTTTTTGCATCAGCTTTAAAATATTCGCCATCTTCCCAAAACTTATAAATACTAGCTTCGGTATCTTTTGCATCATAAACTGTAGGTAAATCTTCAATTTTTATTGCTGTCATATAAAAAATCCCTCTTATTTTATCGTATAGTTTTAAGATAGCATAAAAAAAAGAGAGCGTAAACAATACGCTCTCTTTTTTATTAGAATATTTTTTATGCTTTTGGAATAGAATTTGCGATAATTTCCATTTCATCCAATGAAGCATATACTGCGTGACATCCACAATCAACATATAGAATTTGACCGGTTGTTCCAGTTGAAAGATCTGAAGCCAAGTATAAACCAGCTTTTCCAACATCTTCAAGAGAAACGTTACGTTTAAGTGGAGCTTTTGCAACTGCAGCTTTAAGCATTTTGTCAAATCCAGAAATACCTTTAGCAGCAAGAGTTTTAACAGCACCAGCTGAAATACAGTTAACTCTAACACCTTTTTTACCTAAATCCATAGCTAAGTATCTCATTGAAGATTCTAATGCAGCTTTAGCTACACCCATAATATTGTAATTTGCAACAACATATTCAGAACCCAAGTAAGTAAGAGCGAAAATAGATCCGCCTTCGTTCATAATAGGTTCAGCATGTTTACAAAGTGAGATTAAAGAATAAGCACTTACGCCCATTGCCAAATCCCAACCGGCACGAGATGTGTCAATAAATCTGCCTTGCAAATCTTCTTTAGCAGCAAAAGCTACAGCGTGAACAACAAAATCCAACTTTCCGTAAACTTTTTCGCATTCTTTGAATACTGCAGCAACTTCATCTTCTTTTGTAACATCACAATTCATGATGATTTTAGCGCCCATTTCTTCAGCCAATGGTCTTACGCGTTTTTCCATAGCTTCACCAGCATAAGTAAATGCAATATCTGCACCTGCTTCATGAAGTTGTTTCGCAATAGCGTAGGCTATACCGTGAGTATTTGAAACTCCGAAAATAACCCCTTTTTTACCTTCCATTAATTTCATACTTATATCTCCCTCTTAAATTACTAACTAAAATACATAAAAATTTTATCAAAAATAAAAAATTTAAGCAAATTAAAAATAAGAAAAATAAATATTAACAAATGTAACAAGTTTCAAACATGCTGAAATCAAGGTTTTCAGAGAAACTTTATATATATGAGAGAGTATAACTACGGAGAGCTTTACATTGAGTATTAATGTAAACAATTTAAGCAAAGCAGATCTAGTCAAGCTCGCAATGCAAAAGCAAAGCGGCAAGGTTAGTACTGCCAACCAACCGTCTTACATGACCAAGAACGGTTCAATATTCAATGCTCCGAATTTACAAAATACAGCTCAAACAAATAAATCAGAAAAAACTTCAACTTCTGATGGCATTGCAAAATTAAATAACACACAAAACTCTCAAGAATCTAAATTATACAACAATATTGATAATATCAAAACAGCAGACCAAGGTAGAGAAGCTATTGCTCAATTGAAGCAAGACATGGAAGGTATGAATCCATTACAAAAGCTTCCTATGCAAGCAAAACTTAACAAACTACAAGAAAAACAAAAAGATTTAGCTAAACAAGAATTTGAAGATTCACAAGCAAACCTAAAAAGTATAGCTCAAGGTAACGGAGCTATAGATAAAGATGGAACTTCTACAAAAGGTGCAAGTTCAAAAAGCAGCGGAAATGTAAGTGCAGAAGAAGGAAAAGCTCAAGCTGAAGATGCAAAACAAGAAAATGCTAAACTTGAAAAACAAACTGCTGAAACAGAAAAAGATGCCAAAGAAGTTCAAGGCTACCAAAAAGACGCCAAGAAAACTCAACAAAATGTAAAAAAAGACGAAGCTAAATTTAACAAAGAAATAGCTAAAGAAAGCAAAACAATACAAGCTAATCAACAAGAAATGGCTAAAGAATCAGAAAAAATGGCAACAACAAGAGCCGAAATTGATTCTTTACAAGCTGAATTACAAAGCTTAACTGCTGATAATACTGGTATTGGAGAAAGAAGTGCATTCTCATTAAAACTTGCTGGAGAACAATCTCCTCAACAAGCAAACGGTTCTTTCAACTCTAATTCAGCATCAGATGATACAAATAGCAGAGTAGCAGAACTTCAAGCTCAAATTGGTGAAAAAGCTGGAACTATGGAAGTTAGCGGACAAAAACTCCAAAAACTTCAAACTTCAACCAACAAATCTATCACTGTAATGCATAATAAGGTTAGATTAAAATCTATCTATTATCAAACAGCACAAAAAACAATGGAAGCTGAACAAAAAACAACTGATAAAATTTTAAAAGTTGCAAACAAAGTTGATGATATAAGCCAAACAGTTTCTCAAGTTGGTAAAACTTTACAATATGTTGGTAAAGGTATGATTATCGCTGGTAAGGCTATGACTTGTAACCCATTCACAGCTGCAGCTGGAGCTGCTTTAATCACAGCAGGTGGCTTTACTCAAAAAACCGGAACAGTTACAGAACTTGTTGGTAACTACGGTTCAGCCGCTGCAAATGTAACTAAAGCTGCTTGTAATGCTGCTAACGGTAACTTTGCTGCAGCATTACAATGCGCAGGAGCAGCAATTCAATCAGGCGCAGCTGCTGCAAAAGGAACTGAAAGCTTAAAAGAAAATATGAATGCAATTAACGACCAAGTTGAAAATGCTAAAAATGAACTTGCAGCAGGAACCGCCGCTAACCAAGCAGCAAAAGAAATGGCACAACAAGCAAAAGAAGTTGGTGAAGACGGTAAACTAAGCGAAATGGGTCAAGCATTCAAAGATTCTGGTATGACTAGAAAACAAGCAGCAGCAGGAATGAAAGCTGAAATGCTTGGTAAAATAAACAGTGGTGAAATTAGCGGTGATCAACTCTTAGATCAAGTTCGTAACAAAAACGGTGCAACATTGAGTCAAGCAACATCTGCTGCTCAGGGTTCTTTCGGTAAAGTTAGCAGCGACTTCGCTAAAGCTGAACTTACTGGTCAACAAGCATTAAGAGATGCTGGCAAAGAGCTTAGCGACAAAAACATAAAGAAAGCTACAGATACAGCTTACAAAAATTCTTTAGCGAAAAGTACTGGAACTGGAGCTGGCTCTAAATTAATCAAACAAGGCTCATCTTCTTATGATAAACTCGCTCAAGTAGGAAAAGGTTTAACTGAAGTTGGTGCAAAAGCTTCAAAAGGTACTCAACAAGCAGGCAGAAGTAAATCTAAATCTTATTCTTATCCAAACTATACTATAGATTATAACAGACTAGCTAGAGGCGAAAAACTTATGAATCGTAGAGTATAATAAAAAAGGCTAACTTAAATGTTAGCCTTTTTATTTATTATTAATGCATTGATAAAGCTTGTGAGGTTGCTTCTAACAATAAATTCATATAAAGAATTTTATTTGCTGTTGCTTCATCAAGATTTATAAACTCTGCACCTGCTCTTCGATCTGTAGCTGTTACAACCTTTACATCAGTTTTGATATTCAAGTCACCACATTCTATTTCAACTGGGATAACATCTCCAACTTTTAGTGACTTATTATGCTTCAATGCAATTCCACCTCTTGAAATATCAAGAACAGATTCAGCTGCAGTACTTTCTGCATGATTTGCTAATTCAACAGGAGTTAAAGAATTATTTGCATTGAAACGCATATATTGACGTTTATCAATTACAGGCACATTATCTGAAACATCCTTGCGCTGAACCCAAGTCTTATAGTCTGCATCATTTCTATCAAATGTTGGACTTGTTGGACCAGTTGGATCTGTTGGGTCGGTTGGACCTGTTGGACCAGTTGGCTCGGTTGGACCAGTCGGTTCGGTTGGGCCAGTTGGTTCTGTTGGACCAGTTGGCTCGGTTGGACCAGTCGGTTCTGTTGGACCAGTTGGCTCGGTTGGACCAGTCGGTTCTGTTGGACCAGTTGGCTCGGTTGGACCTGTCGGTTCTGTTGGACCAGTTGGCTCGGTTGGACCAGTCGGTTCTGTTGGACCAGTTGGCTCGGTTGGACCAGTCGG
>CALVBU010000004.1 GCA_944325875.1 Candidatus Gastranaerophilales bacterium
GATTTCAATAAAATAGAATATGTAGAAGAAACCAATAGCGAACTATATGATTTGTTCGTAAAAGGACAAGGTTCATGTGGATCTGCAGCCCAAAACAAAGGTTGGGGTTGTTATTTACACGTATTAACCCACTTATTAGACCAAGAATGGAACACTCCTGAAGATCCATATAATGAAGATAATTATCCAGGTAAAGCTGAAACAACAACAGGTATTCCAGTTGATATTGATTATGGATATATTTCTGGTGCTGCAATTTCACGTACTCCAGATTTGATACCTGTATCAGAAGCAATTGTGGATACAAGTAATCCAGAAAACACATACTATGCATCAGGTTTGATGGGTGCAGATTTACAACAAGGTGCATCATTAAAAGAACAATTATTAAGTGACTATTATTATGATGAAAACGGAGTAAAACAAAAGAAACTTTTAAAAGATAAAATTGTAGATATGTATTACATTCTTGAAGATCATGCTTCTGGAGGTAATACATTAGGAACAACAGAACAAGAATTGTTGGATTTGTACGCATCTTTCCAAGAAGATATGAAATTAAAAGAAAAAGTGCCGAAGACCGTACCCGACGTAGAGGCATGGGAGAAAGCGCACAAAGAATGGGAAGAACAAGTAGCGAAAGAAATAGAAGAATTTAATAAAATAGATCCAATAATCACAGAACAAGTAATCGTATACACAGACAAAGACCAAGGTCAGTGGTATGTAAACTTGTGGCACAGAATGAATGGTCCAAGTGATGATAAAGTGGAATTAGATGGCATAGAAAACGGTGCACATCCGGAACATGAGAATGGCGAAGATGAGCCATTAGATGATGATGCAAAAACCCCAGAGACAGGCTTGACCGCGAATGGAAAGATCTTGTGGACAGTATTAGAAGACGGATTAATGAATAGCCAAGAATGGTTGAAGTACGCATTAGAAAACGGTTATGTAACGTTAGAACGCGTAAATTACACAGAGCCAACCGAAGATGGCAGTGGCTTAGAGAATGCAACTTGGACATCAATAATCTATACCAATGCAGCAGATATAACAGAGCAAGAGAATGAGGCAGCAATAACAAGAGCAGAAGTAGAATACCAACAAACAGTTCGCGATATAGAAGCAAAAGACAAGCAGTATGATAATATCTTGAAACGTTTGGATACAGAACATAGTGCATTACAAACAGAATACGATTCAATCAAGAGTGTAATAAGCAAAAACATTGAAAGAACTCTTAAAATGTATTCATAGTTTTATGTAAATATTGTAAATAATTTTCAATATCACGCAATTTGAACTTTAAGCATTACTTTATATATATGTAAGGTAGTGTTAAAAAGGTTAATTAATAATGTCTATTTCAACAGCATTATTAGAAGTATGTGTTCCAAGTAGTATATTCTGCTATAGAAACATCAAAAAAGTAGAAAATGGTGAACCTCAAAGAGGAACCGTTGCATTTGCGCAGGGTGCTAAAATTGTTCAAGCCTGTGCAAATTATAATGATGCTACCTCTAAAACTACGCAAAAGTATCTTGATGTCTTTAATGAATATGCAAAAAAATATAAACCTGTTGATTATGCAGGTAAGGTAGTTAAGTGGGCAACAAAGAATGTTAACCCTTTAATTTGTGCATCAAGTGCCATAAAAACCGCCACAGCAGAAGATAAGCTTGGTACAGGAATTACAGAGGCCGGAGCTTTAGCTGGAATGTTTGCAGGTGAAGGTCTTATGAAACTTCATTTGGATAAAATTATTAATGCAGATAATGTTACTAAAGTTGCAAAAGTTACTGAAAAAGCTAGTTGGTTAAAGCCTGTATCTGAATTCTTAGCAAAATCAGGTAATAGTTCTAAACTGGCTGCAATATTAAAAGGCGTATTATTTGTGTGTGGTTCTATGGGCTCTTATTCTATTGGTCAAGAGTTAGCAGAAAAATATTCCGATAAAGTTAAAGCAAGTTTGGGTGTAAAAACTCCAAAAATCGACCAAAAGGCTTAATCCTTTTTGTAAAAAATATGCTATAATCAATTTGTAATGAGAAATTTTAGCCTTTTATCGTTAATATTTGTATTTATATTATTTATTCAAAACCCTGCGCATGCAATAAAAATCGGGCTTCAGACAGGTGTCGATAGAATTGGTGTAGGATCATCTAATGCTACTTCTCTTATAGATGCAAATACTAATAAAACAGTTGTAAAAATTGATGCGATGAAGGGGTACGAGATAGTTCCTTACCGTAACACTATGGCTATTCGCCTTGATGGCAAATTTTATCAGATTTATTCTGATAATGTTGTCTTAAAACCGGCTGAAGGTGGTTTTATAAGTGCTAAAAGTAAATGGTATAGAGGATATTTAATTATCCAAAATAAAAATAAAAAATTAACCGTAATAAATGAAGTTGACTTAGAAGATTATCTAAAAGGTGTTGTTCCATCAGAAATGCCTTCTGGCTGGGAGTTTGAAGCTTTAAAGGCTCAGGCTATCGCAGCGAGAAGTTATGCTTTGGCAAATCTAGGTAAACGTGCATCTTTAGGCTACGATTTGAAAGATACTCCAGAAGATCAAGCTTATGGTGGTGCTTCTGCAGAGACGTCAAAAACTAATCGTGCCGTTGATGATACAAGTGGTTTGGTGTTAACTTATAACTACAAAGTCGTATCTGCTTTCTATTCTGCCTCTGCAGGCGGTCAGACTGTTACGGCAAAAGAAGCTTGGGGTAATGATGTTCCTTATATTCGCTCAGTACCATCGTTTGACGATAACGTTAAGAAAAATGGTCATGGTATTGGGATGTCACAACATGGTGCAAATAATTTAGCAAAACAAGGTTATAATGCTTATCAAATATTAAATTATTTTTATAAAAATGTGAAGTTTGCACGTGCTAATGGGACTTCAATTAACTAATATAATCGCTTGTGCCTATCGTCACTGGGTTTTGTCTTTTTATTTTGCTTATAACCCTTGTGTAAAGGCATATTTTCAAAAAAAAATCGTGAAAACCCTCTTGTCAAAAACAAATAACGTGCTATAATTAATCTGTCGAATATATAAGCATGCGGAGGAAATGGTTTCTCTATTTACCGTTTGCTAAGGAAGAAGGAGGTTCAAATGAACAAAGAAGAATTAGTAAAAGAAGTGTCTAAGAAAGCAAAAGTTTCTCAAAAAGCTACTGCTGACGTAATCGCAGCTGTATTAGAAACAATTGAAAAAACAGTTTCAAAAGGTAAAAAAGTTACTTTGGTTGGTTTCGGTACATTTGAAGCTAGAAAAAGAGCTGCTAGAACTGGTCGCAACCCACAAACTGGTGCAGAATTGAAAATCGCTGCAAAAACAGTTCCTGCTTTCTCAGCTGGTAAAAAATTCAAAGAACTTGTAAAATAGTTCTAAAATAGATTCATAAAAGAGAGTCGGTGAATGCCGGCTCTTTTTTTGTTTGTATATTATGAAGATATGTAAAAGATATATAGTGTATATGTTACATAAATAAATTAAAGTGGAATAAGTAAAATATAACCATTTTCTTTATTTTCTCCTACACACTAACCTTTTACAAATTGAGATAAGCCGTCTATGGACGGCTGTTTTTATGTCTTGATAAATATAAAAGAGTTTGTTACAATAAACCTATATGAAACAGAAGAGCATTAAAGGAGGATGTATGCAAAAAGTAGATATAGATAGAATTTCGGGGGGGGGGGCTACCGACTAACAGTTAGGATAAGCATTTCCGACTTAGACCTCCGATTAAAAGAAATGAGCTGATAGTAAGCCGTGCCAATAGACACGGTGATTTGTCGTGCAAATTTTAGTACAAGACCAATTTATACATAATAAATACATGGAGGATATATGAAAAAGAGAAATGCTTTTACATTAGCAGAAGTCCTAATAACATTAGGTATAATCGGTATAGTTGCAGCTATGACTTTACCTTCAATTTTGGCTAAGACAGAGAGACAAGAAACAGTTGCGAAATTGAAAAAGGTATATAGTGTATTATCTCAAGGTATAAAACATTCTGAAGCGGATAATGGACTAATTTCAGAATGGCCTACGGGTCCTGATATAACTGATGTTAATGCATATTTTGATAAGTATTGGCGTCCTTATTATAAAAATCCTAAAATTTGTTCATGGGCTGTATCTTGTGGATATTCTAATAATAAGGCATGGACGAATTTAAATGGACAAAGAATAGGTTGGGAGATTAAAACGTCAGAAACCCGAGTTTTGTTTATGTTATCTGATGGAACTTTAATATTTAATCCAAGGAATACTACGGATGCTAATGGAAATAAAGTATATGTAAATCTCTTTTATGTCGATTTAAATGGACCTAAGAATCCGAATATTATTGGGAAAGATGTTTTTATATTTACTCTTTCTGATAAAAAACTTTTAAGACCATATGGATATGATAAAAAGTATGAAGATTTAGACTGCAGCAAACAAAGTTCAGGAAACTATAATGATTGTACAGTCAAAATTATTGCCGATGGATGGGCGATAAAAGACGATTACCCTTGGTAACTAAAAAAGCGGTTTATACCGCTTTTTTTAATACATATTTACAAGTTCACGAACGTGAGTCAGAACTTTTTGAGCTTCAGCTCTTGCTCGTTTAGAACCGTCATTTAGAATATCTTTTACTTCATCAATGTGAGTTTCATAGTAACGACGTTTTTCTCTAATAGGGGCAAATTTTTCGTTAATTAGAGCACCGAGTTGACGTTTACAGTCAGCGCAACCTCTTTCACCTTTTTCGCATTCCATACGTATTTGCGCTATTTGATCTTCAGAACCAAAGATTTGCCAGTATTTGAATGCAACTTCACATTCATCAGGGTGACCTAAATCTGTTTTTCTAAGTCTGCTTCTGTCTGTTATTGCTGTCATGATTTTCTTGGCAGTAACTTCTTCGGCGTCGGAAATTTTTATATCGTTTTGGAAAGATTTACCCATTTTATTTCCATCAAGTCCACAGATTAATGAGCAGTGATTTAATATTGGTTGTGGTTCGTTGAAGAATTCTTCTTTATATACATTATTAAATCTTCTTGCGATATCTCTTGTAATTTCAATATGGGCAACTTGGTCTATTCCTACAGGAACGTGAGTTGCATTCATCATCATAATATCAGCACTCATTAAAACCGGATATCCCATAAGTCCGTAACTTATTTGAGAGTTTTGACCTTCTTTAGTTCTTAAAATTTTTGCCATATCTTTTAAGGTTGGGTCGCGTTCTACCCAGTTTTGAGGGGTTACCATACCTAAATATACGTTTAATTCTGCAATTTCAGGCACAAGTGATTGAACGTATATTGTTGAAATTTCAGGATCAATCCCTGATGCAAGCCAATCAATTGCAACGTCAATGACATCATTTTTAAGGTTTTCTGTTTTATCATATTTTGTTGTGAGAGCGTGCCAATCAGCTACGAAAAAGAAACTGTCATATTTGTGTTGCAATTCTACCCAATTTTGTATTACACCCAAATAGTGACCTAGATGTAATTTTCCTGTAGGGCGCATTCCTGAAACTATTCTTTCTCTCATAACTTATTGTCCTCTCTAATTAATTATATGCCTTAAATTAACGCTGGCATTATTCATTATATTATAAAAAAACTTTTGTTGAATATTTGAAAAAAAATGTTATAATAAATTTTATGAAGAGATGGGTTTTAATAATATTAGCATTGCTTATAAGTTCAGTTTCACCGTCATTTGCGGCACAAGAGCCGGTAGTTGAGGATGTAAAACTGGATGTAAGAAGTTATGATGTAATTGAAGTTCCTGCAGGTACATTTATTCCTGTTGTAAGTGCTCAGGAAATTTCTACACAATATTGTCCTGTAGGTTATAAAGTTAGATTTACAGCAACAAATGACTTATATATGCACGAGACTAATATTATTCCAGAAAATTCTGAATTCTACGGATATATCGAAGAAATGCATGAGCCTGTTATTGGAACTAACGCTTCTATGATAATTAAAATTAATAAGGTAATATTGCCTGATGGGTTTGAAATGCCAATTCGAGGGTATATCTATACTCCTAATAACAATCTAATCGGTGGCGGGATTTCAGAACCGGCATCTTGGGTGAAAATGCCACATTATCAGTCTAGATTTAAGAACAATATAACATTACAAATACGTCCTGGACGTGATAGAAAAATGGGTTCTCATACTACTATTACATCAGGAGAAAATAGAATTATCATTCTTTCAGACTCTGCTTGGATTACCCACACCTTAACAAATTGACAAATTCAAAAATAGACATAAAATGTTATTATCAAGTGATATGTGATTGTGTTTAAGGAAGGAAAATTAAATTATGAAAAAAAATATGATTTTATTAATGGCAACACTACTTGTCTCTTGTGGTACGGTTTTTGCTGCCGGTAATTACAGTTATACGCAGAATATGACTGCTCCCTCATATCAACCAACATATTACGCACAGCCAAAAATGACAGGTAATCAGACTCTTAAAGGTAGTGTTGTAACAGTTCCGGCTGGTCAGTCAATGCCTGCTGTTGTTACTATGCCATTGAATTCAGCTAATTTAACATTAGGTCAGACTGTAACTGTTGCATTAGGCTCAGATTTTTATTATAATAATAACTTGATAGCTCCTGCAGGAAGTTCTGTTACTGGAACAGTTTTAGAAGTTTCTAAAGCAAAACGCGGGAGTATGAACGGTAAATTAATGTTGAGATTTACCCAAATAGTTACCCCATACGGTATTCAAATTCCTATTTCAGCAATCGTTAAAACAAGTGATAATAGCGGAATGCTTATTGGTGGTACAAAAGTCGATGTCGCTAAAGATTATGCGAAAGACCTTACTGTAGGTGCAGGTGCAGGTGCGGTATCAGGAGTTGTGTTCGGAGCACTTGCCGGTGGAAATATTGGTAGAGGCGCAGCTTTAGGAACTGCAGTAGGTGCAGGCGGCGGACTTATAAAATCAGTATGGGACAAAGGCGATGATGTCGAAATTCCTGCAAATTCAAATATAGAATTGGTACTTACCCAGCCAATTACTGTTAATCCGGCAATATATAATTCAAATTACTAGCCGATTAACCGATAATATTATTTTTAATTTTTGAATAATATTATTATAGATTAGGGAAAAGAGTTGTAGATAGGTAAATAAAATGTCAATCTTAGATAAATACAACAATAGCTTACTAGAGGATGAGGAGTCACAAGAAAACACGGGATATACTACTCCTGCGGTGCTTCGTGAAGATAAAGAGGGCTTAACCCTAAAGAAATCTTTTTGGATTTCAGTATTACTTCATCCGTCAGCTGTGGGTGTCGTATGGCTTATTACTTTGATTTTAATGCTATTAGGGTTTAATATGCATCTTTTTGATAAGCCAAAGCCTAAGATGAATGATATAGAATTTGTACTTGTAGACAAAGAAGATACGCCTATTAATAAAAATACTCCGTATCGTGCTGATAGGAATTCTCGTGCAGGTGGGCACCATGACCCAACAAGAAAAGTTTCTATGCCGTCAACACCATCAGCTCCAGCAGCAAAACCAAGTACTCCTGCTCCAGCGGCTAAATCAAAACCGGCTCAGGCTCCGAAACAAACACCAAAGCCTCAGCCTGTAAAAAAAGCGGAACCTGTAAAAAATCCTTTGCAAAATTTAATTCCAAAACAAATTGCAAAACCTACGCCAAAACCTCAGCCAACACAGGCTCCTACGGCGCCTAAGGCTGTTGCACCGGCAAAACCAAATCCGCCTACGGCAAGACCTTCTATAAAACCTCCAAATACTCCAAAACCTGTTGCTAAACCTTCATCAGCATTCCAAGTCCCTGTTCCAAAAGGCGGAACTGCGGGTGGACACTATGCTACTGGGCCTATAAGCGGTTCAGGCAAGCTTGCAAACGGTGGTTCAACTTCAGGAGGTTCAGGCAGTTCTTCTGCAGGACGTTATACTCCTGCTCCAGTTTTAGCTCCTACCGGAGGTGGTTCATCTTCAGGTTCAAAACTCGCTAAAGGTGGCGGTAGCGGCGGTGGTTCCTACGGAAACCCTGGTCCTGGTAATCCAAATGGCAGACCTGGAATCGATGCAATTCGTGAACCTGACTTTGGTCCATATATGAGAGAACTCCAACGTCGTATTAAGATGAATTGGAACCCTCCTAAAGGAAATGAAAGTAAACGTGTTGTTCTGTTATTTAAAATTGCAAAAGATGGTAGACTACTTTCTTGCAGTGTATTTAAGTCATCAGGACTTCCGAGTGCAGATAGTGCTGCAATAAATGCAGTTAAACTGACTGCTCCATTCAAGCCTTTGCCGGCTGAGTTTAAAGGTCAAAGTATTGATATCCAATTCACTTTTGACTATAACGTATTTGGAGCTTCAGGCTACTAACAGACTTTCCGCTAGTTAGCGGATAAAATTGAAATCAATGTAATTACAAAATAAAAGAGGATTAAAATTATGGAACTTTTATTACACTCAATCAAATTAGACTGGCCGGTATTATTACCGATTTTGGTCTGCTCTATCCTTGTTGTTATGGTTGTGTTAAACAGAATTTCTGTTTACAAAAGAAACAAAAGAGATGTTGTTCTTTTTATACCAAAACTTCAAAAAGAATTAGCTAAAAACAATCTCCAAGGTGCACAAAATTTAGCAATC
The DNA here is from genome assembly GCA_944325875.1 of Candidatus Gastranaerophilales bacterium. GTDB lineage: Bacteria > Cyanobacteriota > Vampirovibrionia > Gastranaerophilales > Gastranaerophilaceae > Scatousia. Next base: position 8,709 of record CALVBU010000004.1, read on the forward strand.
CAATGTGGAGGTGTTATTGGTGAAGTTACAGAGGAAGCAGTTAGAATTTTCTCTGAGCAAAAGAATGGTTTTTCAAGATCTTTCGATATAGCTGCAGCACTTGCTACAAGAAAGCTTGAAAGTCACTTAACAATTTTAGGTACAATTGGTGGTGTTGCTCCATTCTTAGGTTTGTTTGGTACAGTTGTTCGTATCCTTTATACATTCCAAGATTTGGCTCAGCAAGGTAACCAATCTGCAGCTGTTGCTATGGGTATTGGTTCAGCATTGATTGCTACTGCTTTCGGTCTTGGCGTTGCGATTGTAGCTGTTGTGTTTTACAACTCTTTCCAATCTATCGTTAAACGTTATGAAGATGATTTCCAATTGATTAAATTGTTATTCTTAAGCTTTGTAGATTCAGAAACAGATAAATCAAGCAAAGCTTCAACTAACGCTTCAATGTAGTTAAAAACAAAAAACAATTCATTTTAAAGGAAAACAAAAATGGCAATGAGTTCTAAAAAAGGTAAAATGTTTACCGAAATAAATATCACACCGTTAACAGATATCTTCTTGGTATTGTTAATTATCATGATGGTTGTAGCTCCAACTTTCCAATCTATGGATAATGCTATTTCCGTTCCTGAAATTAACAGCGGGATTTCTATTGAACAAAAAAATGCTACTGTATCAATTACCAAAGAAGGACTTATGTATATTAACGGTAGAGAAATCAGTCCTGAAGCATTGACTGATGAACTTGTTGCTTTGAAATCCTCTTTAGAAAAGCCTGAGGTTGTTGTAAAGGCTGATGAGCAAGTAAAAAGTTCCGAAATTATGAAAGTTATGAATGCGGCTCAGGATGCTGAATATAAAAAGCTTATAGTTGCAGGGGAGCCGCTTTCTAAAAAAGAACAAAAAGATTTACAAAAACAAAATGAAAGTCAGGGAGCATAAAAATGGCACGTGAACGCGATACTTTTAATGAAATTAATATTACACCATTGACAGATATTTTCCTTGTTCTTCTGATTATTATGATGGTTATTGCACCTTTATTAGATCAACAGGGGTTGAATTTGACAGTGCCTGAAAATGTTGCAGAAGAACAGGTTCAAAAAGATACGAAAATTCTTACTGTGGATGTAACATCTGATAACAGATATTACATTGATGGTCAAGAAGTATCCGCTGATACATTGGAGCAAACCTTAAAAGCTCAGGTAAAAGATTTTCCTGATGGTTTGATGATCCAAACCGACGGAAATTCTACTCACGGTGCTGTTGTTAAAGTTATGGATAGTGCCAGAAATTCAGGATTTACAAGTATTTCCGTTTCTGAAGTCTAAATATCCATTCCGTATGGATTCATTCTTATCGGACTGCCGGTTTTATAATTTTTTGATACGTATTCGTAAGCTTTATCCATATGTTTTTCGAACATATTTGCAAGTTTAGGATTAAATGTTTCCAAGCAAACATTTCTTAAAAGTCCGTATATTCCTTGAGCTTCGTTAGCATCAAGTACTTTAAATTGGTTTCTTTCAAATGGTAGGTCAGGGTCTTGAAATAACGATTCTTTGATAATTCTTTGAATAGATTTACACAATAGTCTTGTTTCTTTATCAATTTTTGATAAATCCATTTTGGAAATTTCTCGATTTATATTTAACAAAGCTAAGAAGAATGTATTTGCCATTACTGTACTTTCATTTTCTTGACTGTCAACGAATTCTCTTGAATAACGACTTAAGTCGGCTTTCAAGTAGTTATTATTGCCTCCGTTCGGATCAAATTTCCCTATAAAATCACTTTCTTTAAGTTCGTAGCCTTTAGTTTGTGCCCATTTTAGTATTTTATCTATATAACCTCTTGGAGCGACTCTTACATCATAGATGATACTTTGTTCTTCTTTAACTTTTTTCCAAGCGTAGGTCATATTTTTTGAAAATGATTTTCTTGCCCATTCATTTTCTGCCCAGAATTTTTTCAGTGCATGACTTTCTTCTTTTGTAAATGATAATGGGCTTTCAAGTTTTGATGTATCAAAAGTTTTTACACCTTGTTTTTTCATGAAAGTTGACATTGCGGCTTTGATTTTATCTGCACCAAAGATATACCATGCCTTTTTGGCAACTCTGCTTAAAATGGTAGCTCTTTCTGGATTATCTTCATAGAATTGTCTTTGGCGTTCTGAGATATTATATATTGCTTGAGGGTTTTCTTCGTAGTATTTTTTCAAACCTTCTGATATATGTTGTTTTTCTTCTGCAGTTCGTGGGTGGCGTCTTATATATACAGGTTCACCTGATGTTTGTTGAGCTTTTCTATCAAGTGCTTCGAGTCTTTTTGCTGTCATTTCTTTTGTTAGACGCTCATTATATTCAGGGTCTGACAGTTTTAAAATTTTTCCATAAGTTTGGTCTGTAAAAGGTATTCGAAGTTTACGCATTGTATAGCTTATATCTTTGCCATTTGCATATTTTCTCAAATCGTTTATTGAGAAACCTTCGCCCCAGTATAGTTTTAGAAGTTGTAATGATAAGTCTTCATCTTTATCGAAGTATTCTAATTTTCCTTGCGCAACATCGGCTAAAAAACTTTCTTCTTGGTATGTAATTTGTGAAGATGGTATTACATCTTTAAATTCTGGAAATTTTGCTTTTGCGTCATCAAGTGTAAGACAATCTTTTAAACTTTCATAGAATTTTTTATGAATATTGATTAAAGTTTCTTTGGATTTATTTCCTTCTTCTAAAATAATTCCTGCCCATTCTCGAATTTGAGGGGGATATACGTTTGTTTTTTTCTGAGCAAGTTTATCTAAGTTCTTTATTGTACTCGCAAGATCAAGGCTATATCCGCCTGTAAATGCTAAATATTGTGCAGTGGTTGGAAGTGGAAGATGTTCTTGCGAATTATTTTCAATTTGGTATTCTTGTTTAGGGGTTTGTTTAATATTTGTGGGGTGTATATTTATAAGTGAAACCTTATTAATTTGCATATAAAAATCCTTTCATTTTGTATAAAACAAATGAAAGGATTTTTTTGCCATTGTATCTTAGAAAGACTTATTTTAAAGCAAATGTCATATCAGCTTCTACGCAAAGTTTTCCGTCTACTAAACCTTTTCCGTGAGCTTTACAAATAGGACCTTTTACTTTTGTTAATTCAATTTCCATATCAAATCTATCGCCAGGTCTTACGATGTTTTTAAATCTTACGCCGTCAACTCCTGCATATAAAGTTAATTTCCCTTTGAATTCAGGCATTGTCATTAATACAGGTGCTGAACATTGAGCCATAGCTTCTAATTGCAATACTCCTGGCATAATTGGATTTCCAGGGAAGTGACCTTGGAAAAATTGCTCATTCATTGTCAAATTCTTATATCCTTTTGCATATTTTCCAGGTACACATTCTGTAATTCTATCAACAAGTAAAAATGGAAAACGGTGTGGAATCATTTCCATAATTTCCATTGTATCAAATTTTAGAATTTCTTGTTCTTCACTCATCACTCTCTCCTTATATTTTTATTAATTTATCTTTCAATATTTTTGCAGTTTTTACGTGAACTGCATGTCCTGCCTCTTTTGCTAAAATCTGGCATTTTAAATTTAATGGATTAACTCCGGTTAAGTATAAGTCCCCGATAAGGTCAAGCATTTTATGTTTTATCGGTTCATTTTCACTTCTTAACTGTGTTGTATATCCTTCATCTTGAAGGCCTACAGTGTTCTCTATTGTAACACCTTGGGCAAAACCTAACATTTGGAATTTTTTTAGATCTTTATAAAATCCAAATGTACGAGCTTCAATAATTTCATCCTGATTTTTAGGATTATAGTTTACAAATTTTCTTACTAAATCTGGATGGTTATAGTTTACTGCATAAGATATGAATAATTCGTCAGCAGGTAAAATTACAAGACTTGTTTTTCCGTTCAAATAATAAACAGGTTCAGATACGGTGTATTGCTGAGGCTTGTACATAAACGGCTTATCTATTCCAGCTTTTTTAAACAGTTCAACCCATTGTTTTGAACTTCCGTCAAGAGCCGGAACTTCAGTTTCGTCCATACAAATATCAAGTGAATCTATTCCGCAAAATGCAAGTGCTGCTGTTAGGTGTTCTGTTAATATTGCTTGTGATTTTTTATTTCCTAACACCACACAGTGATCTGTAGATACAACATTGTCTACGTTTGCTTCAAATCCATCCTGTCCTTTTACAAAGTATCTTATTTTACCTGTATTTGAAGGGAAGAATTTAATCGTGCATGGCTTATTTTTCATTAAGCCATTTCCTGTAATTTCGGTTTCTTTTTTTAGTGTTACCATTCGATTAGTCTTCCTTATGAGCTTCTTCAAATGCATTTAGCATTGGTTCATATTTTCTGAATTTAGCAAAGATTTCCTGAGCATCTTTCATTGTCTTAAGTTGTTTAATGAATTCTTTTCTTGGAACAGCAGGGATACCTACAACGATTGATTTTTCAGGGAATGATTTTGTAACACCTGCTTTTGCTGTAATAATTGTATCAGAGCCAATATTGATGTGGTCTGCCAAGCCTGCTTGACCTGCAATAACTACTCTATCTCCGATTACGCAGCTGCCCGCAATACCTACTTGAGATACGATTAAACAACCTTTTCCAACTTTACAGTTGTGACCTATCATAACTAAGTCATCAATTTTTGTGTTATCTCCGATTGTTGTATTTTCTATTGTACCTCTGTCAATTGTTGTGTTTGCGCCGATTTCAACATTGTTTCCAATAACAACAGAACCGATTGAAGGAATTTTAAAGATTACTTGTTTTATGTTTTCTTCTTTAATAGCACCATCTTTTCTTGCTTGTTCAATGTTATCAGGATTTTCGGTAACAAAGCTGAAGCCGTCTGCACCTAAAGATACGCCGTGATGAAGAATTACGTCATCTCCGATTTGAACTCTGTCTCCAATGTTTACACCAGGGTGGAAGAAGCAGTTTTTACCAATTTTAGATCCTCCGCCAACATAAGTATTTGCAAGAATTTTTGTATTATCGCCAATTACTGCATCTCTTGAAATTACAACGTTTGGCCCTATTTGAACATTTTGTCCGAGTTTCGCTGTTTCATGTACAGTTGCTGTTGGATGAATTCCTTGATTTACTTCAGGAGCAACGTAGAAAAGATTTAACAATTTCATCATTGCTAATCTTGGTCTTTCAACTTCAATAGTTGTTAGTCCGTCAATTTGTACTCCCAATGGAACAAGAGCAGCTTTTGCTTGTGATTTTGCAAGGTTTGCAATTTCATCTTCGCCTAATGCTAATGCAAGAGTGTTTTCATCAGCTAAAAGAGGCGGTGCAATTTGTGAAATTTTAACATCTGCTGATTTTGTCAACATACCGCCAACAATTTGCGAAATTTCTTCTACTGAAAATGTTCTCATATATTTCTCCTTATTTACTATTTTTCATTTTTTCTATAGTATTTGTTGTTGATTTACCTTCTACAAAGGTTATAAACTCTACTCTTGTGCCGTTTTTTATCATAATATCCGCTTCAGGAAGTGTCGCCATTGAATAATCGGCACCTTTTGTATAAACATCAGGCTTTATTTCATCTAAAAGATTCCGAGGACTGTCTTCATCAAATAATACCACATAATCCACGCATCTCAAAGCGCTTAATATTTCAGCTCTGTCGTTTTCATTGTTTATAGGACGAGATGGCCCTTTTATTGATTTTACGGATTTGTCTGAATTTAATAAGACAATAGAATAATCTGCAAATGACTTTGTTTTTTGTAAATATCTAACGTGTCCTACGTGTAAAATATCAAAACATCCGTTTGTGCAGACAACAGTTTTTCCTTCGGAATGAAGTTTGTTTACTAAATCTTTTATTTCTTCTCTTTTGATTAACATATCCTTAACCCTTTGACAGTATAGAATTTCTTTTTCATACTGTCTTTGATAAGATAATTTTAGCAAAAACATATTATAAAAGCAATAAAAAAGCCCTTAAATAAAGGGTTTTTTATACAAATATTCTAAAACTGTTTATTAAATATTTTTGGTAAAAATAATGTGTCAAACTATATTATTTCATTTAATTTTTCGCCTAAAATATCGCCAAGTTTGTATGTTTCAATTTGACTTTCAGTTTGATTAACATATTTCTTATACGCTTCAACACTATTTTTCATTTTTTCTCGTACAATTTCGTTTTGTATATCATCAAATCTTGTTGGGATATTTAGTTTTTTGTAATTTATATTTTCAAAAGCAATTCCTAAACTCATATAATTTTCCTTTTTTTATAAGAAGTTATATGAATTTAAAAATTGCTTAAAGTAGGGGTAAATGTATAGTTTTATTAAGCTATTTGAAATGTTTGTTCTAACATTTCTATTGTAGATCTTGGAATTTCAAAATCCTCTGGATTTACTTTAACTCCATTTAATTCTGCAGTTTCATTTTTAATGTCTTTTTCTATAACTGAAACTTTTGTTTTTTTTTCTTCTTTCATAATATTTTCCTTTATTTGGTCTGGTCTTGGGGTAATGTTTTATAAGTCTGGTAACCGTTCTTATTTTTTATTTATATTTTTGTAGTCATTTTCTAAGCTTGTTTGAATATTTAATTTTGAGTTATAAAAGGGTGTCCCTGGATGAAGCATATTGATAATTTGTGTTTCTTTAGAGTCTGTAAGTGGAAGCTCTTTTGGAAGTCCGCTTTTTGGTGACAATTTAGTTGCTTTAGAGACAACTCTATTGACAGTGTTAGCACTGCCTATTAGGGGTATTTTAACCATGCCTTTCTCCTCAATCAGATATATTTTGTATATGTATTATACATTAAAACATGCCATCTGGCTACAACCCAGATGGGTATATTTTAACTTTTTTTAATATAATTCCATTTCTATAACTTTTTTACAGAGTCTTACGGTATTTAAAGCCGCACCAATTCTTAGATTATCAGCTACACACCATAATGATATTCCGTTATTGAAAGCAAGATTTTTTCTGATTCTGCCTACGAATACAGGGTCTACACCTGATGCATCACGTGTCGTAGGGTATTCAAAGTTTTCAGGATTATCAATAACTTTTATGCCAAAAGAGTTGTTCAAAATTTCACGTACTTCATCAGGTGAAATTGATTCTTCAAACTCAATATCAACAGCTTCAGAGTGGCCGTTATATACTGGGACACGTGCTGCTGTACATGAAATTGGCAATTCTTCAGGTAAATGTAGAATTTTTTTAGTTTCATTAACAACTTTCATTTCTTCTTTTGTATATCCGTTTTCACAGAATACATCTATTTGCGGAATTACATTGAATGAAATTGGTTTTTTGAAACATACATTTTCAAATTCTTTATTATCAAGCGTAGCTTTTGTATTTGCAGTTAATTCGTTTATCGCAGCAAGTCCTGCACCTGATACTGCTTGATATGTAGAAACTATTAATCTTTTAATTTTAGCTTTTTCATGAAGAGGTTTTAAGACAAGCATAAGCTGTGAAGTTGAGCAGTTAGGGTTTGCGATAATACCTTTATGTTTTCTCAAATCTTCATCGTTAACATATGCTATAACAAGAGGAACATCTTTGTCCATTCTAAATGCACTTGAGTTGTCTATTAAAACTCCGCCTCTTTTAACAATTTCCGGTGCAAATTTTTGAGAGGTAGAGCCGCCTGCAGAAGCAAGTACAATATTAACACCATCAAAGCTTTCAGGTTTTGCTTCTTCTACGGTGTATTCTTTGCCTTGGAATTCAATTTTACTTCCAGCACTTTTTGCACTTGAAAGAAATTTAATTTCGTTAAATTCGATATTTAATTCGTCAACGATTTTTGTAATTTCTCTTCCAACAACACCTGTTGCGCCTAAAATTGCTATGTTTGGCTTTTTCATAATCTCTCCTCAAAATAAATATTTTTCATATGTGTTTCTTAATTCTATCAAAGACAAAAATTTTGTTAAGTCTTATATGAATTTTTATTACTAATATAGCTAATTTTTATGAGAATTTATTAAATTTATATTATAAAGACGCTTTTATTTATTACCATAGATTGTCTTTATCAATTTCCCAACCATTTCTAATAATTTTTTCAAAGCAACATATACCGTTTCCGTTTTTTGAACAATCCTCTTTTATTTCATTATCATTTTTAATTTTGCATGCTGGTACAAACCCTTTATTTGAAAATACAAAGACAAAAACATCTTTTCCTATAATATTAGGTTTTCCGTTGCCATTTATGTCAACATGTACTATTAAACTATCGCCCTGAGTATTCACTCCAAATACCCTTTCAACATAATCATGGTCTCTTTCCAGATATCCGTCCATGTTTATAAAATACCCGTCAACTGTATCAAATGCAATAAATCCCGAACCGACACCACTAGCATTACTCGCTATTGCACCGTTCATATATTTTGTTCCTGAATTCCAACAACCTTTTGTATTATAGCATTCCTTATTGATTTTTATTTGAGGTTTAAGGTAATTGATGTACCAATCTTTTATCTTTGATGATTCGAAGGTTAAAGACGAATAATCCCCTTCTGGACAGGCTCTTAGCATTGCCTGAGAAAGTGTGGAATACATTTTCTTTAATTTATTTACTGCTATTATGTGGTTTATTTTGGCTGTAATTGAGGGTAGTGTCATTGCTGCGACTATGCCGATTATGCCAAGTGTAATTAGTACTTCTGCTATTGTAAATCCGTGTAATGTTATATATGTTTTATTTTTGTTTAATATATTAATCATAATTTTATTATATCTTATGGAGAAAAGTTTGTCAACTTTTTAGAATATAGACTATGACTAATGAGCGTTTAAAGACTTTAGGATTGAATATTAAGTTCGCCAGAATGAAAAAAGGAATATCTCAAGAGGAATTAGCAGAGCTTGTAGATACTTCAAGAATTACAATTAGTTTTATTGAGACAGCAAGACAAAACCCTACTATATTAAAAATAATAGATATAGCGAGGGTTTTAGATATTGATATAAACGAATTAATAAAAAATGTTTAACTACATTATATTTTCAAGTCCGTAGATAAAGTCATTCTTTTCGTAAACATGTTTTACTGCGAGCATGACTCCTTGCATATAGCAAGCTCTGTCCATAGAATCATGTCTGATTGTCATTATTTGACCTGATGAGCCGAAGATTACTTCTTGTGATGCGATGTACCCTGGCATTCTGACAGAATGTATATGAATATTTGAATAAGATTCTCCGCCTCTTGAGCCTTTTATGGTTTCGGTTTCAGGGCAGTTGTTTTTTGTGAAAGTTTCTTTTTCTTCTGACATCATAAGTGCAGTTTTTATTGCTGTACCGGATGGGGCATCTTTCTTTTGATTGTGGTGAAGTTCGATAATTTCAGCATTGTCAAAGTATTTAGAAGCCTGTTTTGCAAACATCATCATTAATACAGCTCCTGTAGAAAAGTTTGGAGCAATAAGGCAGCCTGTATTATTTTTTTCTGATAGAGCTTTTAGTTCTGCAATTTGATCATCTGATAGACCGGTTGTTCCAATTACTATTTTGATTCCGTTATTTAAGCAGTACTTTGCGTTTTCAAAAATTGATTTAGGCTGAGTAAAATCAACAAGTAATTCAAAATCAACAGCTTTGTGAGCTTCTTCTATAGATTTATAAGTGTCATCGCCAAGAAGATCAATTTTTGCGGAAAGTTCAGTTTCAGGACAAGCTTCGACTGCCTTTATAACTTCTTTTCCCATTTTCCCCAATGCGCCGCATACTGCTACTTTTATCATAATTATCTCCTTATTTTTCTTATTAATTTTAGTGACCTTATTTTATCAAAAAAAAATTTTCTATGCTATTATAAAAAAGTGATTAGTTTATAAGGAGAGATAACAAATGGCAGATGCAAAAATTTTAGCTACAATTGACAGAAGTGATACTGAACAATTACAGATTTCTGTAAGTGAATATAAAGGAAGAAGCTACTTGAATATGAGAATATTCTACACTACAGATGATGGTGCATCTTGGCTTCCTACAAAAAAAGGTGTTACTTTCTCACCTGATCAATTAGATTTGTTATCAGATGCTATTGAAGAAGCTAAAAAAGAGTTTATGTCTGAAGAATAGTCTTAAAATTCAATAGAATATAACTTAGGAATTTTGAAATTGCGCTATTGTAAAATGTTTATAAAATATTTAAATATTTGCATTAGCGCTTTATAAAATTTTTGCACTCAGGTGTCTGTATAAGAAAGTTGTGGCAGTTTTCTTTCTTGCTTTTGCATCTGTTTTGCATAAAGGAGAATGTGTTGAATAAATATGCTCTTGCACTTGTTAATATTAAAGGACTGGGGGTTAAGACTTTCAGTTATTTAATTCCCGATGATATGAAAGATAAAATTCAAATCGGGCAGGCAATTTTAGTACCTTTTGGAAGGCAAGGGCTTATAAATGCATTTTGTGTAGGGTTTTCAAATTATTTGCCTGAGGATATCAAGGCAAAAAAAATCAGTAAGATTTTGGATGAAACCCCGTTGTTTTCTATTGATTATTTGAAATTACTTGAGTGGGTTGGGAATTATTATTGCTGTGATTTAGTTACCGTTTTAAACGCTGCAATACCGCTAAAACTTATTGAAAAGGTTTCTAAAACCGAACAGTCTGTTGAATTTGTATCCTTTGAAGGTGCTACAAAAAGGCAGATAGAAGTGCTTCAAAAGTTAAAAGATAGCGGAAAAATGCCGCTTATTATGTTTGAAAAATATGCAAAAACAACAAGGCAAACGATTAAAAAGCTTGAAGCCTTGGGATGTCTAAAACTGTCTACTGAAGAAATTTATAGAAATCCTTTGGATATTTTGAGAATTGAGAATACTGAACCTTTATCAACATTAGAAGGTGAACAGTTGAGTGCTTATGATGGTATATCTAAAAAAATAAAAGAAAATCCATCTGCGCAAATGTTGCTTTATGGGGTTACTGCAAGTGGTAAGACGGAAGTCTATTTTAAGCTTATTGATGATACTATTAAAGCAGGGAAAAATGTTCTTTTCCTTGCGCCTGAAATAGCTCTTGCGTCCCAACTAACAAAACGTTTGGCTAAAAAATTCGGCACAAAAGATGTTGCAATATGGCATAGCAGTATTTCTGATGGGGAGCGTTATGATGTTTGGCAAAGGCTTTATAAAGATGATATAAAAATTCTTGCAGGTGCAAGATCGGCAGTTTTTGCCCCTTTAAAAAATATTGGCCTTATCATTATTGATGAGGAGCATGAGGGAGCTTATAAACAAACAAGTCCTGCTCCAAGATATGATGCGAAAGTTGTTGCGCAAAAACTGGCAGAATTCCATAACTGTCCGCTTTTGCTTGGTTCTGCTACTCCTGATATTTCTGTGTATTACAGAGCAGTTAATTCAGGAAATCTTTTTGAGATGAAACACAGATATCGTAATGCTCCTATTGCTCCTGTTACTGTGATTAATATGCAAGAGCATTCAAAGGCTGCTTATCGCAGCGTTATATCAAAACCTTTGCAGACTGCGATTAATGAAACTTTGGAGAAAAAACAGCAGGTTATTTTGCTTATAAATCGTAGAGGGTTTTCAACATATACTCAATGTCAGGCTTGCGGGCATGTAATTGAGTGCCCGAATTGTGCAATTCCAATGATATGGCATTCAAAAGACCAACGGTTAAAATGTCATTATTGTAATCAGGTTGAACGTTTCCCCGATGTTTGTCCTGAATGCGGTTCTGATGCGTTGAAAAATAGCGGTACCGGTACTCAAAAGATTGAACAATATGTAAAAGAACTTTTTCCTGAGCATAACGTAGAACGTGTAGATAGTGATGTTATGGTCAGAAAAGGTGAACATATCAGACTTTTAGAAAGATTTCAAAAAGGCGATATTGATATTCTGGTAGGAACTCAAATGATTGCCAAAGGTCTTGATAATCCAAATGTTACTCTTGTCGGTGTAATTTCTGCTGATGCAAGTTTTAATTTACCTGACTTTAGAGCTTCTGAACGAGGTTTTCAACTCTTAACTCAGGTAGCAGGGCGTGCCGGTAGAGGGGAGTTTACAGGGCGGGTATTTTTCCAAACTTATAATCCTGATTATTATGCCCTTGCTAGTGCAAAATCACAGAATTATGGAGAGTTTTATTCAACAGAAATCGCAGCCAGAGAAGAATTTGACTATCCTCCTTTCAGTCAGATGATTAGGCTTATTATTAGTTCAATGAATAATTTCAGAGCTGAAAAATCAGCACAGGAAATTGCTCTAAGAATGTGTATGATGATTGAAAAGTACGGAATATCAGAAAGATTAGAAGTCTTAGGCCCTACTCCTTGTGTTATTGAACGTATAAACGGTTACTATCGATTCCAAATTATTATAAAAAATAAATTGGAAGAAAAAGGGCATAACTTTATATCAAGCTTCTTAAATAAAATAACTATGCCAAAAGATATTAAACTTGCAATTGATGTCGATCCATTGGATATTTTATAATTTATATTAATATTTGTAAAATAAATTTTTGTATATATGTTTCTCTAACTTTGTTGTAGTAGCATGAATGAAAATTTGTGCAAGTGTTTATATAAGCAAAAGGGGTATTAAGTATGAAAGTTAGTCCTATTAATTCAAATTATGTTAGAGAAAGAAAATATCTAAGTCGTAATCAAGAATCTAATGAAATCTTATTGAAGGATCGTTCATCTCATAATTTACCTATGCAAGAGGTGAGTTTTGGAAGTCTTTTAAGTTCATTTCAAAAGGTTGTAAAATCTCTCACTGGTTACGATGTCCTTGTACAAAAGGGGGTTAAAAATGGTGCTGTAAATAAAGCAGCTGAGATATTTGTTGATAAAATTGAACCTAAAATTTTGAAGGAAAATATTTTAACTAAATCTGGAAACATTAAAGGTTTTTATGAATATCGTAAAAGTAATGCTGGAATTAAAAACTTACGTAAGGTTGAATTGAATCCTGATAATACAATTAAAACAATAACTACTTACGAATATGTCCCAAATTCAAAGTATAACGAGTTATCAAGAACATTCAATTTTGATGGACAAGGTAATTTACAATGGGAAACTAGATATAAATATGCCAAAGATTATTCTAGTAAGTATATTTCTGAAACTGAAGATTATGGTCCTGATGGTTCATTTTTACATAGAACAATTTATGGTTGGAATGGTATAAAAAGAGATTATGATGCTAATGGTAATGTGTTGCGTGCGGTTAGAACAACTAGTTCTGAGGAGAATGATTATCAAACGTTAATGGAAGTAATTGATTATAATCCGAATTCCCCATATTATGGAAAAGTTCAAGTTTTAGATAATGATTTTAATTTATTAGAGATTATTAAGTATGAATCTCAAGGAGAATCCTCAATTGTAAAAGAATTCAAATATTATCCTAGTGGTAAGTTCAAAAGTGAAGCGGAATGTTATATTTCTGGTGGATTTAGTAGTGGAAAGCCATGGAATAAACGAGAAGTTTATGAAAGTGGAGCATTAAAATATATTGATAAACCGGGTGATCGTGGATATTACAGATATTATGAAAATGGGAATTTAATGGAAGAACAATCTGTTACTTCGTATTATTCTGGAACTCATACTTACATTTCTAATATTGACAAAGTTAAGTATGCTCCTGATGGTAAGACTGTAATTCTTCGTAGTTCATCTTGTCCAAACGATTCTTGGATACCTGATATTAATGAACGTGAACATACACTAGAATATTCCCCTGATGGAAAAACTGTAAAACAAATATATCATAAATTATTTGAAAAATATGGTAGTAAACATGAAGAATACACTGTAAAATTCAATGATGATGGAAGTATTTCTGAAATTTATATTGGCAAAAGTTTTTCACATAGCACACCTGATTTTAAATCTGGCGAAGATATAGCTTTGGCTCGTGAAAATATAAGAAATATTTATGATGAATATAAAAATGTAAATAATAAATAGGGACTTTTTATAAAAGTCCCTTTATATAATTTTTTGTTTTTTCTCTAATGTTTTTATCGACTTCAAAAATTTCATCAATAGTCGGATTTTGAATGACTTTATGCTCATCAAAAATCTTTTTGGTAATTTCGTAAATTTCATAGAGCTTAATTTTGCCATCCAAAAATGCAAATACAGCTTCTTCGTTTGCAGCATTTAGACATGCTGTCGCTGTTCCGCCTATTTTACCTGCTTTATAAGCAAGTTTAACTGTCGGGAATTTTTCATAATCAGGTTTTTCAAAATCCAATCTGGCAATTTCTGCAAAACTAAAGCTTTTTGATTTAATTCCCTCATATCTTTCAGGATAAGTGATTGCATATTGGATTGGAATATGCATGCTAGGAAGTCCTAATTGTGCTATTACACTGCCATCTTTATATTCAATAGCTGAATGCACGATACTTTGTGGATGAACTACTACATCAATATCATCATAGTCAAATCCAAAAAGATGATGCGCTTCTATGATTTCTAGACCTTTATTCATTAAAGTTGCGCTATCTACGGTAATTTTTCTGCCCATATTCCATCTAGGATGAGCTAGAGCTTCTTTTACTGTAGCATTTTTCATTTCTTCAACGGTTTTATGTAAGAATGGTCCGCCACTTGCAGTAATTATAAGTTTATCAACTTGGTTAATATCTTTTATGCACTGATGAATTGCACAATGTTCGCTATCTACGGGAATAATTTTCACTCCGTGTTTTTTAGCGGAAGCCATTACGATGTCACCTGCCATAACAAGTGTTTCTTTATTGGCAAGTGCTATGTCAATGCCGTTTTCGATAGCTTTTAATGTTGGTTTTAACCCGATTTTGCCAGAACAAGCAACAAGAATTATATCATTTTCTTTATCATTGCAAATCCTATCCAGTCCTTCTTCTCCAAGAACTGTGTATTTTGGTTTAAACTTTTGAGCTTGTTTGTCTAAAAGTTCTTTATTATGACCGCCAGCAAGAGCGATAATTTCAAATTTGTCTTGAAGTTTTTCGATTACTTCCAACGCTTGAGTTCCAATAGATCCGGTTGAACCTATAATACTTATTTTTCTCTTCTTTTCCATAAAATTATTATATTACAAAAAGATTATTTATGTGGAGTTTTAGATATACAAAAACAAAAGGCTCTATTTTTATAGAACCTTTTGTTTTTATCTTATATGCGAAACTTATTTTTCGGATTTTATTCCTTCTTTTAATGATTCGCTTTCGTTTACGTAATTTGTAACTTGTTTCAATGCAGGTTTGAAAGCGTTAACTGTTGCGTTTCCACCCAAACAGCCGCCTTGACAAGCCATTACTTCAATCAGGTTACCTAAATCGCACATACCGTTTTTAGCATATTTTTTCAAATCTCTGATTGATTGTTTTGTTAGTCCGTCAACTACTACAGGGTGAGCAGGAATTTCTTCTGGTAACAATGTTTGTACTGCTTTTGCAACTCCACCTGTTACACAGTAGTTTCTAGCTTCTGCAGATGCTTCTGTTTTGAATTCACTTTCTCCACATTCAGCTACTTGGATATTTAATGCAATGAACCAAGCGCCTACTTCTTCGTAATTCAATACGTAGTCAACGTTTGGATTTTGAAGCGCTTCACGTCTTTTTGCAACACAAGGACTGAAGAATACGGTTACTGCTTCTGGATTTTCTTTTTTTACGATTTCAGCAGTATAGTACATTGGAGTTTTTGTATCAGAACGGAACGGTTTCATTTCAGGGATATGTTTATCAACAAGCTCGTTATATCCTGCACAGCAAGATGTTGTCATAAATTCTGCGCCGTGTTCCAATCTTTCTACAAATTCAGCTGCTTCTGTTTTTGTTGTAACGTCTGCACCTTGTGCTACTTCATATACATCTGCAAATCCTAATTTTTGGATTGCTTCTTTTAATTGTTTTGGAGTACAAGGCAATTGTCCCATCATTGCAGGTGCAATCATTGCTATTACTTTTTTACCTGCTTTGATATTTTTCAATACATCAATAATTTGGCTCTTTTCATGAACTGCGCCGAATGGACATGCTGATACGCATTTTCCGCATGAAATACATTTTGAAAAGTCAATTTGTGCGTGTCCATCTTCTCCTTTGGCAATTGCTCCAACAGGGCAAGCATTTTCACAAGGAACGATAATTTTTTGTATTGCTTGATATGGACATACTTGAGCACACATTCCGCAATTTTTACATTTAGCAGGGTCGATTACTGACTTACCGTTTTGAATGCTTATTGCTCCAAATTTACAAGTGTTTACGCAAGGTCTTGCTACACATCCCTGACAAAGGTCTGTTACGTATATTCTTGAAGGTACACAACCTTTACAAGCTGTAGTTAATACGGTAAGAGGATTTTCTTCCGATTCTTTTCTTTCCATAGCTTCTTTTGCTAAATCTGATAACAATGTGCTATCATCAGTTTCTTCAATAGAAAATCCTAAACCGGCAACTGCTCTGTCTCTTAAAATTGCACGCTCTTTGTAGATACAACATCTGTATGGGACTTCGTGTCCTTTTGGACGCATATCGTATGGTATTAAACGTGTATTTTCTTCAAAGTTGTCACTAAGAAATGATTTTATTAATCTTACTAAAATCTCTCTTTTCAAGTGTGATGTTTGTTTTGGGGTGTTTATCGCCATATTCCTAACTTCCTTTTTTATTCTTTCACCAATACTCTAATTATCGCATAAACATGAAAATTTTCAAAAATTCAAGCTGATATACTATTTGTAAATTTTAATTAATTTTTGTCAAAAAAACAGGTTGAGAAGTTTTCAGCGTTTGGAGGTATCTTATATCTATGATAAATACTAATTTTAAAAATAATCCGGTGAATTTTACCGCTAAGCTTGATATTTCGGAAATGAGAAATAATAAAAAGTTATGGACTGAAGTTGTTGATATTTTTGAAAATAAAACTAAAAAAACACCTTATGATTTTATAGTAACTAATTCTGATAATCGACTTGATATATATGCTACTACTGAGTTAAGTGCTGATGATTACAGTGAACATTGCTGTACCCTTACTAAAAAAGCTACAAAAACTCTTTTGAGTTTAGATGCTGATTCTATTGCTCAGAAATTTGTAAAACTTTTAAATATTTTTAAACATCAAGATAAAACGAAAGTAGATACTTTAGCATTTTTGGCAAAATTAGAAAAAGCTGATAAGTATCATACTTTGAACACTCCTCGATATGAAAATGATGATTCTATTTATGATAGAATTTTTTATCCCATTTTTGATAAAATGAAAGATGACAGGATTGTTGCTGTTGAGGATGATTTTATTTTAAAAGATGCTGATTTTATAGATTAAAAAAAGACCTCTCTTTATAGGGAGGTCTTTTTTTATATTTTTAATCCGATTATTTAGCTGCTAGTTTTTCATCAATAGCTTTCAAAACTTTTTCCACAGTAGCTTCTTTAATTACGTCTTCATCGACTTTTACATAAGGAGCTTTTGAAAATTCCCAGTCAATAGAGCATAAACCTAAGCATGGAACTCCTGATACTTCAACTTTATCTCCGTATTTAGCAGGAACAGTTTCTATTAATTCCTGTAAATTTGCAGAGCCCATTACAAAACATGTTGTTCCTAAACAAACTTTAACACTAATTTTTTCACTCATTTTATACCCTTTCTGCTGACATCCGTCGGCTTTAATCTATAGTCCTATATTGTGAAATTTATTTTATCCTAACTCTTATCTTTTTTATTACATATATTGTATGGTTACTTTTTTGAAATATTTATCTTGTAATACGTTTGAGATTTTTTTAATAATATTTTTACGTATTTCAATTTCAATTGGCAAAGCCGGATCATAGTGTGCTTGATTTAACTTTGCGCCAACCATAAAGTTTATGCAGTCACTATCTAAGAGAAATTTTACCAGTTTACCCGCTGCATTGTCAATATCTTGCGTTCCGTTTTCTAAATATTCTAAAGTTTTAGTAAGAGTTAAAATTCCTTCGGTTACAAGATCAACTCCCTCCATATATGAACAGGCCGGAAGTTTTCCAATACTTATTGTAGTATCCATGGTAATCGGTCTATTTAGTTCTCTTGAAATTAGGTTTGCAGTAGTGCCTCCAGCTATGGCTTTTTTACCTTTAAAATTTGCAAACATTTCTGCGTATTCCTTATCTTTTTGTTGGTGATAAGGAGGCCCTGTAAACACTAATGCTTCTCGTGGTTCTCTAAAGTATAGAACGCATGCAGATATATCATCTTTAGGTTTTCTGTCTGTTTCAATATTGCGAGCTTGGTTAACTAAATATTGTGAAAATTCCGAGCTTGAAATATCAGGATTTTCAGCAAGTTTATCTTTAGCTAAAACGATTAGACCTTCTCGTCTTAGTCCTAGTTTTAATCTACCGCCTCCTAGGCCTGCTTGGGTTACCCCATCTGAGCAAAAGATTAATCTGTCGCCGAGCTTTAGTTGAATTCGATAGATTTTCAATTTTCTATTTTTAAAAGTTTTTGATTGGATTGTCTCAAACTGAGGTTCCATTATTTCGTTATCTCTAATCCACAGGAATTGCGGATTGCCTTCTTCTACAATTTTTGCGTGTCCGTCATCGTTTACGTCTATAGCTGAAAATGTTGAATAGCTTATCCTCCTTATTTTACATACAGGAAGTGAATTCATTATAATTTCTGCTGCTTTGCGGATTGGAATTTGTTGGTTTTCAATAAATTGTAAAAGCATTGTAGCTGTCATACAGGACAATATATTTGCTTTAATTCCGCTACCAAGGCCATCTGATAATACAGCAATAAGGCGTGCTTCATCAGGATAACGTTTTGAAACAAAGTAGTCACCGTAGGCATTTTGGTTATATTTTTTCATTTGGCTGCAATCGATATCAATAAACATCTATTTTGCCTCATTTTCGTTTTCATCTTTGTCATCAAAATCGTTTGCAATTGAACTTAGTAGGGTTTCGGTTTCTACCATATGTTCTCCAAGTAAGCAAGCAATTTCTTGTACTATTGAGATGTTTTTGGAGATAACTTCATGTGCTTTTTGAGATATTTTTTCTCTATTTGTCTCAGACTGGGTTACATCCATAATTACTGCGCCTACAATTTCATTTTCTTCAATTGTAAATATACTTATGTCATATAGACGGTTTTTTACGGCGTAACGCTCTTTATGTAGGTCTTTTCCTGAATTTAATATCGTTTTGAATAAATCTGCAAAGTCTACAATTCTATCAATTGCAGCTCCTGCTAATCCTTCAGGCCTTGCCTTAAAGACATCATACATATCGCCTGTAAACATTTTCATAAAGCTGTCATTTGCTTCAATAATGTTCATATTGCTATCTACCATTACAACTGCGGCTGGCATGCATCTTACAAGTGCTGCAGCCTTTCTCATTGCAATTTTTCGCATATATGATACGCACATAGAGGCTTCTGCATCTCCATCCAATAGAGCTTTTGCCAAATCTCGACAAGTCGCGTAACCACAGCCGCCACAGTTTAATTCGTCATCAACTGAATGTTTACCTATTTTTTTCAATGTCTTTAGGATATCTTCAATGCTATGTGGTGTTGAGACAACTTTCTTTTCTGTAATATTGTATGGAACAACAACAGAAGGTGCTTTCGGGATTATTTCTCTATTTTTAACGTTATTTAATACGTTGGAAATAATTGATAACCCTGCTTTATTTGTTGATATGCAAGGCCCTCCAACGCATCCGCCTTCACAGGATAGGGCTTCTACAAATACAACTTGATCTAAATTTTCAGGATTGAGGTTTTTTAGTGCATTTTCAAATGAATGTAATCCTGCAATATCAATTAATTGAACTTCTTTTTTAATTCCAATTCTTTTTATTGTTTCATTCATCCCGCCGTCAATAGGGTATAATGAGCCTTCGTATGCTGTATTAGGTATAAATTTGTGGCTTGGATCTTCTGGAATAGCTGATTTCTCAGGAATTTGGTCATTCATCCATACCTTTAATTCTTCAAATGTTAGAGCAACGTCATATAGTCCGCTATCACGTGCTTCATTTTTTTTGCCAATACAAGGACCAATGAATACTATCGAGATATCTTCACCATATTTTTCTTTTAACATTTTAGCATGTGTCATTGCCGGTGAGCCTATTGGTGTTATGTTATTTATAAACTCAGGGTGGTAATGTCTTATAAAATCTACTATAACCGGACAAGCACTTGATATGAATAGTCCTTTCTCAGCGGCATTAAGCATTTGGGCTGTTCTTATTGATACTTCTTGCGCTCCTAAAGCTGTCTCTGATACTCCTTTGAATCCAAGAGTTTTCAATAATCCTATCATTTTTTCAGGAGAATATTCAAATACACCGCTCCAAGATGGTGCAAGTGATACGTAGACTTCTTTTTGAGCTAGTATTAAATTTTTAGCTTTATCTATATCTACTCTTACTCTTTTTGCGTTTGAAGGACAAGCCTTTACGCAATTCCCGCAAGCTATACATCTTTCCGGAATAACTGATGCGTGTCCGTTCTCTATTTTAATTGCTTTTACTGGACATTCTCTTATGCAGCGATAACAGTCGTGACATTCATTTGATAATGTGTACACCGCATTTTGATTATTCATTGAAAACTCCTTTTTTAATAAACACTATTTTTGATTTTATTTGTATGATGCTAATATTTCTTTTAATTTGTCTTCATCGACTTCGTGGTATTCTGTGCCGTTTATTACAATATTCGGACCTGTTGCACATTTCCCTTCACATCTTGCACCGGCAAGATCAATTTGAGCTTCAAGACCGTTTTCTTTAATATAATTTTCTATAAATTCTAAGTTTTGCGAATTACCTCTTGCAAAACAGGAACTGCCCATGCAAACGGTTATATTTAATTTGTTCATACTATCCTCTTTATAACTATATTTTTATTTTAGCTTATATCCCGAAATTTATCAAGATTATTTATTATTGAAAATTTTTAAAAAATCGTTTAAAATAAAAATATAAAGTAAAGGAGGAATGTATGCAAAAAGCAAATATAGATAGAATTTCGGGGGGGGGGGCTACCAACTAACAGTTGAGAAAAGCATTTCCGACTTAGACCTCCGATCGAAAGAAAATGGCTGAAAAGTAAGCCGTGCCAAGTGACACGGTGATTTTTGGTGCAAAAAAATGTTCAAATAGAAAATAGTATACAAACGGAGGATTTATGAAAAAGAGAAATGCTTTTACTTTAGCTGAAGTATTGATAACCTTAGGAATAATTGGAATAGTAGCGGCAATGACTTTACCAACTCTTGTGTCAAAATACAAGGAAAAACAAAGAGTTACACAACTTAAAAAAGCCTATTCTATATTAAATCAGGCATTTACTATGGCTGTAAATGATTATGGTACTCCTGATAATTGGGGGCTTGTAGTAACCAATACCGGAGAAGTCGATGATGATGGTGAACCTGTTTTAGATAATAGTGGTGCTATCAAGGCTATGAGTATCTTAAAAAAATATATAAAGCAAAAATCATTGGCTGAGGATGAAATAATAGGATATGTCAGTTCTCTTGATGGGAGGCAAGCATGGTGGCCTTGGAATGCTTCCGTTGATAAATATATTTTTATAGCTGATGGTACAATCCTTGCTCAAGGATGGATAAATTCTGAGTCATGTGTAAATGGTGCTTGTGGAGACTTTTGGGTTGTATTTCCTTCTAGAAATATGAAAATAGGCGTAGATGTGTTTAGTTTTGAGTTTACAACAAAAGGTTTTGTTCCCAATGGCATGCAAAATTCAAAATCTAAACCGTTCCAAAAATATTGTAGTACTATAGATGTTTCAGTCCGTCCTGATTTTCAGGGAAGAGGTTGTGCAGCATGGGTAATATATAATGAAAATATGGACTATTTGCATTGCAATGACCTTAGTTGGGATGGTAAGACTAAGTGTAAATAATATAAAACCTATTCAAATATTTTAATTGCGCGTGGCAGGATTCCAAGACAATATGAAATTGTTATTCCGTAGTTTGTTATTGGAATTCCGGCTTCGTTTGCTTTTAGTATTCTTGATAGAATTTCTCTGCGATTTGTCATACAAGCTCCGCAGTGAATTATTAACTTATAATTACTGATATCAGGGAAATCGTGGCCTGCATAATTTTCTATGATTAAATTTTTTCCTGTTCTTTTCTTTAGCAGGTTTGGAATTTTTACTCGTCCGATATCATCTTCTATTGCATGGTGGGTACAGCTTTCTAATATTAGTACTTTATCACCATCTTTCAGGCTTTCTATAGCTTCTGCACCTTGTTTAAACGCGCTTAAATCACCTTTTAGTCGAGCAAAAAGTATTGAAAATGATGTTAGCGGAATATTTTCAGGTACTATTTCTGATACTGTTTTGAAGGCTTGGGAATCTGTAATTACTAATGATGGTGGAGTTTTTAAGTTATCCAGTGCATCTTTTAGCTCTGTTTCTTTAACAACGTAGCTCATACAATCACTATCGAGTAAGTCCCTTAATGTTTGTACCTGTGGAAGGATGATTCTACCTTTTGGGGCTTCTTTGTCGATCGGTATTACTAAAATTACAGTACTTTTGGCTGGAATTAAGTCCCCTGCAATTTTAGGTGTGTTTACAAAATCTTCTGGTAGAAGCTTTACTAATTTATCTTTGAATTTGTATATCAGATCTTTATCACTTAATGTGGATGTGATAATTATATTATCTGTTAATTCGGCTATTTCATTAAGTTTATTTGGTTCAATTTCTCGGATATCATTTTTGTTAATTACGATTAAGTATGGGATTTCTAGAGAATTAAATTCTTTTATTAAGTCTTTTTCGTAATTATCAATTCCATTGTAATCGCAGATTATTATACCGATATCAGTGCGGTTAATTATCTTTTTTGTTTTCTCAATGCGTTTTTCTCCCAGTGTCGTCTCATCATCAATTCCTGCTGTATCAAGAAAATTTACAGGCCCTATTGGTAGTAGTTCCATCGATTTTTCAACTACATCAGTTGTTGTTCCGGCAATGTCTGAGACAATTGATGTATCTTGATTTGTAATTTTATTTAAGAATGCAGACTTGCCGACATTTGTTTTGCCGAAAATTCCGATATGTAAACGCATTGATTTTAGTGTTTTCATCGTTTTTACTCTCTTTTTCTTACTAAAAAAGGCACCCAAAATAGGGTGCCTAAAAATTCGTTTTTGAAAATTAACCTCTGATACCAAGTTTTTTGATTAATTCTCTGTATCCATCAAGATCTCTTGACTTCATGTAAGAAAGTAATCTTTTTCTTCTACCTACCATCATTAAAAGACCTCTTTTTGTAGCGAAATCTTTTTGATTAGATTTTAGGTGTTCTGTTAATTCAGAAATTTTTTGGCTTAATAATGCGATTTGAACTTCTACAGAACCAGTATCTTTTTCGTTAGCACCATATTCTTTAATGATGTCTTGTTTGTTTTTTAAGTTAATTGACATATTTTTTCCTTTAC
The DNA here is from genome assembly GCA_944325875.1 of Candidatus Gastranaerophilales bacterium. GTDB lineage: Bacteria > Cyanobacteriota > Vampirovibrionia > Gastranaerophilales > Gastranaerophilaceae > Scatousia. The sequence goes on from CALVBU010000004.1 coordinate 32,251, forward strand.
ATTGTGTTGAGTGACTATTTGGCGTAAGCACTCTACAAGGCTTATGATAATATATCAATAAAAAAAATCAACCGTTCTGTTAAAAACCCTTTACAAATACATTTTGTAAAGGGTTTAAGTTATTTATGCTAAAAATTGTGTTGCACTGTGTGTGTGATATAAAGCTGTTTTTAATGCTGCGTCATAATTGAATTCTGCTGTTGAGGATGCATTTTTTAATCTGTTTAATTTTGCTTCTTGTGTGAGTGATAAGTCTGTATCTTGTGCATCCATTTTTGTTTTAAATGTCATGTATTCAGATTTTGCTTTGTTGGCGATTGGAGCTAATGCTTGGTAGTTTGCAATTAATTCTTCTGATTTTGCATTAAATGCTTCGTGACGTTTATTGAAGTATTCTCTAATTAAATCTGCAGGGTTTCTTGAAGATTTTAATTGAGATACATCAAAGTTATGTATTGATGTTGTTTTTAATTGAGCAGCAATATAATTCTCATATGATTTATATTGACTCTTTAAGCTAGTATCCTTTTCAAATTCTGTACTGGTAAGTACATTTGTGTTAATGCCGTCAACCATATACCAATCCCTTATGTTATTCCTTATGTATATATAAAGTATTTATTCCCAAAATAATTGCCTTTGTTTAGACTTATTATTACGAAATGTAAAGTTATGTTTTTTTCAATAAAAAAGGACGGTTTTACCGTCCTGTATTTCTAATTCCTTTTCCTAGTTTCCTTATTATTTAAAACCTTTTCCTTTTGCCTTTTCCTATTAATTTGCAACGACTGTTGATACAAAATTTACGATATCTTTGAATGAATCTTTTACAAATTCTTTTGCTAATGTTGTAATTGGTCTATTTTCGACACATTCAAATACGTAATAAATTGGATCTCTTGAATTGTTGAAACGCATTCTTTTATCACGTTTATCAAGATAACAATAATCTTCTATATTAAATCCGGCAGTTGATCTTTTATTACCCTTTCTTTTACGAGTTAATGATCCAAACTGACCGTTTCCGCTTGTTTCATTTTGTGTGCTGCCTGCCATTGGTAACATCTCTTGTGCTCTCTTTCTTCTCTCTTATATCTTACATATATATAAAGGATATAAGGTGCAAAAAATTGCTTTTTGTTGTCTCGTTTTGTTAAGTTATGTTAACCTTCTTTTTTTAACGTAACTGTTTCATCTTCAGCGACAAGATTTTTACCTATAGCTTTTTCCAGTGCGGCTTTAGAAGAATTATATTGATAAAGCGTTCCATAGTAATTCAACTGAGCTTCCTGATAGAGAATTTGAGCATCTTTAAGTTCTGTTGGACTAGCTTCACCAACTCTATAACGACCATATGAGAGTTCATAGTTCTCTTTTGCTTGTTTTACCTGAAGCATTGCTACTGGAATTTGATTTTTCTTTTCTTCCAATGTAAGGAATGCATTTTGAATTTCAAGATAGATAGTATTTTGTGTATTTTGAGCATTTGCTATCTCTTTATCATATAAGTAACGAGCTTCTTTGATTTCGTTTCTTATTAACATTCCGTTAACTGTCGGGAAGTTTAGGTATCCTCCAATGTTATAACCATAATTGGAAGTCCAACTTTTACCACCTATTTGGTATTGTCCTTCTACAGAAAGTGTTGGAAAATATGATTTTTTAACTAATTTTAGGGTTTGTTTTGCTCCTTCAACCTTGATTTCTGCAAGTTTTAGTTCAGGACGAGAGTCTCTTGCTATTTCTACTGCTTGATTTAGGGTTAAATCAACAGGATTATACATTAGTCTGTCTTGAACATTATATTCATCAATAAATGGTACTCCCATTACGTTATTTAGTTTTGCAACGGCTAATTTGACTGCGTTATCTGCCTGTATAAGTTTTAGTTTGGCATTGCTCAAGTTGGCTTCAGCAATTGTGACATCGACTTTTGGGTTCATTCCTATTTCATAGAATGCTTTAGCTTGATCATAGAACATTTTAAATTTGTCTACAGTATCTTCAGCAACTCTACGGTTTTCAATTGCGTATTGAAGATTAAAGTAGGCATCTTTTGTCTGGTAAATTACATCGTTTATTATGCCTGTTAATGTGGTTTTATAACCTTCATAGTCTAATCTTTTTATTGTTGCTTGGTTTTGGGTAACTCCAAAGTCATAAAGCATTTGTTGAAGAGTAATTTGCCCTAATACATAGTAATTAAATGTTAAGTTTTTGCCTAATGCATCTGACAATTGCAGTTGCTTAATTTTAGTATAGCCGGTTTGCCAGCTTATTTGAGGAAAATAATTTGACCAAACTTGCTTTATTCTGGCATCTGAGGCCAAAATATCTTGAAAGGCTGCATTAATTTGAGGGTTATTACCTAAAGCAAGTTCTATGCATCTATCAAGATTCATATCAATATTTTTTTGCACAGAACCTTCGATTACTATGCTTTCGGTTTCTGCATTAGATTTTGGCTTTTTAGGCAATACAGCATCTGCTGAAGGATATTCTTTTTTGTTAATGGTGTTTCCGATATCCTTTGCTTGAACTGCTGTTGTTAAAAGTAATATTAATAGTGTTATTGCAAATATTTTCTTATGCATATTTATTGCTTATTCCTTTTTTTTAAATGTTTAGCGGTAAATATTTTGAATTCTTCTATCATTACATAGAATGCCGGTACGAGGAATGTCCCGATGAATGCTACAGCCATCATTCCGCCAAATACTGTCATACCTACGGAATGTCTGCTTGCTGCACCTGCACCTTCTGCAAATACTAATGGAAGTAATCCTAAGATAAATGCTATGTTTGTCATCATTACAGCTCTAAATCTTAATTTAGCAGCTTGTAATGCGGCTTCTTTAATTGGCATTCCTCCTTGATGTGCGTCTTTTGCAAACTCAATAATAAGAATTGCCTGCTTTGTACTCAAACCAATCAACATAACAAGACCGATTTGAGCATATATATCAAGTGAATATCCTGCCACGTATTGGAAGAATAATGCACCGATTAATGCTACCGGAGATATTAGCAATACGGCTAAAGGCAGCATCCAGCTTTCATATAGTGCTACTAGGAACAAATATACGAATACAAGTGACATTGCTAAGATAGGTCCGATTTGACCGCTTGATTCTTGTTCTTGTAGCGCACTTCCAGACCAAGTGTATCCCATATCTTTAGGTAATACTTCTTCTGAAATTTTTACCATTTCATTCATTGCCTGGCCTGAGCTTACACCGTTTCTTGCCATACCGTTAATTAAGATTGATGGATACATATTGAATCGAGTTAAGCTGTATGGGCCTACTATGTTGCTTATTTTTACAACTGATGATAATGGAACCATCTTTCCGTATTTATTTTTAACGAAGATTTTATCAATATCAGATGGCTTTTCTCTGTAATTTGCGTCAGCTTGCAAATATACACGATATACACGGCCGTATTTGTTGAAGTCGTTTACATAAGATTTACCAAAGTATCCTGCAAGTGCATTATACACTTCTGAAACTTCGACATCTTGTGCCATCGCCTTTGATGCATCTACGTCCAGCAATAATTGTGGTAAATTTGCGGTATAAGATGTGTATACCATTGAAAATGCCGGATTTTTGTTTGCAGCTTGGATAAGTTTCATAGCTTCATCGTATAATTCTTGTGGAGTTCTGTTTCCTTTATCAAGAAGTTGGTATTCAAAACCTCCGAACATACCCAAACCTGAAATTGATGGTGGTGAAAATGATGCAATTGTTGCTGATGGATAATTAGAAAATTCTTTTTGAACTTTTGCTAGAATATTTTCCATTTGAAGTTCTTTAGATTTTCTTTTTGACCAATTATCAAGTTGAGATACAATCAATGCGGTATTTTCACCTGAGAAACCTACAAGTGTAATTGTTTTATTTACACCTGGGATTTGTAATAATCTATTTTCAATTTCAGTTGCAACAATATCTGTTCTTGACGCAGAAGATCCGTCAGGCAATTGTATTTGAGTAAAAATAGCTCCTTTATCTTCTGTTGGCAAAAATCCTGTTGGAATAAGTTTAAATAATCCGATAATAAATCCTATTATAATTGCAAAAGTAGTTAATGTTTTTGCAGGAGAATCTATAAAGACTTTTGCGCCTTCAAGATATTTGTCTCTTACGTTATTAAACCATTCATCGAATTTTTGAATAAATTTAAAATCGCTATGTTCACTGCCTGATTTTAGAATCATTGCACATAGAGCAGGTGCAAGAGTAAGAGCTACGACTGTTGACAAACCTATTGATGAAGCAATACATAGTGCAAATTGTCTAAACATTTGACCTGTAATTCCTGCCATAAATGATACAGGAACAAATACTGCCATCAATACTAATGATGTTGCCAGTACTGCACCGAATACTTCTTTCATAGTGACTTCAGTGGCATCTTTTGGTGTTTTACCTTCCTGAATGTGACGTTGTGTATTTTCAAGTACAACAATAGCATCGTCTACTACCAGACCTACAGCAAGTACAAGAGCAAACAATATTAATAGGTTTATTGAAAAACCAAGTAAATTCATGAATATAAATACACCGATAAGTGATACCGGAATTGCGCAGAATGGAATTAACGCAGCTCTTCCGCTTCCTAAGAATAAGTATGTAACGATACTTACCAAAATAATTGCAAGTCCAATAGCATTTATTACTTCTTTGATTGATTCTCTTACGAATTCCGTTTCATCACGTTCAATTTTATATTCAATACCTTGTGGGAAGCCTTTACTTAATTCTTCCATTTTTTTACTTATTTTATTAGACAAATCAATAGCGTTTGCTTCCGGTAATTGTGCTACTGATATAATTGCAGATTGACGTCCGCCAATTCTTGAAAAATAAGAGTAACTTTCTGCACCGAGTTCAACTGTTGCGATGTCTTTTAATCTTATTTGTGATCCGTCAGGTTTTGAACGCACTATGATGTTTTCAAATTCTTCAGGAGATTCCAGACGTCCCTTGGTTCTTAGGGTAAGTTTAATCATCTGTTTATTTTTCATAGGTTCAACACCTAAGTCACCGGCAGGGGCTTGAATGTTTTGTGCTTGAATTGCTGCATTTACTTCACTTACGGAAACTCCCAAGTTTGCCATTTTTGTTGCATCAAGCCATACTCTCATTGAATAATCTGAAGAGCCGAATACTGAAACTTTACCTACACCTTTGATACGGGCCAATTCATCCTTAATATAAATTGATGCGTAGTTTGCGACATATAATGCATCGTAGGTATTTGAAGGAGAGTTAATCGCAATCATCATAAGACCAGGTCCGCCAGTTGTTTTTCTTACTGTCAAACCGTATCTTTTTACTTCTTCCGGTAGACGTGGAGTTACCAGTTGCAGGTTGTTTTGTACGTTTACAACTGCCATATCAGGATCGGAACCGATATTGAAGTATAGGGTTAATTCATAAGAGCCGTTTCTTGATGTCGAAGACATATAAATCATATCTTCTACACCGTTTAATTGCGCTTCAATAGGGGCTGCGATTGTTGATTCGATTACGTCAGAACTCGCACCTGCGTAAGTTGCACTTACAACTACTTGAGGTGGGGTAATCGATGGGTATTCCTCTAATGGCAGCATATTTATCATAAGCATTCCTGCAAGTATGATTACCAATGAAATTACTATTGCAAGTTTCGGACGTTTTATAAATATATTGCCTTGTTGTTGTTCTGACATTTTTTTCCCCTTTTTAGTCTGAATAATAAGCTTGCGCTTGTTGTAATTTTAATTTATTTTTGAGTATCTGTAATATTTGTTTTCTTTTGTTTAGCCATTTCTTCTTTAGAAACTATTTTTACCGGTTTTCCTGGGGTAACTTTTTGGATACCGTCTGTAATTACTCTGTCTCCGGCTTTTAGACCTTTAGTTACAATCCAATTATCCCCTTTTTGTCCGTTAACTTTTATATATGTAAGAACAGGTAAGTCATCCTCTCCTAGGATATAAACATATTTACCTTCCTGGTTTTCCAGTACGGCAATTTGTGGAACTATTGGAGTTTTAACAGGTTTATTAGCATAAAGTTTTACTGTAACAAATTCCCCGTGTAGTAATTGGTTATTTGGGTTTTGGAAAGTTGCTCTCATTGTTACAGTACCTGTTGATTGATCAATTTTGTTATCGTGAAAATCTTGAGTACCTGTTAATGGATATTTTTGTCCGTTTGAAAAAATTAATTCAGCTTTTCTATTGGTATCATTAGATCCATCAGCCTGTGAGAGCGATACAAAATCTTCTGAATCAATAGGGAAAGTTACATATATTGGATTTGTACTATTTATAGTTGTAAGCGCACCTGAAGCAGGGGTTACATAGTTACCTAAGGTAACAGCAATAATCCCAATTCTACCGTCAACAGGAGCTTTTACATTTGTATAACTAAGATTTCTCATACTATCGTTATATCTGGCTTGTGCAGATGAAAGTTGTGCTCTTAGTGCATCTCTTTGGGATAGCATACTATCATATTGTGATTTTGCAATGTAGTCTTTTTTTACAAGTTCTGCGGCTCTTGCAAGTTGTTTTTCCGCGTATTCTAATTGTGCTTTTGTATTTGCAACATCTGCTTTGGCAACGTTTGCAGCATTTACAAATTCTGTAGGTTCAATTAAGAATAATGTTTGACCTGCTTTTACAAAATCGCCTTCTTTAAAATAGCTTTTTTGAAGATAGCCTGATATACGTGCTAATACGTTGACTTGATACTTAGAAGTAACACGCCCTGGTGCTTCAAAACTTCTTATGATATCAGCTTCCTGCACAGGGTCAACTGTAACAGAAGGAGCTGGTCTTTTTGATTGTTTTAATCCTGTTTTGTAATTGTTATAGGCTGTTATTCCGTACCTTATTGCTATTGCAGCAATAACTACAGCAATAAATATTATTATATTTTTTTTCATTTGCTCTCCCCTGTGGTTAATGTATTTTTTTATTCTGTTGCATCTGCAACAATGATTATATACTAAAAATAATTATGGGGTCAATAGCTCTATTAGTTTTCTCAAAGCCTTACCACGGTGGGATATTTCATTCTTTTCTTGCTCTGATAATTCGGCCATTGTCTGATTTTTTCCATCTACGAGAAATATAGGATCATATCCAAATCCGCCATTACCGGATTGTGATTTTGCAATTTCTCCTTTACAGATTCCTTTTGTAGTATGGAGAATTTTTCCATTTTCATCTACAAGTGTCATTGCACAAACAAATTCCGCTTTTCTATTTTCAAAAGGTTCAAGTGCTTTTAGCAGTTTGTCAATTCTTGCTTGTGGGGTATCGGCATATCTTGCTGAATGTATTCCAGGTGCTCCATTTAGAGCTTCTACGCATAATCCTGAATCATCAGCAAGTGAAATCATTTTTGATACTCTTGCAGCTTCTTTTGCTTTTATAAGCGAATTTTCTTCAAAAGTTTGACCGTTTTCGATAGGATTAAATCCTTCCGCAGGTAGAATAAATTCAATATTTGTATCCCCTGCAATTTCTTTTATTTCCTTTAATTTATGTGGGTTTCCTGTTGCAAAAACGATTTTCATTGAAGTTATCTATGCTCCGTATCTTCTTTGTCTTTGTTTAAATTCAATAACTGCCTCTGCAAGAGTTTGTTTATCAAATTCAGGCCAGTATTTTTTAATTACTAAAAATTCTGAATAGGCGATTTGCCATAGCAAATAATTAGAAACTCTCATTTCTCCGCCGGTTCTGATTAGTAAATCAGGGTCAGGAATTTCTTTTGTATATAAATTTTTAGAAATAGTTTCTTCAGAAATATCTTCTAATTTAAGTTCTCCTGATTTCACTTTTTGAGAAATATTTTTTACAGCGTGAACGATTTCATCTCTTGAGCCGTAATTAAAAGCAATCTGTAAATGTACGCCTGTATTGTTTTTTGTAACATCAACTGCGTGAGAAAGAATTCCTTGCAATTTTGGACTTAATTTGGTTAAATCACCGATAAAGTTTATAACTACGCCATTTTCGTGCATTTCTTTAAGTTCATTTTTGATGGTTTCTCCAAGTAAATTCATCAAAAAGTCAACTTCTTCTTTTTTTCTGTTCCAGTTTTCTGTTGAAAAAGCATAGACTGTGAGGTATTTAATTCCAAAATCATCGCAAGCTCTCATTGTTGCTTTAAGGGAATCTACACCTTTTTTATGTCCGAATGCTGATGGAAGATTTTTTTCTTTTGCCCATCTGCGATTTCCGTCCATAATTATTGCTATATGTTTTAAATCTGTTTCTTTTACGATGTCTATAATTTCTTGATCTTTAGATATTGTTTCCATATTTTCACCCATTCCGTTTCATTATATCATAAAAATATGATATAATTATTTTCGGAGGCGTAAATGAGAAGAGCTGCAGTTTTTGCTCATTATGATAAAGATAATTTAATAGATGAATATGTAATTTATTATATGAAAGCTCTTAAAGAACTTGTGCAGGAACTTGTTTTTGTCTCTTGTAATGAGTTGCCAGAAAATGAGAAAAATAAATTATCTGGGATTGCAGATTTTGTTATTTCTGAAGTTCATGATGAATATGATTTTGGTTCTTATAAACGAGGTTATTTGTATTTAAAATCTCATATTAATGAGTATGATGAATTGATTTTTGCTAACGATAGCTGTTTTGGTCCGTTGTATAATCTAAAAGATGTTTTTGATGATATGGAAGTCCTCAATGATTGCGATTTTTGGGGAATTACTAAAAATCGTTTTGGACTTAAACCTAATGGTGATAAAGGTTATAAGGCTATTGAAAGACCTCACTTACAAAGCTATTTTCTTGTATTTAATAAAAACGTATTTACGTCAGATGTTTTTGACAAGTTTATGAATTCTATAAAGCATTATGATTGTAAAAATGAAATTGTAATTAATTGCGAAATCGGACTTTATGAAATCCTTACTAATGAGGGATTTTCTTCCCAAGCATATATTAGAAGTTTGTATAGATTTAATCATATTTTGATTTCTTTTTGGCGGTTGTTGATTGAAAAATATAAGATGCCTTTTGTTAAATGTAGTGTTCTTCGTTTGCAAAATAGAAACTTAACAACAATTGCAAATTGGCAGGTGTGTATTTCCAAGAATACAAAATATCCTATTAATTTGATTTTGAATAATCAAAAGAGATTCTTTACAGATGATAAAAATATCAGATTTATTCCTGCGTGGTTAAAAATAATATATTTTTATTTTCTAGGTGTTCAGCCTGGAATTACTAAAAAATATCTTTCGAGATTGAATAGCTTTTTTATGAAAATGCATTTAAGGATTTTCACATTTTAATTTTAAACCCAAAGCTTTTTTAATTCTTTGAGCAAGTGCAACTTTAATTTTTCCTATTCCACCTAAAAATATTACTATAATATATGGGATTAATTTTATGTTGCGTTCTTGTTTAAATATGTCGATTACAGCAAGTAAATTTACTGGATAGTAGTATAATTTATGACGTTTATAAATATAACTGTCTCTGTGGATTCTCCATATTGTCAATTTTTCTGGAATGTAGTAGAATTCATTTTTTCTTGCAAAATGCAATAAAATCCACCAGTCTAAAAGTTTGTCAGTTGGGGTATCAAAGCTGCATTCGCAAAGCTTTTCTTTGTTTATAAGTATGACTGAAAATGTAAGTACCTTATTGAAATACACCAAGTCTTTAAATAGGTTACAAGGATAAGTTTTTGATTTTAATGATAAAGCTGTTTGTTTAAATTTTTTCTCGACTTCGCAAATTCTTTCTTTATCGCCTATTAATTCAACATCGTTAAAAATAAGCCCAATATTAGGGTATTGCTTGATTATAGCAACTTTTTTCTCAAGATAATCCGCTGTTATTGCATCATCACTTTCGAGGAAGACAATCCACTCTCCTGATGCAGCTTTTACCCCTTTTTCTAATGATTTTTTTAAGCCTAAATTTGTTTCATTTTCAATTAGTTTTATCCGACTATCTTCTTTTTGATATTTTTTTATAATCTCTACCGAAGAATCGCTTGAAGCATCGTCTATGACTATCATTTCCCAATCTGTATAAGTTTGAGATAAGACAGAATTTATAGTATCTTTTAGATACTTTTCGTAATTATAGCTGGTTATGACGATTGAGATAAGCATGAATGCATTATATAAAAAAAACACCTTCTATTCAAGAAGGTGTTTTTATATATCATAGAAATTATGTTCTTTTGTTATTATTTTGTTTCTTCGGTTTTAGCTTCAGCTTTAGGTTGTTTTTTATTTTGTGCTTCTGCTGTTGTGTTGTTTGCTTCAGCCTTTTTAGTTGATTTTTTCTTTGTTTTTTTAGTCTCAGCTTTTGTTTCAGCTTTAACTTCTGGATCTACTGCAGGTTTTGCTTTTGGTTGAGGACCTTTTACTAAAGCTTCACGTTCAGCTTTTGCGATTGAGTGGTCTACTGAATATGCATATCTTTGACAAGTTTCTTTATCTTTTGCCCATGCTGGCAATTTTTCAGGAATTTCTTTTGTTTCTGGTTTTGCATAAAGTTTGATTGCTTCAAATTCTGCTTCATCTTTAATACCATTAGCTTTAAGAGCATTTAATCTTGCATCCTGAATGTGTTGAGCATTTGCAAGTCCTTTATTGCTTACTAATTTTTCAGGATCTTTAGCTCTTTCAAGATGAGTAAGACCTAACTCTTCTGGTTTTTTACCAGCTTTCAAACCGTCAAGAACTTTGTCTATATCGTAATCTTTGAATGCTGCTTGTGCGTCAGTTTTCATTTTTGCTAACTCTGTGTCACGAGCAGCTTGTGCAGCTTTAATTCCATCATCAGAATACATTTGAGCAATTGTTTGGTTTTTAACAGTTCTTGTTGCGTCTTGACCATCTTTTACCCAGTAGCTGTTACCTGTGTATAGGTCTTTTACTTTAGATTTTTTGGTTTTACCTGTGATTTTGTCTGCAACTTTTGATGCTGCTTCAGAAACTTTTTCACCAGCTTTACCAAATAATTTGCCAAGTTCTTTTCTGTATACAACACCTGCAACTACTGCTGCGGCTGCTGTTACTAATCCAATAACTTTAGCTGTTTTGTTTTCTTTTTTAATTTCGAAATCTTTACCAGCTTTGATGTTTTCTGCATTCTTTTTGATTTGCTTTTCAAATTGATCTTGACTTAAAACTTTTACTTTTCCTTTTGCAGTTGTAACCTTAATTTTACCTTCAGGTGTAGGTTGTACGATGTTACCACCGATGTTTACTGCAGGGATTGCCATGTTTGAAGACATAATTTCTACCTCTATTTTTTCTACATTTAACCTTTTATACATTCATGAAAACACGTAAAAAAAGAAATGTGCTATTATTGTTGTAATAATTAACAAATGTTTACAAAAAAGGTAACCATTGTGGGGTTACCTTTTTTTCTTCTCTCTCTCGGTATTTATCCGAAATAAGCCTGTGATTTCAAAGCTTTTGCCTATATTGGCAAATACTTTCTTTCTATGAACAACCAGAGTAACCGCAGTTAAGACAAATGAAACATCCTTCTGCCATTTCAATAGTATTTCCGCATTCAGGGCATGTCACTGTTTTGATTTCTCCGGTTGGGTTATATTCTTCAACAGCTTCTTCTTTTGTTTCTTCTACCTTAGCTTCTTCTGATTTCTTTTTATCATCAAGATTCATAGGTTGGAATTGACGAGAATTGTTTCTGTATACGGTTATACCTTTAAGGTTGTTTTCATAAGCTAAGACGTAAGCTTCTTCGATATCTTTACGTGTAGCATTTTCTTCAAAGTTAACTGTTTTTGATACAGCATTATCTGTGTGAAGTTGGAATGCTGCTTGCATTTTTACGTGCCAATATGGTGATACGTCATGAGCTGTTACAAATATTTTCTTAACTTCTTCTGATACACTATCAACGTGAGCGATAGAACCTGTTACAGCAATTTGTTTCATCAATGATTCTGAATAGATACCATGTTTTACTGCATAATCCTTGAATATAGGATTGATTTCTAACATTTCGGTTCCATCCATAATTAATCTTGAGAATACAAGACCAAATAATGGTTCAACTCCGCCTGATGCTCCTGCTATCATTGAGATAGTTCCTGTTGGAGCAATACAAGTTGTAGTAGCATTTCTTATACCAAATTTTTCAATTTGAGAATCAAGTTCTTTCCACTGTTCATCTGAAATGATACCAGCAGACTTTCCTTTATATTTATTATATAAGAAATTCTTACCGTCATATACGCTTCCTTTGAAGTTGTTAAATCTTCCGCGTTCTTTAGAAAGTTCTATAGATTCGCATTTAGATTCATAATCAATAAATTCCATAACTTGAGCTGCTAATTTAGTACCTTCTGCTGATGAATAAGAGATACCCATTTTCATTAACATATCTGCCCAACCCATTACGCCAAGACCGATTTTTCTGTTATTTTGAACCATTTCAGAAATTTGAGGTAATGGATAGTTATTTACTGCAATTACGTTATCCAAGAATCTGATAGCTGTTCTTGTTGTTTCAGCAAGTAAGTTCCAGTTAACTTTACCATCTTCAACCATTTTGCCAAGGTTGATAGAACCTAAGTTACAAGCTTCATAAGCTAATAGAGGCACTTCACCACAAGGGTTGGTTGATTCGATAGGACCTACTAATGGTGTTGGGTTATCTGAATTCATTTTATCAATAAATACAATACCTGGTTCACCGTTTCTCCAAGCTCCGTCAATGATTAAATCGAAGACTTTTTTAGCACTTAATTTGCCTGCAACTGTATTATTTTGCGGATTAATTAATTCATAATCTGTTCCGTTCTTATAAGCTTCCATAAATTTATCTGTAATAGCTACAGAGATATTGAAGTTATTAAGTTTGTTGTTATCTGATTTGCAGTTGATAAAGTCTAAAATATCAGGGTGGTCAACTCTTAGGATACCCATATTTGCACCACGTCTGGTTCCACCTTGTTTTACAGCTTCAGTTGCAGCATTGAATACTTCCATAAATGATACAGGGCCTGAAGATACACCCATAGTTGAACGAACTACGCTGTTTTTAGGTCTTAATCTAGAGAAAGAAAAACCGGTTCCTCCTCCTGATTTGTGAATAAGAGCTGTATTTTTAACAGTTTCAAAAATACCTTCAAGTGAATCTTCAACAGGAAGTACAAAACACGCTGCTAATTGACCAAGCTCACGTCCTGCATTCATTAATGTAGGAGAGTTTGGCATAAAGTAGCAATTTGTGATAGCTTTATAAAATCTTTCTGTTAACTTATCAACATCAGCTTGAGATTTACCAAATTTTAAATCTCCTTCTGCTATTGTTTTTGCAACACGTCTGAACATATCAGCCGGTGTTTCTGTGCAATTTCCTTCCTTATCCCTTTTTAAGTATCTTTTTTCAAGAACTTTTATCGCGTTTTCCGATAAATTTAATTTGTCTTCCACTAAGTTCACACTAACCTCCGCTTATAAATATTACAATAAAACCCATGTCTGGTAAAAAAAGCATGTTTTCATTTTACAATCATACAACAATATTCAAAAGCATGGCAAGGAAAGATTGTAAATATTACAAATTGTTATTCTATTTTAAGTTTTATTGTCTTAGCAATGATTGATTAATTCTTTTATTTAGTAAATTAATTAGTCATTTGTGTTTCAAAAAGACTAAAAATATGTTATAATAAAGTATGGATAATTATGTAAGGAGGCAAATATGCAAAAGATAAGTATAGAGATGGTTCGGGGGGGGGGGGCTACCGACTAACAGATAAGTCAAGCATTCCTTACTTAGACCTCCGATTTGATGAAAAAGAGTTGAAGAATAAGCCGTGCCAAAAGACACGGTGATTTGTGATGCAAAATTTTTGAAAAACAGATAATAAAAATTAACGGAGGACTAAATGAAAAAGAGAAACGCATTTACGTTAGCAGAAGTGCTAATAACATTAGGAGTAATCGGAATAGTCGCAGCGATAACACTACCTGTATTAAATCAGGCAGTAAACAAGAAAGTACGAGCAGAACAGATACGAACAGTCAAGTACAAATTTACGAAAGCAACGGAAAAAATGGCTAGTTTAGGGTTAATAGGCCCGTATGATAGTACAGCAGCATTTGTAGCAGAGTTACAGAAACATTTAAAAGTAGCAAAGGTATGCCCGTCAAGTAAACTAAGAGAATGTTGGCCTTATGATACGATAACATTACTTGACGGTAAAGAATATGAAGTAGAAAAACTCCAGACAGGTAAGCAGTTTCAAATGAAAAACAGTGATACCGCAGATTATAGCAGTCCTAATGTAGGTATAATAACAGCAGACGGAACGCCAATGATACTAAGTTACAATACCAAATGTGAAGCGTTAGACCCTGTAAAAACTTATGGTTGGGGTACAGAGGATAACAAACCAGTATCAAATGCAACATCAAACTGTGTCGCAGCAGTGTTTGAAATAAACGGAAGTAAGAAACCAAATAAACAAAACGAGGATGTAGCATTATTCAATGCAAATGGTCTGGGGAATGCTTGTGCTGTTGAAGTTAATGATAAGTGTTATTCTTCCATTTTTACTCCAACTCCTTTAACAAAAGCTGAGTGTGAAGAGTTCAAAGGTGATTTGGGTATTTCCAGTTGTAAGGATAATAATGACTATTGGGCTGGAGCGGTAAAACAATGTGGTGGGGTTAATAAAATTCCTACTTCTGGGGAGCTTGCTAAAATTGCAAGTGCGATATATGTTGGGAATCCTTCAATATCATCAACTCAAACTGTTAATTCCCTAACTTATAAATCAGGTACAGCTTCTGCTTTTGGTTTGCCAGAACCTACTTTTAAGTTATGGTCTAATTATGCAAATAGCTCTACTGGTGCATATTATAGAAGTTTTGAATCCTCAAGCTCTCTTTGGTATAGTGCATTTCGTGTAAATTACGCAGTTCAAGCTATATGTATAGTAGATTAGTGGTTTAAGATTTTTTATTTAATATGAAGTTTTTGTTTGGTGCAAAAATGAGGCACTTCATTTATAATGACTTGTTCTTTGGTATTGCTTCTAATATTAATTAATGTTATAATAATTATATATAAGTTTGGAGGATTGAATGCGTATTAAACTTGGCTATACATTGGCAGAAACTCTTGTTACTTTACTAATTATCGGTATCATTGCAGCGGCAACATTACCTTCATTGCAAAAAACTACTGGTAATAAGTTTGAGACTATGAGGATTAAATGTGCTTATATTTTAGAGCAGACTATTGATCAAATGCTTGATGATGATACTTTGTATCCGCAAAGTAACAGTGAAGCTTCTATAGGATTGGCTAAGACTACTGCTGTAAGAGTTGCAGGAGTTACTTACCAAGGTAATACGAAATTCTGTGAAATTTTTGCAAGCAAGCTTAAGAAAGGTCCGCATTCTACTGTAGATTGTTCTAACTCTAATAAAAAAACATTTACATCAGCAGATGGTGTAGATTGGTATTTACCAATTTCTAATTTTAGTGATAAAGTTTTAATTCATTTTGATGTAAACGGTCAGGATGAAGATCCAAATTGCGCTTCCCATGGAAATGAAGATTCTTGTCCAAAACCGGATTTGTTTTCTTATTATTTAACACCTCTAGGAAAACTTTATCCTGCAACAAACTGTGGTTTTAGCTATAGATCTAACGGGCAAATTAATGTTAGTTGTACAGGAAATGATGCTTTTTAATTAAACTTTTATTAATTTGACTAACCCAATAAGATAATATTTCTATGTTTGGTATATAATGTTTACTGAGGTACCAAACTTGAAACATTCAAAACTTACAGCCCTGATATTTATAGCATTAATTTTAGGCGTAATCGTTGGACACTTTGCTCCTGATTTCGCTGTAAAAATGCGCCCGTTCGCTACTATATTCTTGCGAATGGTTAAAATGATTATTGCCCCTTTATTGTTTGCAACTCTTGTAGTTGGAATTTCCGGACATGATGATGCGAAAAGTCTTGGAAAAATCGGGCTTAAAACAATTATTTATTTTGAAATTGTAACTACTCTTGCATTGATAATTGGTTTGACAATGGCGAATATTTTCAAACCTGGTGTTGGATTTGTTAATGGGTCATCTCCACATGCTATTCATATGCAAGAAGTTGGTTTGATGGCAGCAACACAGGCTCATACATCAATCAGTCAAATGGTAACGGATATATTCCCAACAAGTATTGTTGATGCGATGGCACAAGGTAACTTATTGCAGATTGTTGTCTTTTCAATATTCTTTGCTTTAGCAATATGCGCTGTTGGTAAAAAAGCTCAGCCTGTATTAGATGTTTTAAACTCTGTTTCCCAAATAATGTTTAAATTTACAGAGTATGTTATGTACTTTGCTCCGTTAGGGATTTTCGGTGCAATAGCAGCAACTGTTGGGGCTAACGGATTAAACGTTCTAAAAAGTTATTTTAAAGTAATTGGTGCATTATATGCTGCTTTAGCAGTTTTTGTTTTGTTAGTTTTAATTATCGCTTGCAAAATTGTTAAAATTTCTTTCAGAAATCTGTTAAGAGCTTTGCAGGAACCGGCTTTGTTAGCTTTCACAACAGCAAGTTCAGAAGCTGCGTTTCCTAAAGCAATGGAAATTATGGAAAGATTTGGTGTTCCGAAGAAAATTGTCGGATTTGTAATGCCTACAGGTTATACTTTTAATCTTGATGGTAGTACCTTATATCTTGCAATGGGTGTTATTTTTTCATCTCAAATTGTTGGAATTAACCTTGATTTAAATCAGCAAATAATTATAATGTTAGCATTAATGCTTACAAGCAAAGGTGTAGCAGGTGTTCCGAGAGTATCTTTGATTGTACTTGCCGGAACTTTAGCAAGTTTCAATATTCCTATTCTTGGGGTTGCTATTTTATTAGGTATTGACCAAATTTTGGATATGGGCAGAACAACCGTAAACCTTATTGGAAATTGTGTTGCCACTGTTGTTATTGCTCGTTGGGAAAAAGAATTTGATTACGATAAAATGAAAGAATTTGTACGCCAATCAAAAGAAGAAAGTATTGGCGCAGATATTGAAAAATTTAAAAATGAACTTAGTCACAAAAAATCAGTTGAAATAAAAGAAGGATAAAGAAGATGAGTAACGAAACCGGTACAAAAGTTGAATTTAAAGATACTCTTAACTTGCCTCAGACCAGCCTCGCAATGAGAGCTAATGCGGCAGTTCGTGAACTTGAAATACAAAAGTTCTGGGAAGAAAACAATATTTATGAAAAAATTATTGCTCAACGTGATAAAGCTAATAAATTCATTTTGCATGACGGGCCTCCTTATTTGAGTTCTGAAAAAATTCACGTTGGTACGGCTTTGAATAAAATTCTTAAAGATATTCTTTTAAAATATAAAGCTCAAGCAGGCTTTTATACTCCTTATGTTCCTGGATATGACGGTCATGGGTTGCCTATTGAAAATAAAGTTGTTAAAAATATAAAAGGCGGTAGAAGTGCACTTACTCCTTATGAATTACGCCAAAAATGCCGTGAATTCGCTCATAACAGTTTGAAAGGTCAGGAAAGTGAATTTAAACGTCTTGGTGTTTTGGGGGACTGGGAACATCCTTATTTAACAATTAATCCTGAATATGAAGCTGAACAGGTTAGAGTGTTTGGTGAAATGTATAAAAAAGGTTATATTGAAAAAGGGTTGAAACCTGTTTACTGGTGCGCATCTTGTGAGACAGCTCTTGCAGAAGCTGAAGTTGAATATGCCGATCATACCTCTACTTCAATTTACGTAAGATTTAAATTCTTTGAAGAAGATAAGAAAAAAGCTTTTGCCGCTGGAGGTTTTGACAGCGATAAAGATTTATATGCTGTTATTTGGACAACAACTCCTTGGACAATTCCTTCAAATATGGCAATCAGTATGCACCCTAAATTTGAATATACATTCTTTGAATATAATGGCGATGTATATGTTGCCGCTCAAGGTCTGTTAGGTGCTTTCTTAGCAGATGTTGGATGGGAAGAAAAAGATATTAAAGTTCTTGGTTCTTGCGTTGGTGCGGATTTAGAACTTTTAAATACTAAACATCCGCTAGTTAACAGAAAATCTCCAATAATTTTAGGTGAGCACGTAACATTGGATGCTGGTACAGGTTCTGTTCATACAGCTCCTGGTCACGGTCTTGAGGACTATGAAGTTGGTTGCAAATATGGAATTGAAGTATTTTCACCACTTGATAGCAGAGGTGTTTGGACAGATGCTGTAAATGATAAAGATTTGGAAGGTGTTCCTTATTATAAAGGTAATGCTATTGTTATTGAAAAACTTCAAAATTGTGGAGCTTTGCTAGCTCAACAAGATATTAATCACAGTTATCCTCATTGTTGGAGATGTAAAAACCCTGTTATCTACAGAGCTACACCACAATGGTTTGTTAAAGTTGATAAATTCAGAGATGAAACTCTAAAAGCTATCAAAGACGTAAAATGGATTCCAGCAAGTGGTGAAGCCAGAATTTCAAACATGGTTGCTGGTCGTACAGATTGGTGTATTTCTCGCCAAAGAGCTTGGGGTGTTCCAATTCCTGTATTCTATTGTGAGGATTGTGGCGAAGTTATCGTAACTGATGAAACCGTTGAAAATGTTGCTAAAATCTTTGAAAAAGAAAGCTCTGATGCTTGGGTAAAATATTCTGCAGAAGAATTATTACCAAGCGGTTTCAAATGTCCTAAGTGCGGTAAAACTCATTTTAGAAAAGAAAATGACATTATGGATGTTTGGTTCGATTCAGGTATTTCTTGGAGAGCTGTTGTTGAAAAACGAGCTGATGTTCTAGAACATACTCCTGTAGAAATGTATCTTGAAGGATCTGACCAACATAGAGGCTGGTTCCAGTCTTCATTGTTAACTTCTATCGCAACTCAAGGTAAGGCTCCTTATAAATCAGTTCTTACTCACGGGTTTGTTTTCGGTGAAGATGGTAGAAAAATGTCAAAATCTTTAGGTAATTATATTAGACCTGATGAAATTATCAAAACTTATGGTGCTGATATTTTAAGATTATGGGCAGCTTCTGTTGATTATCGTAATGATACAAAAATCGGTAATAATATTATTAAACAGCTTGCTGAAATCTTTAAGAAAACAAGAAATACTTCAAGATTCTTGGTAGGTAATTTGTTTGATTTTGATCCTGAAAAAGATTATGTAAATTACGAAGATTTAAAAGAACTTGATAAATTTGCTTTGCATAAACTTAATCAGTTGATTGCTAGTGTAACTGAAGCTTTTGATCATTATGAATTCTATAAATATTTCCAACAGTTACAAAATTTTGCGGCAGTTGATTTGAGTTCATTCTATTTAGACATTGTAAAAGACAGATTATATACTGCTGGTAAAAAATCACTTTCTCGTCGTGCTTGCCAGACTGTTCTTTATGAAATCTTGCAGACACTTGTTAGAATGCTTGTACCGGTTATGCCTCATCAGGCTGAAGATATTTGGATGAGTGTTCCTGAATGTCAAAAAGGCGGACTTGAAAGTATTCTTCTTTCTGATTGGCCAAAAGTTAGAAGCGAATGGCACAATGATAAGTTAGAAGAAGATTTCTCAAAAATCTTGAAGGCAAGAGAAGTTGTAAGCCGTGCTATTGAGCCGTTAAGAGCAGATAAAAAAGTTGGAAGCTCACTTGAGGTTGCGGTGTATGTAAGTGTAAAAGATAATGAAGTTCTAAAACGTGATGAAGATGAACTTTGCAATATCTTTATTACATCTCAAGCTTATGTTGTTGATGAAAAACCTGAGGGTGTGCTTAACGAATATAAGGAAGATGATTACACAGTATGGGTAACAAAGGCAGAAGGCGAAAAATGTTCTCGCTGCTGGAAATATAGAAAACTTAATTCCGATGGTATTTGTGAAGAATGTCTTGAGGCAATTAAGTAGTAATATATATGATAAGAAACACCTTCCAAGCATTATGGAAGGTGTTTTTTAATATTTTATTGTTCTCGGGTAATTTTTAGGTATTTTCCACCCGTTTCTTCTTATTAATTCTGTACAATACGCTCCGTTTCCGGAATTAGGATTGCATCCGTATGATGTATTTGTAAATAAAGTTTCTTCTTTTTCATCCCATTCTGCAATAAATGGTAACATACCTTTTTTGTAATGTAGTTTATTGTTTGTTCCTGTCCCAGCTGCATTAAATCGGAATGCAAATGCATTACTTCCCCAAATTCTATTTTTAATACTTTTTGCATAATTATTCGGATAAAAGAATATATCACTGTTTTGTGCATAAGCAAATGAAAAGGCACTTCCATCTGCTAATAAATAATAATAATAGTTATTTATTTTTTTTGCTGTCGTGATTTTTATATAGGGACTAAGATATTTTTCAAATACAGCTTTACTTTGTTCTGCTTTAGGGATTAAATTATTTTCATTATCATATTGGACACCTTGCCAGTAATCGCTCCATGTTTCTGGGGGACCATATTTTAAGCTTGCAGATATTATTGCTTGATTCATTATTGAATAAAACTTTGCAAGGCGTGTTTCTGTAATTTTATTATAATATGATTGCAATAATGTAGGGATTGTCATCGCTGCCACTACGCCGATTATTCCTAAAGTTATTAAAACTTCTGCTAATGTAAATCCTCTTTTCATATTTTCATTATACCATCTGATCTTATTTTTGTCAATATTATAATACTACTTTAGTATAATTTAAATAATGTTTATAGGGTATCAAAATACTTATATTATAATCTTATGTGCGAAGGTAAGATATTAAAAGTTTTTGGATTTAATATGAAAGTTCAGCGAATGAAAAAAGGCTTGACTCAATTTCAGCTTGCAGAAATTTTAAATGTGCATGAAAAACATATATGCAAAATTGAGACAGGAAAGCAGAATGTCACTTTAAAAACGCTTGAAAGAATTGCAAATGCACTTGATGTTGATCCTAATGTTTTGCTTGTAAATAAGTAAAAAATAGTAATTTTGCTCTAATTAAAACTCTAGAATATTTTATAAGGATTTAATATGTTATTAGGATCAAGGGTCTTTTTGATTTGTCGCATATAATCCAGAGCCACGTTATTAATTACTTTATGGATATAATTTCTTTTTTCAGCACCGATTCCGTGTTCGCCGGATAAAATTCCATCAAGTTGTGCTGTTAGATCATACATCTCGGATTTTGCAAGCTTAAATCTGCGATATTCATCTTCATCTCGATAATCTATTGGAATTTGCGGATGTACACTTCCATCTCCCACATGACCTACCATGCATACGGTTAATTTATATTTTTGACAAATTTCATTGATTCCTTTGACAAGCTTTGCAAGATTTTTTCTTGGTACAATTACATCATCTGTCGTAACATTAGGTTTCAGTTTTGCACAGGCTCCCATTGAAGAACGTCTTGCTGTCCAAATTTTTTCGTATTCTTCTTCATTTGTAGAGTATTGAATTGCACTCGCGTTGCAGTTTTCCAATATTGATACGATGATGTTTTGCTGGTATTCAATTGCACTTTTAAATCCGTCTACTTCAATTATCAATGCAGCTTCTTTGTCGCATAAAAGTCCTGCAGGATAAAATTTTTCAACTGTCTGGATAGCATTTTTGTCCATAAAATCTAGAGTCGCAGGGTATATTCGCTGTTCTATAATTGAATTTACCGCATTAACTGAGTCTTCTATTGTATCAAAGTATGCCATTAAAACTTTTTTTGTTTCAGGTTTAGGAATTAATTTTAGCGTTGCCTCAACTACAATTCCTAAAGTCCCTTCAGAACCTACAAACAAACTATTTAGGTTATAACCTGTAGCATTTTTGATTGTGCTTGAGCCTGTTCGTAAAATTTCGCCTTTTGCAGTTACTACTTTTAGGTCAATAACGTAATCTTTTGTAGAGCCGTATTTAAAAGTTTTAGCGCCTCCGCTTGATTGTGCTATACTTCCGCCTATTGTGGATACTGCTAGGTTTGAAGGATCAGGAGGATAGAAAAGTCCGATTTTATCAGCTTCTTTTTGTAGATCACCGACAATTACTCCGGGTTGGACTGTTGCGGTCATATTTTCTCTGCTGATTTCAATGATTTTATTCATTTTAGAAAAATTAAGAACAATTCCTCCATGGTCTGTTCTGCAGGCTCCAACTACATTTGTGCCTGCACCTCTACAGATTATTGGGGTTTTGTATTTATTTGCAAGAGCTACAACTTTTTGTACTTGCTCTATTGTTTGTACAAAAACTACAGCATCTGGGAGGTGTGAGATTTTTTTTGCATTTGTTGCATCCTGTGCATAAACATATCTTTCCTCAATTGTTGATAATACGTTATCTGAATTGAGGTTATGTTTTAAGTCTTTTATTAATTTGTTATTCGTCAACATATGATGTTAGTTTTTCTATATTGCTGCTTAATTTCGCTAATTGTGTTTCTATATTATCGATTTTATTTTGAACGGTGTCGGCCTCACGTTCTTCTAACATTGTAATCGCTTTTTCTAATTTTTTCTCTAATCTGTCTATTCTTGATTGCTGTTCTTCAAATTTATCTTCAATAGTTTTTAAGAGTTCTTGTTTTTCAGGTAAATTTGCTTTTAATTCATCAAGTGCATTTTGTAAAGTAGCGGTTTTTGCTGTTTTATCATAAATACTATTTACGATATCAGTTGTACCGTCCATCCACTCGCCAAGATACATCATTACATTTTCTAGGACTTTGCTTGAACTCATTGTTGCATTGACTTTTTTGTCAATGTTTACAAGTTGTGCCTCTAAATTCTTTGAATTTATTATATCAAGTTGTTCTTGCAGATAATCGGTTTTTCTGTTGAATTCATCCATGCTGTCACAAATTATGCGATATGATTCATCAGAATTTAGTAGAAGTTTATTAGTTCTTGCACTAATGCTCAAGATGTCTTCATTTAGTTTACCCAAACCGCCTTTTGTTTCATCATTTTGTTCTGTTGTAAATGTTGAACGCAAATCTTCAATCGATTTTGCTATTCTATTGATATTTGATGAAATTACTCCGACTTCATCCGCGGTATTTGATGATGAAATTTCATTCAGGGTAAGTCGAAGTTTAGCAATATCGCTTTCGACATCTTGAAGTGTATATGAATATAAATCCATATCACTATCGCTGTTGCTGCTTGCAATTTTCTTTAATTGTTTTTTTACATCTTGCAAGGTTTCGTTTATCACGTTTGTTTTTGCTTCTACAAAATCTTTAATCTCTTCTGTTTCTTCAACAAAGGTAATTTGATCTGATACAGTAAGTATTGATGACATTATGGCATCTTTAATATCTTGTGTGTTTTTTTCAAGATCAATTTTGTTAATTTCTTGTTGTAAATTTTGAAGGTATTTGTCTATTTCTTCAGCTTTTTTATCTTTATCTATTGATTCGAAAAATTTTCTTTGTTCATATATCAGATCTTTTACATCTGTTATTTCGTCTCTTAAATCTGAATCATCTGTCATAGCAAGTACATCTATTTTGCTATGTAATGCTTCTAACATTTCAGATATTTTTTTATCTGTTTCAGATGTCTTATCCAGTTTTTCTGAAATTTCGAAGATATCTTCTTTCATTTCAGAATCATCATTTAGTGCTAGGATATCTACTTTGCTGTGAAGACCTTCAAGCATTTCTGATATTTTTGTACTGTTTTCTGAGTTTTTATTTATTTTTTCAGAAATTTCTGAAATTTCATCTTTTATGTCAGAATCATCATTTAATGCAATAATATCAACTTTGCTGTGTAATTCTTTTAATGAATCGGCAAGTTTGGCAAAATTGCTTGATGAGTCTGTGTCATTAAATTTAGCTTCAACAGTTTGTTGTAAGTCTTGTAATGCAACTTTTATCAAGTTTGCAAATTTATTTAATTGTTCGTCTTCATCTGGTCTATTTGCTGTAATATCTAGTTGAATTTCTGTTAGTTTTGAATTTACATTTTTTTCAATGTTAGATATTGATGATTGCAGTTTTTCATTTTTGGTTTCAATGCCAGATTTAAATTCTTCAATTTGATTTGCAATATCTACATTAAGATTTTCAAGTGTTATTGTTAAATCTTCATTATTAAGCATTACGGCTAAAAAGTCTTTTAATTCTGAACTTCCAGCTTTTACTTTTTCATCAATCGTTTTCTGAAGTTCTTCTAAGATATTAAGTAATGAATGCTCTAATTCCTTATTATTTTCTGATAGTTTTTTATCAAGATTAGCCGCATAAGTTTGCCATTCAGTTAAGAATTTGTCACCTTTTTCTAAGTATGAACGGACATTCAAATCTAAACCTGCAATTGTGGAGTTAATTAATTCAAGATTATTTTTAGAAAAATCATCTATACATTCTTGTAATGACGAACATCTTGAAACAACATCTTTATAAGTGTTTTCAATATGTACGTATGTATCATGATTTTCTATTAAGTTTTTATTTAATTCTTGAAGCAAATTTAGGTATGATACTTCTATTTGGTTTTTTAGTTCTGTAATAATTTCATTAAAGTCAAAGCTTGTGAAATCTAAAATTGCAGACTTTAATGGTTCAAATTCTTTTATTATGTTTTCAGTTTTTGATTGATAAATATCACTAATATCAGTATTTAGTAATTCAATTTCTTGTTTGATATCAGCTAATTTATTTGTAATTATATTGTTTATGCCTTCGTAGTTTTCTGATTGTTCGCCTTTAATTTCATTAAGAGTCATTGTTAAATATTCAAGACCTTTATCTACAAAGACAATATTTTCTTTTACAACTTCTTTTAAATCGGATTTGATATCCTCTTTATTGTCAGCTAAATCTGAAGCAAGTGTATCTATTTTATTAATAATAGATTCTATATTTTCTTCAAGGAAGCTTTTTTGATCAGTATTTAAATATGTAATTTTATCTTGAATTTCATTTAAATTAGTTTTGATATCTACTAATTCTGAGGCAGAATCTAAAAGTTTTGAATTAGTTTCTTCTGAAATTAATTCTACATTACTTATATATTCACCTAATTTGGTTTGTAGTTGTGTAAGATTTTGTTCGTAGATATCAGAGCTTTCATAAAGTTTTGATTCAATGATAAATAGTTTTTCTGTTAATTTATCACTGGCTTCTGTGTTCAAATCAGCCATTGCAAGCTTGATCGCTGATATGTGATTTTTTATGTCTTCTATTCTTTCAAAAATATCTTCGCGATTTTTTGCGATGTGAATAACTGAATTTGAAACATCTCCTTGAGTTTTTTCAATTTCGTCAGAGATATAATTTAGTAATGTTTTTATTTCTGTTGCGTTATTTTTTTGCTCTGCATCTTGAGATGATAAGTCATCAAGTTTGCTTGCGAAAGCGCTGCCTAATTCATTGATTCTTTCTGAAAAATTAATTGAATTGTTGTTTAATTCGTATAATGCTGATTTAATGTTTGCAATTTCTATAGGAATATTTTCATCAGGTTTTGGAATTTCTATTTCTGAAATTTGGTTTTGAGTTTTTGAAATTTCTTCCGAAACATTGTTCAAAATGGTTTTTAATTCTGCAGAGTTTTCATTTTGTACATTTGAGATGTTTTCTACTTTTTCATCAAAAGATGTTCCAATGTCATTAATTTTATCTGAAAGACTAATCGAACTTTGAGTAAGTGCACTTACTGATGATTGTACTTCTGCAAGACCGAGTGATAGATAAGTATCAGGTTTCGGAATATCAATATTTGCAATTTGTTCTTGAGTTTTTGAAATTTCTTCTGAAACATTGTTCAAAATATTTTTTAATTCTACAGAATTTTCATTTTGTTCATTCGAAAAGTTTTCTATTTTTTCGTCAAAAGATGTTCCAATATCGTTAATTTTATCAGAAAGGCTAATTGAACTTTGAGTAAGTGCGCCTACTGATGATTTTACTTCTGCAAGATTAAGTGATAAATATGTATCAGGTTTTGGAATATCAATATTTGCAATTTGTGCTTGAGTTTTTTGAATATCGTCTGAAATATTTTTAAGTTCACTTTTTATTTCATCGGTATAAACTTTTTGTTCATTATTTAGTTGTGAAATTTCGTTTAATCTTTCATTAAAAGAAGTCTCAATTTCACTAATTTTAGTTGATAGATTAGATGATGATTGAGCTATATTTGCTCTCAAACATTCAAGTATTGTTTTTAGTTCATTGATATTATTATTAACACTTGCAGCGGCACTGTCTTTTGCTTGTTCTATTTCTGTAATTTTACCTGAAATTTCTTTTGCTAGATTATCTTCCATTGTAAATAACTTAGATGTAATAGAATCTAGTCTTAGTGTTAGAATATTTTTTACATCTGCAATATTTTCAGAACTTTTTGAGATGTTTTCTGCAAAATTAGCACCTATGTCATCAAGTTTTAATGATGTATTTGCAATATATTCTTTGATGTCAGTTATTTCTGAAAGTGAATTGTTTAAATTCAGAGAGGAATCTGATACAAGTTTTTCTAAATTATTTAGGTAGTTTTGAATTTCTGTAATTTTATTTTCTATAATTTGTTTTAGACTATCAGAAGTTAAAAGATTGTTATCTGACATCTCAGTAATTTTGTATAAAATATTTTCAATGTTTGTTTGAGTTTTTGATACGCTAAAAGTTTCTCCTGACCCTTTAGAAAGGCTAGCTCCCATGTACTCGAGAATTGATTTTATTTCATTGAAATTTGTATCTACAGACGAACCAATATCAGTTTTTAGTTGTTCAATTGTTGAGATATTATTATTTATGCCTTTTACAATATTGTCTTCCATTGTATAAAGCTTTGAGTTAACTGTAGCGATATTATTAGATACAAAATCTTTTAGATCATCAATTTTTTTTGATTCAAGACCTAATTCAGTTATGAGTTTTGAATAAATTTCATCTAATTTAATCGTAGTTGTTTCAACCGATTTTTTAACGTTCGTAATCTCAGTTACGGAATTACCTACATAGATATTGCTTGATGAAAGAATATCTTCCAAGGTTTTTAAATAATTATATAATTCTTGTATTTTAGTATTTAAAAATACTTTGTAGCTTTCTTCATTGAAATTGATTGTATTAGAAAGGGTGTCTATATCTTTTGATAAGATATCTAATTCTTGTAATTTTTTGTTAAATATATCAGACGTTAAGTTCTCATGATGAGCTTGCATTTCTTGAGAAAATGATGCAAACAAGTCCTTTATGGATGTTAAATAATTTGTTAAATTAGCTGCAAGATTTTCTTTAAAGTCTGTTATATTGTCGTTTGTATTTTGTACATTTTTGTTTACATCAGCAAAATTACTACTTAAATTTAATTTCAAATCAGTTAAATTTGTATTGTTTTTGCTGTTGATATCTTCAGCGATATTTACAAGGTTTGTATTTAATTCAGATATGTTTTCATTTGTGTTTTGAATATTTTTTTGTACGTCAACAAAACTAATGTTTAAATCATTTTTTAAATTAGCAAAATTTGTCTCATTTTTATTAATGTTTTCGGCTATATTTGTAAGATTTACATTAAATTGAGATAGATTATCATTTGTAACTTGAATATTTTTATTTATGTCGACAAAATTACTATCCAAATTAGATTTTATATCAGTCAAATTTGCATCATTTTTATTTATATTTTCAATTATATTTGTAAAGTTTGTGTTAAATTTTGAGATGTTATCATTGGTGTATTGAAAATTTTTATCAATATTTGTAAAACTATTATCCAAATTAGATTTCAAAGTGTTGATATTATTATCGTTCTTGTTAATATTCTCGATAATGGCACCTAAATTATTGCTGGAATTTTGTTGTAATTCATTACGAATTTCAGTCATTTTATTCCCGAGAATATTAATATCATCTCTAATTGAATCAAGATTTTTATTGCTTTCCACAGAGCTCTTTAGGTTTTCTATGCGAGCATATAATGCACCTATTCCTTGTGCAACTTGATTAAAATCTTGTTTGATAGTATCGCTCAAATCATTGTGTACGCGTGAAAGATTTGAAGTTAATGTATTTTCTACTCTATCAAATTTAGAATTGTCCTCTTGTGGGAATAGATCTTTAAGAATAGCTGATTTTTCAATAATTCCTGTAATTTCTTTTTGAATAGTTTCAAAAATGTTTTGTTTTTCAAAGTCAAAATTCATCATCCCATCATTAAAGCTTTTTTCTAAAGCTTTAACCTGATTTAACAATGCATCAATTGATTGTTTGTCATTATGGGTTGCCATATAATCAATTTTTGTGTTTATTTCGTTTAATATTTTATTTAAATCTTCAGCATTCTGCGACATTAATTTCTACTTTCTTTTTCAATACACATACACCTATTGATATTTTACCAAAGTAATAGTATTAGCGCAAAATATTAACTAAATTTATTACAATTGTAAAGATAAAACAGTTTTTTTTTATTGAAGTGATATAATATTTGCTAGGCATGGTGAAAGGAAAAGTGTAATAATATGAGTCATATAGTTATAGATTCAGATAAATGTAAAGCTTGTTATCTTTGCATAGATGAATGCCCTAAAAAGCTTATAAAAGTTAGTGATAAGACTAATAAACTTGGCGATCATCTTGTTGAGTTTTGCGATCCAGAAAAGAAATGTATAGGTTGCGCGATGTGTGCAACACGTTGTCCAGATTTAGCAATTACGGAAGTATACAGAGGTTAATAAAATGGCAGAATGTATGATAAAGTCTAATAAAAAAGTTTTAATGAAAGGTAACTACGCGATTGCTAATGCTGCGATTTTAGCAGGATGCGAATGCTATTTCGGTTATCCGATTACTCCGCAAAGTGAGATTGGGGAATTTATGAGTGGCAAGATGCAGGAATTAAAACGAGCTTATGTTTCTGCAGAAAGTGAGTTAGCTGCTATTAATATGGTAATTGGAGCTTGCTCTACAGGTGCAAAAGCTATGACCTCATCATCTTCTTGTGCCGTAGCTTTAATGCAGGAAGCACTCTCTTATGCTACATCAGATCAATTGCCGGTAGTATTAATAAGCGTAATGCGAGGTGGTCCTGGTTTGGGTAATATTTATCCATCTCAGGGTGATTATAATCAAGCAACTGTTGGTGGCGGAAATGGCGATTATAAATTGATAGTTCTTGCTCCATCTACGGTTCAAGAATGTGTGGATTTAACATATAAAGCTTTCTATTTAGCTCATAAATACAGAAATCCTACCGTACTTTTAGCAGACGGTTTGCTTGGTCAAATGATGGAACCTGTTGAATTTGGGGAATATCCTTATCCTGAAATTGATAATTCAGATTGGGCTTTGACTGGAGCAAAAGGACGTTCTGGCAGAATAATTCGTTCTTATGCGCCTTTAGCTGAAAATCAATGCAAATTCTTAGATAAATTATTTGAAAAATATAAACAAATTGAAGAAAATGAAACTGAGTGGGAAGAATTCCAAACTGAAGATGCAGAATTGGTAATAACTTGTTTTGGTAGTCCTGCAAGAAATATAAAATCTGCAATCAAAGCTTGCCGTAAGGAGGGTATAAAAGTTGGTATGCTAAGACCAATTACCTTGTATCCATTCCCAACAAAGAGAATAGCAGAATTAGCTTCAAGTGCGCGTATGTTCTTAGATATTGAAGTAAATATGGGACAAATGCTTAAGGATGTAAAATTGGCGGTGAATGGTAAAGTTCCTGTAGAATTTTATAACAGACCGGTTGGAAATCCTCCTGAAGTTGATGATATAATCAGTGAAATTAAAAAATTAATAAAGGAATAAAATGACAACACTTACACAGACTTTTAAAATAGCAGATTCATTAAGAGAAGGTACAAAATATTCATTTTGTCCCGGATGCGATCATGGCGTAGCCATAAGACTTATTGCCGAATGTTTAGATGAATATAATTTAAAAGAAAAAGCAATACTTACAGCATCAATTGGTTGTTCAGTTACTGCTTATGATTTTTTAGATGTTGATTCAATTGAAGCACCTCATGGTAGAGCTTTAGCTGAGGCTACCGGAGTAAAAAGAGCTCGTCCTGATAAATTTGTATTTACATATCAAGGTGATGGTGATTTTGCTTCAATTGGTCTTGCTGAAAGCTTACATGCGGCATTAAGGGGTGAAAACCTTACTGCTATATGTATTAATAATACAACTTACGGTATGACAGGAGGACAGTTAGGCCCTACAACTCTATTAGGTCAAGTAACTACTACTTCTCCAACCGGAAGAAATTTAGAATATTACGGATATCCGATTAAGATTGCAGAACACGTTGCACTTTGTGATGGGACTGCATACTCAGCTAGGGTATCTCTTGATACAGTACCAAATATTCGTAAAGCTAAACAAGCGATCAAAAAAGCTTTTGAAGCTCAATTAAATGGATTGGGTTTTGGATTTGTTGAAATTCTTTCGACTTGTCCTACCAACTGGAAAATGACACCGCAACAAGCTCATGTTAGAGTAAGAGAACAGATGATGGAAGTTTTTAAACCTGGTGTCTATAAAGATATAACAGAACATAAAGAGAATTAAGGAAATAGGTGATGGAAAAGAATTTTGTAATTGCCGGTTTTGGCGGACAAGGCGTTTTGCTAGCAGGAGAAGTCCTTGCAAATGCATTTATGATTGATGGACAACAAGTTACTTGGTATCCTTGTTATGGTGCGGAGATGCGTGGCGGAACCGTAAATTGTGAAATAGTTATGAATACTGAAGAAGAAGTTAGTGCTGTAAATAAAAAAGAAGCTGATTTTGTTATTGCATTAAATCAGGCATCTGTTGAAAGATTCGTTTCCAAAATTAAAAAAGGCGGTTGGATGATTGCTAATTCTTCTTTGGCAAAAGAAATTAAAACAAGAACTGACATAAATTATCTTTTTGCCCCAATTACAAAATTGGCAGAAAATGTTGGTAATATTAAAATGACTAATATATTAGCATTAGGTATTCTTGCAAAGGTTAGTAAGCTTGTTTCAGTTGAAACTCTTTCTGAAGCCCTAGACAATGTAATTCCAGCTCATAGAAAGAATTTATTGCCGCTTAACTTAAAGGCATTAAAAATAGGCTATGAGTATGATTTATTGCCTGTATAATTCAAAATCACCTAAAGAAATGATTTAAAAGTTTGGATTTATGATTATTCTTATAATGTAAAACGGATTGAGCGTTAAAAGAGTAGTTTTTTACTTTTAAAGTTACTTGAGTTAAAAGCTTATTTCCGCAAAAGGATTTATTAACCGAATATATTTAAAGAGGTTTTTTTAACGTGAAGAAAGAACTAATCAAATCAATAAAAGAGAAAGAAGAACAACTTTTAAAATTAAAAGAACACGTTGATAAAAGTGTTATCTGCTCCGAACTTTATAATAAGGTGGTTTTAGAAAAAGCTATATTAAAAAAACAATTAGATGATTTAGAAAGAAATAAATTTGCTGACAAGGTCCGCTATTTATTCCCTCGTAAAAAGACGCGTATATGCGATTATTTTAAAAGCAAATCATAATTATAGGTAGTTTTATCCATATTTTTGATATTATTCTACTCCTTGGTAAAAAAACATGTTCATGTTACAATCTCCTTATAGATGAATGATTATTTATTTAATTCTGTAAGAAAAGGAGAAAGAAAACTATGACAGAAAAACGCGTTTGGTTGTTCAGAGAAGGTAACGCCGATATGCGCAATTTATTGGGCGGAAAAGGTGCAAACCTTGCTGAAATGACCAATTTAGGACTTCCGGTACCTCCGGGATTAACTATCACTACTGAAACATGTATGGATTACATTAATAACGGCAATAAAATGCCAGAAGGCTTAATGGATGAAGTAAAAGCCGCATTAAAAGAAGTAGAACAACAAAAAGGTCAAAAATTTGGGGATTCTGAAAATCCTCTATTAGTTTCAGTTCGTTCTGGAGCAAGAGTTTCAATGCCCGGTATGATGGAAACAATCCTCAACTTAGGTTTGAATGACCAGACAGTTGAAGCTATGATTAAATTAACAAACAATCCTAGATTCTGTTATGATTCTTACAGACGTTTCCTTACTATGTTTGGTTCTGTAGCTTGGGAAATGGATAGACAAAAATATTTTGAATCTGAATTAGAAAAAGTAAAAGAAAAAGAAGGCGTAAAACAAGATACTGAAATTTCAGCAGAAGGTTTGAAATCTTTAATTCCAGTATATAAGAGAGTGATTAAAGAAGTTACAGGTAAAGAATTCCCTCAAGATCCTTATGTACAATTACAAGAAGCTATTGAAGCTGTATTCCGCTCTTGGAACATTCCTCGTGCTGTAGCTTACAGAAATATGAATAAAATTGACCACAACTTCGGTACAGCAGTAAACGTTCAATCAATGGTGTTCGGTAATATGGGTGATGACTGTGCTACCGGTGTATCATTCACTCGTAACCCTGCAACTGGTGAAAATAAATTCTATGGTGAATATTTGACAAATGCTCAAGGTGAAGACGTTGTAGCAGGTATCAGAACTCCAAAACCTATTGCAGAACTTGAACATGAAATGCCTGAATTGTACAAACAATACGTGGATATTGCTAAAAAACTTGAACTTGGTTATAAAGACGTTCAAGATATGGAATTCACAATTGAAAAAGGTAAATTATATATTCTTCAAACTCGTAACGGTAAAAGAACTGCAGCTGCTGCTGTAAAAATTGCTGTTGATATGTGTGAAGAAGGTATTATTACAAAAGAAAGAGCTATTCAATTAGTTGATCCATACACAGTAAACCAAATTTTATTACCTTGTTTCGATGCAAAAGCAATGCAAGAAGCACATAAAATTTGTCAGGGTGTAAATGCATCTCCTGGTGCTGCTGTTGGTAAAATCGTATTTGATACTGAAGAAGCTGCAAAACGTGGTGAAGCAGGTGAAAAAGTTATTCTTGTTCGTGTAGAAACTTGTCCTGATGATATCCACGGTATGGCAGTATCTCAAGGTGTTCTTACTCTTCGTGGCGGTGCTACATCTCACGCAGCTGTTGTTGCTAAAGGTATGGGAAAACCTTGCGTTTCTGGTTGTGAAGATTTGAAAATTGATCTAGCAAACGAAACATTGACTGGTTGTGACGGCAAAGTTTACCATAAAGATGAAATCATTTCACTTGACGGTGGAAAAGGTATCGTTATGGAAGGTGCTGTTAAACTTGTTGAAGCAAGAATTGATGACAATTGGAATAAATTCTTTACTTGGGTAAATGAAATTAAACAATTGAAAGTTGAAGCTAACGCTGATACACCTAAAGATATTGAAAACGCATTAAAATTCGGTGCCGAAGGTGTTGGTCTTTGCAGAACGGAACACATGTTCATGGATCCTGACAGACTTCCTTGGGTTCAAAAAATGATTATTGCTGGTACTCCTGAAGCTAGAAAAGAAGCTTTAGACAAACTTCTTCCTATGCAATATTCAGACTTCTATGCAATGTTCAAAGCTATTGGTGAAAAACCTATGACAGTAAGACTTCTTGATCCACCTCTTCATGAATTCTTACCTTCTAAAGAAGATTTAATTGCAGAAGTTGCAACATTGAAAGCTTTGGGTAAAGATGCTAAAGAAAAAGAAGAATTACTTCACGTTGTAGAAAGTCTTTCTGAATCTAACCCTATGATGGGCTTAAGAGGATGTCGTTTAGGTTTAACTTATCCTGAAATTAATGAAATGCAAGTAAGAGCTATCTTTGAAGCTGCTTGCGATGCTAAAAAAGAAGGTATCAACGTTAAACCTTGGGTAATGATTCCTTTGGTAGGTCATGTTAACGAATTAAAAGTTGCTAAAGAAATTTTAGTTCGTGTAGCAAAAGACGTTATGGCTGAAAAAGGAGTTGAAGTTGAGTACAAATTTGGTACTATGATTGAAATTCCTCGTGCAGCTTTAACTGCTGATGAAATTGCTGAATACGCTGAATTCTTCTCATTTGGTACAAATGACTTGACTCAGATGACATTCGGTTATTCAAGAGATGATGCTGAAGGTAAATTCTTGAACAGATATGTTGAACAAAAAATCTTGCCTTCTAACCCATTTGAAACATTAGATACAAAAGGCGTTGGACAATTGGTAGAAATGTCAATGGAAAAAGGTAAGAAAGTAAATCCTTCACTAGTTGGCGGTGTTTGTGGTGAACACGGTGGTGATCCTGATTCAGTTAAGTTCTGTCACAGAATAGGACTTGATTATGTTTCTTGTTCTCCATTCAGAATTCCACAAGCAAGACTTGCTGCAGCTCAAGCTGTTGTTGAAGCTAAAAAATAATAAGTAAAAACTTATAAAAAAGCTCCTTAAGAAATTAAGGAGCTTTTTTTATTTATTTACATCTGCAACTTGGACTTCTTGTTCCGTCATTGCATATATAATATCCTTGTGCTCCACAATGAGATACTCCTTTGTGGTGTGAACAGCAACCAGATTTAGCTAAGCACTGAGTATTTTGTCCTGTTGCATAGTATCCGAAAGTTAGTAAAAATCCAAATATAGTTAATATTAGATAAAATTTTTTCATTATTGTTCCTTATATTTTGGGATTTATGGTTTGAAAGGTTTTAGTAAATCTGCTAAATCGATATATTCATTTTCAGCAGCAGTTTTAACTTGTTCCATTTTGTTTTGATTTTCTTTAGATACATAGCCGCTGTTTATATAATACATTGGTTTTTTTGTTTGTATAGGAGGAACACATTCACCTATTGTGTTTGTATGGCGTGAATTGAATTTAACTGTTGGTTGTTGATAATCATTATAAAGATTATTTCCATAATGTGGATTTTGCATTTCTCCTTCATAGTAGTAGTTATAGGATGAACCATCTCTATAATACTTGTTTTTACTATCTGCATAATATTGTTTGTTAATTATTTTTCCATCTTTATCTTTTGAATGAATTTGTTGGTAGCCGCCTTTTTGCATATAGATGTATGGCTCGTCTTGTCCCACTTGTTTTAAGAAGATGATATCTTCTTTTCCATTATGAATCCATTCCTTATGAAGACTTCCGTGATCGTATGTTGTTATAACAGGTTTTCTTTTACCAATGCCATTTTCTGGTAGGAAATAATATCGTTTGACAGCTCCGTTTGGTTGAACTTTTTCTACAATTTTTAACTCTTCAACATTAATTCCGTTTAAGACTTTTCCGACATTAATACGCGGTCTTTTTTGAGCAAGTTCTTTTGCAGCTTTTTCTTCTGCAAGTTTTGCTTCTTCTTTTGCTAATGCTTCAGCTTTTATTGCATTTTCTTTGGCATCAATTGCTCTTGAATAATTAGTACCTTGATCTGTAAAATGACCGT
Organism: Candidatus Gastranaerophilales bacterium; assembly: GCA_944325875.1. Classification (GTDB taxonomy): domain Bacteria; phylum Cyanobacteriota; class Vampirovibrionia; order Gastranaerophilales; family Gastranaerophilaceae; genus Scatousia. The sequence goes on from CALVBU010000004.1 coordinate 67,631, forward strand.
GGTTTGAATGGTCTGAACCAAAATATTTTGCGTCACGCGGTTTTCTTGATAATGTATGCTTATAATTTAAATGGTTAATTGGTTCTTCATACATTGTATTAAATGCTGAGGTTAGAGGAAATTCGTCATAGGCCTTGTCTTGAGTCGCTTTTACTTCATAACCGTTATTACTTGTATAGTGCAAATCTTTATGTTCAAGCTGTCCTGCGGCATTGTATTCTTTTACCATAGTCTCTTTGTGTCCTGTCATTGACATTGTATCGCGATAATCTTTTTCTATGGTAATCTGTTTTCCGCCTAAAATTCCATCTGACTTTTTAGTTATGGTTTTTGTTCTATCTATTTCATCTCCGCCAAGACCGAAATGATATTTGTCATTAGGCCATCTTGTCCATACATTTGTTCTTGTTGATTTGCTACCATTGTCTAGGATTTCAGTTTCAATTTTTACAAGTTTATATATGTCATCACCGTGTTTTGTTTTGGTAAGAAATTCCCTTTGCATTGTTTCAATGCCGGTTATAGAATCCTTATAAAATGTTGTACTTGGTGCTGGTTTTGTCTCTGTTAATGCTTTTGCAACATTGCTGCCTTTACGGCTAAAAATAGTTTTAACTCCGCCATAAATTTGCTTTAGGCCAACTGATAATGAACCCATATTTTTCCCCTATTATTTTATGTAACTTATACATATAAAGTATAAGGGCATAGAATTTTTGCTATTTATTTTGAATTATTGAAGAATTATTAACTCAAGTATATTTTAGCTAAGTCAATATCGTTTTGAGTAGTAATTTTAATGTTTTTATAGCTGCCATCAATTATATAGACGTCATGCCCTAATTCTTCTACCATTCCTGCATCATCTGTAAAGTTTTTACCTTCAAATTTTTGATGTGCTTTTAAAATTAAATCGTATGCAAATGCTTGTGGAGTTTGTGTATTATATAGCTTTGAACGGTCAATAGTTCTGACAATTTTACCGTGTTCTACTTCTTTAATCGTATCTATGGTTTTTGTCATTACAGAGATTGCTTTTACTTCTTTTACCATTTCCACACAAATATTGATTAATTCTGTAGTAATAATCGGTCTTGCGCCGTCATGAATTACTACGTAGTCACAGGTATCAGCTTTTAGGCCGTTGTAGACACTTGCTTGTCTGGTTTGTCCGCCTTCTATAATTTTTATTTTTTCATAATCTTTAAACAGCTCTTTTAATTCATCCATTATAGATAAATTTGCACAGATAATTATTTCATCAACATTTGCATATCTGAATGCATCTACTGTATATTTTATAACTTCTTTTCCGTTAATTTTTTCAAGAAGTTTATTTTTATTCCCAAATCTTGATGAAGTTCCGCCGGCTGTGATTATAACATTAGTTTTCATTTTTTCTCCTTGAAATGGTTAAATAAATTATTTTCTATTTCGTCTGTAGTGTAAGTTTTAGAACCTATTTTGACTCCTGAACCTTCTTTTACTTCTCCGATTACCGTGTAATTTTTAGGATCTGTAACCGTTGCTATTAGCTGGTAATCTTCTCCTCCATATAAAATTAGGCTTTTGTAATTGTCAAATTTTTCAAGCTCTTTATCATAAGGAATTTTGTCAAAGTCAATTTCTAACAAGACTCCGCTTTCTTTTGATATTTGAGAAAGTGCGTCCATAAGTCCGTCTGATGTATCCATCATAGCATAATCTTCTTTGATTGTGGAGGCAATTTCTTTTGAAAATTCTTTTTGAGCTTTAGGCATTAGATGCGATTCTATTAATTTGCTTTTACGATTGCCTGCTAAAAGTTCTTCCAATCCTCCCGCACTTGAGCCGTGAGGACCTGAGATTATAATTTTTTGTCCGATTTTAGCATTTTTGCGTGAGGAAATTTTTCTATTCTTTGTAGAGCCTATTGCAGTAATTGAGATACAAATTTTTTCGCTTCCTGTAATGTCTCCGCCGACTATTTCTACATCTTTATCACAAGCTTCTTTTAGGCCTTTATAAAATTCTTCCACAAATTCAACATCTGTATCTTTGGGAAGAGAAAGTCCGACTGTTAAATATTTTGGTTCAGCTCCGCTTGCACATATATCAGAAATATTTACCATTGCAGATTTGTAGCCTATTTGGAAAGGGGTTGCAAAATCTTTTTTGAAATGAATGTCTTCAATTAAATTATCTTGACTAATTACTATTCCAAGTTCTTCTATATATGCACAATCATCCCCGATATATTTTGAATTCAGGATTTTTTTTATTGCAAGTATAAAATCTTTTTCTTTCATTATTTTAATTCAAATCGTGTTCTATAAGCGTAATAAATTCATTGACAAGTGTTTCATTCCATTTTTTACCGCAATCTTTTTTGATTTCTTCAAGTGCTTCCTGAGGGCTAAGTTTGCTTCTGTATGTTCTTTGTTCTGTGAGTGCAAAATAAGCATCAACTATCAGGATAATTTGTGATGTTAATGGAATTTCATTTTTTGAAATTTTGGCAGGATAACCGCTTCCATCCCAGTTTTCATGGTGATGTTCAATTATCGGAATTATATCTTGGATATATGATATCGGTTGTAGTATTTCTTTTGCTGCAATTATTGGGTGTTCTTTTATGTGATTTTTTTCTTCTTCCGTGAGAGGTGTTGTTTTTAATAGCAATTCTTTCGGAAGCATAAGGTTTCCGATATCATATAATAAAACTGCGATTTTAAGTTTATCGATATCATCTTTTGATAAATCAAAGCGTTTAGCAAGACTTACTGCTGTTAATAGTTTTGATTTTACAATTCCGTTCTCATGAAGCGGGTTGTAGGTTTGAGTTAAGATATCTGCAACTGAGTATAAAATCTCTTTTTGTGATTGATTAGTTTTTAGTTTTTCGCATAATTCATCAGAAAGTGATTTTGGAATTGGCATATTATGTTTTGATAGGATATCTGTGAATGTATTTACGGCTACTTCCTGCCATGAAATTTCTGATGCTGTACTTGCAAGGGTTACTTGATTTCTTCCGTTGCGTTTTGAATTATACATTGCCTGATCTGTCAATTCTAGCAATTCTTCAAGATTATCCGAATGCTCTAAAAATGTTGCAACTCCGATGCTTGCAGTGATATGACCTATTGTATCCAATTCTTTTTCTTCGATTGCTTTTCTAATACGTTCGGCAGCAATCATTGCACCTTCTGAAGCAATTCCCGGGAGCAGAATGTTGAATTCTTCTCCGCCCATTCTTGCTGCAATATCTATTGAACGTGCGTTTGTTTTTAATACATCAGCAACGGTTTTGATTGCCAAATCTCCGTATGCGTGCCCAAACTTGTCATTAATGTGTTTTAAAAAGTCTAAATCAATCCCGATTATGCTGAACGGTTGGTTATTACGAATAGAACGTACAGCTTCTTTTTTTATGTAGTCTTCAAAAAATCTTCTATTATAAAGCCCTGTCAATCCGTCAGTGACAGCCTGTTCTTTTACTGCTTCAAAAAGGTCTGCAACAGTAATTGCAATTTCTATTTGTTGTGCAAACATTGATAAAAAATCTGTTTCAGATTTTGCTAATTCTTCTCTTGATGAAAATACGCCGAATATTCCGAATGGTTTTTCTCTTGAATATAGTGGAATTGTAATTATTGATTTTACAGATTTGTCTTCCAGAACTTTACTTACTAATTCTTCTGAAATATCTGGCATGATTGCTCTGAGTGTGCTTGCAATATCTGTTGTTTGATGAATTTTTCGTTGTTCAAGAGTTTGTGCAAAAATGGCCTCTTTTGTATACGCAAGTCGTCTTGTTTGAATTGGTTCGGTAAGCACAATATCAGCTCGTTTTATTGTAACATCTTGCGATTCAGCAAGTACCATAAGATAGTCCCCGTTCTCATCAGTGAACTTTCTCATAATTGTGCAATGTAAATATCCGAGTTCTCCCTGAATTGTGTTTACGATAGTTTCCATAACACTGATAAGCGGTTTGGAAGAATTCATCATATCCCAGATGTGCTGTATTGTTAGCATTCTTTTATTTGCAACATTGAGTTCATAAGTTCTTTCTTTGATTTCTTTTTCGAGCTGCAAGTTGCGTTCGTAAATTTCTAAAAAATCTTGTTTTCCGCTGTAGATATTACTTTCTACTTCGGAAATCTTTTTTCTTAGCTCGTTTATTTTATCAAAGAATTTCATTAAAAGACCTGTGTTTATAATGCTTTACTTCTTAATTATACAACATTTTCGGGATTTTACAATATTAATGTAAAAAAGCTGCCCCAATTACGCCGGAATAATCGCCTAATTCAGCTTTTTTGAATTCTATTTTTGTTGCTGGGACTGGAAGACATTTTGCTCGAGCTTTTTTTATAGTTTTCTGATAAAAGTAATCCACAGCTTCAATAAGTCCTCCTCCGAGGATTATAAGTTTAGGGTTAATAAAGTTAATTATACTTGCAATTCCGCCAGATAAGTATTCAGAGGCTTCAGTTACACATTGGATTACAAGTTCATCATCGCGTTCGATTGATTTCTGTATCATACTTGAGCTAATTGACTTTCCACTCTCAAGATAGTCCAAAATTACAGAGTGACGACCTTTTCTAAGTGCACCCTCTATTCTTTTTTCAATAGCAGAACGAGATGCGTAGGCTTCAAGGCAACCGTGAGCTCCGCAAGCACATTGTCTACCGTTCAAATCAACAATCATATGCCCTATTTCACCGGCAGTTCCAGTTGCACCGTGAATTATTTTTCCATTTTTTACAATAGATGAGCCAACTCCTGTCCCTACAAATATGCATACAAAATCGTCACAACCTTTTGCAGCACCAAACATCATTTCACCCATTGCAGCTATTTCTACGTCATTACCTAAGTATACAGGAAGATTAAAATGACTTGTTAGATGTTCTCTAATGTTTAGGTCATAACAATCAAGATTAGGGGCTCCGATTAAAATTCCATTTTCTCTATCTACTTGACCGGCAGCTCCTACTCCTATTGATTCAATTTCTTGGAGTGGAATATCACTTTCTTGCAAAAGTTCTTCAATTCCTTCTATCATCTTACGGATAATATTTTTGGGGCCTTTATCTTTTTTCGTTTTTTTCTTGACGTGATGAACTATTTCTCCCGTAGTTTTATCTACTAGGGCTATTAGAATTTTTGTTCCGCCTAAATCTATACCTATCGAAAACTTTTTCATACACCTGCATTATATATTAAAAATTCATTTTAGTAAACAGATAATGTTTTATATAATTTTACGATTTGCAAAAAATCATTATATCTGCTAGCATGTTCTTGTTGGTAGGGAAAGAGAGATTATGGATATGAAAAAATTTTTGGTAATAGCTTCTGTATTATTGTTTACAGCAGGACAAGTAACTGCGAAAGATGCTTGGGTAAATAATTTACGGAGTAATTTCCTTAATCATTCCACAGTTATTTATGCTGTTAACCTTAGAAATTTTAATGCTCAAGATACTAACAAAAACGGTGTTATTGATTTTGATGAAGGTGAAGAAAGCGGAACTTTTTTGAATGCCATTGCAAGGCTTGATGAACTTCAAGCGAATAGTGTTAATGCTATCCATTTATTACCTATCACACCTGTTGGGAAAACGAAAGCTCTCGGAACTGCCGGTTCACTATATTCGGCTGCGGGATTTAATTCTCTTAATCCTCAGTTAAAAAGTGATAAGACGATGTTAACTATCGAAGAACAGGCTAAAAAGTTTATAAATGAAGCTCACGAAAGAGGTATTGCCGTTATTGTCGATGTACCGGCATGCGGTTCTTATGACTTCTATTTGCAACGACCGGAACTTTTTGTAAAAGATAAATCAGGTCAACCTGTTATTCCTGCTGATTGGACAGATGTAAGATTATTAAATAGCGGTACTGAAACTGTTATTAATCGTGACGTATTTAATGTTTATAGAGAATATGTTGATTTTGTGATGGATTTAGGGGTGGATGGTATTAGAGCAGATGTTGCTCATAGCAAACCTGCTAAATTCTGGAAAGAATTAATTGATTATTCAAGACAACGTGATCCGCAAATCCTTTGGCTTGCGGAATCTTCTGATTCTTGGAAAGATTCTGTTTCTGATTATACTGTCTATACTCCGTATGATAAGTTGCTTCAAGCAGGTTTTGACGGTTACTACGGAAGTTATTTCAATATGAAAAATTGGAAGACCGGAAAAGAATTGATGAATCAAGTTAATTTGGACTTGAGTCTTGAAAAGAAATTTGGAGAACCGAAAAGTGTAATAGGCAGTTTTACGACTCATGATGAACTAAGTCCTATTCTTGTTAACGGTGAAAAATATAGTAAAATGATAATGTGGCTAAATGCGACATTGCCTGTTAATGCATATTTCCTTGATGGATTTGATACCGGCGATAAATATATTTATTTTTGGGCAAATAAAAAAGCTCCTAAAACTTACACTGATGACGATTTCTATTTCGTTCACAGAGGTAAAATTGATATATTTAATTTCTCTGCAAGACCGGGTGGAAATAATTTAGAATTACAAAAAGAATTTAGACGAGCAAATGAGTTTAAAAAGTATGTTGATTCTCTTTATAAAGTCGGACGTTTTAAACAGTTGAAAGCAAACAATCCGTCAGTTTTTGCCTACGCAATTTCAGGTAATAAAAATACTGTTATTGTTATCGGAAATATCAACTTCCGTGCTACTGAAACTGCAACTGTAAGTATTCCAAAATTTAGTCAGCAGCTTGATGTAATTCCTATTCTTTTAGAAAGTGTTCCAGTGTCTCAAAAAGGGAAAATTAAGGTCGAATTGATGCCTGGTGAACTTCAGGTTTTCCAAGTTGGAGAATTTGAAATTAAGTAGCAAAAATTTCTTTTTTCCCATTTTACCAATGATGAATGATTATGAATTTTCCTATTAATTCTGCATCCGAAAACAAAAAATATTTTATAAATTCGCAAAAAACTGCGGAACATACTTCTATGCCTAAACAAGATCTTGGAGAGAATAAAAAGAATAAATCTGTCCCTAATGGGACTAAAAAAATTCTTGCAGGGCTAAGTGGGCTAGGTGTGATAGGGTTATCTATTGTTTTAATTAGTAAATCGAAAAAGAATTCTGTAACTAAAAAATTAGTAAATGAAACTGATGGAATTAGTGGAATAAAAAATAAAATTAAAAATGATTATTTAACTAAAAAATCTAAAATAATTGAAGATTGTAAATCTAATGTTGTCGATGAAAAAGAAATCCAAAAATATAATGACATGAAAAATGAGATTTCGGGTAAAATTAAGTCAACTTTAAAAGATTTACAGGCTGATTCTGAATGGGTTGAATTAAGAAAAATTAGAAAATCTCTTTTAAAAATTCTAAATGCTGATAAAAAAAGTTCTCAGCATGATGTGGCATCTAAAAAAATAGAACTTGTAAATAATATTTTGATATGTAAACTTTATCCAGAAGAAGAACAAGCCTTTAAAGATACTACACTTATGGATATATCAGATGCTATTGAGGTTATAAAAACTCCGTTTAATTCTCTTAATGAATTTAATACTGCGTTTTATGCAAAACAAAAATATGATTTTGACTTTGCTGAAAATGAAAAATTCTTCTATAAAGAATGTAATCTTACTTTGAAAGATTTATTCCCAGATGATATGAAAAAATATGATTATGCAAACGAAAAAATTAAAGAACTTAATCTAGAGCCAAAAACTAAATTGCATGAAAAATTAGTAGAATTAGCAAAAGAATTTCAGGTATCTGAGGATGTCAAAAAATTGAAAAATTTGAATAAAACAGAAGCCCAGACTTCCCCTATTATTGCTTGACATAGCCCTTTTAGCAGGTAAAATCATAGTTGTATATAACCGAAGGGAGTATAGAAAATGTTGGATCGTATACAAATTACAAAAGAAGTAGAAGAAATGTGCTGCGTAAAACGCGGTGTAAAAGGTGAACCTGCTCCTATCCCTCAAGAAGGTGAATGGACAAAGTCTAAAGAAATTAAAGATATTTCTGGTTTGACTCACGGATGCGGATGTTGCGCACCTCAACAAGGTACTTGTAAATTAACTCTTAATGTTAAAGACGGTATCATTCAAGAAGCTTTGGTAGAAACATTGGGTTGTTCAGGTATGACTCACTCAGCTGCTATGGCTGCAGAAATTCTTCCTGGTAAAACTTTGTTGGAAGCTTTGAATACTGACCTTGTTTGTGATGCTATCAACGTTGCAATGAGAGAATTGTTCTTGCAAATCGTTTACGGACGTACCCAAACAGCTTTCTCAGAAGGCGGACTTCCTGTAGGTGCAGGACTTGAAGATTTAGGTAAAGGTCTTCGTTCTCAAGTTGGTACTATTTTCTCAACTAAACAAAAAGGCCCTAGATATTTGGAAGTTGCTGAAGGTTATGTTCTTGAACTTGGCTTGGATAAAAATGATGAAATCATTGGTTATAAGTTTGTTCACTTGGGCAAATTTATGGAAGCTGTTAAAAAAGGCGTAGATCCTAAAGAAGCTTTGGAAAAATTCACAGGTACTTACGGCAGATTTGCCGACGCTGTTAAAAAGATTGATCCTAGAAAAGAATAGGTCATCTGGTCAATCCGCACAAATTCATTTAGCGGAATTAGTTATGTAAACAAAATTAATTAAAGAGGAAATAAAAATGGCTATTAAATTTGAAGGACAAGACAGACGTCAGGCTAAATTAAACAAAATTTTGCCTGAGTATGGTTTCAAATCTTTAGAAGATGCTAAAGCTTTATGCGATTCTAAAGGTGTTAACGTTGATGAAATCGTTAAAGGAATTCAGCCTATCGCATTTGAAAATGCTGTATGGGCTTATACATTAGGTGCAGCTATTGCAATCAAAAAAGAAGCTAAAGATGCTGCTGAAGCTGCAACTTATATTGGTGAAGGTTTGCAAGCATTTTGTGTACCTGGTTCAGTAGGTGACACAAGAAAAGTAGGCTTGGGCCATGGTAACTTAGCTGCTATGTTGTTAAGAGAAGAAACAAAATGTTTCTGCTTCTTAGCTGGTCACGAATCATTCGCAGCTGCTGAAGGTGCTATCGGTATTGCAAGAAATGCTAACAAAGTTAGAAAAGAACCTTTAAGAGTTATCTTGAATGGTCTTGGTAAAGATGCTGCTTACATCATTTCAAGAATTAACGGTTTTACTTCTGTTGAAACTAAATATGATTACAAAACAGGCGAATTGAAAATCGTTAAAGAACAAGCTTTCTCAGATGGTGAAAGAGCAAAAGTAAAATGCTACGGTGCTGATGATGTATCAGAAGGCGTTGCAATTATGATTCATGAAGGTGTTGATGTTTCTATTACAGGTAACTCAACTAACCCTACTCGTTTCCAACACCCAGTAGCTGGTACTTACAAAAAATGGTGCTTCGAAAACGGTAGAAAATACTTCTCAGTAGCATCTGGTGGTGGTACTGGAAGAACTCTTCACCCAGATAACGTAGCTGCAGGTCCTGCTTCTTACGGTATGACAGATACTATGGGAAGAATGCACGGTGATGCTCAGTTTGCTGGTTCATCATCAGTTCCTGCTCACGTAGAAATGATGGGTATTATCGGTATGGGTAACAACCCTATGGTTGGTGCTAGCGTAGCTGTTGCAGTAGCTGTTGCAGGTGCTTTAGCTAAGTAAGCTTAAACCAAAAGTATAAAATAAGAAAGCCTCCAATTTTGGAGGCTTTTTTATTTTAAATAGATAACTTCTAAATGATTTTTTATTATTCTCTAACAAAGAACTGAGCCATTGTCATAGGTTCTTGAGGATTGTCTTTTGAATATACTTTCATTACATAAGCGCCTGGTTGGTTTATTACGATATAATCATCGTAATAGTACATTTGCTCGTCTTTTAATCTTACCGTATTTGCCCAATATAATTTGTAACCTAGACGTTCTTGAGCATTATCTTTCTTTATGATTTGGATATAAATAAATCTTGAATGAACTTTTTTAGGCATTAATACAAGATAATAAATCCTTACATTTGGCTTAAATACTGAGGAGTAGTCCATAATGTTTTCTTTTGTTATTGGATTTTTGTTAAACAAAATTGCCGGCTTATCTCCAGTGCAGGCCGTTGTTGTAAATAATAGTATTAATGCTGTGAAAAATAAGATAATCTTTTTCATTATTGTAATTTTTTAAGTTTATCCTGAACGTCTTGGATTGCGTTTTGGTCTTTTGTATATTTCAAAAAGAGGTTGTAATTTTTTACGGCTTCTTCTTTATTTTTTTCGGTTTCATAAGCAAGACCCAATGCATAGTATGCATAAGCATATTGAGGATCAATTGAAATTACTCTCTCGAAACATTTTTTACTTCCTGTAACATCTTTTTGCGATGCATATACAAGACCAAGATTAAACCATCCATCTGCATATGATGGATTTACGAATATTGCTTTTTTATAAAAGTCTACAGCATTTTTTTCGTCATCTTGAAGTTTGTATATATTTCCAATTTTTAGAAGCGTAACTTCATCAGATGGATTTAGTTTTAGGGCTTCTTGATAGTTTTTAATTGAGTCTTCATATTTTTTTTCTTTATAATTTGCATCTGCAAGTGCAATTAAATCTTTATTCTTTGCCAGTTTTTCTGCTTCTTGAGTTTCTTGTGCAGTTGTTTCTTGGGCTTTTGTTTCATCTTCAATAACTACAGATGGAAGCTGACCATTATCAGATACCGGAGTTTCATTTATATTTTGTGATGGTGCGGTTTCTGAAATAAATTCTGCAAATTCATCGCTGTATAATGTTTTTTCCGGATCCATTGCAATTGCTTTTTCATAGTATTCTGTAGCTTTATCATTAATTTTGCAAGCTCTGTATGCTTTTGCAAGTCCATAATATGCGAAGCTGTCTTTTGTTCCTCTTGAAATAGCTTTTATAAATTCATCAGTAGCTTTTGAGTAATTATGAAGTTTCAAATCTTCATGACCTTGTGCAACCAAAGCTTCTGTCAGGTTGTTTTCAACGATATCGCTGCTTTTTACTGTTAAGATATCATTATATAGCTCAATTGCTGCTTCATATTTATTCATTGCATGAAGTGCTATTGCTTTATTGATTTTTACGTCATAATCTTTATTATCAACGGCAAGCACTTCATCATAATATTTGATTGCATTTGGGTAATCTTTCATTATATGGTAGCAGCTTGCTAAATCTTTTTTTAGGTCAGCATCAGCAATATTAAGGCTGATGGCTTTTTCATAACTTTGGATTGCTTTTGTATAATCTTTTGTACGTTTGTAGACAAGTCCCATATTTTTGTAAGCTCTGCCATCATTTGGAAAACTTGTTACATATTGTTTATACTGATCAATTGCTTCTGTATTTTTATCCATATCTGCAAGCAAGTTTGCATAATCAAATCTTAAAGATTGCAAATTAGGTTTTTGTTTAAATATTACATCATATTGAGCAAGCGCTAAATCATTTTTTTCTAACTCTTGATAAGATAGAGCCAAGCTCACATGTGCTGAAGTGTTTTCTGGATCTTTCTCGATTGCTTTTTCTAACATTTCAGCAGCTTTTTCGTAATTTTTGGTTTCAAATAATGCAAACCCAAAGTTCACATAGTCATCAAAACTTTGAGGATTTCTTTGGTATAAAATTTCGTATTCAGCGGCTGCTTTATCAGGGTTATTATTTGCAAGATAAGTTCCTGCAAGGTTCTTGCGAGCTTCGCTATGTTGAGAATATGTGCTTAGAAACATATTGTAATTTTCTATTGCACTTTTATAATCTTTCAATTGATATTGTACGTTTGCGATATTTAAGTAGTTATACTTATATTCAGGGAATATTTTCAAAGCGTTATTATATGCAGCAAGTGCCTCAGGGTATTTTCCCATTGTCTCATAAATACTTCCAAGGCTTATGTATACAAAAGCATCATTTGGACGGAGCTTGATAACCTTATCATAGGCAGCTATTGCTTCATCAAGCTTATCCATATCGGTGTAAATTCCCGCAAGTTTTGTATAAAGCATAGGGTCATCCCCTGTAAGTTTTAATGCTTCAAGAATTTTATTTGCGGCACCTTGCAAATCTTTTTGATATTCAAGAGTGCAGGCTTGTTGATACAATGTATTTGCTTGTGGTGTCATAGCAGCATAGTTTGGTAATGCTGTTGAACAAATTAACAATGCCGATATAAGTAAACGCTTATTAATGATAATTACCCCCTATGTTTAACAGTATATTATCAAAAAATTATATTTGTGTAAAGCTGTGAGAATATATTTTTTTACCCGTAAGTATATTAGCTGTCTTTATTATAAGCGATTGTTCTTCACTATTTTTATCGTAATCAATGCTTTCTATTTCTGAAAAATCTTTTATCATATCAGATAGTTTTATGTACAATTCATCAGTTTGATTTGACGGGGTATTACTAGATAGCATTTTAAATATTCTAACAAGTTCTAAATCTGTTGAATCTATAATAGCAGCATTAAGCCCTGCTCCAAATGCCAGAACTCCGAATACTCTATTTATAAGTGGTCTTAATTCTTTTGGAGAACCGTTTGAGATGTTTGATAACCCTACAATTGTATTAACTGGAGGATCAAAGCTTTCTTTTATCATTTTTATTGTATTAATTGCTTCAATTGCTTGCGATTGGTCAACACTTACCGGTAAGATTAAAGGGTCAAAGTATATTTTTGAATTGTCTATACCTTTTTCCATACATTTTTCATAAATTTCAAATGCTATTTCCAGTCTTCCATCTGAAGTTTTTGGAATACCTGTTTCTTTACTTAGTGTAAGTGCAATTAAATTACAATTGTATTCAACTGCTAAATCTGTCATCTTATCTAATCTTGGTTCGTCTTTACTAGTACTGTTAATAAATGCTTTTGAAGAATTTTTGTATTGAGCAAGACCTTTTTGCATTTCATCTGAATTAGTTGTATCAAATGAAATCTTCAGGTTAGAGTTCTCCTGTACAATATCAGCTAACCAAGGTAGAATATTGGCAAGTTTATTTTTAGCTGGCCCGACATTTAAGTCTATGTAATCCATATTTTGTTGCATACTGATTAATTCTTTTATAGCGTTTTCATTGCGTTTTTCAAGAATTTCTCTTACTGATTTTGAAATAATATGTATATTTTCGCCTACTAAAATCATTCCATTAATATAGCACGAAAATAATTAATCGGTGGAAATTTACAAAAATTAATACCTTAAAGCAAAGGACTATAAAAGTTTTGGAAAAACTAATTCTTTTAGGTAGTAGTAAAATTCACGCAGGCACGTTATAATGTCAACATTAATTTAGGGGTGTATAAAATTGCTAATGGTAACAAAAGGAGAAGGTTCTATGGAAACAATGACAAAAACTGAAACCAAAAAAGTAAAATCAAAATTTAATGATGAGTTTGAAAAGTATTTAAAAAAACAGTGTTTGAAAACAACCTTCAATGGAGTAGAGTTAGAAACATTTACTTGGTATAAGAAAGTATTGGGGCTTGCATAGGATTTAAAAAAAGGCAGTTAGTTTTTCTAACTGCCTTTTTAATTTTTATATTATCATTTTTCCGTTTTCATAAATAAGGATATCATCGGCGTATATTTTTCCGCCATTTTTCATATTTTTGATTAAATCCCAATGTAATCCGGATACATTTTTCCCGCCTGTTTCAGGATAAGATGCTCCTACTGCCATGTGGATTGCTCCGCCAATTTTTTCATCAAAAAGAATATTTCCGGTAATTTCTTGAATTTCATCGTTTGTTCCGATTGCAATTTCGCCGATTCCTCTTGAACCTTCATCCATATCAAGCATTGCGTTAAGGAAATCTTCGCCTTTTTCTGCTGTAGCTTTTATTACTTTTCCGTTTTCGATTGTCAAATGAACTCCTTGGGCTTCATTTCCGCGATAGATTTGTGGAAAATCAAAATAAATTTCGCCGTTAATTTCATTTTCTACAGGAGATGTAAATACTTCGCCGTCAGGGTAATTGTTTAAACCTGAACAGCTAATCCATTTTCTTCCGTCTACTCCAAAGGTAATATCTGTTTTTTCTCCTACTATTCTTACTTTTTTTACTTTGTTTAGATAATCTGCCCATTTTGTTTGTTTTTCATCAAGTTCTTTTAACTTTGCAACCGGGTCGTCTAAATCTAAATAGCAGGATTTGAATAAAAATTCTGAATATTCATCGAAAGACATTTTAGCTTCCTGGGCTAATGCGTGGGTTGGAACATCTGCGATAACCCATTTTGCTGTACCTTCAGCAGAACGTTTCATTAATAATTCGGATAAAGCTTTTGTAGCTTTTCCTCTACGAGCAAGTTTTTTCATATCAGCGTGTGCCATAGTTTTTGTATTCATAGGACCGCCAATTGAAATAAATTTATCAACTTTTTCATATTCAAGTTTGGTAATAGGGTCAACGTAATCAAGTTGTTCTTCACTTGCTAATTTTATAAATGTATCGGACATATCCTCAATAGAAGTTCTAACAAGGGGATGTCCGCCTTTTTCCAATACTCTTTTAAAAACTGCTTTTACTAAATCTTTTGTATAAATGCTTGTTCCTCTTATTTGCACAAGGTCGCCTTTTTGGACATCTACAGAATAATCTACGAGGACTTCTGCATATTTATCCCAAATTGTTTTCATAAAATTGTTCCTCCTTTAATTAACAATGTTTCATTTTTATGATAATTAAAAACTCCCTTCTTCTGCAATCGGAAGAAGGGAGTAATTTTTATGCTTTTATTTGAAAAATTATTCTTCACTTTCTAAAGATTCATGACCAGATTTGTGAGATTTCAAAAGTACACCACGTTTAGAAGTTTTTACGAAGTCTATCATTTTTTCAATATATTCATTCATTGGAATTTCAGCTTTGATTTTTTCAATAGCTTGAGTTGTGTTGAATTCATCAGAAATTAAAAGTTTAAATGCTTCGTTAGTAGCGGTTCTAATTTCTTGAGGAACTCCGCGCCTTTTCATTGCGATAACATTAAGTCCGCGTGGAACAGGAGGTCTGCCTTCACCTTTTGAATATGGAAGAATGTCTTGGCGAGAAGCTGAAAAACCGCTGATAATCGCCATATCGCCTATGCGGATGTTTTGGTGGAATACGCTCATTCCGCCAACAAATGCTCCAAAGCCAACGTGTACATGTCCGCCAAGTGTTACTAAGTTTGCAAGAATAACCTGATCTGCCAAAACGCAGTTGTGAGCAACGTGTGAACCAACCATTAACAGACATTTATTACCTATTCTTGTAGTGAAGTCACCGCAAGCAGCACCTCTGTGGATAGTTACATTTTCTTTAATAATAGTGTCATCGCCTATTACAACTTTTGTAGGTTCACCCTTGTAACCCAAATCCTGAGGCTCAGAACCAATTGTTGCAAATGGAGAAATTGTACATCTTTCACCAATTTCTGCGTGTTCAATGTAAGCATTTGCAATAACTCTTGTTTTACTGCCAATTTTTACGTTTTCTCCGATAATAACGTAAGGTCCGATAATTGCATCTTCTGCAATTTGTGCTGATGGATGGATTACAGCTGTTTTGTCTATCATAATTACCTCTCTTTTCTAAATAATAGACTAATTATATTACAAAATAACCTGCTTATCAAAATTTTTAATATTATTTTAATCTCAATTATTATTAAATATTGAGCTCTCAGGGTTAATAAATTGAAATTTCTCTTTTTTAGGTTATAATGAGTGTGAGCAAAATTTTATGAGAGAGGGAAATAATGAATAAAAATCAATCTGCGGGTATGTACATAGTCTTAGCAATTATCGTAATGGTATTTGTTTCATCAGTATTTATGTCAGGACCTGCTACAAGCACTTCTGAATTATCATATTCAGACTTTGTACAAAAACTTGAGAATGGTGAATTTTCAAAAGTTGAAAAAGCTGATGATTTTCTGATTGCTGTACCTAAGAATCAACCTAAGGCTGAACAGACTCAAAAATCTACAGAAGCAAACCCTTTTGGAGTAGAAAAAAAATCTCCAATAGTTCAATATAAGGTTTTGACTCCTAAAGATTCTAATTTGATGACAAAATTAGAAGATGCAAATGTTGAAATAGCTGTTAAAAAACCTAGTGAATCTTCTCAATTAATGGCTGTTTTAGGAACTCTTTTGTTGCCGCTATTATTCATTATTTTCTTAATTGTTATGGCAAAAAGTATTCAAGCTGGCGGATCTCAGGCTATGTCTTTTGGAAAAAGCAAAGCTAAAATGATGCTTGACAGCAAAGTTAAAACAACATTTAAAGATGTTGCCGGTATTGATGAAGAAAAACAAGAACTTGAAGAAATTGTAGATTTCTTGAAAAACGGTGATAAGTATATAAAACTTGGAGCAAAAATTCCGAAGGGTGTCTTGCTAGTAGGCCCTCCAGGAACAGGTAAAACTTTAATGGCAAAAGCTGTTGCCGGTGAAGCTGGTGTGCCGTTCTTCTCAATAAGCGGTTCAGATTTCGTTGAAATGTTTGTTGGTGTTGGTGCAAGCCGTGTTAGAGATTTGTTCGACCAAGCGAAAAAACATCAGCCTTGTATAATTTTCATAGATGAAATTGATGCTGTTGGTCGTCAAAGAGGTGCCGGTATGGGTGGCGGACACGATGAACGTGAACAAACTTTGAACCAGTTGCTTGTTGAAATGGATGGCTTTGACGAAAATACTAATATAATTGTTATTGCCGCTACAAACAGACCTGATATTTTGGATAATGCGCTTTTAAGACCGGGTCGTTTTGATAGGCAGATTGTAATTAACAAACCTGATATTTTAGGTCGTGAACAGATTCTTCAAGTTCACGCTAAAAATAAACCGCTTGATAGTGAAGTTGAATTAAAAATTCTTGCAAAACGTACTCCAGGATTTACAGGTGCAGATTTGCAGAATTTATTAAACGAAGCTGCTCTTCTTGCTGCTCGTCACGATCAAAAAACTATTACAATGGCGAATTTGGAAGAAGCTATTGATAAAGTTATGGCAGGACCAGAAAAGAAAAGCAGAATTATTTCTGATGAAGAAAAAGAAAATACTGCATACCACGAAGTTGGCCACGCATTATTAGCTAAGTTGCTTAAAAATACAGATCCATTGCATAAAGTATCAATTATTCCAAGAGGTATGGCTCTGGGTGTTACTTTGACTTTACCAGAAAAAGATCATTTAACTATGAAAAAATCTCAAATTCTTGATACTATTACTATGATTTTGGGTGGTAGAGTTGCAGAAGAAATCGTTTATGGCAAAGATTCTATTACAACAGGTGCAAGTAACGATTTAGAAAAAGTTTCATCTTTAGCTCGCAGTATGGTAACAAAATACGGTATGAGCGACAAAATGGGTAATATGGCTTACGGTAAAGATGAACAGCATATCTTTATGGGACGTGATTTTGGAATGCGTCGTGATTTCTCAGAAGAAGTTGCTGCTGAAATCGATAAAGAAGTAAAACGAATTGTCGATGAACGTTATGCAATTGCAAAAGAACTTTTAACTAGCAATCGCGATATGCTTGAAGCTATTTCTAAAGAACTTCTTGATAAAGAAACTCTTGATGAAAAAGAATTTGTAGATTTAATGGAAAAAGTTAAAAGTGAACGCGCATAGTATTAGAACAGTAGATTTAGAAAATTTAAAAATTGGTGGAGAGGATTCTTTACAATTTAGACCGCTATTTTCTCTTGAAGTTGCTATATATAATCTTGATGAAAATTTTCAAATAGTCAAAGATTTTTATAAAACAACTGATAGGGTAAAGATAATAGAATTAGCTCAAGAGTCAGGTTGTGACATTATAGGGTTAAAGTTCAATATCGATGATGTGGATAAAGTTTCTGATGCTTGTAAATTGTTAAAAGAACTTCTTCCAAAAATAAATAAACCTCTTATGATAAGAGGGGTTAACAACGATAGTATTGATTCTGTTTTGTTACCGGAATTAGTAAAGGTTTTGGATAGAGAATCAATTGTAGCTTTTGGAAATGAAAACACTTATAAATTTATTGTGCCTGAAACAGTTAAAGGCGGGCATATTTTAGTTTTAAGAAGCCCTATTGATATTAATTTAGCGAAAGAGTTAAATATTTTATCGTCAGATTTAGGGCAACCACTGGATAAAATCCTTATTGATACTGATATTGGCGGCTTAGGTTATGGGCTTGAGTATGGCTATAGTATTATGGAAAAAGTGAAACTTGAGGGATTCAATGGCGATGATTATTTAAATATGCCTTTGATAAGCTTTGTTACAGAGGAATCTTTAAAAACTAAAGAAGCAAAATCTGATACATACTCTGCAAGTTGGGGTAATCTTGATGAGAGAGCAAAGCTGTTTGAGGTATCTTCGGCGAGTGCAGTAGTTGCAGCTGGTGCAAATGTAGTTGTTTTAAACAATCCTGATAGTGTGAGAATTATGAAAGGACTTTTTAAATAAATGGAACTTTCCGGATTACAGATTTTTAAATATTTACCTGGAGCTAAGAAGGCTGAGAATTCTAACTGTAAAAAATGTGGCTGCCCTACTTGTATGGCTTTTGCGCTAAAGCTTGCTAAGCATCAGGTGGAAATTTCTTCTTGCCCTTTTGCACCAGAAGATTTAAAAGAGTTTTTTGAAAAAAATAGCAAACAACCCCAAAATACTGTTGAAATAAATGGTTTAAAAGTTGGCGGAGAAAATGTTCTATTCCGTCATGAAAAAACTTTTGTTAATAAAACTGCAATAGCAGTATTAATTGATACGGCACAAAATGGTTGGAAAGAAAAGCTTGAGCGTGTCAAAAATTTCGAGATTACACGAGTAAGTGAAACCATGAGAGTTGATTTAGTCGTATTAAAAGGAAGTGTTCCCAAGGAATTAACTGAAGGGCTAAATGTAATATCTTATGAAGAATTTAACTCTTTGCCGATTGAGGTTATTGAGGATAATGATTTTATAAAAACTCGTGATAAATTAATCGAAATCCGTACTTCTGCAATCAAAGAAAAAGATGAAAAATATGCAAAGCCGGTGTGTGTTATAATGCGTGGACAAAATGAAAATTTATGCGCAAGAGCTTCGTTTTATATTTGTAAATATGCGAATATGCTTCTTTTTGATGAGTTTGATGAGGCTCTGATTTCAACATTAATGACATTAAGGCAAAATATTTTTACGGATCCTCAAAAACCGTTGCAAGTCGAAGCTAAGATTTATGAGTTTAATAATCCTGATGAAAACTCAATAATATTTATGACGACTAATTTTGCTCTTACATTCTATGCAGTTGCAAATGAGTTAGAAAGCTTGAATGTACCATCATATTTAATAGTTACTCCTGCTGATGGTATGAGTGTCTTGACTGCGTGGTCAGCTGAAAAGTTTACAGCTCAAATGGTTGCTAGAATTTTGAAAAAATGGGATTTTGCAAATAAGGTTAAGACCAGAAAAATTATCATCCCTGGCTTGCTTGCTCATATGAAAGAAGAGCTGGAAGAAGAAATTCACAACGCAGGTGATGATTTTGAAATAGTCGTTGGAACTGTTGAGGCTTATGCAATAGGTGATTTTGTAAAAAATTACGTAAAGTAATTTTACATTGATTTGCATGTGTAAAATGTTTATTTTAAAATTCACTTAAGAGGAAATGAAGTGGAGATCTTCAACTGCTGCCGCAGCCGTAATAGTCGGAATGCTCAAAGAAAATGCATTATCCACGTGCAGTTTGGATGTGTACATAGCTTCTTTGAGTCCTCTATCGCAGAAAAAGCTGGAGGATTTTTTAATGTCATTTGCAGCCGTACAGGCCAGTACAGTTAGAAGCGCGGGAACTTGTCCGCATGGATTGCCTTTAGGGGCTTGTCCTATCTGTAATGGTATGGGCGGAGGTGGCGGCGCTAGAAAAGCTGATTTTTCTGCAAAACCAGGTGAAATGAGTTGGAATGAGTGCGCAGCTATTGGTGCTTTTTTAAAAGCCCAGCAAAATGCAAAACTTGCAAGACAGCAAGATGCACAAAATTTTGCACAACAAGCTATAGCCTTTCAAAACGCAATGGCAAAGGTTTCTGAAAGAATGGCAGCTGTAACTCAATTTTTCTCAGCAAATACGCCCGCAATAATAGCTAAGCCGATTAATTTCGTATTAAATACGGTAATAGGTGGAGCGGTTAATGTTTTGAAGAATATTCCGACTGTAATTTCAAATGCAATCCAGACATTAGGGCAAAAACTCGCTGATATATCAGATAAACTTGCAGCTGTTTACGGTGAAGTTAAGACCGCAATTGCAAAAAAGCTCTCCGAAGTTGCAAATGAATTAAAAAAGAAAGTAAAATCTTTATTTTCTATTTTTAATCCGCAAAACGCCGATGATGACGATAAACAAATTGATGAAACCAAAAAAGCTTTTGAATTAAAGACTTTCATTCACGATTTATACAAAAAGCTTACAAATGATGAAGACGAAAAGGATTTAGATGACGATTAGTGTATCACAATTTCATGATGGGGAAACCCTTAGACAGCAAAGAAACCTTACAAGGCAGCAGAAAAAAAATAATGCTGATACAAAAGAAGGTGTTGTTGTAAATAGTTTTATAAAAGACGGTTCAAATAAAATCGAATTGAATCTTAATGATACCAAGGATTTACTTGTTATTTCAGATAATGTGAAAATGCCGTCCAGGCTTAATGAACGAGAAACTCCAAAAGAAAAAAGTATTGTACCTATAAGTGCTGCCGCTATTGGTGTTATGGGGATAATTACTTTATTTACGGCATTTGTAAGACGGAGTGCTAAAATTAACAGTAATGCCGGCAAACTTGATAGATTACCTTCTACTACAAGAAACGTCGCAATTAACGAAGAAACTCATCAAGCAATTTATAGGATGATTCATAATCCAACTCCAAAAACTATTCTTGCCGGCAGTGGAGTTCTGGCTCTCACAGCTATGGCATTTATGGGTAAAACTTTCTTTGACGGATTTAAAGAAGTTTGGGTTAAAAAACGTGAAGCCGATATTCAAAAAAATCTTCAAGAACAGTTAATTTCGATAGAAACTCAATCTTTTAGCGGTAAAATTCAAATCATTAGAAGTATGCTCTCTGAAAAAGCAAAAGAGCTTAACAGATTTGTATCAAATGCAAAACCTGCTGATCCGTCTAAAGTTCGCAAAACTTTTGGCGGTATTAGTTTCGGTGGTGATTATGGAAATCATAACTCAGATGCAAATAAAAGTAATTTGAAATATTTCCTTATAGGAGCAGGTACTGTTGCTTCAATTGCAGGGTTGGGGTATTTATCTATGAAGAACCTTAACGCAGGAAAAAAAGAAATATCTAATTTTATGCAAAAAGCAAAAAATTCTATTGATGAAATAATAAAAACTTCTAAAAAAGATACGATTGAGTTAGATAAAATTACTCTAAAAACACTTTTCCACGAAGCAGAATCTTCAAGAGCCGAGATTGAAGATTCTATAAGCCGTTTAAACTGGAGCGAGGATACTAAAAAAGATTTCCTAGCTGAGGCTTTAAGAGCTACTGCAAAAGTAAATGAAGCTATGGGTGGGGATGGTTCTGATAAAACAACTTTCTATTCTCACGTGAATGATTATCGTGCGCATTTATACAATTATCTTTTAGATACTGATAACAAATCGTTTAAGCAATTATTCTGGGGAATCACAGGACTTACAGCTATAAGTTATGGTGGAAAGTTGGTTGGAGATGCAATAAAAGAAGTTCAGGTGAAAAAGATTAATGCTGAAACAGAAGTTAATTTGCAACAACGACTCGTTGCTACTGAACTTAGGAATTTTAAATCTAAAAAAGATGCAGCCATACAGCCTCTTGTTGAAGAATTTTATAGACAAGTAGCTTTAGGCAAGCCTAAAGAAGAATTAAAAATTATGGCTGATAACATATTGTTAGAAATTAAAAACGGTCCGCCGTTTGTATATTCATAATGGAGGTTTGTATGTATATTTATAATATTGATCAAACCAAACCATATTATAGCCAAATTCCAATGTATTGTTCAAATACAAATCAAAACCCAAGACAGGTTTCTTCAAATAGAGTGCAAATGCCAACTCCTCAAAGAAATTATTGTTTATTTGACCAAAATAAAGTTGATTTTTTTGTAAAAAGGAAAGAGCTGGCTATTCCATATTTATCAGGCCTTTTAGCTAGATCAAATGATGAAAGAGAGATAACAGAATCTCTTTATATAGTGGATAGAATGATTGATAATGGCACTAAAGGTGTCGATAAAATGTATCCTGTTCTATCTCGATTAAATATGACAAATTCGCCTAATATCCAGACTTTTTTAGCTGGAATTTACAGGAAAATACAAGTTCCTGATGCTTTTGGTCCTTTAGTTGCTATGTTAATAAGAAATTCTATAACCCCACAGCCATCATGCTTTGACCCTAATGAAGAGATCGGGGGGGCAATCCTAGCTTATCTTTCAGACCGATTTAAAGGTTAATAACATTTAGATATTGTTACAATTTTGTAACATGAATAGTTCCAAAATTAAAGAAAGAGCCTAAAAGTGCCGTAAAGCCATGATGTAAGTACAAAGTGACTAAGAAAGGAAAGGTCGACGAGTCATGGGAATGGCAGCATCACAAGCTAGATTTTTGGGCCTAACGGCACGAAAAACTAACGTTGAATATGAAGGCCAACAGGTGAACCAACAGAGAACATCGTTGTCAAACCAGTCAGCCAACTATTACAACGACCTTCTCGGAATGACCGTTCCAGTCCCACCATCAGTGGATAGTTACACAAAAACAGTATATACATTTGAAGATGGTGCATTAACAAACCAAATAACAGCGTTAATCGCACAAGCAGATGGAATGTATACAGTAAGTTACTTATCACATTGGCAAGATGATTTTGCACCAGTAGCAGCCTCATCAAGTATCGTAACAAAGACCGGCGGTGGCTATTCAATAGGTGCAGTAGAATTAAGAGAATTAGGCACAGCAGATCCGGCATTAGCAGATAACGCAGACTTGCAACAACAAAAAATGGATGAAGAAAATGCATGGAAAGCGTTATTGGATGCGAAATATGGAGCTCCAGCAGGAGGATGGTTGGTAAGATATGTAACAGATACAACAACCGGCAAAGAAACTCCATATTTCTATAAAAAATCAGATTGCGATGCCGCAACATACGATGAAAATGGAAATTCATTGTCAAATATTAATTGCTATACAATCGGCAGTGACAAAAAGACAGAAGAGCATAAAGCAATTGAAGATTGCCGAGTAGAAAAAGATACATCAGGCCGCTTTATCTCAATAAGTATTCCTGATGGCGATGGAAACTTTGTGACATATGCATTAACAACATCAACAGAAACAGATCAAGATGCATATAACGATGCAATGAATAACTATGAGCACGAGAAATATTTATATGATCAAGCAATTCAAGATATAAATGCGAAGATTGAAATAATCCAAGCTCAAGATAAAAACTTAGAATTACGCTTGAAACAATTAGATACCGAACAAGACGCAATATCAACCGAAATGGATGCGGTATCAAAAGTAATCGAAAAGAATACAGAAAGTACATTCAAAACATTCGGTTAATAAAATAAATACAAACGATAAACAATAAAAAAGATATATAAAATTTCCTTTCCCTTTTTCCTTTTTCCTATTAATTTTCCAACGACGAACTACCAAGTGAGTCGTTTTTTTTTATGCTAATATATACCTATGGTATTTGAAGAGGCTTATAAAGAGATAGCATATAAAGTTAGAACTGATATTGATCAACTAAATTCAAGGTTAAATGACTTGTTTTTAGATGATAATGTTATCTTTCAGGAGTTACAGACATTTTTGAATTCTCCTTCAAAACGTATTCGTTCTGTTTTAACTTTTCTGTATTTGCGTGCAAACGAGCTTGATGTTACTGATGAACAAATAGAATTACAGACTATTGTCGAGTTAATTCATAACGCGTCTTTAATTCACGATGATGTTATTGACGAAGATTTAAAACGTCGAGGACAAAATACTTTGAATTGCGATTTTGGTAATCGTATGGCTGTTGTTTCTGGTGATTATCTTTTATCAGTAGTTATGAAGAAGCTTACTTGTTTTAAGTCTATTGAACTATTTAATATTTTCGCAAAAACTTTAGAAAATATGTGTAGTGGGGAAATTCAACAATATATTTTGTTAGGGAAATTCCCTTCTATTGATGAGTATATAGAAAAGTCTTATTTGAAAACAGGTGCGCTATTTGAAGCGGGAATTACAGCTGCTATGCGTATTGCTGGTGAAACAAAAATTATTAGAGCTGTTGAATTTGGAAGAAATTTTGGTATAGCGTTTCAAATCAGAGATGATTTAAAAAATGTATTATCTCCTGATTCTAAGGATTTGGCGAATGGTATTTATAATGCAACCGCTATATTTTCAGGATCGTCGGAAGTAAATTCTATGGGGATTGAAAAAACAAAAGATTTGTTAAATAATTATTTGGATAAAGCCGAGGATTGTCTTGTTGATTTGGCTGAAAATGAATATAGAGAAGCTCTTTTTGAGTTATTGGAGTTGTTAAAAAATGACTAATAAATTTATTGGAGAAATGACTTTTGATGAATTTTGTGAGGCTTTAAGGATTATTATTTCCAAAGAAGGGGATATAAATGTTAAAGAAAATGATACTCGCTCTTTGAAAGAAAAATTTTCTGATGGGCTTGAACAATTTATTAAAGATATAAAATATTTCTTCTCTATAGAGATAATAAATGATTTAAAAAAAGATTTAAGTGAATTTTTTAAATTCCTAAAAGATGTTATAACATTCAAGTTTATAAAAGATTCATTTGCGCCAAAGCCAAAAGAAGTTTTAACTAAAGAATTGTTTATCAGCAAAGGCAAGAAGTTTAAAGCTGGTTTTGTTGATATTATTGAAACCGTTGTGTTTGTCTTGGTAATGGTTATTATAATAAGGTTTTTTGTAGGTGAAATTCGATGGATTCCATCCGGTTCAATGAAACCTACATTGCAAGAAGGTGATAGAATTGTTGTGGAAAGATTTTCTCGCTTTAATTCTACTCCAAAACGCGGCGATATAATGGTATTTTATCCGCCTTTTGAAGAATTGAAAAATACTCCGGGTAAGCTTTTTGCAAGATTAACGGGCTTTTTCTGTAAGGATATTGCATATATAAAACGTGTGGTTGGTATGCCTGGAGATAAATACGAAATTAAATCAGATGAATTTGGCAAATATACAGTTTATATTAACGACAAACCCTTAGATGAGCCATATATTAAAAGTCCATATGATTATACTCCTTGTACAGAGGCAATGTTCTGTGGACCTGCTGTAATCCCGCCTAAACACTACCTTATGCTTGGTGATAACCGTGGAAACTCTCAGGATGGAAGATATTGGGGGCTCTTGTCTGAAGATAGGTTTATTGGAAAAGCCGTATTTCTATTCTGGCCTTTTGACAGAATAAAATCTCTTTCAAAATAGTTTGTTAATTTTTGTAAACCCTGTAAATCCTTGTTAATATTGACAAATTTAGGGAATAATATATTTAGATGGCAATTTTATATACTGAATAGTTTTTATATATATACAAAGTATATAAGGATAAAGGATATTATGGGCTTAACAGCTGGTGGCGGCGATTATTATTCAAAAGTCAGACAAAATTATAACGATAAATTATTTGGTGGTATGTCAAGATCTGAGTGGGCAAACTCTAATAGGGCAGGCTTATCTCAACGTATAGCTCAATCAAAAGTTGATACAACAAATGAGAATATGGCCAAAATTCAAAATGCCGCAAATATGTATGGTGTTCAGATGGATGCCGGTAGTATATTTGCAATGGCTAATACTGATGGAAATGATGTCCTATCAAATAAAGAAGCTAGTGCCTTTATATCAAAATTACCACAATTAGCACAAATGTACGGTAGTAATGGTGCAGGAGCTTCTGGGGGCTCAGATGCAATGAGTTTATTAAATGGTATAACAGATGCTGCTGGAAATATTTTGGGTTTAGCTGATAATAGCAATGGCGGAGGAGATTCTGGAGGTGGTTTCCTTAAGAAGGCTGGAGACTTCCTTGGCGGACTATTTGGTTAATTGTTAAATTTAGTAAATTTTTTATATACATGCACTTGTCATATTTTTCTGTCTGGGTGAGAATACATGACGGGAAGGACAAGTTAATAATGTATATAGGAAAAACACAATTTAACATACGACCTAGGCAGAAGGACTGGGGAATGTTATCCCCTAATCAGGAGCCGTTATCCTCTCCAAAATACATGTCACAATTTAATAAACACGATATTAAGAGACCTTTAAATCATAATTCAGAGAATTTATCATTTAAAGGTCTTTCTGTATCTTCAGCCTTGAATAGTGTATTTTATAAACAAGCTCAGAAATCGTATAAACTTTCTAAACTGAATAACATTACAGATGAACATCTTGGTAAGATGGTGAATAACTTGGTTCAGCATTTGAAAAAATCTGAACACGCAAAGAAGTTTATTAAGTTTGACGGTGACGATGTTACTTTTAGTTTAAAGACCATCCCTCATCATATATGGGATGGTTTAGTTTATCCATTCAAGATATTGCCTTTCGATATAATGAATGGAACTGTAGAAATGCTTGGAAAGATTAAACCATTAGAAAATTGGTCAAATAATATTCTTTCTAAAAAGTTTTTTAAAAATATAAGACAACGTTCAAAAATAGATTCAGAAGTTAGTGCTCTAAGAGGTCTTTTGGAAACTGCTGATTCTTTGGATGGAAAATCAAAAGAAGAAATTTCATCTAAATTATTCCAAAAATCAGTAAAAATGTTTGATCCAAAAACAGGTAATTACGATACTAAACACGAAAGAGCTTTATGTAGAATAGTTTCAGGTTTGCCACCTGCAGTTTTGTTGGCAACTGATGCTTATAACTTATCAAGAATGATGGACGATGATCCTGCTGCTGCTAAAAAAGAAAAGAAAGCAAGATTCCGTCAAGAAATGAGCCGTTTGGTTATGAACGCATACCTTATGCTTGTAACATTCGGTGCTTTGAATAAATATATTAACCAGTCTGCATTTGGTACAATGCTTATGACAGGTGCTACAACTCTTATTACAGAAACATACTCTCGTCTAAGAAATGGTAAACATATTACAAGATTAACACCTGAAGAAGCAAGAGCTGAAAATGAAAAGAATAATGCTCCTGAAAGATTGATAAAACCGACAACATCTTTTGGTTCTTCTGTAAAACCTGCTCAACCTAAAGAAACTCAAAAACCTCTACTTTCATTCGATACCATAATGAAAGCTTGTGCAACTGTGATTGCTGCTGGTTTTGCTCTAAAAGGTGCAAGAAAAGTTATTCCGGCTTTGGATAAAACGATAAATGTTATTACAGAACCTTTCAAAGCTCAATATTATAAGATGACAACTTTACCTGATTTTAAAATTAAAGGTGAAACTTTTGATAAGATAGTTAAAACACTTGAAGATAATGGTTACACTGAATTAGCTAATAAATACAGAGAAGTTGCAGCAATGACAAGAAATTCAGATGGAACTATAAGTTTAGGTTTAAGAGATAAAAAAGTAAAACCTGCTGTAGACTTTGTTATTGCTCCATTTAAATTTATCTGCAACGCGATCACATTGCCATATCGTTTAGTAGACAAAGCTATAAAGGGTGCAATTAATAAGAAAGATCCTCTAAAAGGTGTTAAAGGACTTGAAAGTTTTGCAAAGAATATCGAAACTTTAAAAGCGGATGCTATCAAAAAAGGATATGCAAAAGATGACTTCTTAACGTATGTACAAGATAATGCAAGTAAGATTAACGATATTAAAGCGTTATCAATGAGTATTGAAAAAATCGGACACGAAGCTACTAAAAAAGGATATTCTCCAGAGAAATTCCAAAAATTCGTAGAAGATAATATTATGAAATCATTTAATACAGATACGCTTTCATCAGTGTCAAACGCAGATTTAGCAAACCTTGCAAAAACAGCATCTACCGCAGCAACTATATGGTTCTTGATGACAGATAACTATAATATGGTTATGTTGAAATCAAACGGTAATGATAAAGAAGGTGCTGAAACTAAATTCAAAGAAAGATTTGTTCAAGAATGTTCAAGACAATTCTATTCAATGTTATTGATTGATTTGTTCAACAATACATTCAGTAAACAATATCACGCATCATTGTTGGGTATGAGCTGGATTACATTGACAGATACAACAATAAGTGAAATCTTAACAAGAAAATCTGTAGGTATGTCAGTTAAAGAACATACTAGAGATGAACTTCTTGCAATCGAAGATAGACAAAATAAAGCAACCGGTGCGTTGAAAAAATATTATAACTTTATGCAACGCTTAACTGGTAAACGTTCAATTAAATCTTATGAAGTTAAAGCTAAAAATAATCAGCAATCTCAAAATGATAAAAATAGTATAGCAGCAATTCCGCAGGCTCAACCTTCAATGCAAGGTAGCAGCGTGTTGAATAAAATGATTAAAGGTTAGTGTTTATTAAAATTTAGATGTAATAAAAAATGTCCTAAAGCAAATTAGCGTTAGGACATTTCTTTTAGATATTTTTTATTTAGATTATCTCACTTTGTTTTCTTCACCTTTAATTAATCGTTGAATATTGCTTCTGTGTAGCCAAATTACATAAATAGCAGCAATTAGGCAGTAACCAATGTATGCAATAGGAGCTTTTACCCACCACATAAGAATTGGTGAAACTGCTAGAGCAATTATTGAGCCCAAAGATACATATTTTGAGGCATAAGTAATAATAGCCCAAATTAGAGCAATCATAAGTCCAACTTGCCAATTTAATGCAAGAATTGTACCGACGCCTGATGCTACTGATTTTCCACCTGTAAATTTAAGGAAAATCGATTTGCTGTGGCCAAGGATTACTGCAATTGCTGCAATTACTGGTAATAAACCAATTCCTGTAAAAGTTGTAGCGAATAATGCTGCTAAGACAACGGGTAATGCGCCTTTGAATGCATCAAGTAGCAGTGTTATGAAAAACCATTTTTTCCCCATTACTCTTTTTACATTAGTTGCGCCAGTAGAACCGGAACCGATTGTTCTAATATCCTGTCCTGTAAATGTTTTTACAATAATATATCCTGTCGGAATGGATCCGATCAAATATGCAGTGATAAAAACTATTGCTAATTCAAATATTTTTTCCATACTCTCTCCTTTTCATTTTGTGATTATAGCATAAGTCTTAAATTTATAGCAATATTGATTTTATGGCTAAAATATGTTATTATTAAATAAAAAACGAGTTGGTATATGAATAAAAGACTTATTATAATTGGTTTATTAATTTTAGCTATTTCTATTATTGGCAAATTGGTTTTTTCTGCAGCTAAACACATTAAGGTTGATGATTTCAAACCTGCTGCGGTTATTTTTGTTGTAGATTCTTCTGCATCTAACCAAAAAGGACTTGCAGCTCAGAAAAAAACTGTTAGACAAATATGTAATATTTTAGATCCTGAAGATACTGTAAAAATTTTACGAGTGTCTGAAGATGCCTATTTAATCTATGAAGGTGCACCATTTAACGGTTCTGGCATTGATAAGGCTATGGATGCGTTTACAAAATATGATGAAAAAGATTATGGAACAGCTTATGGAGTTGGATTAAAGAAAGCTTTTTCTCATGTATTAACAATGAAGAAAAACGGATATCTTCCAGCTGTTGTTGTATTGGGCGATTTGGAAAACGAAGGTTCTGTTGATAAGCAGATTAACTGGGATACTTTACCAAAAAATGTTCAAAATGTACAAAAGTATGCTCCGGATTTAGCAATGATGTTTCTATATGCTCATCCGGAAAAATTAGATATGGTAAAAGAAAAATTAGGTCCTGTTTTGGGAGAGAAAAAGCTGTTGATATCTCCTGAGCAAAATGTTGATAAAACTATTAAAAGTTTTGTTCACGCACTTGATAGATAGAAAGGTTGTATAAAGTTATGTCAATAGTAATAATGTCTTCAACTCAAGAAAAATCTTTTGAAGATAAAGATTTGATAAATATTGGTTCAAATCCGAATTGTGATTTTATATTAAATCTCGGATATGATGTAATTTTAACGGTGCAAATTGATAAAATTACTGGCAAGTGCTTTGTCGTAAATAACTTTCATAATGAGAAAATTTTGTTTAAGGGCAAACCTTTGCAAAAAATTGAAGTAGTTAATGTATGTAAGATTGTTTTTGCCGATACAACCGAATATATTGGTGTTAAGTATGTTCCTGAAACAAAATCTATGACTATGATTGAACAGGAAGACTTAAATGAAGAAGATTTGAAACACATATACGGAAATGATTCCGCTACAATTACAAGGGTGAAAATTGAAAAACAGCGTGAACCTATTGAAAAAGCTCGTGTCGCAATAATTAAGCAGGTAGCTTATTCTATCAATGAGTTTAGACAAAAACTATCAGCCAATACCAAAACAAGTATTTTTCTACATATAGCACTTTTGGGTGCTGCTATTATTAACTCTTTTGCGGTTTCTAATTATTTAATGGGATTAACCGTAAAAGAATCTGAAAAATATTTATATTTGCCGACAAATATCAAAGTTTGGGTTATATATGCACTTATTACTTTTGCAATTTGTTTAATGTTAAAGCAGGGTGTTTGTCTATTCTTGCAGAACAATGTTGTAAAAGATAATATTAAAACATCAAGAATTGCCCAGAATTTTATGTTGTGGCTTTCAACTATATTTTTGCTTGGAATTTATTCTGTTAACTTAGTTTATTTTATGAATGTAAATAATTTTATGTCTTTTGCGGTCTTTATTTCACTGTTCTTTACAGGAATAATGGCTACCATTGCAATTGCTTGCGGATATTTCAAATGTAATAGTTCAGAATGGCAGGCTACTTTGAATAAGTATGAATTCAGAGAAGATTTTGAATCTGTTTTGAAAGCATACAGAGTTTGGATAGACAGATATGTTAATAGTTTAAGTAAAACTAAAATTCAGAATATAAAAGACAGATTGTTTAGTTTGCAGTTAAAATCTACAGGTGAAGTCGTTTTAGGTATTTTAACAGCACCATTTTTGGCTTATGGTGTATCTAATACTTTAGCGATGTGCTTCCCAGAAGCTGCAGGTTGGGTAAGAATTTCAGGATTACGTTTTAGTCCTATTTTCTTAGTATTAGCAACTTTTTTGATTATATTTGCGTTTTTCTCATTTGTTGCTGCATTTACAGCTTCTAAGAAAATTCAGGCTTCCGAAGTAATTAAACAAGATGGTTTTATTGATTATAGACAGCATGGTGTAAATATTTTTGGGCTTGAAGGTGTAAAAAAATTAAGAGCTGATAACAGAAGATATTTAGCGATTGCTTTAAGTATTATATTTATTGAATTTACAATGAACGTTTCATACTTTATGACTGAAATTGGCGGGGATTTCAAGGGCTTGGCTTTGAGCTTCATTGCAGCACTTGTTCCAACTGCTTTGCTTCTTGCTGAAACTGTCTTGTTAAGTCAGACAAATTTTGATATTTATGCTTGCGATGAGTTGATCGCTAAAATTGATAAAGATTAATTATGAAATATTTAAAAATATTTATAATATTAATGGTAATAATATTAACAGTAATTGCAGGAGTGACGCAACAAAAATTGCATAAGCCTCTTGTGATTACTGGTGCTGATTTTCAGCTTCAACGATTTACTGAGCAAATATCAGAAAAGATTGTTCAAACTTCAACTCCAAACGAGCAGAAGGTTAGTCGTAATGTAAAAATTGATCCATCTTCTTTTGCTTCTGAGGAGATGATTTTGTCTATGAACGATCAGAAAAATACGGAAACCTTAGTAGAAGAAGCACCTTCTGAAGAACCAGATTTAAATGGGCTTGAGCAAATAGCGAATGATATTCTCAAAGAAAATATTCAAGAACCTTCTAACGATAAGGCTAAATTAACTAAAAGAGAAGAATTGATTGCGTGGAATAAATGGAGAAGTGATATTCAAAATGAAATTATGATGCAAACCCAAGTTGATGCTCCATTAGGAACCGTATTTTATTTTTCATTTGTTGTAGATAAGTTCCGTCATATTTCCAATATAAAAGGAATTTGCTCTAATCCGTTTGCACAAAAGGAAGTTCAAACAAAGCTTATTCCTGTAATCAAATCTTTAGAATATACTTCATTATTAGAATTTCCTAAAGGTACAAATAGAGAGAAAACTACAGTTAGAGGAATGTTTTCATTGGGAACTGAAACGACGCTTTCAAATCCTAATGATTACAATGATATAGAAAGGGTTCATGTTTATGAGTAGAAGTGGAATGATGACATTTGTGGTTGGAGTTTTTCTCGTAATGGTTCTACTTACTGCTGTTATGGCTTTTAGTAAACCTTCAATTAATAAGACTGTTATATTGCAAATACAAAAAGTTGTACAAAAATAATTTCATTTAATAGAATGATTGAATATTGTAATTTTACATTATAGTATGTTTTTATGTTTAAGTGTACAATTTGTCAAAAATTACATAACACAAGAGTTGATTACTGTGATTGTGGAAATGATTCTTTTGAAGAAATTCCTGATGTGCAGGAAAATCCAGCTTGGAAAATATCTCTGACTCCTAAACAAATATTCTCAGGTATTATATTTTTGTTCTGCGTGATATTTTCATTCTGGGTATTATTTGGGTTGAATTTTAAATCAACAGGAACAAATTCTGAACATAAGCCTGATAAGATTGTTCATCAAGTAAAAAACATTCCTCAAATTGATGACATTTGGGATGATACCCCTCCAGGTGGTATATCTGTTGGCAATACAAATTCTTTAGATCTATATAAATCAAAGCTGCAGAAAGCTCTTTATTCTAATCTTGAAGTTAATGAAGTCTTTGAAGAGGGTCGTTGTGTTATTGAGTTTAATGTCAATGACCGTGGTAAGCTCTCAAATAGAAGATTATATAAAGAAAAAGGCAGCGTTATTTTTAATAATAATGTTATAAGAATGATGAAACGTACGTCAAATGTTTCAACTCCGCCTTCTGGATATGAAAATATGAAATTTACTGCGGATGTATATACTAAAAATGGTCTTATAAGAATAGATTTGAGATAAAAAAAGACGGGTTATAGCCCGTCTTTTTTTATTAAAGTGATGTTACATTAAAATCACGTTCGGATTTTGCTGCTGAATTTTCAAAAAATACTTTAAAACATTTTTCAAAAAAGTTTTCTAATCCGTTTATTTCTGCTTTTAATGCTTTAAAATCTTCTTCTCTTTTGCTATCGATTGATTGTTTTAGTTCTTCGTATTCGTACATAATTTAATACTCCTTATTACCTTCACAGGAGAGTATACGGAATAGTTTTTCGAAAACTTTAATTATTTTTAGCTAAAAGTTACAAAACTTTATTTAAAAATCAGGTAAATATTTTTCATCTACGCTAAATCCTTTATGATAATATTCGCTTCTTTCAAATTTGCAAATTGAAGGATTATGCATATGCTTTTGCCATATAGTTTCTGTTGGGTTGTTTTTTCCGAATTTGTCGGGTTTCAGGAGTAGAGCTTTATATAAAGTGTCGACATTATTTTTATTAAAATTACAAGTTACAATAAGTTTTCCGTTTGCAGTGCTTGTAACTTGTTTGTATCCGCAATAATTGCCGTTCCAGCCTAAGATTTGTTTGTAATCATGAAAAACCGTTCCATACATATTAAAAGTAAATGGTTCAGAGTAGACATCGCAGTTTTTAAACTTTTTTACAAATTTCCCGCTGAACCCGTTTTCTTGAGGTGCGCTTTTTGCAGTCGGGACAAGGAATATAATCAACAAAAATAATATTAAATGTTTATACATCTTAATATTATTATACTAAATTTTTAAAATATAGCAATTTTAACAAATATATTTTTTTATATATGTAGGGAAATAAACATGGGGAATGTTATGGTTGAAAAAGTTTCGGATCAACAAGCTTATGTTGATTATGTAATGAAAAATTTGCCTGATGTTAAACGTGGTGATGTCCACATTATGCAAAAAGGGGATAGTCTTTGGAATTTGGCGCAAAAAGCCTTGAATAAGAAAGATGCCTCAAATAAAGAAATTAGTGAGTATATGCTTTTAATCGCTAAATTAAATAATTTGAACACTGTTGAAAAAATGAATGGGCTAAAAGTTTCAGATAAAATTTATATGCCAGAAGTATCGAATACAAAAGCTGAAAGTCCAATCAAGGAAAAGCCGAATGTATCTAATTTGACTCCTGCTGAAAAAAGTTTTTTTGATATTAAAGAAACCTTGCTGAATGATAAAACTGTTTTTGTAGAACAGGCTTATCCAAGGTTTATAAACTTATATCATGTTTATCAGGATTACACTAATCCTGAAACGGGTTATCATTCAAGAATGCATCCGGTCTTAACCTTTCAGTTAGACAAAAGTGGTAATGTCAAAAACTTTTCTTATGATGATACAAAAGAAGATCTAAATCCTATTCAATACGACTACGATGTAGATGCAAAAGGAAATATTGTAATTCGCAGCTACACCAGAAAAATAAAAGTCGGTGAACTGGATAAAAATGAGTTAAAAGACATTAATCAAATTTTGAAAAATTTGACACAAAATGCTAAATTAACGTATTAGTTATTTTATTTATTCTCAAAT
Organism: Candidatus Gastranaerophilales bacterium; assembly: GCA_944325875.1. Lineage (GTDB taxonomy): Bacteria > Cyanobacteriota > Vampirovibrionia > Gastranaerophilales > Gastranaerophilaceae > Scatousia. Next base: position 102,439 of record CALVBU010000004.1, read on the forward strand.
TGAAAATTTTTATGATAAGCATATAAATAAATTATGCCGGTTAAAGATATGTAGAAAAGAAGTTCTGTTATTTCTTCCATAACCATATTATGGAAAACTTCTTCTGCAAGAGTACCCCATACCATACCAACTATCATTAAAACAATATTCCATACAGGGAATTTAACATTTTTTACAATGTTCCAAAGTGTAATGAAAAGTTTGTTAAGTAAAAAGTATAATCCGACATAAGTCATATAAAGTCCGTATAATGGATGTGCAAGCCAGCCGTATTTTATATCTTTCCAGCTATAGAAAGTATTAACTTCTCCAGGAACTGGGAAGAAAATAGTTCTGCCGCAATTTATTTCTCTTAAAAATAATATGATAATTACGAGGGCTGAAAATTTGAAAAATTTAACCATTGATGTATCAACAGCAGCTTTTTCATTTTCGTTATCTTGGTTTTGTTTACTTTTAATTTTTTGATACGCAAGACATAGTATAAATCCTACAAGTAAAGCTATAAGTTGCAAGTTTTCTAATAGTCCGTTTTCATATCCGAATTTTTCAGGCAAATATAATATACAAGGAACAATTAGTATCGCATTTATTATTGCAATCCAAGTTACACTATAAATTCTAAAATCCAAATGTTCAGATGCGAAGTTTTTAATCTTTTCTAACATTATTTTTGCCCTCTTAATTCCCTTATAATTCTTTACCAATATATTACATCAAAATATTTTTTATGGTGTATAAGTTTTTAATAATTATTCACATACGTGTTCTAAAGCTTTTTCAAGTATTAATTTTACGTGATGGTCATTTAATGCGTAATAAACGTTTTTTCCCTTCTTTTGTGCCCTTGCAAGTTTAGCGGTTCTTAAAATTTTAAGTTGATGTGAAACTGCTGATTTTGATATGTTGAGTAATTGAGCTAAATCTCCAACACACATCTCACTTTCTTCTAAAGCCCAAAGTAGTTGGATTCTTGTGCTATCTCCCATAACTTTAAAAAAATCTGAAAGTTCATACAAAGTGCTCATTTCAGGCATTTTAGGCTTAACTTTACTTACGATATCCGTATTTTCGTTGTTTAGATTCTTTTCCATTATAGAACTCCTTATGATGAATATAATACCATACAGTTGAACAACCGTTCAACTGTATTAATATTTGTAAATTAATTACCTTTCCTCACTTGACAATAAAGGAAAAATTTACACATAATGGTAATATAATTGAACAACTATTCAACTATGAGGTATATATGTGTAACCATTGCCATGATCATCATCATTCACATAAAAGTAATTATAGTAAATTGTTTCACCCGATTATTAGGGTTGGAATTTCTATATTGATTTTGATTAGTATTTATTTGTTAAGTATTGATGGAACATATAGAGTTTTATGTTTTTTAGTTGCTTATTTAATTTCAGGTTCGGATATTTTATATAGTGCGTTAAAAAATATATTAAAGGGAAAAGTTTTTGATGAAAATTTTTTAATGGGTATAGCAAGTTTAGGAGCTTTTATAATCGGTGAATATCCGGAAGCTGTTATGGTAATGGTCTTATATCAGATTGGTGAATATTTTCAGGATAAAGCTGTTGAAAAATCAAGAAATTCAATAACAGCATTGATGGATATTAGACCGGATTATGCAAATGTTGAGGAAAACGGGCTTGTTCTTCAAAAATCACCAGAAGATATTAAAATAGGTGATATTATATTAGTAAAAGCTGGGGAAAAAATCCCTTTAGACGGAATTGTCATTGATGGGAGTGCTGTTGTTGATACTGCAGCTTTGACTGGGGAAAATGTGCCACGAAATTTAAAAGTCGGTGATAGAGCTATTAGTGGTTGTATTAATACCAATGGTGTGATTCGAATTCAGGTTGAGAAAGAATTTGGAGAATCTACGGTATCAAAGATTTTAAAATTAGTTGAAGAATCTAGTTCTAAAAAAGCAAAAGCTGAAAATTTTATTACAAAATTTGCAAAATATTATACCCCTTTTGTTGTAATAAGTGCTTTATTTTTGGGGCTTATTCCGCCTTTAGTGTTTGATGGGAATTTTCAAGTCTGGATATTACGAGCTTTGACTTTTCTTGTAATTTCTTGTCCTTGTGCACTTGTAATATCTGTACCATTAACTTTTTTTGCAGGAATAGGTGGAGCTTCTAAGAACGGTATTTTAGTTAAAGGCGGATGTTATATGGAAGTTCTAGCGAATCCTGATACTGTTGTATTTGATAAAACAGGAACGCTTACAAAAGGTGTTTTTTCGGTAACAAAAATAATTCCTGCTGATGGTATCTCAAATGATGAAATCATTGAATATGCAGCTAAAGCTGAATGCTATTCTAATCATCCGATAGCATTATCGTTAAAGAGTTTTTACGGAAAAGCCATAAACTCAGAAGAGGTTTCAGACGTAAAAGAGATAGCAGGATTTGGGCTTGAAGCAAAAATAAATTCCGATAAAGTAGTTCTTGGTAATGCAAAATTAATGGCTGAGATTGGTATTAATTGTAAATCAACTCAAGAAATAGGTACTGTAATTCATGTTGTAAAAAATAATGAATATTTAGGGTATATCGTTATCTCTGATGAATTGAAAGAAGATTCCAAGAATGCAATTCAAAGTTTGAAAGATTTTGGAATAAAAACCGAAATGCTAACAGGTGATACGGTTTCAGTTGCAAATTATATGGCGGATGAATTGGGTATTGATAAGGTGTATTCCGAATTATTGCCTGCAGATAAGGTTGAAAAGGTTGAGGATTTATTCAAAAATAAACAAAATTATAAAAGTATAATATTTGTTGGTGATGGGATTAATGATGCACCTGTTCTAGCTCGTGCAGATGTTGGGATTGCAATGGGTGCATTAGGTTCAGATGCTGCAATTGAAGCTGCAGATGTTGTAATTATGGATGACAAACCAGCGAAAGTCGCTTTAGCAATAAATATTGCAAGAAAGACAATGTCTGTTGTTATGCAAAATATTATATTTGCTGTAGGTATAAAAGTATTATTTTTAATATTAGGAGTATTTGGGCTTATCACAATGTGGGGAGCTGTTTTTGCAGATGTTGGCGTTGCTTTATTAGCTGTATTAAATGCACTTCGTGCATACAGGGTAAAATCCCTTTAATTGCTTATACTCTGTTTGGTGTATTAATGCGTTTTTTTATTGACAGTGCTCTCATAATATTTTACATTTAAGGTAGAAAATTCTACCTTAAAAAGTTTTAAAGATATTGGAGAGAAGCATGAAGATTAATTTAACCAGAAAACAATGGGCAATTGTTGTTTTATTGATTATTATAGTTCCTATTATTTATAATAAGGCTTCAGGGTTTGCTGCCGCAATGGTGCAAAGAAAGTTGATGATGATGCCAAAAGAGGTTGAAGTAGATAACCCGCATCTTGAATCAACAAATGTTTCAGCAGAGTCTACCGGTCGAGTTGAGGCTCAATATTCTGTTGATGTAATCGCAAGGGTTCCTGGATTTTTAATGAAAAAATACTTCAAAGAAGGCGATTTTGTTAAAAAAGGTCAGCTTCTTTTCCAAATAGATCCTAGAGAATATCAAATTGAGGTAAACAATTCAAGAGCTAACGTAAATCAGTATAGTGCACTACTTACAAATGCTCAACAAGAATTGAACAGAGCTAATGCACTTATAAAAGAAGATTTGATAAGCCGTTCTGATGTTGACCAAAGTTTAGCAAACAGAAACCAAAATAAAGCTCTTTTAGATGCGGCAAGACAACAGTTAGAATTAGCAAGAGTTAATTTGGGTTATACATCAATAAAATCTCCAATTGACGGAAGGATTGGTAAAGTAAATATTACAGAAGGTAACTATGTAACTGCAACTTCAGGTTCTCTCGTTAATATTGCAAGTGTAAATCCAGTGTATGTTACATTTAGCTTGAAAACAGACGATTTTGTAAAACTTTTAAAAGCAAGTAACCAATACAAAGATGTTGAAGTAAGAGTTCAATTCGGGGATGGAAAATGGTATGACAAAATCGGAAAAGTTAATTTCGTAGATAATAAAGTTGATAAAGATTCCGGTTCCGTAAGTATGAGAGCTACTTTTGATAACTCAAAAGGTTGGTTAGTTCCTGGAGCATATATGAAAGTAGAATTAAAAGCTCCTAAACTTGTAAAATATATTACTATCCCTCAAGCTTGTACAAAAGGTGATGCCATGAGCGGTTATTATGTATGGGCTGTAGAAGATAATAAAGCTGTTAAAAAGATTATAAAAGTAACTGAAAATATTAATAATAATTGGGTAGTAAAAAGCGGTTTGAACCTTACTGATGTGGTTGTAGTATCAGGTATTCAAAATATTTCTGCAGAAGGTCAAAAGCTTAAAATTATTGAAAAACAAAAACAAACAGAAGAAACAAACGACGATCAGGAAGATTAATAAACGGGTAAAAGTTAATGAAAAAAATATTTGATAAAGAAAAGTTATTCTTTTTTATAAGAAAACCGAGATTTGCTCTAGTAATATCATTATGTATAGTTATTTTGGGGTTAATTTCTCTTGTAAGTTTGAAACAAGAGAGCTACCCTGATGTTACACCACCTCAGGTAAGAGTTTCAGCTTCATACCAAGGTGCGAGTGCAGAGGTAATAGAATCCTCTATTGCTACCGTTTTGGAAAACAAATTAAACGGTGTTGAAAATATGACATATATGACTTCCACCTCAACTGATGGAAGTTATTCATTAACTTTGTATTTCAAAGTTGGTACTGATAAAAATATTAACCTGATGAATGTTCAAAACTTAATTCAAAGGGTACAATCTCAACTTCCTGAAGAAGTTCAAAGAACCGGTGTAACTGCAATCAGCCGATCATCAGGTTCCGGTGCGATTATCTTAACACTTTACCCTGAATCTGGTGACTGGTCTCAATTAGATTTAACAAACTACGGTTCAATATATATTAAAGATGAATTAAAACGTATAGAAGGTGTTGCTGATGTAAGTGTATTTGGTGGCGGAAATTATTCTATGCGTATATGGCTTGATCCGCAAAAAATGGCAGGATTAAATATTTCAACTTCTGAGGTTCAAGCTGCAATAAAAAATCAAAACACACAAGTTGCAACAGGCGCTTTAGGACAATTACCTACTGATGAAAAGCAAGCTTTGCAAATTACATTAAAAACTCCAGGACGACTTGTTGATGTAAAAGAATTTGAAAATATCATTATTCGTTCAAATATGGATGGTTCTAATGTTAAAATTAAAGATATTGCAAGAGTTGAATTGGGTGCAGAATCTTATTCAAACTTAGGTCTTGTAAACGGTAAACCATCTGCGGTTGTTGTAATTTCTCAGTTGCCTGATGCCAATATTATTAACCTTTCAAAAGCTGTTAAGGCAAAAGTAAACGAAATGAATTCAAGAATGACAAATGGGATAAAAATCCTTTATGTTAAAGATGATGCGGATTTTATTCATGAGTCTATGAAAGAGGTAGAGTTTACAATTCTTTTGACAGCTTTAATCGTAGTAATAATAATTTATTTATTCTTAGGCGATGGTATGGCAACCTTAGTACCTTGTGTAACAATCCCTGTTTCCTTAATCGGTACATTTTTTGCATTAAATGTTATGGGAATGACGATTAACTTGCTGTCATTGTTTGCGTTGGTACTTGCAGTAGGTGTTGTTGTTGACGATGCGATTGTTGTTATTGAAAACGTAAAACGACATATAGATGAAGGTAAATCAGCTATCATTGCAACACAATTGACAATGGAAGAAGTTGGATCTTCTCTTGTAGCAATGGCAATGGTTTTAATGGCAGTATTTGTACCGATTATATTTATGTCAGGTATGACAGGTGTTATGTACAAACAATTTGCTGTATGTATTGCGGTATCAATCGCGATTTCTGCAATTTGTGCATTGTCACTTTCACCTGCAATGTGTTCTCATTTCTTAGGTCAGAAAAAACAGGAACATGATTATTCAAAAGTTCCATTTTTACTTCATTTGGAAAGAATAAAAGATAGAATCTTAAAAAGAACGGAAGTTCTTGTAGTAAAATTTAATGAAGGTTTTTCAAAGGTTGAAGATTTTTATATGGAATATGTAACAAAGTTTGTGTATAACAAAAAACTTGTTGCTATATTCTATTTATCAATCGTAGCTTTGACATTATTTTCATTTAAAACAATTTCTACAGGTTTTATTCCTGATGAAGACCAAGGGGTTCTGCTTGCAAGTATAACATTACCTGACGGTGCTTCATTGTCTAGAACTGAAGAAGTTTCAAGACGTTTTGTTGACGAAATTAAAAATATTCCAGGGATAAATCCTGAAAAATTAACAGTGTTCGGTGGAGATGGTGCAACAAACCAATCTACTGTAATTATTCAGCTTGCAGATTATAGTGAAAGAAAAATGAATCCTATAAAATGGATTCAATATAAGTTCCAAGGTAAAGAGACAAATCTTTCTCATGTTGCTATCTTGAAAAAGGTGAGAGCGGTTGCTTCAAATACAAAAGAAGCTTCAATAATGTCATTTTCACCTCCGGCAATTATGGGTATGAGTATGATGGGTGGTTTTGAATTCCAAATGTTGTCACAAGGTGAATATACTCCGCAAGATTTGGAAAGTTGGGCAAATAAACTTGTTGCAGCAGCTAACCAAAATCCTACATTATCAAGTGTTTATACATCATTCCAAGCAAACGTGCCACAATATATTGTTGATATTGATTACGAAAAAGCTTTAGCTCAAAATGTTGATTTGCAAGAGCTATATACAACACTTTCATCAATGTTAGGTACTTACTATGTCAATGACTTTAACAAATATGACCGTGTATTTAAAGTTCAAATGCAGGCTGAAAGTCGTTTTCGTGATAAAGCCACTGACCTATCTGGAATTTATGTCAAAAATAAAAACGGTGTAATGGTTCCTATATTGTCGATAGTTAAACTAAGACAAACTGTAGGTACTGCATCTATTTCAAGATATAACCAATATAAATCAGTTCAAATTCAAGGGCAGCAAGCTGCAGGAAAAAGTTCCGGAGATGCTATGAATGCAATGGAAGAAGTTGCAAAACAAGTGTTGCCATCTGATATAACTTTTGACTGGTCTGGTACATCAGCTCAGGAAAGAGAAGCTTCAGGGCAGACTGCAATGATTGTTGGAATGGCTCTTGTATTTGTATATTTATTCTTAGTTGCATTATATGAAAGTTATACAATTCCGATTGCAGTATTATTAATTTCACCTATTGCAGCTTTGGGTGCGTTAATTTTCCAAATGATGATTAATCAATCGTTTGATATTTATTCTCAAGTTGGTATGATTACATTGATTGGTCTTGCTGCTAAACAATCTATCTTGATTGTAGAATTTGCAAAAGAAGAACATGAAAAACACGGCTTGTCAATTAAGGAAGCTGCTATAAAAGCTGCTAAACTAAGATTTAGAGCGATTATGATGACAGAGTTGGCGTTCATTATCGGGGTATTACCGATGTTATTTGCAACAGGTGCAGGTGCTAATTCAAGAATTTCTGTTGGATCTACCGTATTTGGCGGTATGATTGCTGCTTGTACTTTGGGTGCTGTCTTAACTCCTGCATTTTACGTTATAGTTCAGGAATTTGTTGATTTGTTCCCTAAAAAAGAAATTACAGAAAAAGATTTGGAGATTTCAGTAAAATGAAAAAGGTTATAAATTTACTATTAATATGTTCGGTTGTTACTATTGCTTCATCTAACGTGACTTTTGCAAAGACTAAAAATGCTCAAGCAATAGCAAAAAAGCCTGAAGAAATTCAGATAGTTAAGCCTGAAAAAAATAAAAAGGTTAATAAAAAGCTTGAAAAAAGAAAAAATGCCGAAAATGCAAAATCAAAAGTAGAAAGTTCAAAAGAAGCAGAAGGCATGTATGAAACAAAATTTCCAACCATAAACAGTAAGATTGAATATGCCGATATGAATGGTGAAGTTACTTTGAGTGATTGTATCAAACTTGCGATTACTCATAACCCTACAATTATGTCTGCAATAAGTAATTCAGAAATTTATAAATCTAAAATCGGTCAGGCATGGTCGAATTATTTTCCGACACTTAGTGCAGGTGTAAACTATTCTCGTAATGATATGTTTATGACAATGAGTAACTCATATATGAGAGCAATGAACCAAAAGTATAATATGTATTATATGCCAACCCTTTCTGCCGATATGCTGCTTTTTGATTTTGGCAAAACAAAAGCTATGGCAGACATGGCAAAAAGGAACTTTGAATCTTCAAGATATGATGCTGAGACAAGTATTGAGCTTGTTATTTATAATGTAAAAGTTGCTTATTACAATTTGTTGTTTGCAGAAATTCAAAAAGCTGTATATGAAGATACTGTTAAAGATTTCGAACTTCAATTGAAACAAGCGAGTGCTCACTATCATATTGGTAAGAAAGCTAAAATTGATGTAACTACAGCAGAATACAACTTAGGAAATGCTAAAGTTAATTTAATTAAAGCTAAAAATACAATGGAACTTGCTGCTGCACAATTAGCAAATGCAGTTGGTATTCCTGAATTGGAAGGTGTTATTCTAAAAGATAAACTAAACACAAAGGCTTATGATGTAAACTTTAAGGAATTACTATCAACAGCAGAAGCTTCTCGTCCGGCTTTATTATCATATAAGAAAAAAATGGATGCAGCTGAAATGAATGTCAGAACTGCTAAACGAGCTTTTACTCCTGATATTAGTGCCTTCGGGTCATACAATCAAGGTGGACGTCAGATAGATAGTGATTATGGTTATCAAGTAGGGGTTCAATTAAACTATACCGCATTGAATCTAATGTTATTGAAAAAGCAAGTAGATGAAGCTACTGCAACATATAAAAAAGCTGTTGCTGATTATGAAATGCAAAGGCAAAATGTGTATTTGGAAGTAAAAAGCGCATATATTAATCTTTTAAATTCTCATGATAGTATAGGTGTGTCAAAGCTTGCGCTCCAACAAGCAAAAGAACGTCAATATCAAGCATTTAGAAGATACCAAGTTGGATTGGGTGATGCCATTGAATTTAAAGATGCTGAAAACTCATACTTAAATGCTCAACTTGATTATTATTCAAATGTTTTGAATTACAATATTAATGCCGCAGAACTTGAAAGAGTAGTTGGTGCTCCTATTAAAGAGTCTGATATTGATTTATAATTTATATATTACAAATTGTCAGATTCTGGTAGGTCAAAGTTTTCATCGTTAACTTCTCTTAAAAAGTTTGTCCAACTATTGTAGTATTCAGCTAAGGCGTATGTATACCCAACTATTATTGAGCGGTAAGATTGTTTCATTACTATTAAAGATGTGATGTCTGATTTGCCTTGTTCATAACTTTCTTTTGAAATTTCAATAAGTTCTTCAGAATCTTTAACAATCTTTTTTTCAAAGTAATTTAGGTTTTCTACAGCAGTCAAAAACTTTTCATAAGCTGCACTTACATCTTTTATTGCTTTATTTTTGGTTGAAGCGAAATTGATTTCTGCTTGTTTTAATTTTAAGGTAGCATTTTGAATTTCAGGCGAATAGTTATAAAATAGTGGTATATTAACTAAGCTAGCTCCTGCATATGCTCCACTATTAAAGTTCCCGCTGTCTGTTTGTGAGCCGACTTGATATGCGTAGCCTCCGACTATAGATATGTCTGGAATACGCTGTCGGACTACAACGGTTAAATTTTTTTCAGCCACATCTATTTGTTGTTTAGATATTTGTATGTCATACCTGTTTTCTAATGCCTTGTTTACAATTTCTGAGAATTCAGGAAATTCAAAATCTGGTGGAGGAGTCAACATTTCATCAAAGTTATTTTCTTCTGAAAAAATTTTGTCCATACTATCGTATGTTATATTGTTGGGATCGTTTATAATTTTGTTGAATGCGCTCAGGGCTGTTTTTACATTTACCCTTGCAGAATTTACCTGAGTAATCATTTGGTTTAACGCAATTTCAGCTTGAAGTACATCGACTTCCGGTACTTTTTTTGCAGTAGCTCTTTTTTTTGCTATTTCTAAAAGTTCTTCTTGTAGTTGTTTTTGTTGTTCTAAAGTGTGCAAAATGGATTTTGCAGCAACAAGGTTAATGTAAGCTTCTCTTACATCCATTTTTAAGTCGAACTTTGTGTATCCAATGTTTTTTTCTGCTAATTTTAAATTAGATTTTGCCAGATTTTTTCTAGCACTTCTTTTAGCTATTTCAATATCTTGACTGATGCCTAATTGTTTCGGTTCGCTTCTTCCTGCACCTCCCATAAAATAAAATGCGTCAATCGAAGGGTTTTGGAGTCTATTTGCAGATTTAATATTGTTTTTAGCTATATTAATTTCTAATTGAGCTGATTTTAAGTCCAAATTATTTTTAAGTGCAACTTCAATAGCTTCATTGAGGTAAACTTTTTTAAAATTGTCATCAGCTATAGCTTTGCATTGTACAATTAATAGTATTGTAATTAACAAGAATAATTTTTTCATACAACGAAAGTATATCATAAATAACTACAAAAGGTCTATTGTAAAGACTGTATATTCATAAATAGTGAGTGCAGGTTTAATCTTTATGAGCTATTTTATAAGCTGTAGTTGCTCCTGCAAGGGTAGATATTATCCCATTAATAGCTAAAGAATTTTTTGTTGGAGATTTAAAGAATGTTAGTTTTCTAGATATGAAGTCTAATCCTACACCAAATGCAAACCATGCTCCTGTAGTCGTTAAGACTTCTTTTGCAGGATTATTTACCGCCTTTGCGTTTAAGGAGTGCTTGGGGCTAACTTTTTTATTCCCTGTATAGTTGGGAGTATGTAATTGATTTTGTATTGCTGTAATTCTCATTTTAAATCTCGCATAAAAAAAGTTCTCATTAAGAGAACTTTTCTAAAATCTGGGACGGAAGGATTCGAACCTCCGAATGGCTGGACCAAAACCAGCTGCCTTACCACTTGGCGACGTCCCAACATCGGCTACATTTATTATTCTACTTGATAAATTATTATTGTCAATATTTTATTTTATTTCTTTAAAAAAATCGTTTATATCTACACGTAAGATTTTCGATAGTTTAAAAATTACGAGTGCACTGGGAATAATTGTTCCGCGTTCTAATTTTCCGACATAATTTATGCTCATATCAAGAAGTTCAGCCAGTTTATCTTGTGTATAATGTCTGCGTAATCTTTCTGCTCTTATATTAGAGCCTAACATATATCCAAAATCATTTTGCATAAATATAATTCTATCTGATTGACAGAAACAATCAAAGAGAGTATAGTAAATAATATATTTACTATAATAAATATTTAATATATTATTATAATTATTTGGAGAGATATATGAATAAGTTTTTTAAAGCTTTTACATTAGCAGAAGTCTTAATTACATTAAGTATAATCGGCATTGTTGCTGCAATGACATTGCCTACGTTGGTTCAGAAAAATCAAGAAAAAGAAACTATTGTACAATTAAAAAAAGCTTATTCCATATTATCTCAAGCATATTATTCCGCTATATCAGAATATGGAGACAGTTCTGAGTGGGATTTAGGAGAAGTATATTCTCCTGAGGGGGCTGCATCTATTGCTGATAAATTGGTTAAATATTTTAAAGTTCATAAAATATGTGGAACAGAGCCTGGCTGTTTTCCTAAGGTTACATATAGAGGGTTTAATAATTCAAGTTGGTATTATATTTATAATACTAGTAGAGTATATAAATTAATCTTGGCTGATGGTACTTTAATAGGTTTTGAAAGTCATGGAAATGAATACTGTAAAACTTCTTATTGTGCAAAAGTATTTGTTGATGTGAACGGTTATAAAGGACCAAATCAGCTGGGATATGATACGTTTTCATTTTATTTACAAAAGGGAAGGATAATGCCTTTTGGCTATCAAGGTGATACTGTTGATCCTTTTGATACAAGTAAAATTAAAACAAATATCGGGGAATTTCTGACAGCTTGGGTTTTGGTTAATGAAAATATGGATTACAAAAGATGTCCTGAAAAACTGGGCTGGGATAAGTCTAGCAGTTGTAAAGATTAATAAGGCTTTTTAATATATAAAAGGACTTTTTTCTTTAGCTTTAATTGTTTCAATATCTTTTAAAAGTGACTTAAAGACATCTAGCACAAGTATTTCGCTTTCAAAGTGGCCTATGTCAAAAAGTATTATCGGACTTTCTAGTGCTGTATGAAATTTTACATCTCCAGTAACAAGCGCATCTGCTCCGTTTTCGTAAGCTTCTTGTATAAAATCTGTACCACTTCCTGCACAAAAGGCAATTCTTTTTAGTGATTTTTTATTTTGATTATTTACCAAGCGAAAGTTTGGTGAAATTTTTGATAATTTTTTGGAAAATTCATTAATATCAATATTTATGTCTACATATCTTAGGAAATCTGATTTTTCGCTTACTTCTAAACCTAAGCTTTTTACAAGGGTGTCTGTAGTACCGCCATTTGTGCGGTCAAGATTTGTGTGAGCACTGTAAATATCTATATTTTTCCAAGCTGTTGGAACATAAAAAAGAGGATGATGTGATATTATCATGTCACAATTTTGTTCAAGTGCTTGTTTGATAATGTCATTTGTTACAGTGAGAGCAAGCATTACTCGTTTGATTTCAGATTTTTCGGTTTCTACACCCCAGCCTGAGCAGTCCCAACTTTCTGCAAGTTCAGGCGGTGCAAATTTTTCTATTTTTTGAATAATTTCATATCTATTCATTTATTTCCTTTAAAATCTGTTTTGCAATATCTTTTTTAGAAGCTCGTTCTAGTTTTTTCATTTGTCCGTTTTTTTTCAGGATAGTGACTTCATTATAGTCGCTCGAAAAACCTATATCTTTTCTTGAAATATCATTTGCAACTAAATAATCACAACCTTTTTTCTGGATTTTTTCTTTTGCGTTGTTGATTAAGTTTTCACTTTCAGCGCAAAAGCCTATAATTTTTTGGTGTGTTTTTTTTATGCAAATTTCTTTTAATATATCAGGATTTTTAACGAGAGTAAGCGTTATTTCATCATCATTATTTTTTTTGATTTTTTTGTCTGATTTATTTTTTACTCTATAATCCGCTACCGCTGCTGCCATAATTACTATATCAGAAGTTTCAAACTTATTTTCAACAGCAAGTTTCATTTCTTGAGCAGATTTTACTTTGATAATTTCATAAGGGCGTTTTACATCCACAGTTGTAACAAGTGTAACATTATTCCCTTGAGAATATGCTTCATCTGCAATAGCAATACCCATTTTGCCTGACGAATAATTAGAAATATATCTTACCGGATCAATATCTTCGATTGTTCCTCCAGCTGTTATTAAATAGTTTTTTTCATTACGATTTTTCTCTAGAAGGATATTTTTTGTTTCGTCAAAAATTTTGTTTAATTCGCAAAGTCTTCCTTTTCCTTCGTATCCACAAGCTAGAAAGCCGCTCTCAGGTTCAAGAATTTTGTATCCAAGATTGGATAATTTTTTTAGATTTTCTTGAATAATAGGATTTTCCCACATATTGCAATTCATTGCAGGTGCAATAATTATTGGTTTTCTGAAGGCACAAGCGATTGAAGTCAAAAGATTGTCACAAATACCTGTTGCAATTTTAGAAATAGTATTTGCAGTAGCTGGAGCTATAACCATAATATCAGCTTCATCTGCGTAGGAAATATGTTCCGGAACGTATTTTTCAAGTTCAAATTCTTCTATGCCGACTTCGTTTTGACTAAGATTTTGCAAAGTTAGTTTTGTTACAAAATTCAGAGCATTTTTTGTACAAATGACACGAACATTCGCATTGTTTCGTTTGAACATTCTGATGAGTTCACAAATTTTATACGCTGCAATTCCACCGGTAATACCGATTAGAATATTTTTACCGCTTAACATTTTTCTTGTTCTCCGACAATTATGTTTTCAAGCTCAGCAATTGCATTATCTAAATCATCATTTACAACTTTATAATCAAAATTTTCAGCTCTTTCAAGTTCAATTTTAACTTCTTGTAGTCGTCTTTGGATAGTGGATTCATCCTCCGTATGACGGCCTCTTAATCTGTTTTCAAGAGCTTCTATTGAAGGTGGGCAAATAAAAATTAAAACCGCTTCAGGCATTTGTTTTTTAACCTGTAATGCTCCTTGAGTATCAATTTCAAGGATTATATCCTTACCTTCTTCAAGGCATTGGTTTATGTATTTTTTCTTTGTACCGTAACGGTTTCCGGCAAATTCTGCCCATTCTAGGAATTTATTATTATCGATGCAGTTTTGAAATTCTTCTTTTGTCAAAAAGAAATAGTTTACGCCATCAACTTCTCCTTTTCGAGGAGCTCGTGTTGTACAAGAAATGGATAGCATAAAATTGGGGTTTTTAGCTAAAAAGCCTTTCAAAACAGTTCCTTTTCCAACTCCTGAGGAACCTGAAATTACAAATAACTTTTTTTTGCAAGAATTTTTATTCATATTATAATTATACAATGAATATTTCGAATGAAAAATTCTTAAGTAAATTTTTGAAAAAACTTAATACAATAACATCAGTCAAAGAAGTATGCAAGGAGGTATCTTTAGAGTTATTAAAGATTACCAAAGCTCATGCTTGCTGGTTTTATCTTGTTGATAACGAGGCAAATAGTGTACTTGCTAAGAAGATTTATTATGCTACAGATGCTGATAAATCTTTGCAGGGTGAAGTTGAACAAATCTATACTCTTGGAGAGGATTTGTTTTTGAATAATTATGATATGGAAGATACTCTAGAGTATTTCTATAAATTGTCGAAAGAAAATGTGATTATTGTACCTGTGATTTGGCGTCAGTTTTTGTTTGGGTATATTGCTTTAGTCGGAAAACGTAAAGATTTTAATCTGAAAAATCATATGATAGCTGAAATTATAGCGGAGTGCGTTGATTCAAGATTGGAAATCTTGACTTTAAAATCAGAATTACAAAGGCATAATAAGGATAAAATCCAGTTTTTGGCAAGTATTTCTCACGAGTATAAAACCCCTTTAAATTCTATCATTGGATTTTCTGATATGTTGAAAAATAATCTTTATGGTACAGAGGATTATAGGTATATTGATAATATCTCTAAAAGTTCAAAATTCTTGCTCGGGTTAATTCAGGATATACTTGATATGGCACGTTCTGAATTTGGTGAAATGGAGCTGAATTATGAAGTCTTTCGTCCCAAACAGCTAATAGAAGATATGGTTCTTAGTTTTGATGAGATAATCAAATCCAAAAATCTTCATTTTTCTTACACAATTATGGATGTTGAGATAAAAGCTGATGTAAGAAGATTTCAGCAGATGGTTATGAATTTGATTTCAAATGCAGTCAAATTTAATAAATTGAACGGAAAAATAAAAATTGTTGCTTATATTAATGAAAATAATGAATTTGTATTTGAAGTTACGGATACCGGTGATGGAATTAGAAAGAGGGATTACGATAAAATATTTAATTTCTTTTCGCAAGTAAACAGAAGTTATTTAAAGCGTCAACAAGGTTCAGGTGTAGGGCTTGCGTTGTGTAAGAAAATTGCAGAAGCGCATAAGGGTCAAATAGGTTTTAAGTCGAAATTAAATAACGGTAGTACATTCTGGTTTTCAATCCCACAGTAGAAAGATTGAAATAATTTTGAATTTAAGTTATAATAAATAAAAAGGAGGATGTATGCAAGAGATAGATATAGAGAGAATTTCGGGGGGGGGGGCTACCGCCTAACAGTTAGGATAAGCATTTCCGACTTAGACCTCCGATATAAAGAAAAGAGTTGAATGTAATCTGTGCCAACAGGCACGGTGGTTTGTCGTGCAACATTTTTTGAAAAACAGGTAATAAAAACAAACGGAGGACTTATGAAAAAGAGAAATGCTTTTACATTAGCAGAAGTATTGATAACGTTAGGAATAATCGGAATAGTAGCTGCTATGACATTGCCAATTTTGATTGAAAAGCACCAGAAAAAAGTTACGGCTACGCGTTTAAAACAAGCCTATAGTATGCTTTCACAGGCATTGCTGCTTGCTCAAAAAGATTATGGAGATCCAAAATACTGGGATAGTGGTGCAGGATTAGTTTCTACAGGTACAACTAACAATAAAACTAATACAACAAATTTTGTAGAAAGGTATGTAATTCCATATTTTAAAGGCGTACGTTCTCATGGTTGGACATCTTTAGCTGATGTTGGTTATAAAAAGGCTTATGTAACGTTAAATGGGAAAACAATATCTAATGGGAATTATACAAGTTTAACCGAAGCTGGTGGATATATATTAGAAATGGATAATTCGACTTTATTAATATTTAAATATAACTCTGATTATATAAATGGATCAAGTGGACCGACAGCACTTACTTATGTATTAGTATATATAGATATTAATGGTAGGCAAAATCCAAATATGTATGGGCGTGATTTCTTTGTTTTTAATTATGACACAACTAATGGCATATTAAAGGCTTTTGGACAAGGTTTATCTCGTGAGGATTTATTGAAATCTTCTTGTACAAAAGCAACGCAATGGGGAAATCTATATTGTGGAGCTGTTATAATGATGGACGGTTGGGAGATAAAAGATGATTACCCTTGGTAACAAGAAATAAAAAGTTTTGCTGCTAAAAAAAGCCTCTCAATTTGAGAGGCTTTTTTAGTTATTATAATTTGTTATGAATTTTGTTTTTTCTTTTTCTCATCCATCATTAGCATTGTACAAATTACAATACAAATAATTGCCGAGAATACCCAAAATGCAATTGCACCGTTCCAACCAAACTTGTCAACCATAAATCCTGTTCCGGTTGAAGAAAGTACAGCACCGATATAGCCGAATGTTCCAGTGAAGCCTGTTGCAGCTGATGCAACTTTTTTAGAGCTGCTTTCTACTGCACATAATCCACCAATCATCATTTGTGGACCGTATGTGAATGCCCCGAGTAATCCGATGAGTATAAAGTCGATTGTGCTTATTGTATTGAATTTTAAAAGTACAAGACACATAACTACACCTGCAAGATAAATTAAGTTTACAGGAGCTCTTTGTCCTTTAAAAATTTTATCTGAAATCAAACCTGCACAAATAGTTCCCGCAATACCTACTAATGGTAATGAGCTAAGTTTCATTGCTGCAAGTTCAAGTGAGTTACTTTTTGCTTCATGAAGATATTTGATCATCCAATCTTCTGCACCAAATCTGATGATATAAACAAAGATGTATGCAATTGCTAATAACCAGATTGTTTTGTTATAAAGAATATTTTGTTTGAAGATTTCTACATATGAACGATTATCTTCATTTTCGCAAGTAGTTTTCTTTGCTGAAGGCTCTTCTCTATAAGTTTCAACATCAGGAAGCCCTAATGATTGAGGTCTGTCTCTTAATCTGTCAAACAACCAAATTGCAACTAATATTGCTAAAGTTCCAGGAACGAAGAATGCCATTTTCCATCCGAAATGTGCAACTAAAAATCCTGAAATGATTACGCTTAAGAATGTTCCAACTTGGTGAGAGCAAGACCATAATGACCATTTAGTCCCTCTTTCAGAGTTGGAATACCAGTAAGTTAAACTTTTTGCAACAGCTGGGAAACCTGCAGATTGGAACCATCCGCTTGCGCCCCAGAAGAATACAAATAACCATAGCAAAATTGTATTAGTAGGTAATCCGAAAAATGAAATATGTCCTGGAGTTATAAATACTGCTGATAACCCGAAACATAAGTTTGCTATGGCCGTCATTATCAATGCTGTCGGTAAGAATTTTCTAACATCTGAACCGTCAGCCAATACTCCGTTCACAAATTTTCCGATACCATAGGTTAAGTATAATGAACTTCCTAATAGACCGAGTTCTGTGTTTGAGTATCCATATTCTGCACTTAATCCCGGAAGTGCTACCGCAATGTTTTTCTTACATAAGTAAAAAACCGTATATCCTATAAAACAAGCATAAAATATTCTCAATCTCCAATGAGAATACATGCTTTTGACTTTTTCTTCATCTTGAATAGTCTCTTTTACAGGCGGCTCTTTAAAAAATTGAGCTAATTTTCCTAACATAATTTACTTCCCTGCTTTTATTATTTGAATATTTCTTGTTTCAGTAATTTCTTGGCGGGCATCTTTAATCATTTCTCTTTTGTCTTCGTCTAGTCTGTATCCGCCGACAAGTCTGTCTACAAAGCCTGTATTTAATTTTACTGCTTTGTCAAATGCTCCGACTTCTTCCAGTACATCTTTTATTTGATGTAAATCATATCCGAAAGTCTGTTTTGAATTGTATACAAGAGTCTCTCCGGTTTGAGATACGATAGGAGCGCCACCTTGTTCAAAATATAATTTAAATACAGATTTCAAATCTTGTAATTCAGATTGTAAAGTCGTTACAGTCTGTTGTATTCTTAAATATCTTTCAAAAAGATATTCTACATTTTCCAGTTGTTTTTGTTCCCAGTCGTATTTTTGTAAATATAATTTTTTCAACTTAGGATATGCAAGAGCAAGTCCCATTGTATCAGCCATTGCTCTATGATGGTTGTTTAATTCTACTTTGAATTTTGTTGTCAAAGCTTCTAACCCGTGAGATTCTAAATCCGGATATATTTCTTTAAACATTTGTTGTGAGTCAATACGGGTATTATGAATTTCATTGCCGGTAACTCTTTTTGAAGCTTCATTAATAAATGAGTAATCAAAAATTGCATTATGTGCAACAATTGGATAATCTCCGATGAATTCAAGTATTTTGGGCATAATCTCAGCTTCTGTAGGTGCATCAGCAACCATTTCCTGAGTTATTCCGTGTATTGCCATACTTGATTTTCTAATATGTTGTTCTGGATTTATTAATGTTTGAAATTCATCTTTAATTTTTCCGTTTTCAAGTCTTACGGCAGCAAATTCTACCATTTTTTCTTTAGTGTAATCAAGTCCTGTAGTTTCTGTGTCTAGGACAATTTCTATAATCTTTTTCCTTGCCATATTCTAATCCTGTTTATCTCTATTAAGATAATAGCACAAAAAAATTTTCTGTGGTAAAATACAGCTTGTAATAAAGTAAAGGAGAAGTTATGTCTAACGCTATAGATATTAATGATGCAAATTTTGAGCAGGAAGTATTAAATTCTGCTACTCCTGTTGTTGTTGATTTTTGGGCTCCTTGGTGTGGTCCTTGTAGAAAACTTAGCCCTATTCTAGATGAGGTTGCTGGTGAATTTGCAGGTAAAGTTAAATTTGTAAAAGTTAATACTGACGAAAATTTACAGACTGCTAAAAATTATGCAATCAGCGGTTTGCCAAGTCTTCTTGTTTTCAAAAACGGAAAAGCTGTAGAAAGACTTGTAGGACTTATGCCAAAGTCTTCAATTATTTCAAATATAGAAAAACATATGTAATAAATATTTAGAAATGTAAAGCAGTGCTATAGGCTAAAGATGGCTTGTAGTGCTGCTTTTAAATTTGTTTAGAAAAGTTAAAATTTTTTATCTAAAGTTTTCGTCTATTTTAACCGATAAAGATATTGTCTAATAATGTCTTTATAGGAAAAAGAGGTTAAAATGCTCGAAGGCATCTCACAAATTAAAGATAAAGTTCATGCGTCACGTTATGAAGATGAAGGACGTAAGACTTATGATGTAGACAATATTGTTGCCGAGTTGAAAAAAGATGAAAAATTTAAGAATTTTTCTGAAGGGCAACTATATGAGTATGCTTACGGTCTTATTGCAAGACATAATGCTTATACTATAAAAGGCGATTTAGAAAGTATGGGCTTTAATACAGGGAAACCTCAAGATCCTTTTTGGAGCCAATATACTTATGAAGAAATCCTGAATATGGTTAATGATGGTGTAGATGTACCTCAGGAATTTGTTGATTGGGCTAATACTATGCAGGATTCAGATACTACTGCATATCAAATAGAAGATTCAAGTGAAGACCCTAATGCTTATGAAAACCTTATTTCTCAAACAGGTGATGTTGATGAAAGTGATATCCAAAAAAGAGCCCAAGCTCTTTCATCAAAAGCTCAATCTCAAGAACAATTAATACATAACCGTGTTGAAGAAGCTAAACCTTTAGTTAATACAGTTCAGGCTGAAAAAAATGATCTTGAACAAAATCAGAGACTTTCTTTGCAAAAAATTGAGTCAATGCAGAATGAATGGAAAACTCTAGATAAAAAATTTAAGCAAGGTAAGGTTTTAAACGAAACTGAACAAAAAAGATATAAAGAATTAGGCTTAATGCTTAATGATCAAAATAACAATTTAATGCAGCAAGTACAAAAAGTAAATACTGACATTGAAGAGTTAACAAGCCAAATTGAAAATATAGATATGCTGTTAAATGTAAATGAAAAAATAACAGCAGAAATCGAAAGCGTTGGTACCAAAATGTCTTGGTTTGAAGGTAATAAAAACCACATAATATTGCCTTCAAATAGTGGTAATCAAATTTTAGGTATCAGTGCAACATTCTATACCGCAGCAATGGGTAATAATCTTGCTATTGATACCGGTTTGACAGGTATTAATTTATTCTTTAATAACCTTGATATCGAAAATCAACAGGGTAGTAATCTTTCTATTGTTCAAGAAACAAAAGATACAGTAGATATTATTAATAACGCGGATCAGGAACGTGATACAAATTTAAAATATACAACTAACAAACAAGCTGAAACTCAAGGTGACAATTCTAAGTCTAATAATGATAAAGACAATGACAATTCAGAAGTCACAGCAAATAAACCTGATACAAAAACAGAAAATAATGCAAAACCAAATGCAAATACTGTACCTATAATTGAAGATACAAAAATAAATTCTGATAACAATACTGAAACTCCTATAGATTCAGAGTCTGGTAATATTAATGATTTTGCACAAACTGTTGAAGACTCTCAACCTTTAGAAGTTAAATCAAATGTTCAATTACAGTCAAAAGCTGCAGAAAGTGCAAGTAAAAATCCAACTGTAAATGTTATGGATGGTACTTCTAATGCAACATCAGCAAATGCTGCTCAGACTTCAGAAGCGACTGAAACTTCTGCAACAACAGATGTCTCTGCTGGTACTGAAACTACCGATGCACAAACTGTTTCAGATACTTCTGTCGAAACAGAAGATCCTTTAGAAGCTGAAACTTCGCAATATGTTTCTGAATGTGCAAATAGAAATAATGCTATGGCTCAAGCAGAACAACAAATTCAATCTAAAGTCGAAGAAATCGTAAGAATAAGACTTAAACAAAAACAAGAAGATGCAAGATTAAATGCTGAACTAAATAAAAATATTTCAGAATATGAAAAATTAGCTAAAAAAGTTCAAAATGGTGAATCTTTATCTGATGGTGATCAAAAAAGAGTGAAAGTGCTCGAGAAAGCTCTTAATTCTGATAATGGAACCTTTATTGTAGAAATGCAGGATAAAGTAACTGCTTTAACAGGTTTTGCTAGTCAGTTGCGTAATGATATTCAAACAACTAAGGATAACCAAGAATATGGTAAAGAAGCTATTGCTAAAGGTAAAGAATATGCAAAAGCTACTCTTGGTGATAGATCTTATTTGAAAAATAATTTCTGGTTTGCAGGCATGAGTAAAGAAGAACAATATGATCTTCTTTATGGAAAGGCTGGTGAATCAATCGGTCGTGATGCAATTGATAATGGAGAATTGCTTGTAAATAATGCTACTGCTTCTAATGAAAAATTAAGTAAGTCATTGCCTCTTGCAGGATTTGCAATGACTTATGCTCAGCAGTTAAATAATAAAATTACAGAAACTAATACAAAAGTAAACTCTGTAAAAGAAAATTTAGAAAACTCTGCCAAGACAAAAGAGGGCGAAATGGCTTCAGGTGAAGGTAAATCTACCTCAAACTCAAAAAGTAGTAACAATAATCAAGAAGTTACTCAAGAAGATGGTAAAAAAGCCGAAAAAGAAGGCCAAAAAGCAGAAAAAGATGGCAAAGATGCAAAAAAAGATGCCGATAATGCTAAAAAAGATAAACAGTCTACAGATAAACAAATAAAAGCCGAAACTGCAGCATTAAAAGCTGATGAAAAACGAATTCAAACATATACTAGAGATTCACAACAAATAAATAAACAATTTGAAGCAATGGCAATTGAGGCTGATGCTATTATTCAAGCTCAAAATCAACAAGCACAATCATCTCAAGCAATGCCAGCTGGACCTGCTCTTAATTCCGAAACTAGAACTGCAGGTGCTATTGGAATGGGCTCTCAAGCAGATAGTCAAGTTTCAGGAGGTACAAGTGATGATGGTTCTGCTAAATTAGCTACTATGGCTGCTTCTATTCCAAATTTAGATAAACGTTTGAAAAATAATGATAAAACTATAACAACTATCTCTTATTCAGCACAATCAAAAACGAAAAAATTAACGAAGTTATATAATTTAAAATATAAGCAAGCTCAAACTGATATTAAAGCAAAAGAAGATAGTATCAAGAAAAGAGAAAAAATCCAAGGAATTATTACAAAAACCGGTTATGCGTTTACTGGTACAAAGATTGCGGGTCAATTGCTAATGTTATTCCCTTGGTCTGCAGCTGTTGGTGCAGTAATGTTTTCTTTGGGTAAATATGGCGAGATTGCTTGCTATGCTACAAATGCATCTATAGATATTGCAAATGGTAATTTTGCAGGTGCAATTATTAACGTTGGTGCTGCAGCTTTAAGTTTTGCAAGCGGACCTATTAAAATGAATCCTGCTACAGAAGCCGTTAAAAGTGCAGCAAAAGAGGGCGGAAAAGAAGTTGCAAAAGAAGGAGCTGAACAAGCAATTACAGCTACTACGAAAGAGGTTGCAGCTCAAGGTGCCGAACAAGCTCTTACTGCTACTACGCAAGAACTTGTAGCTAATCCTATAAAAGAAGCTGCTCAAGCTAGTTTCAATGCTATGGTTGCATCTAGTGGTGAAGCAATGAAGGCCACTGCAAATGCTGTTGCTCAACAAGCTGCTAAAGAAGCGGCAAAAGAAATTTTAAAAGAAAATGTTAAAAATGCCGCTATTCAGGTTGCTGGATCTGCAATGCAAACTTATGGACAAAAATTGCAGGCAAAACAGGCTGAAAAACCAGAACAGAAGAAACAAAGAAGATTGCTTTCTTATAAAGAAAAAAGAGCTAGACAATCAAAAATGGATAAAATCGATCAAACAAAAAAAGTTATTATGGCTCGTGGTCAAAAGAAAAGATAATTTTTATTTTCCCTTTTTACTTAAAAAGCTGTTCAATATTGAACAGCTTTTCTTTTCTATTTATAAAATTCGTAAATTAATAATCATTATTTACATAATCGTCTTCGTCTTTAAGTGATGACAAGTCATCTTTGTAGCTTGCATCAAAATCTTCTGGCAAAAGCTCTTGATCAGGCCAAATTGTATCACTGTCAAATCTGCAGGCATGAAGATTATATGAATTTGTCAAATCTGAATTGCTTAAATCACTTTCTGAAAATATACATCCAGCCATGTCTGCATCTGTAAAATTACAGTATGTCATTTCTGCATAACTGCAATCTGCACCGGTTAAAATACTTTCTGAAAAGTCACTTTCAATTACTTTTGCTCTGGTAAAGTCAACAGATGTTAAATCTGCGTTTGTAAAGTTAATAAATGAAAGTACGCAATCTGCAAAAGAGCTTGAATTTAAATCAACATCAGAAAAATCTATTTCTGAAAGGTTAATTCCTGAAAAATCAACTTCTGATAAATCTACTTCTTCTTGCTCTCTTTTCCATTCATTAAATTTTTCGGGGTGTTTGCGAAGAATTTCTATTAATTCCTCTTTTGTATAGTCAATCATTCTATTCTCCTTTTAAATAACATCTTAATTTATTAAATCTGTTTGCATTGCCAGTAATACTGCTTGGGTTCGATTGGTAACATTTAGTTTTTTAAAAATATTATTTAAATGACTTTTCACTGTGACTTCTCTCAATACTAATTTATCGGCTATATCTTTATTACTTTTACCTTTTGCGGCGAGAGAAAGCACCTCTTTTTCTCTTGATGTTAGCAGTGGTTTCTGTTTAGTATTATAAGGTAATTCGATATTTTTTTCAACTGGTCTTTGCCAATTTACTCTTCTTAAAAGAGCTTCCATTCTTGCTAATAAATTTGGCAAAATAAAAGGTTTAACGATATAATCATCTGCACCTGTTTTTAGTCCTGATATGATTTTTTGTTCTTCGCTAACTGCAGTTAACATAATTACAGGAATGTATTGTGTGTTTTTATTTTGTCTAATTGCCTTCAAAGTTTCCCAACCATTCATGTTCGGCATCATTACGTCAAGCAGCACAATGTCATAGTGATTTTTTGATAATAAACTTAATGCCTGAAATCCATCAGTAGCAGTGTCTACAGTGTAACCATAAAAAGGCAAGGCATCTTTAAGATATTTAGGATTGTCATCAACTAACAAAATATTCGCTAATTCAGACATTCAAATATTCCCTTTATCTATACAATCTTATACTTCAAGGCTTTTAATGCAGCTTGGAGTCTATCATCTACTTCAAGTTTTTGTAAAATATTCGCTACGTGAGCTTTGGTTGTATTTATACTAATGACAAGCATTTGTGCAATTTCCATATTGCTATAGCCTTCTGTCATAAGTTTCAAAATTTGAGTCTCACGTGATGTTAAATCATAGGATTTACTGTTATTTTCTGTATCAATAACCGGAGAATTTACAGTTGCCTTTAGGACTATGTGTGCAATGCTTGGATCGAACCAGGCTGCACCATCAGCTACAGATTGGACTACTTGTATCAATCGTTGAGGTGTAATTTCTTTTGAGCAATAAGCATTAGCGCCTGCTTTTAGGCTGTTTAGAACTTCTTTTTCATCATTGTGTGATGTTAATATGATGATTTTTACATCTTTGTTGGAAGATCTTATTTGCTTAGTTGCATCAATCCCATTCATTACAGGAAGACCAAGGTCCATTATTACAATATCAATTCTGTTATTATTAAAAATCTCCAAAGCCTGTTCTGCTGAATCTGCTTCAAATAGAGTCTCTACGTAATCAACTCCTTCAAAAGTTGTTTTTAATCCAAATCGTGTTAGTTCGTGATCTTCAACTATTAAAATATTTTGCTTCATATACTTAATTCCTCTTTTGCAGGTTTAAAGTCAGGATTCAAAGAGAGACTCTTTTTAAAATTATATATTGCATCTTGAATAAGTCCTTGAGACTTACAGATCAATCCTTGATAATAATAATATTTAAAATTATTTTCGTCAATATATTTCGCAATAGCTAAATATTTTTTCGCAGTTGTATAATTTTGCATATCAATCATCATTTTAGATAGTTCAAGCCATCCGTCCGTAAAGTTTGAGTCAATCGCTACTGCTTTTTTTAGGTATTCAAGTTTTCTTGAAGCATCTGTCATTGCTACATTGTAGTATGCTTGAGGACAGTCTGAATGTGTTTTTAATATTTTTGAATATATTTCTTTTGTTAGATCAAGTTTATCAAGTTTTCTTGCTGTTTCTGCAAGTCTTATTGCAGGTGCAAGTGATTTTTTATCTTTTGAATATGCTTTGTCGTAGTATTTTAAAGCAGTTTTGTAGTCTTTATCTTTAGTAGACAAATCTCCTAATACAATTAGAGCCATTACATTATTGCTTTTAATGCTTAGTGTTTTTTCAGCAAAACTCTCAGCTTTTTCATATTCTTTCATATCAAAATAAATTCTTGAAATTAAAGCGTAGGTGTCTACATTCTGGTTTTTCTTTGGCGAAATTGCAGTTTGAAGTGTTCTCATTGCTTTGTTTAATTCGCCTTCATAATAGTAGTAATAGCCTAAGTGGTATTTCTTTTCATAATCGTCTTTTGCTGCTTTATAAAGCACATATTGTTCCAATGAATAGATTTTATTTACATAAAATTCATTCATTATAGGTGCTTGTTTCATTTCTTCTATAATTTTTACGGCACTTTTTGTTTTGTTAGCTTGTAATGCGATTTCGGCTTTCAATTTTTTGTAATTAAGGTTTTGCGGGTTTTTGTTAATTGCAGTATCAATGTATTTTTGCGCATTAACAAGGTTATTTGCTTTCAAAGATCCAAGTGCAACTATATAGTTTGCGTAGTCTGATTTTGTGAGTAGTTCAGTGTTTTTGATCAACTCATTTGCAGCTTCCATACTTTGAGCGTTATACATTATGTTAGAATACATTTCTGCAAGATATATTTCATCTTTTGGATTTAATTTTTCAGACGGATAGTAATATCTTTTGATATCGTCTGTTAGTATATAAGAAATGTCTTCATCAGTAATTTTTGAAAGAGCTAAATCTGATAGTGTAAAAAATCCCAAATCGGCCATTTTATTTGCAATAAGCATATATGCATAGTCATTTGGTATAATTGAATTAATTAAAATTCTAAAATCTGCATAAGATGAACGGACATTACATTGAATGAATCTTTCAAGTGCTATTGCATAATGATTATGTACATCATTTTTGGTAAGTGTTGCTTTTTGAGGTCTGTTTATTTGAATAATTTCTTCGTTTTTCGGAGTTGGAATCGCAAGAGGATCTGCAGGTTTTATATCATCAAAACTTGCCGCATATACGAATGTTGATGTAATTAACATCGCTGTAGTAATACACAACCCTTTTTTAATCAAAATCATTACTCTCCGTTATTTGTTTTTCCCGCATAATAGTAGTTAAACAATTCTACTATATTTTTCTCTTCTTGTGAAGCATTTTCGTCATTTGTAAAGTTAAATATATTAAGCAAATTATATTTGCTAAGAATTTCCGCATCTTCAGTCTTTAATTCATGGTGGTTTTCTGTTAAGAAGACTTGGACAATTTTATCTGTAGGTATGCTTAAAAATACATCCACAATATTTTTATCGAAATGAGTGCCGGAATCTTTTATAAGAATATTTATTACATTTCCAATAGGCATTTTGTCACGATAGTGTCTTTTGGATGTAATAGCATCAAATACATCAGATACTGCTAAAATTCTTCCTCCGTATGGAATATCTTCTCCTTGAAGATGTCTGTAATAGCCGCTTCCGTCATATTTTTCGTGGTGAGAACATGCAATTTCTGATATTTGTTTGAAATCTTCTGTCATACAAATTTTATCAAGAATATTATGTGTTATTTGAACGTGTTCTTGTATATGTTTGTATTCTTCCGGTGTAAGTTTTCCTTCTTTCTGTAAAACTGAATCTCTGATACCGATTTTCCCAATATCATGAAGAGTTGCAGCTTTTTCAATTAGCTCTTTTGTTTTTTCATCGAGTCCTAGAGCTTCAACTATAAGCATCGCATATAGTTTTACTCTGTTAGAGTGACCTGCTGTAATCTTATCACGAGCATCGATTGAGGCTGCAAGTGTGTTTATAAAGCTTTCGAATAGAAGCTTTTGTTCTTTGTATAGTTCTTTTTGTTGTTCAAAAAGTTGGGCATTTTCTAATGCAATGCTTGCGCTTCCACCGATTGCTACAAGCAAGTCTTCATCATTTTTGGTAAAGACTCCTCTTGTTTTGTTTAAGACTTGAAATGCTCCGATTATTTCCTGATTATTGTTTTTTATAGGCATACAAAGCATTGTTTTTGTTTTATAGCCGGTTTCTTTATCTACTTCAGGATTGAATCTGTCATCAGTATAGGCATCTTCAATATTGATAGATTCCCCGGTTCTCACTACATAGCCTGCAAAGCCTTTATCTGCAGGAAATCTGATTTCCTGACTATCCATTCCTAGTGCTACTTTTGACCATAATTCATTATGTTCCTTATCAAGTAGAAATACGGTACATCTGTCAGCTTGCATTGCAATTTTGGTTTCTTCCGCAATTACTTTTAAAAGTTCTGTAATATCAGTAAGAGCATTAATTGAACGTCCTATTTTTACAAGTGATACTAGAGGATCGCTTTGAATTGGTAATGAAAATTCAAGTCCGCTGCGTATCTGTTTTATTCTTGTAAGGATAAAACCTAACATGTTAAATTCATCTTCTTTAATGCCATAATTTTTAGCATTTTGGAAATGAAGAAGTGCTACGTCGGTGTTTTTTTCACAGTAATTTATATTACCCATTGAAATTTCGTAGAATAGTTTTGCCGTATTGTCATTGTCAATTTCAGCAAGGTAAAAACTGTCTTGTAAAAGTCCAAGTGATGCTTGATATTGAGACTTGTCTTCAAGATAATCTATCATTCCAATTATGCTCAAACAAATTGAGATATATTTGCTTGAATTATTTTTTTTGAATATTTTTTGAGCTTCAAGAACATTTTTTTTCGCAGTTTGGTAATCTTTGCTTTCTAATGCAATCAAGCTCTTTTTTATAAGTTCAATACCTTTTTCCATCACCTTTTTCATTTAGTTCACTATCCTTTTACAATCTTCTGTTTTTATTATACAATATTTTAGTATAGATTACAAATCAATCGAGAGAAGGTATGAAAAAAATTACAATTTTAATTCCTGTATATAACGAAGTTTCAACATTACAGGAAATTTTAAAAAAAGTTGAAAATGCTGATTTTTGTGGGTTAGAAAAAGAGATTATACTAATTGATGATTATTCAACTGATGGTACAAGGGATTTGTACAAAGATATTCCATATCAGGTTTACTATCATGATTATAATCAAGGAAAGGGTGCAGCTTTAAGAACCGGATTTGAAAAAGCTACCGGCGATATAATTGTTATTCAGGATGCTGATTTGGAATATGATCCTGTTGACTATGCACCTCTTGTAAAGTTGATTGTGGATGGGCATGCAGATGTTTGCTATGGCTCAAGACTTTCTGGCGGAAAACCTTCCCGTTCATTTATGTTTACTCACCTTTTAGGGAATAAGTTCTTGTCACTTTTGACAAATATTCTCTACGGGTCTACGTTGACAGATATGGAAACTTGTTATAAAGCGTTCAAGGCTGATTTCATTAAAGGTATAAAAATAAGATCAAACAGATTTGATTTTGAACCTGAAATTACTGCAAAAGTATTAAAACGAGGGGCAAGATTATATGAGCTCCCTGTTTCATACTATGGCCGTGAATTTTCTGAAGGTAAGAAGATTACATGGAAAGATGGTATTCATGCTGTAATTGCTCTTATTAAATACAGATTTGTTGATTAGTGAAAAGGAGATGAATATGAAGAAAATTATTGTTTCATTATTTGCTGCTGTAGTAATGGTGTTGCCTGCTTCTGCTGCAAAATGGGTTGCTGCTGATAGGGTTCCTGTTGTTGGAAAGGCACTATTGACGAAAAACAGTTTACCAGCAAATGCTACATTTAAGGTTGTTAACGGTTCTGTTGATAATTCAAATGTTGCTACTACGAATGTTGTTTATATTTCAAGTGCAGATTTAGCTTATGCCGGAAATGATAGTGAAGTCGCTGCAGTGGTTGCAAACGAATTAGGGCATATTATAAATGGTCATTATGCTAAAAATAAAATGAAAAATATTGCAAAAGCTGCTTTAACTAGCAATTTAAGTGCGGATAATATAATAACAACAGCTTCTAATAGTGAGTTTATGGCTAATAAATCTTCATTAAGTGATAATAAAGAAGCTGATATCACTGGTGCTGATATGATGATTCAAGCAGGTTATAATCCTTTAGCGATGGTTGTTGTAATTACTAAAATGCCTGGAAGTACTTTAGAAACACTTGCCGGTAAACCTGCAAATTCAGAAAGAGCTATGAATGTTTTTGATTATTTAACTTACAATTATCCATCAAAGGTAAAAGCTGGTTATGGTTGTAATGAGTATCGTGCATTTTTGACTTATGCAAATCCAATTGTGGCAGATAGAAATTCAAATTCAAGAAAACTTGCAAAATTTAATAAAGAACAAGAAAAGGCTAAAAAAGAAAGAGCTAAAAATATTTCAAAATACAAAGCTACTGGCGGTTTAAGCGGTTGGGATGCATCTTATACAATTTTAAAAACTTTATCTGAATCTTCAGAAAAATAAATAAAAAAAGCGGATTGAAAAATCCGCTTTTTTTATGATTACAAAACTTTTTAACTTGATAATATTATTTAAAATACGTATAGGTATATTCTATTAGGAATGGAGGAATTTAATGGCTGATTCTCATCATATTTTAACTTGTCCCGCTTGCGGTGAAGATATGCAGAAAGTTTTTGTGACATCTTTAGGTATAAATATTGACGTTTGTACAAAGGGTTGTGGTGGAATTTTCTTTGATAATAGAGAATTTAAAAAATTTGAAAATTTGGATTCTAATATTGATGAAGTTATTGAAGCTGCTGAAAATAACGATTTTGAACCTGTAGATGAATCTTTAGACAGAATTTGCCCTGCTTGTGGTGCTAAGATGGTTAAGAACTTTGCAAACCGTTTTAAAGAAGTACAAATTGATGAATGTTATAATTGCGGTGGAAAATTTTTAGACCATGGTGAGTTAACTAAACTTAGAGGTTAATAGATGGCAGATACTTATAAAACAATCGAATGTCCGGCTTGTGGAAAGCCCATGAAAAAGATATTTATCCCTTCTGTTGGGGTAAATGTTGATATATGTTCAGAAAGCTGTGGCGGTTTGTTTTTTGATAACCAAGAATTACAAAAATTTAATAAGGTTTCTGATGATGTATCAGAAATAAAAAAGGCTCTTGAAGGTAAATCTTTCATTTCTGTTGATGAAAATCAAACAAGAATTTGTCCTTGTTGTGGAAAGCCTATGGTAAAAACAAGTATAAAGGGGCTTGGTATTCAAATTGATACTTGCTATACGTGCGGTGGCGTCTTTCTTGATAATGGTGAACTTGATATAATAAGGGAAAGAACCAGAAGGGTTACTGTCAATGATGTTAAACTCCAGAATGGGCAGCTAAATGAAGATGTTGTGAGAACTTTTTACCGAGAAATGCAGCAAGAAAATGCTTTGAATGAGCGAAATGGTATGATGTATGATGCGTTATTTGGTCATAGAAGTTTCGGTAACTTTGGTCGTCGCAGGATAGGTTTGATTGATGTTTTATTTAATTTGTTTTGTTAAGTAGGTAAGATATGAATTTTGATAATGTTTCTAATATTGCATATTTAGGACCTCAGGCTTCTTTTTCGGAGATGGCTAAGGATTTGTTTTGTGCAAGATATAACATCAAATCTTACCCAACCCCAATGCAAACGATCAGACAAGTGATTGAATATGTGGAAGATAACCCAAATACTTTAGGAGTATTACCTGTTGAAAATTCAATTGAGGGTACTGTAAGAGAGTCCTTGGATACACTTATGCATTGTAAAAATCAGAATATAAAAATCCTATCGCAAATTATAATGCCAATTCGTCATTGTTTGCTTGCAAGAACTACAGAATTTTACAGTATAACAGGTGGTATAATTTCTCATCCTCAGGCAATAGCGCAGTGTCAAAATTTTATTCATGATGAACTTCCAAGAAATATTAATATTATAGAAACGACAAGCACTGCAGAAGCTGCAAGAAGTC
This sequence comes from Candidatus Gastranaerophilales bacterium, assembly GCA_944325875.1. Taxonomy (GTDB): domain Bacteria; phylum Cyanobacteriota; class Vampirovibrionia; order Gastranaerophilales; family Gastranaerophilaceae; genus Scatousia. The sequence continues at coordinate 134,039 of CALVBU010000004.1, forward strand.
TTGCTAATTATAATCTTACGTATGCTGCTATTGGCAGTGAAAAAACTGCTGAGGTTTATAATTTAAATATTTTAAAAGCTAATATAAACGATGATAAATCTAATCAGACCAGATTTGTTTTGATTGGTGATTTTGAAACCGAAAAAACTGGTCATGACAGGACTTCGATTGCTTTTTCTACAGATAATCGTCCTGGTGCTCTTTTAGAAATTTTAAACATTTTCTATCAAAATAACATTAATTTGTCATATATTTCATCCAGACCTTCAAAACAAGAATTTGGGGATTATATTTTTATAGTTAATTTTGACGGTCATATTAGATCTAAGAAAATTCTTAATACGTTGACTAAACTAAAAGAAAAAACTACGTTTATGAAATTTTTAGGATCATATGAGAAAAATGTTTCTTGACGAATTTTTAAAAGCTAAGGTATAATAGCTTATACGCCTTATTTATTTCTGTTCCTGAATATGGGAAGGAAATATATGTCTAATTCACTTATACCTTATTCGTTTATACCTGGAGCTAAAGCTAAAGCTCAGGAGGTTAATGCGAATTTTATTTCACTTGCTGAAAAAATTGAAGAGAATCTCAAATATACTACAAGTCAGATTGAAGAGACTGTTGAAAAAATTAACCAATCTTCTTCAGAAATAGATGGCAAAAAGGCTGATAAAAATTTAGGAAATACAGGACTTTTGACAAATTGTATTCTAGAATCTCCTAATGGAGTTGTAGAAGCATCTGAAAATATTGTAACTATTAAAAGTGGTTTAAAAGTTTATATTCCTGCTGGCTTTAATGAAGATGGCTCAGTAAAGAATATTGTTTATGACGTTACTGAAGATACTCCTGTTACTACTATCAAAACTTCCGATTTAGGGTGTATTTATATCTCACCGGATGGTTGTGGATATTCTAGTTATTATTTTTCTTGTAAGAATGAGCCATATACAAAAAGTGGCATTTGGTATAATGAAGATGAAAATTTAACTTATATATATAATGCTGATTCAGAAACTTGGGATCCTATTGAGGCTATCGTTATAGCTATTTATGAAAATACTAATGGTATTGTAAGTTTGTTGAAAGTTGCAAAAACAATAAGATTGTTAACATCTTCAGATAAAAACGTTATTATTAATTGGGGCTTGCCAGTGTATTTAAAAATGACAGGTCGTTCTTGGGATAAGACATATACTGCTATGCGTAACGGTTATATCTTTCTCTTTGGTGTTTCTCAAACTAATGTTCCGCAGAACTTTTATATAAATAATGTTGAATTTAACATTAACTGGGTTAGTAGTGGTATGACTTCAAATGCAATTATATTTCCAATTAAATATGGTGATACCTATGGGATGTATGGAACTAGGGTTAAGGGTGGAATTTATTTTATACCTATGGAAGGAGAACTTTAATGTATTATGTAATTAAAGATAATAGTATGTATGAATTTGCAGACAGGCTTGATGCAATTTTTGATTATCCAGAACTTGTACAGGAGTTTGAAGGGATAACTATGTATGAATATCAAATGAATATAGATAAGTATCGCGTTGAAGATGGTAAATTGGTTGATATTTCTCAATCTAAGGAGTACTTAGCAAAAACTGTTGAGATGGATAAGTTAGCCAGAAAACAAGAAATACAATCAGAACTAGATGCGCTTGATTTGAAATGTATTCGAGCAATGAGAGAAGGTGGAGTTGACGAAAACGGTGTAGCCTTTTTAGATAAATATCAGTCACAAATTATAGAATTACGAAATGAATATAATTCATTGTAAACATGTAAAAGGGTCTTTTTATTAAAGACCCTTATGTTTTAAAATATTCAATCATACTTCTTATAACGCCTTTGGATATATTTTTTGCGCATCTTTTTATGTTTGTAGGATTGTGAATGCTTTCTATAACTTCATCTATTGGTTTTGATATTTCTTCTGAGATTCTTCGATCTAATAAAAGCGCATAATCTGCATAGTTACTTTTTAAATATTCTAAGTCCAAAAAGAATGCTTTTTCCGGAATTTTTGAGATTTTATCTGTTAATTTACTTATAAAAGAAAATAGTGGGATGTATTTATCATGTTCGGGTATGAATTTTCCGTTTAATTGAAAGGTATCCACGTCATATTTTTTATAATGAGCTATATTTATAAAATTTTTACGGAATGGATTTTCGAATTCAGGAAAATCTTTAATTAATTTTTTATAACAGGTCAAATCTTTTCCATATTGATCATCAGTTAATTCCGAATTTAGATATCGTGTTTTGTCGAATTTACAATATTCGTCTTGATCTATTATAAAACTTGTATTCTTAATTCCTTGAAAAGATATGTTCATTTTCCCCCTTGTTTTTTGTATTAAAGCATAATTAAATATATTTTTGCTATTTTGTAAAGATTTTTGTTTTTGGTACAATTGTATGTACTGAAAAGGAGAAATTTTATGGTTGAAATAAGACAGGAATTTATTGAGCAAGCAAAGCATTTAACCCGTAATGCTGAGGTTTTGCCGGGTGGAATTGAAGAATTAGCTGTAAAATTGCAGCATTCTCACGATACAAATACTCCATTGAGAGTTAAATTGGGTATGGATCCTACACGTCCTGATTTGCACTTGGGTCATACTGTAGTTATGAGAAAGCTTAGGGAGTTTCAAAATCTCGGACATAAAATAGTTTTGATTGTAGGTGGTGCGACTGCAATGGTAGGTGATCCATCTGGAAAATCTGAAACAAGACCAGCTTTGACTAAAGAACAGGTTGAAGAAAATGCTAAGTCTTATTTTGAACAAATGTCAAAAGTTCTTGATGTTTCAAAAGCAGAAGTTACGAATAACGCAGATTGGCTTCATAAAATGAGCTTTATTGACTTATTAAAACTTGCATCTCAAGTGACTGTTGCACAAATGATGACTCGTGATGATTTTGCAAAAAGATATGCAGAAGGAAAACCTATTGCAATACATGAGTTTTTCTATCCTTTAATGCAGGCTTATGATTCTGTAGAAATCGATTCAGATATAGAATTAGGCGGTACAGACCAAAGATTTAATACTCTATTAGGTAGAGATATTCAGGCTGCTTATGGTAAGAAATACCCTCAGCTTGTTATGCTTTTACCTCTTTTGGAAGGTACTGACGGCGTTGTTAAAATGTCAAAAACTTATCCTGAACATTGTATCTCACTTACAGATTCAGAATTTGATATGTTCGGTAAGTTAATGAGTATTCCTGATAATATGATTTCAAGATACTTTAGCTTGCTTACAGATGCTACAAAAGAAGAATTGGAAGCTATAGATAAGCAAATTGCAGAAGGATCTGTAAACCCTCGTGATATAAAAATGAAACTTGCTTATACAATTACAGCAGAATATCATGGTGAAGAAGGTGCAAAACGCGGTCAAGATGCTTTTGTAAATATCGTTTCAAATAAAGGTATTCCAGATGATATAGAGGAAATTTCAGGCATGAACGGTAAAGGTATTCTTGATGTTCTTGTTGAATTGAAATTTGTACAAAGTAAAGGTGAAGCAAAACGTCTTATTCAAGGTGGCGGTGTGAAACTTAATGGTGAAAAAATTGCCGATATGGCTTATACTCTAAATCTTGACGAAGATGTAGTATTACAGGCAGGGAAAAGAAAGTTTGCTAAACTTTTAAAGTAGGCTATAATGTTTAAGATATTAAAACGCGGAATAACAAAGGTAAAAGAAGATATTCAGGTTATTTATGACAAAGATCCTGCAGCTGGGAATTTGTTAGAAGTAATCCTATGCTATCCTGGATTACATGCCTTAATTGCATATAGATTTGCTCATAGGCTTTATAAATGGCATATACCTTTAATTCCGCGAGTAATATCTTATATAACAAGAATAATAACCGGTATAGAAATTCATCCTGCAGCAAAAATCGGACGTAGATTCTTCATAGACCACGGTGAAGGTGTTGTAATCGGTGCAACTACGATAATTGGTGATGATGTTTTGATTTATCAGCAAGTGACGTTAGGTGGAACAGGTAAAGAACATGGAAAACGTCACCCAACCTTAGGTCATGGCGTAATTGTTGGTGCAGGTGCAAAAGTTCTTGGAAATATTACGCTTGGTGATTATGTAAGAGTTGGTGCAGGTTCTGTGGTTGTAGAAGATGTCCCTGAATATTCAACTGTAGTCGGAATCCCAGGGCGAGTTGTCCATCGTAAAATAAAAGATAAAAATGGCGTTCTGATGCATAACCGAATTCCTGACCCTGTTAAGTGTGAGCTAAATAGGCTTAAATACGAGGTTCAGGAGCTGAAAGAAGAATTAAATAAAATAAAGCAGGGTTGATAAATCCTGCTTTATAATTTATAATAAAATATATAAACAAGGAGGCTGTATGCAAGAGTCGCAAATAGATAGAATTTCGGGGGGGGGGGGCACCTGCTTACAAGTAACAGTAGGCATTTCAGACTTATACCTCCGTTCGAAGAAAAGTATGCTGAATAATAAACCGTGCCAAAAGACACGGTAATTTGTCGTGCAAAATTTTTGAAAAAACAGGTAATGAAAATAAACAAACGGAGGACTTATGAAAAAGAGAAACGCTTTTACATTGGCTGAAGTATTGATAACGTTAGGAATAATCGGAATAGTAGCCGCAATGACATTGCCAATCATAGTTGAAGATTATCGTAAAAAGTCAACTGCAGAAAGTTTAAGAAAGGCTTATGCAGAATTGAATTCAGGCTTACAAATGGCTATAAGTGATTATGGTGATATTAAAAATTGGGATTATAGTGATCCTTCAGAGATGGCTTTATGGGCTGAGAAATACATACAACCTTATTTCAAAGTATTAAAAGCGCAAGATTGTTCGACTAATAGAACTTTTTCTTGTATAGGAGTTCCTATGCCAGAAAAAATGGGTGGAGATTATAGACCTTATGGACTTTTTTCCCCACCATATATTATAGTCACTTCTGGTGGTGCTGCAAAGGCTTTTGTTTTTTATAAATATAATTATTATCCAGAAGTTAGAGTATTTGTTTACTTGAATCTTCCTAGGAAAAGTAAGGCGATTAGAGGAAGAGATGTGTTTTTGTTCGTCTTAAATCCGTCAAAAGATAACGCTTTTAAACCATTTGGAATTAATTACTCAAGAGAAACTCTATTAAAAGGTCCTATAAGAGCAGGTGGTTGTTTTAAAGAGTCAGGAGGACCAGATTATTATGGTCCTGGCGATGGTTGCGGTGCTGTAATAATGTTGGATGGTTGGAAAATTGCTAAGGATTATCCTTGGTAGATTTTTCATGGTAAAATTAACCTATTGAAAGAGAGGTTTATTTTATGAAAGCTGTTGTATTTGATGAAGAATTAAAACTTGTGAATGATTATCAAAAACCGGTTCCTAAAAAGGGCGAAGCTCTTGTCAGAGTTACTCTTGCAGGTATTTGTAATACTGATTACGAAATTACAAAAGGCTATATGGGCTATAAAGGTATTCTAGGACATGAAGCTGTAGGTGTGGTTGAGGAAATTAACGATGAAGATCAATCATTGCTTGGTAAGCGTGTTGTATCTGAAATAAGCTACGGGTGCAAAGATCCTGAATGCCCTTGGTGTGCAGAAAAACTTTACCGCCATTGCCCTAACCGTCATACTTTAGGTATTTGGCAAAAAGACGGAGTTTTCGCTGAATATTTTACAATGCCTTTGGAAGTTCTTTTTGAAGTTCCAGAAAATGTTCCTGATGAACAGGTTGTATTTGTAGAACCTTTGGCTGCAGCTTGCGAGATTACGGAACAACTTCATATTAAACCTTTTGAAAAAGTTGTTGTGCTTGGCGATGGTAAATTGGGGCTTATTACCGCATTGACTCTTAATGCTCAAAACTTTGATGTGACATTAGTCGGAAAACATCAAAATAAGCTTGATATTGCAAAAGCTCAAGGGGTGAAAACAGCACTTCTTCAAGACTTTCCTATAGAGAAAAAATATGATGTTGTAGTAGAGGCTACAGGTTCTGTATCAGGGTTTGAAACATCTTTGGCTCTTACAAGACCTCGTGGTGTTCTAGTTTTGAAAAGTACTGTTGCAACAGGTAAAGAATTGAATCTTGCCCCGATTGTTATTGATGAAATTACAGTGTTAGGTTCTCGTTGCGGACAATTTGGTCCGGCTTTGAGACTTTTGGAACATAATAAAATTGATTTTTCACCATTGATTTCAAAAGTTTATTCTGTTGACGATGCTATTGAAGCTTTTGAGAAAAATAAAGAAAAAGATGTTTTAAAAGTTCTTTTGAAGTTTTAATTGAAATAAAATAAATTTATGCCGCCTATTTATTTGGCGGCTTTTTTAATATTTGCGTAAAACTTTTTTTTTAATTATTATAATAGCATGGTTGTTGGAAGAAAAATTGCAAAAAAAATCAGTAGAATTTCCGTTTTAGATCAATATATTCTAAAACAGATAATAGAAATGTTTTTGATGGGAGTTTGTGTCTTTACGTCAATTATTTTTGCATCTGACACATTTATAACTCTTATTAAACAAATTTCATTGTTTGGTATTCCGTTTAAGGTTGCTTTAATGATGATTGTACTTAATCTTCCTCAAATTGTTGTTATGACAATTCCTATGGGAGTTTTACTTGCTACAGTTATGACTTTGAACGGATTAAGCTTAAAGTCTGAAATAACTGTAATGCGAGCTTGCGGGATTGGATTGAATAGAATTGCTAAACCGATTTTTATATTCGCCATTGCAATGTCTGTATTCAGTTTTATTATTAATGAGACTGTTGTTCCTGTTATGATGAAGCAGTCAAAAGATTTGGCACTTTGGTCTTTGGGACAAAAAAATATTCCGGATGGAAAAGAAAATTTTGTATTTAAAGAATTAAATGATGATGGTGTATTAAAACGATTATTCTATGTAGGTTTTTGCGATAACAAAGTTTTGCATAATATCACTGTATTAGATACTTCTAAAGATGGTACAATTCAAGTACTTCAAGCTAGAGAAGGAAAAACAACACCTGCCGGATGGGATTTCCAGAAAGGTGCTGTATATACGGTTGGACAAGAAGGTAAAGTTCTTAATACAACTCTTTTTGAGTCCTCTAATGTAAAGTTCGGGCTTGATATGTCAAAAGAGTTAAATAAAAATGTTGCAAAAGAAATGAATTTTTCCAAATTGGTTAAATATATTTCTGAGAATTTGCATACTATGGACAAAGAAGAAAGAAATGTTTTAGTAATTGAGTTGTATGACAAATTGGCCTTGCCTTTAACAACAATTGCCTTAGTTTTAATAGGTGTTCCTCTTGCAATTACACCACCAAGAGTTCGTTATAACAGAGGGTTTTTATTTAGTATATTAATCATTTTTGCATACTACCTAATAAGAGCTCTGTCTATATCTTTTGGAGAGACAGGAACTCTTATGCCGTTTTTGGCAGCGTGGATGCCAAATATTGTACTTACTATAATTGGTGTTATGCTTTATTATAAAAAAGTTTATACCATTGATTAATTTCGCTATTCTTCAACTGAGGCGCCAGGTAAGCAAACTCCAAATTGACAATTTGAGTTGTAGCTTTGAGTTTCATTATTTATGCTTTCATTTTTCGGAGTTTCTGTATTGATAAGCATGTCATAGTATGGCGTTACATATTTCGGTTGGAATGCATTTGGTTCTTGTATTTGTTTTAGTGGATCAGGTGCATGTTTGTCTTTAAGTGTTGGGGAGTCAAGTACAGTTGGGGCACAAGCTGCACCTCCAGTTATACTGCAGGTCGCAAATGCAGGAAGTGTAAGTAGTGTCATTAATGCTATAATTATTAAATTTTTCATATTTCAGCCTTTCATTAATCTATCATTAAAGAGGATAAACGACATTTGACCTATTTACATTGTCTGAACGGCTAATCTTTGTATTTTTTCTTTTTACTTTCTTTTTTTAAGACTTCTTCAAAAGGGATAATTGGTTTCATTTGATATCCGCAATCGTCTGAAAGAGCTCCTCCCATTGAAAAAAGTTCTTCTTGAGGGTATCTCCTGCATATCCCTGGACGAGTTTTATGAATTTTACATTTGTGTGTCTCAGGGTCAAGGTTTGTGCACTCAAATACAAGCCCTGTTTCGTCTTTATCTATAACTTTTAGATATGTGTAAAATCTGTGTAGATATTTTAATTTTTCAAATTCTTTTTCGTCTTGTATGACGTGTTTGTAGTGTTTTACGTATATTTTTGTGCAGCACTTTCCACAGGCTTTACATTTCCCTGTTCTGTAATATTTTTTACCAAGAATTCTTGATAATATAAATTTTCTGATGTTTAAAATGAGATTTTCCATGTTTATTTGTAAATATTTGTAAACTTTTAAATTAAAGACCCGCAAAATAAATTTTTCAGGAGTATTCATATAGGTACAAAACACTACCGAATTATAAATACCATAACAATACTATAACATAACCAAAATAACCAACCTTGACCTCTTGATAATAAAAAATAAAGAGGTCTTTTTTTTATTTGAAAAAAATGTTATCATGTAAAAAAAGGAGTGAATATGCTGCAAGATAAGTATGGAAGATTGTTAATTGTTGGTGCATTTATTGTAATTTCGGTAATTTTGATTATGGCGCCTGGAATGCATTCAAAAAAGGCTGATGAAGAGCAGTTGAATTTTACTAGTATGCCAAAGGATAATATTTCGAAATCTCAGGATATGGAGGAAACTTCGGTATTACCAAATCATAGTGAAACTAAGGCTAGTGATAATAGTTTTTCTTCTCCTGAAGATCAAATGCTTGATGCTTGGGGTATGAATAAACCTGCCAAGACTGTTTCAGAAGAAATTCCAGATCCAAGTTCATATTCAGAATTAGCAAATAAGCAAATCTCAAATTTAAATGAAACTCCAGTGAACACAGTTCCAGAACAGGAAGTTGTATCAGAAGCTGTAAAAGCTCCGGAAGTTCCTGCAGCTCCAAAAAAATCAAAATATAAGCAAATCCATGTTAACGGAAAATGTTTTGCCCCTCCAGCTAAAGCTTTGCCAATGCTTGCTACTGAGTGTAAAGCTGCAACTTATACTTTGGGTGTTAGATCTTGCCCTACTGCAGATGAAAAAGATGGTTGGGCTGGCGCAGTTAGAACTTGTGGTGGAATTGACAATATGCCAGATTTTGATGATTTATTGGCTATTGCCAAAATCCTTTATTCAACAGATTCGATATCTATTCCAGAGAAGGAACGTGGAAAGTATAAAGCTTATGGAAAGTATGATCCGAATAATGTTGACTGTGATTCTTACGAAAGATCAGGTATTTCTTATGATGAATCTAAAGCACAGGCTTATGGTTATCCTTTACAACCAGGTTTTTCTGTTTGGGGAAAAACTGAAATTAGTCAAAAATATGGTCTAAATTTACTTTTTGAAAAAGATTTGGTTAATTATTCATCTTGCTCTAGTAGATTTGTTGACAATTATTATGCTGTATGTAAAGTAGAGTGTGAATAAATCAAATTAAATTAAATTAATATCATATATTTAGAGGAGTTACTCTACAGTCAGATAGTTTATCCTGACTGTAGAGTAATCTTACTGTACTTTTATAACTTGGGGAAACGGCATGCTTATTATGTTTTGTATTACAAAATGTAACCAAAATTTAAGTTATGTTAATATGGCTGAAATCATGTCATCATCATGGTTTCGGAGGTTATTTAAGGGCTCAATTTACACTTAATATAAAATAGTTGTCCGCATAAAAGAATAAGAGTACAATTAAAATATACTCATTTAGAGATATTTCTTGTAGAGGGTTAGATTATTTATGTATGAAACAGTAAAAGAGAATCTTTCGCGTATACAGGAAGAAATCGTACCTTATAAACCAAATATTATCGCAGTTACAAAATACTTTGGACTAGATGCAATAGTTGCAGCTTACCAAGCAGGATTAAGAGATTTTGGTGAGTCTAGGGCAATTGAAGCTATAGATAAAATCCATCAATTACCTGAAGATCTAAGAAAAAATTCAAGATTTCATTTCATAGGTCATTTACAAAGTAATAAAGTAAAGAAGGTTGTTGAAAATTTTGACTGTATTCATTCAATAGACAGTCTAAAATTGGCGGAAAATGTTTCAATTGCAGCAATAGAAGCAGGCAAGGTTCAAGATGTTTTACTTCAGCTCAACAATGCTAATGAAATCCAAAAATTCGGGTTTTCAAAAGAAGAATTAGAAAAAAGTTTTCCTCTAATTCAGTCATTAAAAGGTTTGAATATCCTTGGATTGATGAATATGGCTCCTCTTGGTGCAGATTCAAAATTATTAGCAGCGTTGTTTACAGAAGTGGGTGAAACAAGAGATTTCTTGCAAAAACAGTATAATTGCGAACTTCCTGAAATATCTATGGGTATGAGTCAGGATTATGTTATTGCGGCGCGTTGTGGTGCAACAATGCTTAGAATTGGTAGAAAATTATTCAGTTAAAGTAAGATAAATTTAATAACGGAGGAAAAACGGTGGCAGTAGTTACAGACAAAATTAAATCAGTAGTGGATTTTTTAGTAAAAGGATTTGAACCAAGAGAAACTATTTTTGATGAAATGGCAGATGAAATGAATGAAGAAGCTTATGAAGTTCAAGATAATTTGGCAATTGATCCAGCTTATTCATTCCAACCAAAACAAGAAAAAACAAGTGATTTAAAAGTTATTAATCATCCAAATTTCAGAGGTTATGAAGTTATGGTTATGGAACCTCGTTCATTTGATGATGCTGCCCAAATCGTTCAACACCTAAAAGATAGAAAAACATTAGTTTTAAACTTACATTTGCTAGATAAAGAACAATCACAAAGAACTATTGATTTTGTTTGTGGTGCTGCACATGCTCTTAACGGTAAACCACAAAAAGTAGGAGACTTGGTATTTGTATTTACTCCTAGCAATGTAACTTTGTCTGTAGATATTAAAACTAATCAAAATAAATTTAACGACTCATTGTGGAGAGCTCCTCTACAATAAGTCATTATGGGATAAGAAGAAAGAGGATAGTTTAATAAAGAGTCTGTATTAATTCCAGGCTCTTTTTTTTATTGAAAACATATGAAAAATATTGTATAATAAATATAAACACAGAATCAAAGGAGGATGTATGCAAAAAGTAGATATAGATAGAATTTCGGGGGGGGGGGCTACCGACTAACAGTTAGGATAAGCATTTCCGACTTAGACCTCCGATATGATAAAAATGACTGAAAAGCAAGCCGTGCCAAGTGACACGGTGATTTGTAGTGCGAAAAATGTTAAAATAAAAAAGTATACAAACGGAGGTTTTATGAAAAAGGAAAATGCTTTTACATTAGCTGAGGTACTAATCACTTTAGGGATAATTGGTGTAGTCGCAGCAATGACTTTACCGACTTTAGTTCAAAAATATCGTAATCAGGTTGTCGAAACAAGATTGAAAAAGTTTTATTCGGCAATAAATCAAGCCGTAAAAATGGCTGAAGTAGATTATGGAGATAAGAAAATTTGGTATCAGGATGTTGGCGGATTGGCTGTTGATAGTGAGGGTAATCCAATAGAAGGTTCTTCAAATATAGATATATGGTTTCAAAAATACCTTGCACCTTATTTAAAAATAGTTAAAACTACTATAAATAGTGAAGGTTTACCTATGTACTATTTTGCTGATGGTAGTGCATTATCTCCGGCCGATGCATCTGAAAGCCGTGATTGGGCTTTTTATCCCGGTAACCCTGATAAGTGCAATAAAAAATACCAAAATGCATATGGTATTTGTAAATTTACTTTTGAATTTTATCCCGCATCAACAGATGTTAAATGGAAGTTTTTATACAATAAAGGTTTTGAACCTGTAAAATATGCTTGGGATGGGAATAAAGATAGTTTGTACAATCATTATTTATTTGGGTGCGCGTATGAAACATCTTCTCAAAAAGATGCTAGAGCTTATTGTGGAACATTAATTCAATACAATAATTGGAAAATTCCTGAAGATTATCCATTCAAGGTTGATTATTAAGTATTTGTTTTTGTTTAATAAATATAATTAAATTTAATTTTAATTGACGATAACATAAGTGAATTTTGTAGATTTGCAAAAAAAATCCTCTCGTGTTATCGTTCTTGTTATGAAAAATACAAGTTTTGCAATTGCTTATAATCCTCAGATAGATCATTCTTCTCAAGTTGGTATGAGATTAAACTCTATATTAGGTACGTTTGGAGTTAATGCAGAGACACTTGATATTGATAATCTGAAATCCGGTTATGATTTTGTTTTTGTAATCGGTGGTGATGGAACAATTTTAAAGTGTGCAAGATTTTATTCTAAATTTTCAACGCCGGTTTTTGGTATAAATTTAGGTAGGTTAGGCTTCTTGTCTCAATCCTCAGAAGCGGAGTTGGAAAAATCCATTAATAACATTATAAATGGGGATTTTGTAATTGAAGATAGACTAATGCTTCAATATGAAAATTCGCTCGCTCTTAATGACTTTGTTATTAAAGGTTCTGCTACCGGTAGAACTTCAAGATTTACTTTAAAAATAAATAATAAATCAGTATGTGATTATTTAGCTGATGGTATAATTATTTCTACGCCTACAGGGTCTACGGCGTATGGGCTTTCTGCAGGTGGACCGGTTATTTATCCTGCGCTAAATACAATTGTTGTTGTACCGATTTGTCCTCATACACTTACCGCAAGGCCACTTGTAATTCCTGATAGTGAAGTTATTTCAATATCTTCAAATAGTGGAAATAAAAAGTATGTGATTTCTGCGGATGGTCAGGAATATTTCGAAACTTGTTCAGATATAATAATAAAAAAATCTGAATATAGTGCTAAGTTAGCTCTTCTAGATGATGCTGATTTTTATTCTATTCTCCGTGATAAATTGCATTGGGGAATTTCGCCAGCAAAGATTTCTAAATAATTAAATCTTTTGATGTATGACAAGTCTTTTGTATTATATCAACTGAAGTTTAGAAATTATATTAACTTTTGTTCATAATTGTTGTTAAATTATTGTACTTTTTGCCTATTTAAAATAGTATGTTATTATACTATTGGGGGTGCCCTGTATATTAAGTAGGGCGCAAGATGATTAAAAGACAAGTAAATATTTAATAAAAGAGGTAAAAATAGTGGAAAATTTCGTATCAGATATCTTTGCTAAAAAAGATGAATCAACTGGACAAGCTCCTGCTCGTTCTCCAATCAACCCTACAAATATTAAAGTTGTTGGTGTCGGCGGAGGCGGAGGAAATGCCGTTAACCGAATGATTAAATCAGGATTATCAGGTGTAGAATTCTGGTTAATGAATACAGATTTACAAGTATTAGAATATGGACAAACTAAAAATAAAATTCAATTAGGCGCAAAATCTACAGCAGGTTTAGGTGCTGGTGGAGATCCTTCAGTTGGTGAAAAAGCTGCGGAAGAAGCTCAACAAGAAATTACAGAAGCTCTTGACGGCGCTGATATGGTATTTATCACAGCAGGTATGGGCGGTGGAACCGGTACCGGTGCAGCTCCTGTAGTTGCTAAAATTGCAAAAGAATTAGGAATTTTAACTATTGCAGTTGTTACAAAACCTTTCTCTTGGGAAGGTCGTAAAAGACAAAATCAAGCTAATCAAGGTTTAGAAAAACTTAGAGAAGCTGTTGATGCTGTAATTGTTGTTCCAAATGACAAGTTACTTCAAGTTGTAGATAGACAAGTTTCACTTACAGAATCATTCATTATTGTTGATGAAGTTCTATTGAGAGGTGTCCAAGGTATATCTGATATCATCACAGTACCTGGTCTTATCAACGTTGACTTTGCAGATGTTAAATGTGTTATGCAAGCATCTGGTTCAGCACTTATGGGTATTGGTCGTGGTACTGGTGAAGGCAGAGCTGTTAAAGCTGCTGAAATCGCTATCAATTCTCAATTGCTTGAATCTTCAATTAATGGCGCAACTGGCGTAATCGTTAATATCACAGGTGGACCTGATATGACATTGCATGAAATTTCAGATGCTGCAAATATTATTCATGATGCAGTTACTGAAGATGCAACAGTAATTATTGGTACAGCAGTTAATGAAAATATTAATAATGAAATCCAAGTTACTGTAATAGCTACAGGTTTTGAAATGAAAAATAAAGCTGATGATAAACCTTCAGCTAACGAAACTGCTATTAAACAAATGAGCGCATCAGATTTCTTTGCAAGTTCATTTAATACATCAGCAGGAGTTCAACAGTCAAATGTAAGACGTCCAATGCCGGAAGTATCATCAAGTTTTACAAATATTGAAATTCCTGACTTTTTGAAAAAATAAGTAATTATAAGATTATGATATAAAAAAGGCTCCTTGTTAAAAGGAGCCTTTTTTGCAAAATATTTTTCTTTTCTATAAAAAAGACCGCTTTAACAAAAGCGGTCTTTTTATAATTTCTAAAAAGAAATAATTAGTCTTGAGCGTGACCAGCTGTACCAAGAACGTCAACCATTTTGTGTTTAACCATTTCTTTAACAGCAGTTCTACCAGGTCCCATGTATTCTCTTGGGTCGAATTTTTCAGGATGTTCAATGAAGAATTCTCTGATAGTTGAAGTCATTGCAAGTCTCAAGTCTGTATCGATATTGATTTTTGCAACACCGTGTTTAGAAGCGTAGTTAAGCATATCTTCAGGTACGCCTTGTGCATCTGGTAAGTTACCACCGAATTTATTACATTTAGCAACGAATTCAGCAGGAACTGAAGATGAACCGTGAAGTACTAGAGGGAAATCATAACCTACAGCTTCATTAACTGCTTTCTTAATTTCTGCAAGTCTTTCGAAGTCTAATTTAGCTTCGCCTTTGAATTTGTAAGCACCGTGAGATGTTCCGATAGCTACTGCTAATGAATCACAACCAGTTTCTTTAACAAATCTTGCAGCTTCAGCTGGATCTGTGTATGTTGAATCTTTTGCATGAACTTTAACGTCATCTTCAACACCAGCTAATTTACCCAATTCAGCTTCAACAGAAACTCCGCGTGGGTGAGCATAATCAACAACTTGTTTTGTTAATTTGATGTTTTCTTCCAATGGGAATCTTGAACCATCGATCATTACAGATGAGAATCCACCGTCGATACAAGCTTTACAAATTTCGAAGTCTGCACCGTGATCTAAGTGTAATGCGATAGGTACAGTTGTTGTAGCTAATGCTGCTTCTACCAATTTGATTAGGTATGTTTGGTTAGCATATTTTCTTGCACCTGCAGAAACTTGCAAAATAATAGGTGATTGAGTTTCTTCAGCTGCTTCTGCAATACCTTGCAGAATTTCCATGTTGTTTACGTTGTAAGCACCGATAGCATATCCGCCAGCTAATGCTTTTTTGAACATTTCTCCTGTTCCAACTAATTTTCTTTCACTCATTTGAGTTCTCCTTCTTTTGTAAAATATTTTACACACATGTAAAATACAACAAAAACATAATTAATACAAGATGCTTGCTATTACTACGATTGTAGAAACTGTTAAGAAAAGTTAAAATCGTATATACAATTTTACAAAACTCTGAAACGTTGATATAATCTAACTAAATATGGGGAAGATGAAAAAAGTATATAAACTTTAGGTAGCAAAATTTTGCGTGCCTGTTTTTATACTGTTTAATAGTGCGATGAAAAATTAAAATGGAGTAGGAATATGCCTGTATCAGCGATTAATAGTGTCTTTACAAAATCTAACAATGTTAATTTTACTTCTTTAAGATCTAATAAAGATAAATACGGTAATGATTATAATAAATCAAGTTCTTTTATGAAAGCCGTTCCTTTAGCAGCTGTTTTGGCAATGAGTCCTTTAACTACTGCAAATATTCATGCTGCTGATAGGATTGACAATCCTGCACATAATATTGAATTGGTTGAGGCAAGAGGTATTGATGCAACTGAACAAACTCGAAAAGTTGTCGCAACAAAAGAATTCCAAAGTCGTGCTGATGGCTATTCTTCAGTAAAGGTTCGTTTGGTGAATACTACAGGTGGAAACGGTTTTGATAAGGTTGAATTAGTATTCAAAGATAGAAACGGTTTAGGCTATGATGATGGGGAAGATTCTGATTACGTAACAGAAATTGGAACATATAATTTTACAATAATTTCCGATGATGGTGTAAATCAAGGAACAATGCCATTAAATGTAATGTATGTTAAAAAACCTATGGTATCTGGTGTTCCTGCGCTTTATGCTCACGATGATGTTGTGAATTATTTAAAAGAACAACTCGCAAAAAATCCAAAGAAAAATGTAATTCCTGTAAATACATATAATCGTAAATTATCTCCGACCTTAGGTGGTGGTTTACAGAATAATCCTAAAAAGAATACAATAAATAATGCTCAAGGTATTACTGTTGATCCTAATAGCTATACTTTAGCTTCTCGCAAGCAAATCGTTGGAGAAAATGATAAATATAGTTTACGAATTTATAAAAATAAAAATGGTGGTGCAAATCTAGTAACTTGTGAGAAAGCTTCTAATCCAGGAAAACTATTCCGAGTAGCTTTGGTTGGTGATTTTAGCGCAAATATTGAAAAAAATGCTGATTCCCCATCAATTGCAACTTATCCTTTAACTATATTGAGAAATGATAATGATGGATTTGGCTTAATGGATTCAGTGTTAGCAAATGAGTTGAAAAAAATAAAAGCTACACCTTTGGGATCAAATGCATTTGTAACTCCTGCCGTTGATTATGAATATGCCGTATTTGGAAAAGGTGTATTAGCAAATGTAACGGATTAATATTACAAAATGTAAAATTTAATTTGCATGTTGAAATTGTCTTATCCGGGACGTTTTTACATGTATAGATGTCAAAATTTCGAGAGTATTATGGCTATAACTAATATAAATAACAAAGATCAAATAAATAAATCAGCGTCAGTAGTAAATACGTCTACAACCACTACTGGTGCTACAAAATCTGATAATGTTTCAATAATAGAAACCAAAAAGCCGAAAGATGAAATACTCAAGCAATTAGGGATTACTGCAGAACAGTATTTAGAAATCTGTACTAATAACCCATCTTTTGAAACTTTGTCATTAGAACAGCAATTAGAATATATTTCTAAAGCAAATACTAAAAATCCAGCTGATAAGCAGATTCAACAAGATAATACTGCAACATCTGCAACAGCAACTTCTACAACTGAAAATGCTTCTACTCAATCAACTGAAGCAAGCCAAGAGACTTCAGGCTTCTTTTTTGATAAAGCATCTTTTTCACAACCATCTAAGACAAAAGAAGATATAAACGCAAAAATAAATACATATATTCAAGAGCATGCAAAAAATAGATTCATGTTTGCTGATGAAAACAATTTGAAATCTGCTGAGGATTGGGATGCATTATCAGATGAAGAAAAAGCAAAATATATAAAAGATTCTACAAAAATCTTAGATAGTAATTATGGTGAACTATTACAAGGTTCAAGTTTATCAACTATTGATGCAGCTCTTGATGTAATGATGACAGAGCTCTTAGCTGCAAGTCATTCACAATTAAGTATAGATCAATTTTATGGTATTAAGGATGGCGATCGATTTGTATTAGATCAAATCGGGCGTGAGGATGCTGTTTATTCATATTTAAATGAAGTTGATTTAATTGAAAAAGATATGAATTGCAAGTCATCTTTATCTGAAATTGATAAACAAAGACTTGAAAGAGAAAGAGTATTAGCTAATGCAGTCGCTGGTATTACTGGTAACGAAAATATTTGTCCAACAACGGCTAAAGAATATTTAAAGCTTCATAATATTACAGAATATGAGGTAGTAGATGCTTATTTAAATAAGAAGCTTGAAAATGGTGAAAAACTTTCTGAATATGAAACAAAAAAATATAATGAGTTTAAGGAGCTAAAGACTTCAGAAACATTCTCTATTTTGATCAAAGACGCTAAGTATCAAGGTTTACAAAATCTAAAAGATCAATACAAAGATGCTGTTGCTCAAGGTAATGATACAAAAGCTAAAGAAATAAAACAAGTTCTAAATTCTCCTGAATCAAAAGCTATAAATAAATGGGGTAGAGCACATTCTAAGGAAGAAGTTAAAACTACAGAAGAATATGAAGCATTTATGTCTTCTCATTATGGAATAAATTCAGACAATGGAGCTTTTGCTGATCCAGCTAAGCAAGCAGGACTTGTATTAAGTTATCTTGAAGCGGAAGTGCCTGAAGAAAAACGTGCTGAGGTTTTTGTAAAAATTCTTCAAGGGCTCAAAGCACAAGGCCCAGAAAAACTGGAAGTACAAATTAAATTATTAGAAATAGGGCTTCAGAAAGAAGAATATGCAGATAAGCTTGCTAAAGAAGCTGATCTTGTTGCGTTAAATATGTCTGCTAATAATAATGTAAGAGGCCAAAAGAAAATGGTTCCTACAGCTCGGCATATTATGAATAGACGTAATGTTGAAGCTATGAATAATGCTAAAACCGACGAAGCAAAAGCAGAACAGCGTAAAATGATTACTGAATCTATCGCGGTTGAAAGAGCTCATGGTACAGATGAATCTAAAAATAATACTATTAATGACTATGCTGAATTAAGTAGTGATGATGAGATTGGTGTTGAATTAATTGAAGCAAACATTAGTATTACTGATGTTAATATTCAACGTAATAATATTCCTAAGATTAATAAAAATGCCTCTGATAATGTAAAAATTCATGGTGCTGAAAATTCTTATAGATTGCTAGAAGGCAACCAAGCTTATGGTTTGGATGTTTATACTAAAGGATCTCAAGCCGCAACTGAAGCTGCAGCTAAAGCTGGTGTTTATTCTAAGTTTGCGGAAAGTGAACAAGTTGAAGGTTTTAAAATTACAAATCAACGTATTGAGGAATTATTTAAAGGCCAAGAAAAAATTGATTTGTTAAAAGCCACATCAGATTTTATTGAAAATTGTGCAATTGATAATCAAAGTGAATTGTATGATGTAGCTTTGAACTCTAAATATAGCGAAGTTTCAGATTATGTTTCCAATAAAATGGAAAGTTCTAATAAAGAAGTTCTAAATATCGTTTCGAATTTGAACTCTGATTATAAATCTGTTACTGGTAAAGATATTGAAGTATACGATAATGAAGGTACAATTTCAAATATCGTATCTGAATTTAGAATTGCAATGGAACAAAATGATACCCAAAGACAAATTCAGTTGTTGGGTAAAATCCCTTCCAATATGCTAAGTTCTGCAATATCAAAAATTTCAATGTATAATGTTAACTTGCTAGCAACATTTGTAAGATTAGGTAGAGGCAATGAATTGCTTAAAATTCCTGGTATGTCTAGTGATGTTACAAGTAAAGTTATACATTTGATGCTCAATAGTTCATTAAAAGATCAAAAAGTAGCTGCTAAATATGTAGTTGAAAATAAAAATTATTTTTCAAAAAGTACTTTAGAACGCTGTCAAGAACTATTGCAAGATAATAAAAATACTTACACTTCAGCTCCTATGGGCGGGGTAAAAAGTGCGCTTCAACCTTCTATGAGTGCAATTTATCCAGGGAAAAAACAAATGTTTTATAAAGCTTAATTATAAGGTGCAAAATTTGTAGAAATAAAAGCCGGCTTTTATGAGCCGGCTTTTATTTTATATTTTATAGAAATTTATTATTCAGCATCTTTGTTAATGTCTTTAATGCTTAATGCAATTCTATGTTCTTGTGGTGTGAATTTTTTGATAAGTACTTCAACACTGTCACCAACTTTGAATTTGTTGAATGGATTTACATTTTCTTCAGCCATTTCAGAAACAGGAAGTAATGCTTCTACGCCAGGGAAGATGTTAATAAATGCGCCAAAACCTGTTACTTTATTAACTGTTCCTGTAATTACTTGACCTTCTTCAAATTGACCTTCGATTTGTTGCCATGGATCTTCGCCCATTCTTTTTAGTGAAAGTGAAATTCTCTTTAATTCTGTATCAATTTTAATAATTTTAACTTCAACAGTTTCACCTAATGAAATTACATCTGAAGGGTGTTTAATTCTTTGCCAAGAAATTTCAGAAATTGGAAGAAGTCCATCAATACCGTTGATGTCGATGAAAGCACCAAAATCAGCAATTCTTACAACTTCACCTTTTACAACTTGACCTTCTTCAAGAGTAGAAAGAATGTTATCTACTACTTGGTCTCTTTGTTCAGCTACAGCTAATCTTTGAGAAAGGATAAGTTTGTTTTTCTTAGGATCTGCTTCAAGAACTTTTACTTCAATTTTAGTATCGATGATTCCATCAAATGGAGTTCCTGTTCTTAATTGTGAAGATGGAATGAAACCTTTTAAGTCAGCTACATCTACTAAAACGCCGCCTTTAACAACTGATACAACTTTTGCAAGGATTGTGTCACCTTGAACTTTTGCATCATTAAGTTGAGCCCAAGCTTGAGCAAATGCAAGTCTTTTAAGTGATAATAACATACCTTCTGCATCGTTTTCTTCTTTTAATACATAAAATTCTTTAATATCGCCAACTTCTAAAGTTTCTGATTCAGAAGATGGTAATTCTTTGTTTGGAAGATAAGCTTCAGTTTTAGCTCCACGAACACTAATTAAATAGCCTTCGTTATCTTTTTTCATAACTGTACCTTCTACGATATCAGCTACAGAGTATGATTTTGAAAAAGATTCGTTTAATAATTTTTCAAATTCATCTACCATGTTTGTTTTTTCTAATGTTGTTGTCATTGTTTATTATTCTCCTTTTTCTATTTTTTTTATGACTTTTTCTATAATATTTTGTGGGGTTGAAGCTCCGGCTGTTATTCCGATTTTTTGAGCTTTATTTATTAGTTCTTTATAATTGTCCAATTCTGTATCGTTTTCGATATGTATTGTTTGGGTTATATCTTTCAGAATTTCTGCCAAGTGAGAAGTATTTGCACTTTTTTTAGAACCTACTACGATTACTAAATCATTTTCTTTAGCGAGTTCTTTAGCTTCTTTCTGTCTCATAGCTGTGCTTTGGCAAATGGTATTTGCTATATGTAATTCTTTTGAAATTGATGTAAGATATTCTACAATTTCGTTTAGTGTTGTAATTCTCTGTGTTGTTTGAACTACAACGCCGGTTTTTTTATGACTTTTTATCTCTGCTTCAAATGGTTTTAGTTGTTCGGTAGAAGCTGCAACAATTACTTTATCGCTCCATAATTTTGCATTAGCTTTAATCGCAATAACTTCAGGATGTTCTGACTTCCCTACTATTACTACGTAATAATCATCTTTAGCAAGTTCTATTGCTTTTTGTTGGACTTTTTTTACATCGGGACAAGTCAAATCTACCGGTGTAAAGCCTGCAGCTTTTATTTTTTCGATAACCTCAGGGCTTTCACCATGACTTCTTACCACACATATCCCATCACCTTTTTCAGGGATGGATTTTAAAGTCTTAATTCCTAATTCCTCTAATTCTTTTATAACATCCGTATTATGTATCAACTCTCCGAGGACTGATACATTTGTGTTAGGATTTTCGGCTTTAAGCTTTTTAACAGTTTCAACGGCTCTTTTTACGCCGTAACAGAATCCTGCAAATTTTGCTAATGTAATTTGTTTAGGCAATGTTTAATTGTCTTCTTTCTATAAAACTCGCAAATAAAAATTTGCTGTATTTATATTTAATTACAAAAAATGCAAAAAATCAAGATTAGTATGCTAAGTCATTTATGGTAACGTCTAGTGCTTTTGCAATTTTTAATATAGTTATTAAGCTAGGGTTTACTTTTGCTTTTTCTATTGAACAAATATATTGTTGGCTCAAATCTGCAAGTTCAGCCAATCTTTCCTGTGAAATTCTGTTGATAGCTCTTAGTTTTCTAATATTTGTAGCTAAGGTTTCAAGTGCTTTTTGTTCTTCCATATAAAACTTATTATAAAATGTTTGCAAATAAATTTTTATCATATATAGTTTTATTATTATCAACTATTATTGATAAATTTTAAAATGGAGTTATTAAATGAATGATGAGAATAATCTCTTAAAAGATGATATAAATATTTTGAAGAGAGAGTTTGAGTCAATATATTTGCTTTCGGAAATAATAAAAGATTTTGGAAAATATAATGCTGAAATTATTAATGGTAGAGATAAAATGCAGATTCTAACAGAAATTTTGGCAGAAAAGTGTGCTGGATATAAAAATTTTGTAGCAGAGTTAACACCTAAAATTATAAGAAAGCTTGATAAAATTTAAAAAAAGAGGTTGTTTTTACAACCTCTTTATTCTCCAAAGTAATTTTTTAAACCAACGGTTAACTTTTTGTTCTTACAGAGTTTTTTAAGTTTAGCGATTGCTCTGTTTTCGATTTGCCTTATTCTTTCTCTTGATACTCCGTATTGTGACCCTATTTCATCAAGAGTCTTTTTAGTTCCGTTGTTATCAAGTCCGTATCTGAGGATTAAGACATCTCTTTCTTTTTGGCTTAATTGACTAAGCATTCTTCTGATATCTTCAAATAAATTTTCCTGAGAAACTCTACCATCAGGCGTAATTGTTGTGTCATCAACAATAAAGTCTGCAATTTTTGATGAATCTTCGGATGAATTAGCCGGAGTTTCCATGCTTATTGTTGATTGTGCTGATTTGATTATCGAGTTTAATTTACTTACGGAAATACCTAGTCTGTATGCAATTTCTTGTTTGCTTGGAGTATGTCCAAGTTCTGTTGTTAAGTCTATTGTAGTACGTCTTATTTTGCCCAAAGATTCAATCATATGAATTGGCAGACGGATAATTCTTGCTTTATCTGCGATAGCTCTTGTAATTGATTGTTGTATCCACCAAGTAGCATAGGTTGAAAATTTGTAACCTTTTGTGTAATCAAATCTTCCTGCGGCTTTCATAAGTCCTAAGTTTCCTTCTTGAATTAAATCAAGAAAAGACAAGCCTCTACCTATATATTTTTTAGCTATGCTTACTACAAGTCTTAAGTTAGCATTTACAAGTAAATTTTTAGCAAATTCAGATTGAGTTTCGTAAATTTGTTTTGCCAGGTCTAATTCTTGTTCACTAGATAGTAGAGGAATTTTACCTATTTGTTGTAAATATATTTTTACACTGTCATCAGAACTTACTGAGGATAAACTTTCTTGAACTTTTGGATCTTCGACTGAATGAAGTACATCGTCGTCTTCTTCTTCCTGAAGCTGGGAAAAATCAACTCCTTCTTCAGAAATTTCATCTGTTAGCATACCGAGTTTTTCAATTTCTTTTTTCATTAAAAGCTCTCCATTTTATATTATTATAAAATTTATTTTGACTTTTGTCCTTTTGTTAACTTTTGTCTCACTGTTTCAAATATAATTGCTGAAAGAGCATTTGAAACATTCAAAGAGTTGAAGTCATTTTCCATCGGAATTTTTACGATAAAATCTGAGGCTTTAAGCAGAGATTTTGAGACTCCTGCATGTTCCGCACCCATAATTATGGCAAAATTCATATCTGTATAATTAACATTATAATAATTATCTTTTGCAGAAGCATCAGTGGCAATTACCCACCAGTTGTTTTCTTTTAATTTTTGAACTACATTAGTCAGGCTATTTACTTTTATTATTGGAATATGGTTGGTTGCTCCGGCGCTTGTTTTTTCTACTATCGAGTTGACTTGAACATTTCTTCTTGATGGTATTATGATTCCGGCAACTCCAGCGCATACACAAGTCCTTATTATTGCTCCTAAGTTATGTGAGTCCTCTATCCCATCTAATATTACTAGGGATGAGTTTTCGTGTTTCTCTTCTAAAAATTCATCGAAATCTTTGTATTTAATAGGTGATATTTGGGCAATGATACCTTGGTGATTAAATTCTGCGTATTCTGCAAATTTCTCTTTTGCCACAAATTGGAAGATAACTCCTCTTTCTTTGGCTAAGTCTTTAATTTTTTCAATCTTATTATCACTATGGATATTTTTTGAAATGAGAATTTTATTTATTTCTCTTTTGCCTGAAATTAGGGCTTCCATTACTGAATTTTTTCCGAAGATAATATTGTCCATTATTGTGATACCTCAAGCATTCTATTTATGCATTTAATTGCTTTATCGGCAATTTCTTTATTTACTTGAATTTCTGGCTGTTCAGTCTTTAACGCATTATAAATATCTGTAATAGTATTTAATTTCATGCTTTGGCAAATTGAAGGTGTTGCATTAATGTCAAAGAATTCTTTACTTGGATAGTCTCTTTTTAATCTATCAAGAACACCTTTTTCTGTAGCTATAATGAATTGTTTTTCATTGCTGTTTTTAACAAAATTCATTATTCCTGTTGTGCTGCCTACATAATCTGCTAAATCTACGAAGCTTTCAGGACACTCAGGGTGAGCAAGAACAAGAGCTTTAGGGTGTTGAGATTTTGTTTTTTCTATTCCGCTTGGCTCAAATTGATCGTGGATAGGACAATAACCGTTATATGTAATTACTTTTACGTTACCAAGCTGTTTTTCAACCCATCTGCCAAGGTTTTTATCAGGCAAGAATAGTACTTCTGGAGCATTTAAGCTTTTCACAATTTTTACAGCGTTAGAGCTTGTGCAGCATATATCGCATTCAGCTTTGACTTCGGCTGTAGAATTTATGTAGCATACAGTTGGAATATTTGGATGCTTACTTTTGAATTCTCTTAGCTGTTGCAAATTAATCATATCCGCCATATCGCAACCCGCGTTTATATTTGGCAAAATAACTTTTTTGGCAGGGTTAAGGATTTTTGCTGTTTGAGCCATAAAATAGACTCCTGCAAAGACAATTATATCAGCATCTGTTTTTGCAGCCATTTGGCTAAGATATAAAGAATCTCCAACAAAATCTGCTACTTCATCTACTTCAATGTTTTGGTAACAGTGAGCTAGAATTACAGCATTTTTTTCTTCTTTAAGTTTTTTTATCTCGGTTATATAGTTCATTTAAGAGCTCTTCCTCCATTCAGTGTAAATTTTTGTTAAATTTGATTAATGTAGTAAATATATTGTATAATAAAAATGAGAATTAGTTAAAATTTATAGAGAAAATATTAAGAAGATGAGTGAAGATTTTTTTAGCAAAATGATGTCACAGTTTAATGGCGGTAGCAAAGACTACGTATTTTTGTCTGTGACTCCAGGTGTTGGTTTAGAGATGTGTTTGATCGATATTACTTCGACACCTAAATCCGTAAAAGCTTATGCAGTCAGACCATTAGCTTATAATGAAACCTCTAAAGAAATAGCTGATTATGACGTTTTCAAAGAAGCTGTTGCTGATATGTATGATGAGCTTAAAATTAATCCTAAGTGTAATGTTGTTATAAACTTGCCACTTGTTTCCATGGGGATTATGAATTTGCCTCTTATTCTTTCTGATGATGCGATGCTTGTAAGTATTACTTCAGAAGTTGAGCAAACTTATATTTTCCGTAGAATGGAACCTGTAATCGCTTGGCAGGATGTTAACGTTAATCAAAGTACTGATAGCAGAAAGATTCTTTATTCTGCAATTCAGGCTCCTGTAATTGAGAATATTAAAGTTGCCTTAAATACTTTAGGTTCTACTCTTGTTGGTGTTGATGTTTCTGTAGCATCATATTTAAGAGCTTTAGATTTTACAGGTCTTACGACAGCTCAGATGCAGGACAATGTTACTTGGAACTTGATGATTGTAAACTCCATCGGTTATTCATTAGTATCTCTTGTTGGTAAAACTATTGTTGATTATTATGAAGAACCTTTGGCTATCAAAACTTTTGAAGGTGATGATATTTATAATGCAATTAACTCTTCTGCTCAGATTACGTTGATGAGTTATCCTGCAAATTACCTCTATATCATATCTGAAACTGATATGGTAAGTGCAGAACTTTTGGCATCTAAAATTCAAGGTGCTGGAACTATTGATTTCTTTGAAAACAATACATTTAAGAAACATGAAGTTATGCCTGTAAGCTTAGATGTATTACCAGATAATGTATTAAAAATTTCAATGCAAGCTATTGGTGTAGCTGCTACAAATTATTCGAATTTCCCATTGAACTTTAATTTCATTAAAGATTCAAAATCTGCAAAAAGCGGAGGTAGCTTCCTTGGAGGAAATTCGTCAGAACCTCCGGTTCCTATTACTATTGGAGATAAAACTTTTGAAATTACTCCAAGTGCAGCAACTACTATTGCTACGGTGTTGCTTGTGTTAATCGGTGTACCAATCGCATTGCTTGCGTTTGTTTTATTACCAAAAATTGAAGCTGATAAACAACAGGCTCTTGATGCTGTTACTTTAAAAGCTCAGGAGTTAGATACTCAGGTTTCTAAGATTAGTGAAGAACAGTCTAATACCGGTGGCTTTGACTTAAAGCAGGAAGTTGATTTGGTACTAAAAAGTAACAGATCAAAATTGATGAGCTATTCTGCTATAGGCGAAGCTATTCCAAGCACTGTTTGGATAAAATATTTTATGGCTCAAGGTGATGGTTTAATTGATATTAAAGGTGCAGCTACTAATGTTGAAGATGTATATGTATTCTTTAAAAATATGAAAGACTCATTATTGAGCTCAAATTTAAGATTACAGAAACTGGAAATGGAATCAGCATCTTTGGATGATTTGTTAAGTAAGTCTTCTGCTCAAAATTATGAGTTTGAAATTACTAATATGACAAATGATCAATTATCAGCATTATTTAGTAAACCTAAAACTGAAGATGGAAAAGAAAATCCAGATGCAGCAGCTGACCCTAATGCTAGTGCTGATGCAGGACAAGGTAATGGATTGTTAAGTAAAAATCCGATTCCGGATTTGAGTAAAAAATAATAAAGGATAGTTCTTTTGTATGGATAAGGATAAAATAAAATTATTTAAAAATGCTATAGCGCTAATCGGATTATTAATTTTCGTAGTTGTTTATTTGCTAATAATGCGAATAGTGCCATCATTACAAACAATAAGTCAAACTACTGCTGAATATAAAAACCAATCAAGTATTTTAGCTGAAAAAGAACGCTTGTTAGATACTAAAAAGCAAGAGGTATTAAAGGCTACTGATACTAATACATTAAAGGGAACTAAGGATATGTATAAGCCTTTAGAAAGCGGACTTGATGCAGAGGGTATTGTTTCAGCACAGTTTGAAGATATTTTAAAATTGTTAAAGGCTAATGCGGTTAAAACTCGTTCTATCAAGTATGAGTATAATCCTGCGGATGATCCTTTTGTAAAAGGTGCCGGTGAAAGTGTAAGTGCTTGTACTCTAGATATGCAGATGGTAGCTACTTATAAAAACTTTGAAGGGTTCATCAAAGATTTGTACAAACATGAACATTTCTTGGATATTTCAAAAATTGAAATAATACCTTATGAAAAAAATAAAACGATGTTATTAATCAATTTTAAATTGAAGCTATATGCAAAGAAAGTATAAATAAAAAAGCTCTCGAATTCCGAGAGCTTTTTTATTAATTGCTAAATTTATTAAAATCAATTCCGAAGAATAGATGTTTATTTTCAATACAGTTTGAACAAAAAGGTGTTTCTAAAAGAGTTTTATCTGCAAAATCAGAGAAATCACCTCCGCATCTTCCTCTATGGTCATTTGATAAGAAAGGACAAGTATAAATCCCTTTTTCTGTTAATATTCGACCATATTCACAATCAAGACTTTCCCATGTTAAAGATTCTGTAGTGGTAGGTCGTGTTTTATCAAATGATTTGTTTATAACAAAATTGTGTTCTTGAGTTTCAAAACCGATTTTGTCACATATTTTTTTGAATTCATTTATCAGAACTTTAGGGTCTTCGTTATAGTAATTTGTTATGTTTAATATAGGGTTAAAATTATACTTACAAAGACTTTTTACTGCGTGTAAAACTTGTCTGTATGTTCCTCTTCCTCTTATATCATCATTTTTTATTTCATTATAATGATCAATGCTTAGTCTGAAAATAATCTCATATTCACTTTCATCTTCTACTCGTTTTAAGAATCTTGCTTTTTTTTCGTTGATAAAGCTTCCATTTGTACAAATGCATACGTTAGTTCTTTTTAGACATAATCTTAGTATGCTGTTGAAGTCGGGATGTGTCATTGGTTCTGCACCTGTTAGGTAGATGCATTGAATATCTTCTTGTGCTGTGTCATTTAGAGCTTTTTTTATTACGTCAATAGAAATAAAATCTTTTATCTTTTTGGATAAAGGAAAATCAATATAGCAATGTTTGCATCTAAGATTACAGTTTTTTGCAGTTAATTCAATAAATAGATTATTAAATTTTTTTAGATGACTTACCGGTGCTGAAAAAATTGATGATTTCATTTTAAATCCCCCTTAGTTTAAAATTATTGTAAGAATAACAATTTATTATTGAAATTACCTAAGCGGGTATTAATTGGAGTTATAAAATTATTTTACGTTAAAATCCTTGGGTTGTTTGTCTTGCAGCCATCTGCTCATAATATAATGCTCATAACTTAGTGCAAAATTATATAAAGCATTTACGAGAGTTCTTCCGCTTTCAGATTTCCCGACAATAAAAAAATCTCCAACAGAATTTTCTGCTAATAAAATTTCTTTATGGACAATTTTATCAACATGATTTTTAGGATTTTTATTTATAACAAGCTTAATCCATTCGCAAAGTAATTTTGTTGCGGTAGTCTTGTTAGAAATAAGATCTTCGTTATGTTCTTGTAGATATTTTGAAAATTCTTTTAAAATCATTTTAATCTCTGAAAGGTGTTGTTGCTGTTAAGCAAACTATGTCTGTAATTCCGTTTTTATTTAATTCTTTAATCATTTCTTCAAAGGTTGAACCTGTTGTACAAATATCGTCAATTAAAAGAATAGTTCCATCCATAAGGTTATCTTTATTAACTTTAAAAGCATTGGAAAGGTTTTTAATTCTTTCTTCTTTTGATAGTTTGTATTGAGGTCTGGTGTCTTTTATCCGCTCAATAAGGTTCGGATTATAATTATATCCTCCAAGTCTGCAAAATTCAATCCCTGTAAGTTCCATATGATTATATTTTCTTTTTTTCTTCCTTTTGTAATATATAGGAACCGGCACTATTTGGAATGATTTTTTATCTGTAATTTTTTGCCAATATTCAAACATAAATTTTGCTAAAAAATATGCCAAATCTTTTTGTTTATGATATTTCAGACCTCTAATTAATTTTTGTAAGTTCTTTTCATAAACTCCTGCGCAATAGACCTTTTTCCCATTAACAATTCTATTTACGTTGAATGGAAGATAATCCATTTCGTTGTAGCATTTAGAGCACATTTTCGAGCATTCTTTTGAGCTTTTACAAAAATAACATTTTTTCTTGTAAATCCAATCAAGAAGATTAATAAAAAATTCTTTCATAAATAAAGTTTATCATAATATTTAATTCTTGTTGATTTATTATGAAGGAATTTTTATGCAGAATTCAGTTCTTACATTTTCTTCGCTATCGACTGTAATTTCTCCGCCGTGGGAACGTATTATTTGTTGAGATAGGTACAAGCCCAACCCTGTTCCGATTTTGCGGAATTTTTTTGCAGCAGAATAATATTTGTTGAAAATAAGCTTAATTTCTTTTTGAGGAATTCCTTGACCGTAATCGATAACTGAGATTGTTATAAATCCAGGAATTTCACCTGTTGTGATATCAATATTTTTCTTCGTGTTGCTATGTGAAATAGCGTTATTTATAAGATTTTTAATTACTCGTTGTAATTGCATAGGGTCAGCAGTTACTTTTATATCTCGGATTGGGTTGAAATTAACTTTTATCCCTGACATTGCTGCCAGCGGAGTAACATCTTCTACTATGCTGTTTATAAAACCGTTAAGTTTGATATTTTCTTTTAACAGCTTAATTCCTTTTTCTTTAATTTTATATGTCTCGAGTACGATTTGAACAAGTTCAATTAATTCTTTGTTAGAGGATTTCATATTTTTAAGTGCAACTTCTTGTTTTTCGTTTATTTCTCCAAATTTTCCGGATAGCAAGAAGTCTAAAATGTTTGCTTCAGCAACGATTGGGACTTTTAGGTCGTGAGTTAAGGTTGCAACGAAATCTTCTTTTAAAGTTTCAATTTCTCTTTCGTTAGTAACATCTTTGATTATAAGTACATACCTTTTCTTGTTGTCGTCAAGAGATAATCTAATAGAGCTTATTATGAAATTGTTTGTTGGGGTATGTTTAATGAAAACATCTTTATTATTTAATCTTTCAAGGTTTACATTTTCTGTAAATTGTAAAAAATCTAAGATATTTTTACCGATAATATCATGACCTTTTACGCCAAACCAAGTACTGATTTGAGGTGTTGCTCTAAGAATTTGTAAGTGTTCATTGACGATTAATATCCCATCAGAAAGTGAGTTAATAACGGATTCTAACAGTTTGTTTTGACGCATAAGTTCAGCCTGATACTCAATAATCATTTTTTCTCTGTCATTAAGCGTCTCAACCATTCTGTTGATACTGTCTGTAACGTTTTGGTATGTGGGATGCTCAAGCTTTTCGATTTTAGTCGAAAGGTTTCCGTATCGTATAGAATTAACTGTGTTAGTTACCATTCCTAAGTAGTCATTAATTTTAGACCAGCGTTTATTTGTCTGTCTTGTGATAAGAAACAAACTTATAAATACAGCTATAATTCCTAAATTTAAAAGATACCAGAGCATTTTTTACCTTATGTTTAATTTTATGGTACAATTATAGCAGATAAAGGATTTTATGTTAATACTTTAAAGGAAGTACTATGAGAAGGATTAAACTGCCTGATACAATAAAAATGGTAATAACTGATTTTGATGGTGTCGTAACTGATAATTGTGTTTATATCGGAGAAGACTTTTCAATGAGCAGAAAAGTTAACTTTAAAGATATTATGGGATTTTCATTGTTAAAGAAAAATGGTATAAAAATAGCAATAATTTCAGGTGAAAAGAATTCTGCAATTGATTTATTGGCGAGAAAATTTCTAATAGAAGAAGTTCATCAGGATATAAGATTAAAAATAAATATTCTTCAATCAATTGTTGAAAAATACTCGCTTACGCAAAATGAGTATGTTTATATTGGTGATGATGTAAATGATTTGGAATGTTTAAATTATGCAAAATATAAAATTACAGTTCCGCATGCTCCTGATAAATTAAAAAAATTAAAAGGTATTCAAATAACTAAAAATGATGGTGGTTGCGGTGCATTTAGAGAGGTAGCGGATTGTTTGACAGATTCAAAAAAATCATAGACCAAGTTAAGCAGCTTAATTTGTCGATTGATAAGTATAAAAAAGATACTATAGTACAATCTTTGCCTTCAAAAGCTATAGTTAATCGTGCTAAAAAGTATATAGAACAGCAAGATTATAAAGAAGCCGAGAAGGTTTTGAACGGGGCTTTAGAGTTCCCGCAGGAAGACCCTCTTGTGTACAAGTACCTTGGAATTTGTGCTGAAAAAACTATGAGATATGATGATGCGATGAGAGCTTATAAAAAATCAGCACAGATTAATCAACAGGATAAAGATATATGGATGAAACTTGGGTTTTCTCAAGTTCAGTGCCAGTTGTTTGAAGATGCAGAAAAGTCATTTGAGAATGCAAATAAAATTAATCCTTCAAATACAGACGTTTTTGCAGGATGGGGCATGGCTTTGATGAAGCAAAAAAGATATTCAGAAGCCCATGAAAAATTTGTAGAGGCAGTAAGACTTAATAAATATAACTTTATGGCAATGTTACTTGCCGCTGTTATGGAAATGCGCCTAGAGAGATATGAGGATGCTGAATTAAAGCTTAAGTTTTTATCTACGGTAGCACCAAATGAGACAAATACTTATGAATATGCTCATTTAAAATATATAAAAAAAGATTATGCAAACGCTGAATATTATGCGAAAAAAGCTCTTGAGTATAATCCTGCTATGCTTAATCCATATTTAATTTTGGGAAAAATATTCAGAGAAAGACTTGAGTTTGAGAATGCCAACTTAACTTTTGAGGCTGCATTACTCTATAATGATACAAAACCTGACTTGTATTATGAATGGGGTGTTATGCTTCAGTATTTTGAAAAGTATGATTTGGCTCAGGAAAAATTTAAAAAAGTTTTGGAACTTTCTCCAGAAGAAGGTTTTGCAAAAGCCGGTCTTGGATTAACATACGCGGCGATGGGTGATATTGAAAGTGCTTCACCTCTAGTTAGTGAAGAGTTGGAAAAAGAGCCGGAATGTTACCTTGCTTTAAAAGGTAATGCTATGATTGCTTTTAAAAAGAACGAGTTTGAACTAGCAATAGAGCGGTTTAAAAAGATTTTGAAAGAAGATCCGAGTGATAGAGCATGCAATTATTATATTGCACGTTCGTATGAAATGCTTGGTAATGATATACTTACCAAAGAATATTATGAAAATGTAATCAAAACTTATCCGTCTATGCTTGTAAGCTACATAGATTATTCGAAGTATTTGATAGAAAAGAAAGAGTATGCAGAAGCTCAAAGAAAGTTGAGAAAAGCATTAAAGATTGACGGTGAAAATCTTGAAGTTTTAAACATGCTCTTTTTTGTAAGTTACATACTTGTCAAAGATAACCTTTGTGAATATAATGTAAAAGAAGTTATCGCTCTTGCTGATAAGATTAATTCAATTAATCCCCAATCATTTGAGTATGAAAAAGAAAGAGCCGAACTTTCAGATATCTTGAAAAACTTATAGAAAGAGAAAAAATTGAGAAAGATTATTGTTCAAAAATTCGGTGGCACTTCAGTTGCTGATACTGATAAAATAAAGAATGTTGCGCAAACCGTAATAAAAGAAAAAAAGAATGGGAATGATGTGGTAGTCGTAGTTTCAGCTATGGGGCATACTACAGATTACCTTGTAAAGATGGCAAAAGATTTAAGTCCTGTCCCTTCAAGCAGAGAGATGGACATGCTCTTATCTACCGGTGAAGGTGTATCAATTGCATTGTTAGCAATGGCAATCCAAGCAGCAGGATATGATGCAATCAGTTTTAATGCTATGCAAGTTGGTATTATGACTGAAAATGTTCACTCAAAAGCTCGCATTGTTGATATTAAAACTGATAAGTTAAAAAAGAATTTAGCAGAAGGAAAAATTATTGTAGTTGCAGGATTCCAAGGTGTAACTGAGGATGGTGAAATTACAACTCTAGGCCGAGGTGGTTCTGATACTTCTGCAGTAGCTCTGGCAGCAGCTTTAAATGCTGAAAGATGTGATATTTATACTGATGTTGAAGGTGTTTATACAACTGATCCTCGTGTTGTACCTACAGCATCAAGACTTGATGAAATCTCTTATGAGGAAATGTTAGAGTTGGCTCATGCAGGAGCTAATGTTCTTCATCCGAGAAGTGTTGAAACTGCAAAACAGTTTAATGTTCCTCTGCGTGTCAGAAGCAGTTTTAAAACTGATAATTTAGGTACTTTAATATTAGGAGTTGATAAAATGGAAATTTATAAACCTGTAGCAGGCGTTGCAGCAGATTTGTCACAATCAAGAATTGTAGTATGTGATGTTCCTGATGTGCCTGGTCAAGCGGCTAGAATATTCGGTAAACTTGCTGAAGAAAATATTTCTGTAGACATGATTATTCAATCTTATGCAAGAAAAGTTTCAAATACAAATGACATAGCGTTTACTATTGATACTGCTGATATTGATAAGACTATTACAACTCTAAATTCTTTGAAAAAAGAATTAGATTGCGGCGAAATTCAGGTTAATAATGAAATTGCAAAAGTTTCTATTGTGGGTGCCGGTATGATTGACAGACCAGGTATCGCATCAACTATGTTTGAAACTCTTGCAGAGCAAGGTATAAATATTAAAATGATTTCTACAAGTGAAATTAAAATCAGTTGCCTTGTGAACAAAGAAGATGCTAAAAAGGCTGTAAAAGCTTTGCATGAAGTCTTTGGTCTCAGCTGTTCTGAAGTTGCTGAGGTAAAAGGCGACTTGCCGGATGTTTAATTTTACAGTATTTATAAAGATTGAATGCTCTTAGGATTTCCTAAGAGCATTTTTTATGGGCTTGCGCATAAAAAAAAGAGCCCGTAATGGGCTCGTTGGAATTAAGAATAGCTGGAAGTATGAAAAAGATTAATTATATTTAACTGAATTAGTGTAATTTTTACAATTACCCGCATGGGTAACAAGCATGCTAATTATCTTTTTGTGCAAAATTTTAAATATTACCCAGTCGGGTATATTTAAAA
The DNA here is from genome assembly GCA_944325875.1 of Candidatus Gastranaerophilales bacterium. Classification (GTDB taxonomy): domain Bacteria; phylum Cyanobacteriota; class Vampirovibrionia; order Gastranaerophilales; family Gastranaerophilaceae; genus Scatousia. The sequence continues at coordinate 168,371 of CALVBU010000004.1, forward strand.
ACAGTGGTTAAAATCTGCAGACTGCCAATAAGTGTACTTTTAGCACTTTATAGCAAAAGGCTTATGGATATTAAGCTTTAGAGTTTTTAATAAAAGTTCATAAAAAGGGTTGACAAATAATTTTTTATAGATTATAGTAAAAGTGTTAGATGAAGTGTTAAAAAAACACTTAATAAGAAAAACCTCACGAGAGGAGGACGAAAATGATGAAAATTAATCCAGTAAACTTTAATACAAATAGAAAAATTTCCTTCGGTGAAGGAAACCCTAATACATTGACTCCAAGTATGGCTATCTTATCGCTTCAGGCTCCTGATGCAAAAAGAGGCTTTACAAGTAATATGCATTTATCTCAGAAAGCTGATGCAGTTAGAAATAACTTATTCACTTCTGTAATTAATAAATTTGTCAAGACTTATAATATCGCTGTTCAGTCAGCAAGCCCTAAAACAGAAGTTAAGTCTAACGGCTTAAATGTAATGGCTTAATCAGGTTTGAATTAGTCATTATTTAAAACTTTTCATTTACCCCAATTCACTGATAGTAATATACTCCATGTTACTAAGTAATATTTTCATAATTTAGTTTATCCTTTCTCTTGAAGAAAGGGAAAGGATAAACAATTATGGATAACAAAATAAAAGAGATGAGATTTGATTGTGCTCGTGCTAAAGGATTTTATGAAGAATGTTTAGCTTTTACTATTGGGCCAATAGATGTTAAAAATCTTATGGAGGATGGAGATATAACTCTTTTGGATGTTCGAAGAGAAGCTGATTATGAAATTTCGCATATTCCTAGTGCGATTTCTATTCCTAAAGACTCTCTTGCCGATAATTTAGATAAGCTTGATAAGAATATTCCGACTATTGTGTATTCCTATAATCAGCAGTGCCATTTGAGTTACAAAGCTGCATTAATATTAGCAGATTACGGATATCCGAGCATTGTATTAGAAGGCGGATTTAAGACTTGGAAAGAAGATTTTAGATTTGCTTCTACTTAGAAATTTTAATATTGATAAATTTTGTCATAGTCTTGAGGGGTTAAACCCTCTTTTTTTTTTATATTTCTGCTCCGCCATTATTCATTTTTTTGAAGACTTTTTCACTGCCCTCTTTTTCTTTTACTGCATTAATAACAAAATTGTTAGCTTCGGAATCTCTTGCTATTGCTTCTTTTAGCTCTAGCATGTCTTTGTAACTAAGATTTTTTATTGATGGATCATTTATATTTTTTAAGTATTTTTTGAAGTTTTCTTGAGCTGTGAAGTTAAATCCTGGGAGTCCTCTTTTTAAAGAATACCACTTGTAAAATTCACGGAGCATGTAATAGGGTTCAATTTCTCCAATGCTCATTACTAATGCGGGCTTAAATGTTGTAGAAAAACCTTGTCCAAGTGCAAAGTTAAGGTATAAAGCTTTTTTGCCTTTAAGTTCTGTAATGAGTCCTTCTTCTTCATTAATTTTATTTAAAACTTTGAAAGCTTCTTTTCTTCTGAAAACTTTTGTCCCTTCAGCTTCCATGTATTCTATGTATTTTTGAGGGTTGTTATTACATGACTTCATTATGTCTGAAACATTTTGTTTTACCAGTTGAATATTTTTTTCTGTTTCGCTCGAGAATGTAATAGTTTCGGTACTTGATATCATTGTTTTTGTTGTTGAGTTAGAAAATGAGGTGTCCAAATGTTTGGAAAGAATTGTTCTTAAAAACATTTCTTTTACGGCAAGTATTGAATATTTAATGCTTTTCCCTAAGTTTTTCATAACACGTTAAGTATAACGTATTTATGCGAAAAAGTTTTCATACGTGTAATGTATATAATATCAAAAGGAATGGTCAAAATTGAAATAAGATTAGGTTCTTGTTTGTTTTGGGATATCTTTGTTATAGCTTAATTTGGTAATGTTGTAAAAGATATTAAATTTAAATAAAGATTGTAAAAAATACACTTGCTTTTTGGTTATATTTGCTATAAAATGTAATTGTGAAATAAATCACGAATTGAAAATTTACCTTGCCTTTGTTAAAATTGACTAGGTTCGGAATTAATAAAAATAGCAAGATAAAAAATAAATAAAATAAGTTACTTAAAGGAGAAAAAACTTATGACAACAAAAAGCAAAAAGACCGTTGAAACCTTGGAAAAGACTTTGAATAAGTCAAACTTGGTTGATAACGCAGAGCAATTAGAATTGCTTATTGAAAGAGTAAAGAAAGCTCAAAAAATTTACTCTAAATTTACTCAAGAGCAAGTAGACGCAATTTTCAAAGCTGCAGCAACAGCAGCTGACAAAGCTCGTATTCCATTAGCAAGAATGGCTGTTGAAGAAACAGGTATGGGTGTTCTAGAAGATAAAATTATTAAAAACCACTTTGCTTCAGAATACATCTATAACAAACACAAAAATGTAAAAACTTGTGGAATTATTAAAGAAGATAAAGCAAACGGTATTAAAACAGTTGCAGAACCTTTAGGTGTTATCGCAGGTGTTGTTCCAACAACAAACCCTACATCAACTGCAATTTTCAAATCATTAATCGCATTGAAAACAAGAAACGCAATTATCTTCTCACCACACCCTAGAGCAACAAAATGTACAATTGAAGCTGCAAGAATCGTTCTTGAAGCTGCAGTTAAAGCAGGTGCTCCAGAAGATATTATCGGATGGATTGATGTTCCATCTATTGAATTGTCAAATCAATTGATGAAACACAACGATGTTGCTTGTATCTTGGCAACAGGTGGTCCTGGAATGGTTAAAGCTGCTTACTCATCAGGTAACCCAGCATTAGGTGTAGGTCCTGGTAACGCAGCTGCAGTAATTGATGAAACTGCTGATATTAAAATGGCAGTATCTTCAATCCTTATGTCAAAAACTTTCGACAACGGTATGATTTGTGCTTCAGAACAATCAGTTGTTGTTGTTGATAAAGTTTATGAAGAAGTTAAAAAAGAATTCATTTACAGAGGTGCTTACCTAATCAATGAAAAAGAAGAAAAGAAAATGATCGATCTTCCATTTATTGATCCAAAACGTGGTACAGCTCACCCTGACATCGTAGGTCAACCAGCTTGGAGAATTGCAGAATTAGCAGGATTCCAAATTCCTAAGACTGCAAAAATCATTTTAGCTGAAAGACCATCTGTAGATTGGGATGATCCATTCTCAAGAGAAAAATTATCTCCAGTACTTACAATGTACAGAGCAAAAGACTTTGAAGAAGCTACTGAAATGACTTATGAATTAGTTTCAAAAGGTGGAGCAGGTCACTCAGCAGATTTATATACAGATACTCGTAGTCAAGAAAGAGTTGACAAATTTGCAGAAAAAATGCCAGCTTGCCGTGTATTAATCAACTCTCCATCAGCTCAAGGTGGTATTGGTGATTTGTATAACTTCAAATTAGAACCGTCACTTTCTCTAGGTTGTGGTTCTTGGGGTAAAAACGCTGTTTCTGGTAACATCGGCGTTGAAAATTTACTTAACTACAAGACCGTTGCAGAAAGGAGAGAAAACATGCTCTGGTTTAAAGTTCCGCCAAAAGTTTACTTCAAAAGAGGCGCTGTTGATTTAGCTCTTCGTGAACTTGAAGGTAAAAAACGTGCATTTATCGTAACTGATAGATTCTTATTCAACTCAGGTGCTGTAGATAGTATCGTTAAAGTGTTAGATGAAGTTGGAATTGATCACCAAATCTTCTTTGATGTAAAACCAGATCCAACATTGTCAACAATTAACCAAGCTATGGAAATTATCAGACCTTATGAACCTGATGTAATCATTTCATTAGGTGGCGGATCTCCAATGGATGCTGCTAAGATTATGTGGTTAATGTATGAACAACCAGATACAGTATTTGAAGATATCTCAATGAGATTTATGGATATCAGAAAAAGAATTTGTAGAATCCCTGAATTGGGTAAAAAAGCTACAATGGTTGCTATCCCAACAACTTCAGGTACAGGTTCAGAAGTTACTCCATTTGCTATTATTACAGATGATGAAACTCACGTAAAATATGCAATTGCAGATTATGCATTAACTCCAAATATGGCAATTATCGATCCAAACTTTGTTGACGGTATGCCAAAAGGTTTGACAGCTGCATCTGGTATTGATGCTCTTGTTCACGCAACAGAAGCTTATGTATCAGCTTTAGCTACAAACTTCACAAATTCAAATGCATTAGAAGCAACTAAGTTAGTATTCAGATATCTTGAAAGATCATACAATGAAGGTGCTAACGATCCTATCGCAAGAGAAAAAATGCACTATGCAGCAACAATTGCAGGTATGGCATTTGCAAACTCATTCTTAGGATTATGCCACTCAATGGCTCACAAATTGGGTGCTATGTTTAATGTACCTCACGGTGTAGCTAACGCATTGTTAATCAGACAGGTAATCAAATACAATGCAGTTGATTGTCCGAAGAAACAATGTATCTTCCCTCAGTATAAGTTCCCTAATGCAAAAGCTAAATATGCTCAGATTGCAGATGAACTTGGCTTAGGCGGTAAGAACGATGATGAAAAAGTTGAACTGCTGATTGAAGCTATTGACAAGTTGATGAAAGCCGTAAATCTTCCAAATTCTATCAAAGACTTTGGGGTTAAAGAAGCTGACTTCAACGCTAAATTAGACGAAATGGTTGAATTGGCATTCGACGATCAGTGCACAGGCGCTAACCCGGCTTATCCGTTGATGGAAGATATTAAAGCAATCTACAAAGACGCTTACGAAGGTGTTGTAAGAGATTACTACGATACTAAAAAATAGTTCGCGAAACAAATAAAAGAAGAACCGTCAGAAATGGCGGTTCTTTTTTTATTAATCTTTGGGTTCCAGCATTGTCTGTCTCCACGGATAGTCGTCTTTTATTTCCCAGCCGTCGTATTCAATAAGTCTGGCACAGGCATGGCGTTTATTTGGTCGACTTTCATCAGCATTATCATAGTTTCCGTATTTGCATTGTTCCAACAGCTCTTCTCTTGTCATGCTTTGATTGTTTGTCTGAGATGTTATAAATTTAAATTTATTATTTACTTTTGTCAGTGTAAATAAAAATGATGTTTGTCCGTCATAGCGTTCTGGCGCGCAGTATCTTAGTTCTGTACAGTAAAAGAAGTGAACGGCTGTTGTACCTGGTGCATATGCCAAAAAGCCGCTTCCGTCAGCTAACGCTACTTCATACTCTTTGTTACTGCTGCTATATGGCTTTTCTGAAAGTATTTTGAATGATTTGCTAAGGTATTTGTCAAACCATTTCCCAAACTCAGTGCTGTTGCTAACAGCTTCTTGCGGCGGCATCCAGTACTCTATATCACCGTAATCTTTTTCGGCTAACTGAATTGCTTGCTGCATTGTAGAATAAAATTTTTTTAATCTTGTAACAGTAACTTTTTTCTTATAATTCCCGACTACGCTTGGTAATGTCATTGCAGCAACAACACCTATAATACCAAGAGTTATAAGAACCTCCGCCAGAGTAAATCCTTTCTTCAAAATACTCTCCTTTCTATTGCGACTTTTGTACTAATTATCACATATATTGCTAATTTTGTCAATATTTTAGTAGTTTTAGAGTAAATTCTCACTATTTTAGTATTTTGAAAATCTTCTTTAAATATAAAATTAAATAAAGGGGTAATATGAATACAAAAGAACTTCTGGGGTTAAAAGTTAAGGAATTCCGCAAGCAGCGTAAAATAACGCAGGAAAAGCTTGCCGAGATTATAGGTGTAGATAACGGCTATATAAGCAAACTTGAGGTCGGGCAGAATTTCCCGTCAATAAGCACTCTTGAAAGAATAGCAGACGCACTTGGTGTTGAATTATACGAGTTATTTCAGTTTACACGCAGAAAAGATAAAGATTTTAAGGATGAGATAATTGCAATTTATGATAATCTAAACAAAGAAAAGCAATACACCCTCTACCGAGTGGCAAAAGCTATGGAATAAAAATCTTCAGAAATGGCGGTTCTTTTTATTAATCTTTAGGTTCAAGTATTGTCTGTTTCCACGGATAGTCGTCTTTAATTTCCCACCCGTCAACTTCTATCAGGCGAGCACAGGCATGACGTTTTCCAGAGATGCTTACATCTGCATTATCAAAGTTTCCGTATTTACATTGCTCAGTAGTTGTTCTCTTGTCTATATTTTTTCAGATAGCAGTTCTTTGTTTAAATCTTCTCTGTTTCATTATTTTGTTTATAACCGCTTTTTGAAATACATAAAATTAAAAATATTCCGAATAATAGCAAGAAACTGATTAATCTTGGAAATAAAATATTTGATAAAGCTACGCTGCTGCAGCCGAATGCAAGAAATCCTGCACTAAGTGCAGCCTTATTGCTTGATGTTTGGAGCCATAAAATGTCAAGAATCCTTTTTTTCGTTACACAAAAATAACAATATAAATATATAATTGAACTTACACAAAATATTGTAATTTCAGCGGGAGTGAAAGAATTTTCAGAACCTCTTACCGCATTATATGCATTATAGCAGACCAGACTTACTACAATCAGATACAGTAAATATAAAATTATACCGGTTACAAGATATGAAATTCTTCCCAAAACACCCTTAAACGAAAACGGATTTTTGTTTATTCTATAGATATAATTCTCCATTTATACCTCCATATGCGGATGTGGAGATTATAATATTCTATATATAAATATTCATCCTTTGTATAAATGAATTTGGAAATTACTTTTCTGTTTGATTTTGAAAAATACCCGACATAACCTTGACATTGTATCATGTCTTTTTTATCATGAAGAAACAGGTTGAGGCGACATGGCCAAGTGGTAAGGCAGGAGCCTGCAAAGCTCTTATCCCCCAGTTCGAATCTGGGTGTCGCCTTTTTTGATTTTGATTTTGAGGAGTTTATATGGGAAAGATTTTTGGTATTTCGGATAATCCAGTATCTACAATAGGTTCAGTTATAAAACCTTTTAGACTAGAAGTTCCAAATATTAGTTGTGTTGAGTTGCCTAAAAATGCAACTACTTGTGATAAGTTTGTTGCAAAAGAAAAGAAACCTGTTTCTAACCCTTTTATAAAAATGCGTAATGGTATTGGACGATTAATGAAACATTTTTCTCATCCTAAAAATTAAAATATAATTAATATTGACAAAGTATGTATATGAATGTTAGTATTCAATTATGTTTAAAAGGTGTTGGTTATTAATAGTTGGTCTTTTATTGCTTTCGTGTATGAATGCAAATGCTATAGACTTGAAGTTTACAGGTTTTGTTGCAGACCAAGCTGGAGTTTTGTCTAACCAGAGCGTAAATGATATTAATATGATGCTTTGGGATTTGCAAAAGAAAACAGGTGCTGATATAGCTGTTGTTACGTTAAACTCTTTGAATGGTAGAGATGTGAATGATGTCGCTATTCAAATTGGTAGAGAATATAAACTCGGTGATAAAGTTAAAAATAACGGTGTAGTTTTTTTAACATCTGTTGGTGATAGAAAAATGAGTATTCAATTGGGAACAGGTTTAGAGAAAACATTGGGTGTTCCTGCAATTGAAAATATTCGAGATACGGATATTTTACCTTATTACCGTAAATCACAGTACGAAAACGGTATTTTTAGAGGTGCATATTCTTTAGCAAGAGCTGTCGCCGCTACAGAAAATGTAAGTGTAAAAACTTATGGTAATGTGCCACCAAAACCATCATCTTCAGACAAAGATGAAAAGTTGCCTTGGTGGGCATGGCCATTCATTCTGTTAGGTGGATTCTTTAAAGGACGCTCACGTTTTAATTCAGGAAGTTTTGGAGGCTTTGGCGGAGGCGGAAGCTTCGGCGGAAGCGGATGTTCAGGAAGTTGGTAATTATGAAACATTTAGATGATTTTATTTCTAATTTAAAAAAGACTTTAGGTGACAATTTAGTTTCTATTTTAATTTTTGGTTCTCAGGCTTTTGTTGAACCTGAAAATTTGAAATCAAATATTAATTTGATGGTAATTGTGGAGCATTTAACTTCGGATGAGTTGAAGCAAATCTCAAAACCTGTTCAAAAGTGGGTAAAAGCAAAGAATCCAATCCCTATTGTTATGGGTAAATCTGAATGGTATTCATCTTTTGATGTTTATGCTTTAGAGTATACTGATATTAAAGAAAAGTATAGATTGTTATATGGAAAGGATTTAACTAAAGATATAAATGTAGATAAGCATTATTTGCGTTTGCAATGCGAATCTGAACTAAAAAATCTTTTCTTAAAATATAGAAATCATTATTTGTTAAATATTAATTCCGATAGAGAAATGGAGAAACTTGCAAATAATGTTATAAAAACTTTGTTGGTAATATTTAGAGGAGTGATAAGATTACATAATGAATTAGTTCCGGAATCTTCAGAATATGTAATCCTTCAGGCTGCTAAGTTTTTGGAATTTGATACTGATTTATTGATAAAAATGGCAAATGTTCGTGAAGGTAAAGTCGATTATAAACATAAAGAAATTAGAACAATTTCAGACAGAATGGTTTTAATTCTTCAAGATATTCTTAGACAAGTTGATCTAATGCGCTTTTAGCTTGACTATCAGCTGTTTTAATGATACATTTAATCTCACGAATATAAATTTAAGGGCGATTGGCAAGGACTCCACTTTTTGATTAAGTATCAAAAAGAAGGAGGGAGGGTAGCGCAAGCTACCAGCAAGCCCAAAATCATAAAAATTAAATAATAATCAGGGCGATTGGCAAGGACTCCGCTTTTTGATTAAGTATCAAAAAGAAGGAGGGATGGTAGCGCAAGCTGCCAGCAAGCCCAAAATCATAAAAAATTAAATAATAATCAGGGCGATTGGCGCAGTTGGTAGCGCATCACATCGACATTGTGGGGGTCACGTGTTCGAGTCACGTATCGCCCAAATAAGGAGAGGTAAAACCTCTCTTTTTTATACGTGACGAGAGCTCACGAAGCGAAGCCTTGTCTTGTTCGAGCGCGAATGAACTGAGGGCGTAGGCTTGACTGCTAAATGTTAATAAGCTTTCTAGAAAAAGTTGATTATAATGAATAAAGTAATAATCATTCCAATTGAGATTGTGGATGTTAGACCTACAAATATCCAAAAAATTGGTAGTTTATTTTTTCTGGTTGCAGTTTTCATTGTATAAACTTGTTGTTTTTTTGTTTTTTTAGGAGTTGTAGTTTTTTTATTTTTTTCTTTAGTATTATAAGTTTTACTTTTTTCTTCAGTATATTTTTCGGCAAGAGTTTTTTTTGATTTTTTTCCGGTAACTAAAAGTTCCGTATCAAAACGAAATTTAAGAATATTAGAGTTAGCTCCGCAATTATAAACTGAATAATTAATCGCTATTTCAAAAGCTCTTTGCAGACATTCAAGAGCAGTCATTCCGTCGTGTTGTACTTTTACAGAGTGAACAGAAGTGTTACCGTTCTTTTTCAAGAAATATAAATCATCAATGAATTCTTTTTCTTGTTCTTCTCCGGTAGACATATCTTTTAGCGTTGCAAGCATATCATCAAAAGTTGATTCAGTTGTTCTTGCATCACCTAGGACGTTTTTGCAAACATTTTCTCCAAACCTTCTGGTTTGCGTTATACATTGTTCAAAATATTCATCTCTGTATAATTTTTCGGCTTCAGTTATAATCCAGTATAAATCTTTGTCTACGGTTTTTAAGAAATCAAAATTAGTATTCATAATAAGTTAATGGTACATTGTCGAAAATTCAATGTCAATAATAAAAAAGACGGACATTTTAAATGTCCGTCTTTTTACGGTTTATTAGTCTGTGTTACTTAGAAATTCTTCCAGGAACAACAACTCCGCCTTTTAAATTCTTTTTGTAGAATTCAACATGTGGTTGAAGTACGCTGTCAAAAACTTCAGGTAATTCTTTTCCTGTCATAACACATTCAACAATTTCCTGATATACAGTAGCGAATGCTCTTAATTGAGTCATTGTACCAGCAGCTTCTGGAGTTAATCCCATTTTAGAAGTTGCAACATCTTCTCTAAAGAATGCACCTGTAATCTCGTAAGATTTAGTTAATGCGCCGATGTATGCGTCAGCATTTTCTTTGCAAACACCGTTATCTACAGGAACTGTAAGTGCAAATACCAATTTGTTTGCAGGGTTGAAGTGAGCTTCAGCACTGTGGTGCATAGCATCTGGAACTTTTGCAACTTGTTTAAGAGTATCTTTGATTGATTCGTTTTGCATTTGAGCATGCCAGTAAACTGTGTTTTCAAACATTGAACCCATATATTGGTGAACAGAAGCATCAATTCCGTTAAGTTTAGCATCAGCCCAGAAAATACCTTCTTTTAAAGCATCGTTTAATTCTAAATCTTCAGATAATGAAAGTGAAGAAACTTCTTGAGCTGCGTTTAATAATTTAGTCATATCTTCTTTAGAAAGACCTGCCCAAATAAGTGTGAATAAAGCGTGGTCATCAAAAGCAGAAAATCTTCCGCCAACATCATCATGGATAAATAAATCACCAATCCAGCCTTCAGAAATTGAAGTTCTGCGAAGTTCACTTTTTTCAGCATTAGCGTCAGTTACTGCAATAAAGTGTTTTGCAGCAGATTTTTTAGCTTCTTCTTCAGATTGTCCTTTAGCTTTGTATGCGTCAATTAGCATTTGTTGAACTCTTAAGAAACCGTCTTTTGTTTCAAAAGTTGAGCCTGATTTTGAAGCGATCATAAAGTTTGCAGATGTAATGTCGCCTAATCTGTATAAAAATCTTTCAAGACTGATTGAGTCAACGTCTGAATAAAATTCAACAGAATCATGACATACATTAAGACCGTTGATGCCTAGCATATGTTCTACAGTGTGTTTAGAACCGCCAATACCCATTACGCTAAGTTTCTTTGCGCCTGTTTGTTTTTTAAAGCTTTCAACCATAGCATATAGGTCATCAAGTCTTTTTAATTGTTCTTGAGGTAGGTTTACCCAGTTTAAAAAGTGACCTTTTTGGTTTGCTCTTTTTGAAAATTCTTTTACAAATTCAGATGTTTTTGAAGAATATTTAGAGAAATCAACACCTGAAAAAGTTGTTTTTACTGATGAGTTTTTAGTTAACATAGTTCTCTCCTTTTTTTGATAACCTGTTAACAATATTCTAATATAAAAATGCTTAATATGGAATTATTATTTACAAGAGGTTTTTCGATCCCAAGACAAATCGTTGCAATGCAGGTAATCCATATTTTCGTTATAAATGACCCAAGCTGTGCAACCTTCACATATCCCATAACATTCGGTGGTATTGCAGTCACCAGGAAAAGCAACGCGTGTTTCGTTTTCTGTAGATGTGATACTGTGATTTTGTATTCCTGCAGGTACAATTTTATTGCTAGTTAGCAAAAATGAAAATGTGTCTTTCCCTAATATATTTGGTTTTTTATTGCCGTTTATGTCTACGATAATATCAGCATAAATAAAGCCTATAGAATTTATCTCATTATTCATTTCCGTTGAACTATATCCGTTTACCAAAACACTCATCCCATCTGAGGTTATGAATGTTACATAATTAGAACTATTAAAATTCCTTGATTTACCATCAATTCCGTTTTTCTTAGTTATAAGACATTCATTATGATTTGAATAACAGATATTTGTTGTTTTGATAAATTTTGTTAGTTTTTCTGCTACTAGTTTTGAACGTTCTTGTTGAGTCATGGATGTTTCATACCAAGTATCCACAGTCCCATTTTCAAGTTTTGCTTGTATATAAGCCTGTGATAACATAGAGTAAAACTTTTTTAGAGCGGTAACGGTTGCTTTTTCTTGTTGTTTTTGAACAAGTGTAGGAAGTGTTAATGATGCTACAACACCTATAATTCCTAATGTGATAAGCACTTCTGCGAGTGTAAAACCTTTTTTATATTCCTTATTCATATTAACCCATTATTTATTCTTACTAACTAGTAGTTTACTACTAGTTAGTAAGAGTATAGTCGCTTAATTAAAGTTTGTCAAGCGGTTATAATTTCCTATATGAAAGATGACAGAAATAAGTTATTTGCTCGAAATTTAAAGGCAGAACGATACAGAAAAGGTATTACTCAGTTACAGCTTGCAGAATTGGTTGATGTAAGTGAAAGTACGGTTAGTTTGCTTGAAAGAGGATTGCAGACTCCATCAGTATTTCTGGTATATGATATTGCAAAAGTTCTAGAAATTGATATAAATGAACTCTTAAAAAATATTCCTTAATTGATATATTGTGTTACGAATATCTTTGTGTAACTATTTTAGTTAGGGATTTATATTATGAGTATTGAAGAAGATTTACAAGATGTAAGAAATATGTGTGAATACTGTGATAAATGTTCACTTTCCAAAACTCGTACAAATATTGTTTTTTCAGGTGGCGTTCCAAATCATAAAATGATGTTAATTGGCGAAGCTCCAGGGTACTATGAAGATCAGAAAGGCGAACCGTTTGTTGGAAAAGCCGGTCAGCTTTTGGATAAGATTTTTGCATCAGTGGGTCTTTCAAGAGAAAAAGATGTTTATATCTGCAATACTCTTAAGTGTCGACCGCCTAACAATAGAGATCCGCTTCCGGAAGAAAAAGAAGCCTGTTATCCTTATTTAGAAGCTCAAATTGAAATTCTAAAACCTCGCATTATATTGATTTGCGGAAAGGTTGCATTAGCTACTATGCTTAATTCGCCAATTGGGATTACGAAAGTCCGTGGAAAATGGTTTGATGGACCTTTTGGTAGTAAGATGATGCCTATTTTTCACCCGTCTTATCTTTTGAGAAATGATTCTCATGAAAAAGGTAGTCCAAAGTGGCTTATGTGGCAAGATATTCAGGAAATTAAAAAAGCTTATGATGCTTTAGATTAGGCTGCTTTTTTGGTTTTTTTAGTTTTTAGAATAAATAAAATAGGTATTACTATTATACAAAGTGTTGCAAGTACCGTGAAAGCATCAAAGAATGAGGCAAGTCTTGCTTGTTGTTGAAGTTGTCTATATAGCATTCCATCAGCTTTTCTTGCGGCAAGTACTGCAGGATAAAGATGTATAAATTTAGCTTTTAGTGCCATAAATTTGTATTGAAACATCGGGTTATGTGGTGAAAGGTTTCCGACTAAGTAATTTTGATGTACTTGAGATACTCTTGCAATGAAGGTTGCAGAAGCTGAGGTTGCTATTGCTGTGATGATATTTTTGAATAATGCATGTAGTGCAGCAGCGTCTGCGTTTTTACTTGCAGGTAGGGTTTGAAATGATAATGCTGTAATCGGGACGAAAGCTGTAGGTACGCCTATGCAAAGTAGTATGTTTGGTAAAATTACACTTTCCATAGAGGAGGTTGTATTCATTTGAGTCAACATTAATATTGATCCTGCCATTATTAGTAAGCCGATTGTTGCTAAAATTCTAGCTTCAATAAATCTTGAGATTTCTCCGACTACGATTAAACCTATAAGGCATATAATAGCTCTCGGAAACATTGTAAGACCTGACATAGATGGGCTGTATCCTAATAGGCTTTGAATAAACATCGGAACTAATAATAGTGTCGAATAAAGCATTACGTTGATGAAAGAGCTCGCAAAAGTTCCGAATAAAAAGTTTCTGTCTTTGAATACTCTGATGTCGATTACTGGATATTTGTATTCCAATTCCCATACATAAAAAAGTACAAAGGAGAATATACAAACTCCTGTTGTCCAACAAATCCAAGGTGTATCAAACCAATTCCACTGCTGTCCTTTATCAAGTACAACTTGCATACAGCCCATTGCAACTACAAT
>CALVBU010000005.1 GCA_944325875.1 Candidatus Gastranaerophilales bacterium
TCTTGAGCTAACATCAAATCATCTAACTCGTTGTCATTTATTTTATCTTTATTAACACCGTTAAACATTTCTTGAATCGTTTTTGATTTATCATTTGGGCAAGGCAAAGAATTTTTATACAAAAGCCAACTATTTATCATTTGAATTGTTTGTTGAATTGTAGGGATAAATTCTGTATGAATTGCACAATGAAATTTCTCATTCCTTTTTAGTCTTGCAGGCTTATTTTCTATACTTCTTCCAATGTAGCTTGGTAACAGCTTTTCAAAACTTTCCTGCATTTCGAGAAAGAACCTTTCAATAACTTTAGTCCTTGCATTATATGGATTTGCAAAAATTGTTGTTATTCCAAGTTTTTCATAAATTCCTTTTAAACCAATTTCATTAAAATTTGCACTACCTAGGAAATATTTACCCCTGAAGGCTCTGCCATTGTCTAAATAAACAAATTTTGGTATTTTACCTAAATTTAAAATTGCGTTGCGAAGTGCTGAAGCAATATTTTGAGTATTCTCTTCAAGCATAATTTCATAACCTACTAATGCAGTTGATTTCCAATCTAGAAAACCGATTAAAGTCGCTCTACAAGGTTTGCCCGTAAAAGGATTAATTACTTGAAAATTTAATCGTTTACCGTCAGCTACCAAAACTTCTCCGACTTCTATTTTTGAAATATCTCTTTTAATATGAGGAATAACCTGTTCTTTTAGGGCTTTTTCACCATCACGTAAAAGAGTCCATCTGTCAAAATAATTTGCTTTATACCAGTTCGCAAACCTTCTGAATGTTGGTGCGGCAGGGATATATTCTCTATTATGCGTTTTTAGGACATATTGAGTAAGTGAGATTGCTTTTCCTATACTGAATTTATTAGGATGAAGTAAAAATTTTAGAAATATTTGTTTTTCATATTCATCAAGTTTAGTTCTTGAATAATTCTCATAATGATACCTTGGAATTAAAAGTTCATAATTTTTACTGTTACCTAAAATTCTTTTCCATCTTTGCATGGTGCCTATTGAAACTTTTCCAATTTTTGCGTAAATTTCGGGGTAAAGAGTATTAGCATTGTAAACATTTAAAAAATCAGCGTCAAATTGGTTCTTTCGTGCCTGTTGTTTTCTCTGTTCTTTCCATAAATTAACCAAATCAAACCTTGCAAGGGCAATTATTTTTGCTTTATTCTGTTTGTGAAAATCAGCTATAATCGGTAATTGTTTTATTGGGGGGATTAAGACAAGTTTAGAATAATATTTTTCTTGCAACTCTGGCTCAATACTTGATAACAAAATCTCAAAACTCTTCCCGCCTTTGACTGTGATTTCTCTTGTTATATATTTACCCTTTGATAGTCTAATGGCACGGGTACTTACACCTTTGAGTTCCGCTAATTCTTTAATTGTAATGTATTTTTCATTATCCATGCCAACATTAATTGCTCTAAACTCGGAAGAATGGAAGTGTTTTCAATTAAAATTGCATCATTCAGACACATATGATTAAAATCCATGATAAAATTATTTTATGGAAAAGTTAATTTTAAATACTATTAAAGAATGTTTCAATATTAACTTGGAAGAAAATGAACAGATAATTTCTGACAGTTTCTCTAAATACCCAGGAGAAAAGAAAATTAATGTTTGTGGATATGGAATTTTTAAAGATAATATTGCAAAACGTGGTAGCCACAGATATTTTTTAGAGATCCAAATAAACAACATTGGCAATAAAACATTAACAGCATTTATGTTAAACCCATCAAACTCATTACCTAATGAGGGATTTGATCAAACCGTAAGAAATGTTATCAGAATTGCATATGTAAAGAACTATTCAAAAGTTGTTATATTAAATACTTTTTCGCTAATTAATGGTAAAGGACAAGATGCAATTAAAAATTATAAAAAGCAAGCAAAAAATAATAATGACTTAAATAGGAAAATTATAAATTTTTATGTGAGAAATTATTCTACTGACTTAATGATTGCTTGGGGTACGCAAATTCAAACATCAGATAAAAAATATTATCTTGAACAAATTAAAAACATACAACAAAACGAAAATAAAAATATTAATCTTATTGCATATGCGTGGAATAAAAAAGCAAATTGTCCATATCATCCAAGTCAACAAGTTGATAATAGCAAAAAGAATATTGATATAGATGGTGATGGAAGAGTGTTATCTTCTTTTTTGGAAAAGAATAAAAACTTTAAACTCTTAAAAGTTAACAATAATTTTGAATTGGAATTTACAGGTAAATATTTATAACTTGATGTTTCCGCAAAACGAGTTAAAATGTGTGTACCCCAATGCTTACTCAAACTAATTTTAAGGAGTTTTTATGCGCAAAGAATTAAGAAAGCAGATTGAACTGCTTGAACAAAAAATGTCCAAATCTCCAAACAATGGAGGTAGTAGATTTTTGTATAAGCGAGAGAAAATGATAAGATTTCAACTTTTAATAAGGAACTTACCTCAAAAGCAACTGGCAAAACATTTGAAAATAACTGAAAGCTATCTTTCAAAATTAATCACAGGAGAAAGATACAGCCAAGAGTTTGAAATTTTTATTACTAAACATCTTGAAATAAATTATTGTTTTATGTAATTCTAATTTTTATCTGTAACTTCCGACCTTTCTGCCGTATTTGTCGTATTCGGTAATTTTACCAGATGAGTCTTTTTTGAATGTTCCTACTTTTTGACCGTACTTATCGTATTTTGTAGTTACACCATTAGAATTTGTCTTGTAACTACCAGTTTTCTGACCATATTTATCGTAGGAATTATATCCAGAAGAGGTCTTTTTATAACTTCCAGTCTTTTGTCCATATTTGTTATACTTGTTATAGCCAGAGGAAGTTTCCTTGTAAGAGCCTGTTTTAGAACCGTACCTGTCATAAGAATTATACCCAGATGGTGTTTGCTTGTATGAACCTGTTTTTTGTCCGTAACGGTCACAAGAATTAACTGCAAAAGCAACATTTGCAAAAAATAACATTAACAATAAAACTAAAAACTTTTTCATATATAACTCCATTATCAATTTAACGAAACCATACCGAATATTGTTCAGATATTATTTGTAGTATAACATAAAACTTTGCACAATTTACTTACTATTTCATTTATTAAGTAATACACTAAAAATGTTAAAAACAGGCATGTTTGTAGTAAGATTATACTATGGTTAAACGAGATGTTTGTAATTCTGTTTCTAAAGAATATAGTGCTAGGATGACTGGAAATCAATTTCTTTATCCAGAGTTTAAGGTTGCAGTTAAATTATTACAAGAAGGCTTAAACAAAAAAGAAGCAACCGATAAAATTATTAATGAGAATTTATTTGAATATCGTTCTTTTAAGGCTATAAACAAACATATTGGTGCTGTATGGGAAAGAGCAAACTATTTAGATGACTATTTGATTGAAGTGCTATTAACTGAACCTAATGAAATAGGAAGACTTATTAATTTTTATGCAATTTTAAAATATGACAGATTATTTCTTGAATTTATGGAAGAAGTATTAATAGATAAAGTGTTTTCAAGACAAATGGAAGTTTCTAAATCTGATATATCCAACTATTTTTCGATTAAAGCAGAACAGAGTGAAACTGTGGCTAACTTTAAAGAAACAACATTAAAAAGGCTTAGATTAGCGTATTTTGAGATTCTAAGTGGAGCTGGATATATAGGAACAAATAGAGATAATGCAGAATTAACAATCCCTCTTGGTATATACCAGATTACTAATCATTTAGAAGAAATTGGTGATAAAAGGTATGCAAAAGCAATGTTAGGATAAGTAATGGAACTTAGAGCAAGACTGGATAAAATTAAAACAATAATTGAACAGGATTCTTTTTTCAATCAACAATCGTTGGGTGGAGAGTTAAATTTTCATATCTTTGATTATGAACCATCAGATGAACTAATTGTAAGGAGATATATCAAGGATTTTGTAAGCAGTTATTCTTATGCCAATTCAAAGATTAAACCTATAGAATTTGATTTATTTGAGATGTTATTAAAAATCCTAACTGATAAAACTGCTGGTAGTAAAACTTATCTTGATTTAGCAATAGAAACTGAAGAAAGACAAGGAACAGGAAGTCTTATTAATACTCTTAGAGGGGTTATTAATATAGAAGAATTTGTAAATATGATAAAAAAAGAGCTAGGAGATAGTAATCTTGTTATTTTATCTGGTGTAGGAAAGGTATATCCTTTGGTAAGGTCGCATAATGTCTTAAATAATCTTCATGCAGTTTTAGATAAGATTCCAGTTATTATGTTCTATCCGGGTACATACGACCAAAAAGAATTAAGGCTATTTAAAGGTTCAAACTTTGATGGCTTAAAAGATGATAATTATTACAGAGCATTTAGGCTTGTTGCAAATGAGTAAAGGTGTAGTTATGAAGCTAAGAGAATTATTTGAGAAAGATATTAATAGGAACATTAATGGTGTTGTTAAAGTTGAGCAAGTTGATGACGAAGCTATTATTTATCAAGAATTGGACGAATTTGTCGTTACAAAAGAACTTTCTAAGCATTTTAGCACTTTTTATAGTAATTATAAAAACTCATTTGAAGAAAGAACTGATAAAATCGGAGTATGGATTTCTGGTTTCTTTGGTTCAGGTAAATCTCACTTCTTAAAGATGCTATCATATCTTCTTTCCAACAAAGAAGTAAAAGGTAAAAAAACAATAGAATTCTTTGAAGGGAAATCTAATATAGATGATTGGACTTTTGCTGATATGAAATTGGCTACATCTGTTCCTACAGAAACTATTTTGTTCAACATTGATTCTAAGAGCTCAAAAGATACAAAACAAAGAAAAGATGGTATTGTTGAAGTCTTTTTAAAGGTCTTTAACGAATCTCAGGGTTACTCTTCAAACTACCCTAAACTTGCAGATATTGAAAGATACCTTGATAAAAATGGAAAATACGAAGAATTCAAACAAATTATAACCTCAGAAAGTGGTGTATCTTGGGAAGAAGCATCTAATGCAGTTGGATTCTTTAAAGACTTCTTTATAAAGGCTTATGTTCAAGTTACAGGGACAACAGAACAAAGTACACAAGACTTATTTAAAGATGTTGTTGAGGATTCAGGGATTACACCTGAAGGGTTTGCAAAGCTAATAAAAGAATATCTCGAAAGTAAAGGTAGTAAGAATCGCATTATTTTCTTAGTCGATGAAATTGGGCAATTTATAAGCGATAATACAAACCTTATGCTTAGTTTACAGACAGTTGTTGAAAACTTGGGTACTATGTGTAATGGAAGAGCTTGGGTAATGGTAACATCTCAAGAAGCAATAGATTCTATAACAAAAGAACGTTTCAGAGACCAAGATTTCTCAAAAATCCAAGGCAGATTTGATACAAAATTAAGTTTATCTGGTTCAAACACTGATGAAGTTATCAAACGAAGATTATTAGAAAAGAGAACAGATGCAAGAACTCTTCTTTCTAATTACTACAACGAACAAGAAAAGATTTTGGCGAATTTAATAACATTTTCAAGCCAAACTTCTGGCATGAAAATGTATGAGAACTCAGATGATTTTGTTGATTGTTATCCATTTGTCCCATATCAATTCAAGCTGTTGCAAAGTGTGTTTACAGAATTAAGAAACTTCTCTCATGCTGGAGCTCACTTAGCTTCAGGGGAGCGTTCTATGCTTAATGCATTCCACACAGCATTAAAAGAGTATGGGGACAAAGAGATTACAGAATTAGTTCCATTCAATGTTTTTTATTCTACGATTCAAACCTTTATAGATACAGATATTGTCAGAATAATTGCACAAGCAAAAGAGGGTAATCCAGATATAGAAGATTTTGATATTGAAGTCTTAACTGTTTTATTCTTGATTAAATACATTAAAGAAGTTCCTTGTGATGTAGAAAATATTGCAACATTAATGATATCAAATATTAATGAAAGCAAAAATGCACTAAAATCCAAAATAGAAGGAGCTTTAACAAGATTAAAACAAGCTACATTAATACAACAAAATGGAGAAGAATATTCATTCTTAACAAACGAAGAACAAGATGTTACAAGAGGTATAAAAAACACTCAGATTGATTCTAGCGATGTGTTAAATGAAGTCTATAGAAATATATATGAAGAAATTTATACTAAAAAGTCAATAACTCCATATCCTCAAGGACAGTCTTATTATTTTGTAAGAAAAGTTGATGATGTAGTAAGAGGAAGCCAAGCAGAAGATATAGAAGTTAAATTTATTACTTCTATGAACTCTGATTATAAATTCAGCGAATCTGAACTAAAAATGAAGTTTCTTGCAGGAAATACATTATTTATCAAATTGAATGAAAACGGTTACCTACAAGAACTTGAAACTATCTTAAAAACAGATAAGTATATCAAGCAAAAAAGCAGTGTAAAACAGTCTGAAATGCAGGATATGATATTAAAAAACAGAGGTGCTGAATTAATAGAACGCAAGAAAAGGGTAAAAACTTTATTAGAACAAGCTATTCTTGAATCTACTTTCTACACAAACGGTCAGATTATGGAAGTTAGTGCAACAAGTGCTGCTGCAAAGATTGAAAATGCATTGAAACAAATTGTAGAAAATACATATACAAATCTTCATTTTATCCAAGAAAGAGTTAGGGATGAAAAAGAAATCCATGCAAAACTCATTGCTCCTCAAGGTAAATTGGATGAAAGAAACAAAAAAGCTCTTGATGATGTTTTAGCATTTATTCAACTAAATAACTCAATGAGTTGCACTGTTACAATGCAGGGATTAAAACAACAATACACAAGAAAACCTTTTGGTTGGTCTATAAATGATATTGCAGGTGTTGTAGCAGATTTAGCTGTTAAAGGAGACATTTCTATTCTCTATAATGGTGTTCAATGCAATTATCAGGATTATAATACAGTAAAATATTTGACAAATGACAGAGAAATTCAAAGCACTGTAATCAAATTGAAAGAAAAAATAGATAGTGCAAAAATCCAGCAAGTAATAGCGATAGCACAAGAACTATTTGAAAAACAAGACTTTGTAGATGACGGAGAAAAACTTGCAAATTCAATAAGAGAAAATCTTCAAAATATGATTGGAGATTTACAAGAGCTTAGTGGAAGACATAATAACCCAAAATATCCTAAAAAGACTGTTATTGAACTTGGTCTTTCTACATTAAAAGAGCTTAAGAATGAGCCAGATGTAAACGGATTATTTGATTTATTGATAAAGCAAAAGGATAATTTATTAACTTGGAAACAAGAATATAAACTCCTAAAATCATTCTTTAATACTCAAGTTGGTATTTTTGATGAATCATTGAAAATATATGACAGAGTAAAAAGAAATGAAGTTTATTTAACAACTTTTGAATCAGAAGAGGTTGCTAAATTAAATGAACTAATTTCTAAACTTGAATCGATAATAGATTCTCCTGAACCATATTCTATGATTAAAGACCTTCCTGTCTTAAATTCGGATATAACTTCTATTGTTAATAATGTATTAGAAGATTATAAACAGGCATTAGGAGAAGTTATAAGTGATTTAGCTTATTATTTAGCAGAAGAAGCATCCAAACAGGGGCTTGAATGTGAAAGATATAGCAACTTATTCAAGATTAATGTTACTGATTTGTATGAAAGAGCAACTGATTTTGGAGAGTTAAAGGCTATTGAAGAAAAAGCAAAATTATATTATGAAAAACTTTTGAAACAAATTTCAGAAGATAGCATTGCGAAAAAGAATTTAGAATTACAACAACTAACAGGTACAGAAGAACATCCAGACTCTGAACCAATGATTCAGAAAGAATTAGTATTCGTAAATCCTACAAATGTTGTTCAGAGTATGCAAATTCTTGAGACTGAAGAAGATGTTGATAACTATATCAACAAACTATCGGAAGAGTTGAAAAACAGAATCAGGAACAATAAACGTATTAAACTTCAAGGCTAGGGGTAAATGGTGTAAATAGGAGTAACCATTATAGGATAAACTTAATCCCTAAAATATTGGAACTTTTCAAACTATAAAGGAAGTATTGATGACAGAACTATTAGAAAAAGAAATAACATTAGATAAATCAGCACTAAAAGACTTTGCGATAAAAGCAAGAAGAAAACTTAAAGAAAGAGTTGAGCTTCAAGCAAAACTGATGGGATTTTATGAAGATAATAGAGCTGTCAATTATGAATTTGAAGATGACAGACAAGTGAAAATAAATGGAGAGTTCTTTAGCAAAAAACAAGTTGAGACCTTACAAAGAGAGATTAAGTCAAAAGGTTATGAAAACTTGATTGATGAAGTTGCTTATACTTGGTTCAACAGATTCATTGCTCTATATTATATGGAAGTTAATGGCTATAGCGAAAATAATTTTAATATTATTTCCAATATAGATAACCTTAACCAATTTGCAGTATCTGTATCCTCACAGTTGAATGCTGAAGAAAAACAAACTGTTATATCAGCTGTTCAAAATAATAATCAAGATGTAATTTTTAAAACATTACTAATCCATCAATGTAATGTAATGAACAAAAAACTTCCATTTTTGTTTGAGCAAATCCAAGACTATACAGAACTATTATTCCCACAAGGGATGAATAGTTCTGATTCTGTAATAAAAGAAATGCTATCTCTTGATAAATCCAACTGGCAAGTTGTAGAAATTATCGGCTGGCTTTATCAGTATTATATAGCAGAAAGAAAAGATGAAGTCTTTGCAGATTTAAAAAAGGGTAAAAAGATTTCAAAAGAGAATATTCCAGCTGCGACACAAATTTTTACTCCTAAATGGATAGTAAAATATATGGTTGAAAATTCAGTTGGGAAAATCTGGCTTGAAGCTCGTCCTAATGAAGAATTACAGTCTAAATTTAAGTATTATTTAGAATCAGCTGAACAAGAAGATAATGTTAAAGAAAAACTAAAAGAAATTATAAATAAAAATATCTCTCCAGAAGATATAAAAGTTCTTGACCCTGCTTGTGGTTCTGGGCATATTTTGGTAACAGCTTTTGAAGTTTTATACCAAATTTACAAATCTGCTGGATATATGGAAGATGAGATTGCAAAATTGATTCTGACAAAAAATTTATATGGGCTTGATATTTGTGATAGAGCTTCACAGTTAGCTCAGCTTGCTGTCATTATGAAAGCTAGAGAATATGACAAAGATATTTCATCCAAAGTCGTTGAACTAAATATAACTTCTATTCAAGATACCAATTGGTTTGATTCAAGAGTAAAAGAATGCCTAATGAATGGTGTAACTAACCAATTACTTGCACAAGCACAGATAGATTTATTACAAAAAACATTCAAAGACGCTAAAGAATATGGCTCAATTCTTGATGTAAAAGAGTTTGATTTCAGTTTTTGGGAAGAAAGATTATATGCTGTGCAAACTTTAAATATGGGACTTTTATATTCTGATATTACAGAACAATTAAGAGAGAAATTACCCCAATTAATCAAGCAAGCTCGTATTATGCAACAACAGTATGAATGTGTGATTTCAAATCCACCTTATATGGGTAATAAAGGAATGAGTTCTAAATTATCCGAATATGTCAAGAAAAATTATAAAACAACAAAGACAGACTTTTTTGCTGTATTTATGGAAAAAAATTATCATTACACAAAGAAAAACGGATATACTTCGATGATTACACAGCCTTCTTGGTTGTTTTTAAGTAGTTTTGAAGATTTGAGAACTCAAATATTGGATAATCAAAATATAACATCATTACTTCATATGGGAAGGGGCATTTTTGGTATAGATTTTGGTTCTTGTGCATTTACATTCAGAAAAGCAAATCTCAAGAATTATAATGGGTCTTATTTTAGATTACATCAAAGAACTTTCCAATATATAAATCCTGAAGATATTGCTAATTTATATTTAACGGCAAAACAAAATCATGATTTTGTTTTTGATTTTTCTTCATATAAAGCAAATGCTGATGACAACGAGAAGGAAGAAATTGAGAATTCAAAACCTTTGAAAATATATTATCAAGCAAAGCAAACAGATTTCCACTCAATACCGGGGGCGCCAATTGCATACTGGGCTAGCGATAGAGTTAGAGAAATATTTAAAAACGAAGAACCTTTAAAAAATGTTGGAATGCCACGAGTTGGCTTGCAAACTAGCGACAATAACCGTTTTATAAGACTTTGGAGTGAAGTTGATATAAGTAAAACTGGTTTTGGCTTTAAAAATAGAGAAACTGCGCAAGAAAGTAAATTAAAATGGTTCCCATACAATAAAGGCGGAGACTTTAGAAAATGGTATGGCAATAATGAATATTTTGTAAATTGGTATAATGACGGACAAGAAATAAGAGAGTATAATGATTATTTAAATTCAACAAGAAGTTCAAATATTGGCATTGCAAATACTCAATTTTATTTTCATGAAAGCATAACTTGGTCATTTGTAAGTTCTACAAATTTCGGTGTTAGATATTCATTCCCTGGATTTATATTTGATACTGGAGGCTCTTCTGTATTTGTAGACTCAGGTAAAATAAGATATTTAACAGGATTATTATGCTGTAAATTAACTTTTGAGTTTTTAAAACTAACTAATCCTACATTGAATTTCCAACCTGGGAATGTTGGTTCTTTGCCAATTATCTTTCCAAAAGATGAAAATATCAAAAAACAAATTGATTTAATAGTTGATGAAAACATCAAAATATCAAAAGACGATTGGGATAGTTTTGAAACATCTTGGGATTTTGAGCAACATCCATTGTTGAGGTTTAAAGAGAACGGAAAAGTAGAAGATTCGTTCAGCAAATGGAAGGAATACAAACAAGAACAGTTCAACAAACTAAAAGCGAATGAAGAAGAATTAAATAGATTATTCATTGATATTTATGGACTTCAAGATGAAATGACTCCAGAGGTCGATGATAAAGATATTACAGTCGCTTTAGCAGATGAATTAAGGGATATAAAATCACTTCTATCTTACGCTGTTGGTTGTATGTTCGGCAGATATTCTCTCGATGAAAAAGGTTTAATATATGCTGGTGGAGAGTTTGACAAGAGCAGATATCAAACCTTGGAAGTTGATGAAGATGGTATTTTACCGATTCTTTCTGATACTTGGTTTGAAGATGATATTATAGAAGAGTTCAAAAGGTTCTTGAAAAAAGCATTTGGCGAATTATATTTCAATGAGAATATGCAATATATAGCAGATGTTTTAGGTCGCAAAGGTTCTGAGAGTGCAGAAGATAGAATTAGAGCATATTTCTTGAAAGATTTCTACAAAGACCATTTGCAAATCTACAAAAAACGTCCTATTTATTGGATGTTTACAAGTGGGAAAGAAAAAGCATTTAATGCTCTAATATATCTGCACAGGTATGATAAAACAACATTATCAAGAATAAGAAAAGATTATTTACACGAGTTCCAAAACAAATTGGATAATGCGATACAAAGAGCAGAAAACGAAGGAAATGTTAAATTAACATCACTATATTCAAAATATCAAACAGAATGCCTTGAATTTGATAGAAAGATTAAAGATTTAGCTGATGAGCAGATAGAACTAGACCTTGATGACGGTGTAAAAGTCAATTATGCAAAATTCCAAGGACTACTCGAAGCAGAAAAAGATATTGTAGGAAAGAAGGGGTAAATGGAACTTTTAACTATTCAATATCAAGACATAGAAAAAGATGTAATTGATAAATATTTAGCAGGGAATATTTTTCATATAACAAAAGAAAATAACTTTACTTCTATTATTAGTGATTTTTGTATTTACGCACCCAATCCTGATAAATATTTACCGAATTATTCTCAGACAAGTATTTCATTTGGGTATAATGAAAAGGCTGTATGTTTATTAGATTATAGAAATATTATAAAAAATGAGAACTACAAAACTTCACAAACAATGTTTTATACTAATTGTTATATTTTTATTCTAAATAAGACTGAACATTGTAATATTATACCTTCAAAAAGCAACGAAGAGTTTCGACCTGATATGTATTTAATTCCAGAATACGAATGTTGGTATAAAGATAAGATTTCATTAGATAAAATAGAAAAAATAATATATATACAAAAATTTGAATCAGAAGAAGAATTGGCAGCAAAAGAGCACTGTCTACTAGAGGTTTCAATAAAATATGAAAAAGAATTAGAGCTAGAACTAGACAATACGGAAATACTAACAACAAAAAAATTAATAAAAACTTTAAATTGTAATGAAGAAGTTACAACCTTTAGGCAAAAACGTTCATTTATATTTAATTTTGCTATGATTTGGAATCTTTTTGAAGATATATGTATGAGTAAAAAAGCCCAAATCTCAAAAGTGAATAATTTGGTTGCAAGTCTTATTCCAGTTAATAATTTAGAAGTGGATGCAATTTTTGATTATTTCAAAGATAGGTATAAAGTTGCTGATAATATATACAATACAGAAAGCTTATCATGGAGAAGTAATGAAAAGACTTACAGAAATTTTGTAATAGAAAAATTCAGAGACACTCAGTGCTCTCATCAAGATAAAATAAAAGCTGTTTTATATATTATTTTTAGACTAAGAAATAATCTTTTTCATGGAGAAAAAGATATTGCAATAATAAATGAACAAAAACAAACTTTTGTTCTTGTGAACAAATTTTTAATGGATTTAATTACTTTATAGGTAAATAGATAATGGAACAAGATAAATTACAAGAATTAATATTGAAACATTTTAACAAGCAAGAAAGACAAATTGTATTCTGGTATGATGAAACTGGAGAAAATGAAGAAAAACTGGATTCATTATCTCTTCCTAATATTAAAATACACAAGCTCACAAAGAATAATAATCTTTTGACAAAAAAGTTGCTTGAAAAAGATGATACGACATCCAATTATCTTATTTATGCACCTTTTGAGATGCCTCCTATTGAAGATAACTGGTTTATTGATACACAACTATATTCACAAGTTCTATCTGTTGACGAGGTGGATAGTTTATGTTCCGAATTTGAAGTCTATGATATAGCAATTAAAAACCTGTTCAAAAACCATATAAAATTCTTTAATAATAAAAAAAGAATAAATAGTTTCAAATCTTTATTACCATCTAATAAGTCGGTAGAAAATTTCTACTTAGCAATGTTTGGAACTCTTGTCGAATGCAAAATATTTGATAAGTACAAAATTATTCAAACCTTTATTATAAAAGAAATTGTTGATAAAAATACCCCATCTAAAGAATTTGCTAAGTATGGATTGGAAGATAAGTTTTGGGAATTAATAGAAAAAGAATTTGGCTACTTGGGAGAACGAGAAGCAAAATATCTATTAGCAGGAATTGTGTTCAAAAAACTGCAACAACAACTCAGAGGTTCAAGTTTCCCTGATACCTATAAAAAATATATTAGTAAGAATATGAAAGAAGCTGAATGTAATTCATTCTTAGAAAGTTGGTATCGTGATACAGAGCTTATGCCTTATTATAAAGAATTGATAGAAGAGTTTGAAAGAGAAGATTTCAAAATAGATGAGAATATTACAGACTGGTCTGATATACTACAAAGCGAACCTGAATTCCAAACTCTTAGAGCATATGATAGATTCCTTGTTAATTATTTGATTGCTCAATTTGATTCGTTAAAAGATGAAGATAAAATACTTATTGAAAAAAGAAAAAGAACACTATTCTATAATGAGTATGAAAAGGTTTATAATGCTCTTTTCTGGGCTTTGGAATTAAGTTTGTTAGTGAAAAACACTCAGATTCCAGAGCAGAAAATTGAAACATTTATTAAAAGCTATGCTCAAAGTTATTACAAAATAGATAAAGCATATAGAAAATTCTATTACTATTGTGGATTATTAAACGATAGAAAACTTGACTCTGTTAAAGATAAAGTTGAGAAATTGTATGTAAACAAATATCTTGATGATATTAATTTGAAATTCTCTAACCAAGTAAAAGAAATTGCCCCTAACTGGACTTTTTCAAACCTTCCTATGCAAAAAGATTTCTATTACAATGAAGTGCGTTCTTCTAAAAACAAACTTGTTGTTATAATTTCTGATGCATTACGATATGAAATTGCAGAAGAATTAAGTGAGGCAATTAGAAGTAACTATTCAATTAAAGCCGATGTTAAACTGGATTGTATGGTCGCTTCAATCCCTTCTTATACAAGATTGGGGATGGCATCATTACTTCCTCATAAAGAAGTTTCTATGAATAATAAAGCTGAAATTGTTGTAGATGGAGTAGTTGCAAAGGATTCTGCATCAAGAGAAAAAATATTGCAAGCACATAATCCAAACTCAAAAGTTCTGATTTTAAGTGATTTAGAAGATATGTCAAGAGATGATTTAAGAGCTCTATTTAGTGGATTAGAGATTGCTTATATTTATCATGATGACATTGATAAAGCTGGTGAACATAATGAAAAAGATGTGTTTAATGCTGCTGAAAAAACTGTAAAAATACTTTCAGAAAAAATTAAGTTTTTGTTCAATAATTCTTTGTGTAGCAATGTAATTATTACCGCAGACCACGGTTTCTTATATCAATATAGCGATTTAGAAGAACATCAAAAGATTACAATAGGCACTATTGATTCTATTGAGTGTAAAAAAAGGTATATTATTGGAACTTCTCCAGTAGAAAAGCAGGGTATCGTTGATTTTGATATGAATTATATATTCAAAAATTCAGATTTAAAATTGTCGTTGCCATGCAATATTAATAGATTTAAAACTTCTGGAGCTGGCATAAATTACGTTCATGGAGGAGCTAGTCCTCAAGAAATAGTATTACCTCTTTTGAGAGTTAAGCAAAACCGTAAACAAGAAATTAAGAAAGTAGAACTTTCACTAGAAAACTCTTCTCGAAAGATTACCAATAATAAGTTTACATTATCATTCTTGCAAAAAGAAAGCATTTCTGAGCTTGTTAAACCAAGAGTATTTAGCGTTTCTTTATGGGATGAAGAAAATAATATGCAAGTGTCTAATGAACTTATTATAGATGCAAATATTAGTTCTGATAAAATGGAAGATAGAATATTCAAAAAAGTATTAGAACTAAAAAGCTTTGATGCAGATAAAAACAAAGATTATTACTTGATTATAAAAGATGTAAATGAAGTCGGTGAACCATATGCAAAAATCCCATTTACAATAAATTTAATGTTCCAGTCAGATTTTTAAGGCAGGTGAAAAATGAACAATTTAGATAAGAAAATTACAGAAACATTTGAAGGTTGTGTTGTAAGGAAAGACTTAGTAAAAGAAGTTAAAGGGAATGCTATTGTTCCTTCATACGTCTTAGAATATTTACTTGGACAATATTGTGCATCAAGTGATGAAGATGTAATTAAATCAGGAATTGAATCAGTAAAAGAAATTCTTGCAAAGCACTATGTTAATAGAAACGAAGCAGAATATATTAAATCTACTATTAAAGAAAAAGGACGCTACAAAGTAATTGATAAGGTAAGTGTTCAATTTAATGAAAAAACTGATTCATATATTGCTACATTTTCAAATCTTGGAATAACAGGGATTAATGTCCCATCTGAAATAGCTTATAAAAAGTATCCAAGATTATTGGTTTCAGGAATTTGGTGTCTAGCAGACCTTGAATATCAATATACTGAAGATAAAAAGGCTTGCCCTTGGTTATTGCAGAACATCAAGCCTATTCAGCTTGCACAGTTTGATTTTGAAGATTTTAAAGCTAAAAGAGCAATGTTTTCTACTGATGAATGGATTGATTTACTTATGCAAAGTATAGGTTTTAATCCAGAAATGCTAAGCAGAAGAAAGAAATTACTACAGCTTGTTAGACTTATTCCATACTGTGAAAGAAATTATAATTTTATAGAACTTGGACCTAAAGGAACTGGTAAGAGTCACATATACACAGAATTTTCACCTCATGGCACTTTGATTTCTGGGGGCGAAGTTTCTGCTGCAAAATTATTTGTGAATAATTCAAGAAAACATGATATTGGTTTAGTTGGCTATTGGGATAATATTGCATTCGATGAGTTTGCAGGTAGCTCAAAAAAAGTTGATAAAGCCCTTGTCGATATAATGAAAGGTTATATGGCTAACAAGTCATTCTCTAGAGGTGTTGAAACACTAACGGCAGAAGCATCAATGACATTTATTGGTAATACAAAGCACAATGTTCCTTATATGTTAAAACATTCTAATTTGTTTGAAGAATTACCTCCTCAATATTTAGATTCAGCATTTCTTGATAGAATTCATTTCTATTTACCGGGATGGGAAGTTGATGTTACTAGACCAGAATTATTTACAACAAACTATGGTTTTGTTGTCGATTATTATTCTGAAGCTTTAAAATGTCTAAGAAATTACGATTTTTCTAATGAGTACAAGAATGAGTTTACTCTTGGCAATATCTCAGAACGTGATAGAGCTGGCGTTATGAAGACCTTCTCTGGTCTTATGAAGATTATTTATCCTGATAAAAAGGCTTCATGCCAAGAAATAGAAGAGTTATTAAAATTTGCAATGGAAGGAAGAAAAAGAGTCAAAGACCAGATTTTAAGAATAGACTCGACTCTTCCACAAGTAGATTTTTCATATACAAGTAATTCTGGAGTCGAAGTTAAAGTAAAAACAACTGAAGAAATTCAATATAAAGGATTATATAATGGAGAAATGGAAGACTCCGAAGACGAAGTTATGATAAGTTCTCCAGAAGTTGTTGAAGAGATAAATGATAGTTCTAAAGAAACTGCAACTAATGAAGAAGAAATTAAAGAACATCATTTTGTAATTGAAGAAAATCAAATTGGGGTTACGTTTGAAAAGCTGTTTGGAAGATTATTTAAAGGGGTAAAAAATATTGTTATTACTGACCCTTATATAAGAAATTTCTACCAAACTGTAAACTTAATGGAATTATTAGAAGTTGTAGATAAAGCGAAATCTGAAACAGATATTGTTACTGTTGAATTAATAACTTCTGCTGATGAATTTAATGAACAAATACAGCGTGAAAACTTAAATACAATAAGAGAATCTTGCTTACAAATGGGTATTGAATTTAGTTATCAATTCGATTCAAGTATTCATGCAAGAAGTATTGTTACTGATACTGGATGGAAAGTTTTATTAGATAGAGGACTTGATATATTCCAAAATTGTGAAAGAAAAGATGCATTTCAATTCACAACAAGATTACAAAAGTACAGACCTTGTAAAAAATTTGAGATAACATATTTGAGAACATAAATATTTATGGATACAAAAGAAGCATCAAAAAAATTTCAGAATGGGAATTGGCAAGATAACGCTATTTTGTCTAATGGATATTATAGTTGGGATATGATGGCGGACGGTTATTTTAATGCTGCTAATATCTTAGTGGGAAGTACCATTTGCCCTGAGTTTATCAATGAGAAATATTTGTGTAGTAAAAATAAAGAAATTGGAGAACCTTTATTTCCAACATGTAAAAACACCTTTATTTTCCCCATATTTTTCTTATATAGACATTATATTGAATTATCAATAAAAAAAGCTTACATGAGAATCAAGAAATGTAAGCTTGAAAATTCTAAAATTAAAGCTGAACATTCTCTAAGAATTTTGTTTAAAAATTTAAAAGACAATTATATGAATATGTATAATAGCAATACATATCAAATGTATAAAAATTTAGAATTTAAACAATTACGACGTAAGTTTCAGGAAATAGAACAGATTATACTTGAGTTCGATGCTATAGATAGTACATCTTTTAATTTTAGATATCCTATAGATAATAATGGTTGTCTTATCTTTAACAACAATGAAATAATTAATATAGAAAATCTAGCCGAAAAGATGCAGAAAATTAGAGTTTTCTTTCAATACCTAGATATTGCTTTAGATGAAATTGAAGAAGTAAAAAATATTATACTAGATTATATTGAATAAACAGATAAATTATTTAAATATAGTTAATAATATATTATATCTAAACTTGATGTTATCTAACTTTTGAGTGATGAATACGACACCTTAAAAGGAGGTCGTATGAGTAACAGCAAGAAATACAAGATTAAACAAAAAGATTTTAGGAAGTTAGAAAAATTAGCTGAGCGGATTTATAATATTGTCACTGTAATTGATTATTTTTGCAGGACGCAACAAGAAATTGAAGAGCTGTATAATCTTACTCCAATAGTCGAAAATTTAAGGCGAGATTCTGATACAGTAAACGCTTATTTTATAAATTATCCTGACAACAAAAATTTTTAGATGGTATTTAAAACTTGTTTTAATACCGTTCAAAAAGTGTTCAAAAAATGAATTGTGTCTGAATGATAAGTTTTGAGAGAGTTTGCTTGATATTTTACTCATTAAGAGTGATGAATGTCATTGCTGATAAGAGGTAGCAATGATTGAATTAGGCAAAAAATACAAACTTAAAAAGATTAAAGGCTTTGAAAACACTGATAATGAGTATTACAAAGTAATAGGATTCTATAATTTCGATACTGTAATTTGTGAAAATGCCTACGGAGAAAGATTTGTATTTATGAAGGAATTTTTAATTGATCCACAAAAGCCTGATGATATCTATTCAGATTTGATACTTGAAAGGAATAAATAATGACAGAAAAAGACTATGCACTCTACGGAACAAAGGTTTTAAACTTAAAAACACAAGAAATCGGATTGCTGATTTGTATTTGGAAAAACAAATTCGCCAATGCAGAGATAGATTACGCGACTTGCGTTGATAAACAAGGCAAAAGATACAACATAGAGCTTGATAACATACGAGGATTTGAAGATGATTTTGAAAAATAAACTGACAAGAGAAAGCTTAGAAATAACTTATCCTGAATTTAGAAAAAAGTTTGCAAAAGAAATCCGGACAGCTTTTGAAAGCTATCGCACAACACAGTTAAATAAGTATTCTTATAACTTTAAAGATGATAACTCTATGGAATACAATTTCTACTTTCAATTACAATGGAATTTTAATCACTTTGGAAATTCTAATTGGTATATTGAAAAAATGTAAAATGATTGAAGCAAATTTATTATATAATATAAGCAAAATCTAATTATATGGATTTAAGTATAAGCTTTTCTGGTTTTGAAACAACAGGAGGTTTGCTTTGATAGATTATGATTATGAATTATTAAAAACAAAAACTTTTGAGTTTATAAAAATTTTATTTCCCGATTTTGAAACTTGTCAAAAATATTATTATGACCCAAATTTGGATAGTGATAATGCAAAAACACGATTGTTGGCGATGCTTTTAAAGAATCCTGAAGAAAAAATTAAAAACTTTAATTTTGCAAATTACATTAACGAAAATAATAACAAAGAACTTTATAATTATATTAAAACTTTTCTTCCTAAAAAGTTTAATAGAACAGGTGTTGTTATTTTTAATACATTGGCACAGAAAATATTAAGTTTTTCTTGTAAAAATGAAAACCAAATTAAAGATGATAACACCTTGTTTTTAAGTTTTTTAAAAGAAGAATTAGACAGTTTCTTTTCTTTGGTTGAAAAGTTTACAGATAAAAATGATTATCTTTTTTATACACATAATATCCATATAGAAAAAGGTTTGGAAAAAGAAAAATTATTAGATAATTTATTTATATTATCCTGTGATAAATCTCCGGTATTTGTGCTTAAAAATATAGATTATGATATCCATCAGTACTGGAACTTTGAAAGTTTATTGATTAAAAGTATAGTTTTAATTTTTGGTGAAAAAATAAAGTTTTACCAAGAACTTGATTCGCATACTATAAACTTAAAAAACTATGGTTGCAATGATTTAGCATTATATTCAATAAATAATTGGAATTCTTTTGCTAACCCTTATGCCAATCAGCAAAGTCTATGGGGACCCGAAATTATTATTAACAAAGAAAATATAGCAGAAGTTAAAACATTGTTACCACAATATATGAATATCATTAAAAATTTAGACAAAGATGATTATAAAAAAATATCATTAGATTTTTATATGGATTCATTAGATAAAATAGGTACCGCTAAAATAACTTATAATGTGATTGCTTTAGAATCTCTATTTAATGTGAATAGAATAGATATAAAAATGAATTTTATTCAAAGGGGTGTCAAGCTTTTGCAGAATTTTTATGATGAAATATATTGGGAAGCAATAGAAAAAGATCTTGAGAAAGCATATAAAATACGTTGTGATTATACTCATGGGACATCCCAAAGACATAAAGATGCTACTATTGAGTTATCTAAAAAAATATCTGAATATACCAGAATTATATTAATAGTATTTTTATATTTAAGTCCACAAGTAGAAGCTTTAAAGGGTAATACAAAAGAAAAGAAATACATAAATGAAAAATTAATAGATAAAAGTTTGTTATATCCAATAATTAATGAAAACTTCAGTAAAATGATGAAAAATATTTCAGTTAACGTAAAAGATTTTAATAGTGTAGTTGAAATAACAAATCTTTAAAAAATAAAATAAATTTTGAACACCATTTAAACACTTTTTAAACAGCTTTTATGAACTGTTTGAATCTTCCAATTTTTATCTTCCGACTAATATGTCAAACCTGCGATACTTTTTCTCAAAATATGTCAGGAGACTCGAACTCCTAACCTGATATTAACTTATCTTTCATAATTTAACTCTATTTGATTGATATATCAAGCATTTTTACAATATTTTGTATCATTTCAACACAGTGTAATAATTCATGATAAAATAATTTTGAAAATTAAAATGGGTAAACATATGATATTATCAATATGCCCAAATTGATTGATTATAAACAAAATTCATATTCATTAACATATATTTAGTAAAGTAAAATATGTGTAAAAATATAAGCATCATGATTAAGACAAGTTTATTAAATGAATTAAAAAAAGATATAAGCGAAAAACGCATTGGATATAACAGACGTTCAATTGTTTCATGGTTTAATTCTGAGCAAAGCTATCAAAAAAGATATAAAGGTCGTGAAATACTTGAGATAATCCAAAATGCCGAAGATGCAAATGCAAAAAATTTAAGTTTTGAAATAAATAAAGATTTACAAAAAATTACGATTACTAATGATGGTGAAAACTTCTCATTAGAAGGTTATAGTAGTCTACTTTATCCAAACATTAGTCCAAAGCCAACAGGTGTTTTTATTGGACAAAAAGGACTTGGCTTCAGAGCTTTAATCAATTGGGCAAAAGAGATTTCTATAATTAGTAACGGTTTTAAAATTACTTTTAGTGAAGATGTTTCTCAAAAATTATTAGCAGAATTAAAAAAGGAAAAAACAGAATTACAAGATATTTCGAAAATGCAATTTTTGTCTATACCTATTATTGAAGAATCCGAAACTCTAAGTCATGGCGTTAAAATAGAAATTAAATACAAAGATAATATTGATTTTGACAGTCAATTTAAAACTCTAGATGAAGAATGCTTCTTCTTTTTAAGTAGTTTAAATCAAATAATTACACCTGTTTCCCGTCTAAAAAAAATGATTCCGACTGACTTTATTATTCAAGAAACAACTAAAGAACTGCCTGAAATTTATTATGACCAAACAGAGTTAAAACATAAAAATGAAAGAAAAATCTATTATAATATAAAATTAATTTGGAATCCAAACAAAAACTACACAAACTATCCTTTGTATTGCTATTTTAAAACTAATGTTAAGATAGGGGCTCCAATATTAATTCATGCAACATTTGACTTATCTGATGACAGAAATAGCATAGAAAAAACTGCAAGAAACGAATTTTTAATAAATGAAACTTGTTTGAATATCGAAAAATTAATTGATAAAATAACCGAAATACACAAAGATTGGAGCGCTTATAATTTACTTAATCATAGCATACGATGTGAATTAGATTCTGATTTTGAAAAGATTGGCACTTGTTTTTATAATTGCTTAAGAAATAAAGAAATATATCCTTGTATTGATGGGAAATTGAGAAAGTATTCAGATGTCGTTGTAGTTAATAAAGAAATAGTAGATTTTATACAGGCTTTAATGACGAAATATAAAGATATAAATTTTTCAATATTCAATAATATTGTTCTACTAAACAAAGAAACGGAAAATTTTTTAACTATCAACAGTGAGAAATATTATGAAATTTTTAATAATTTATCTAAAAAGATTCCAACTAATGATATTGAAAACAGGTGTTTATTGATAAGTTTATTCTATAATTTTGCAAATGCTTATTGTAACAAAAAACCTGCAATATTTATTGATAATAATTTAGAAATAATACCAGAAGATGATGAAGTATTTACAGCAACAGACACACAAATAGATACAGCTCTAATCCCTGCATTTTGTAAATTTAGAACAATAAATAGCAATTTAATAAGAAAATTACTAAATGAAAATATTTTATCTAAAAATCAAATAGAAAATTGTATAAATAAAATATACCCCGGCAACATTACAAATATTTTTTTGATATGTATTGATTGGTTATTTAATGATATAAATGAATCTCAACGAAAAGAGATATATTTAGCTTTATTTAAAATGTACAAAAAGTATAGTTTAGAAATAGACATTCCCAAAGAATACAAAGTTCCGATATTGTGTGAAGATGGCAAAT
The DNA here is from genome assembly GCA_944325875.1 of Candidatus Gastranaerophilales bacterium. Taxonomy (GTDB): domain Bacteria; phylum Cyanobacteriota; class Vampirovibrionia; order Gastranaerophilales; family Gastranaerophilaceae; genus Scatousia. Next base: position 22,668 of record CALVBU010000005.1, read on the forward strand.
ATTACTCTGAAAATGTAATTTTTAATTTCGGTTTTAATTCAAATGATGATATTTTAAATATAATAGAACCCTTCATTAAAAGAAATAACTCAATCAATTGTATTGCAAATAAAGAATATTGGACATTTTTAAAAGCAACTGAAGTAGAATTAAAAAATTTCTTTCAGTTTTTAAAAGTATCAGATTCTATAAATTATGAAATATTAGATTCTCAGGCTAAATTATTTGTAGATTCTATTTCAAAAGAGGACTTAGTAAAATTAGCAATTATCGACAAATCATTTTATGATTTTATAAGAACAGATAATTCAATCGTTAACCAAATAAAAACAAAAAATTTGTTTAGTGATTATGTTATAAATACAAAAAAAATTAAATTTTTAAATAATGGCTTATTAGATAAATCTGAAATAAAAAAAATCTCAAGAGATGAAAACCTTGTTAATGATATTTTAAAACATTATGGCGCTCAAGATACAATGGAAACTATTTCTTCAGATAGATTTAATATTATAATTAAGAACTTACACATTTGGGATCCTGATGGAGAATTTGCAGGAAGAATTTATGACCAATCTTTTAAAAATGAAGTGAAGATAAAAGGAGAAACTAAATATTTTTCAAAAGATACCAATTCCTATTTATCGAATAAACAATTATATTATTATGATAATAAATGTTTACCATCTTCAAAATTGCAAGAATTTCCCACAATAGATTTAGGTAGAAGAAAAGGTCATGCTCAAGTCAGCAAATTATTTAATATCACTTCTATTGAAACATATAAGATACAAATAACAGGAAAACCTGAAATTGATTTACCCTTAACAATGTTATTCACTAATGATTTGAAAAAATTTTATCCTCTTATACTTGCATACAGGTTTTGCAGTACTTCGACACCTTTAAGTGATGAAATGAAAAAAAGGCAGGCAAGTGCCTTAAAAAATATAAACATTAAAATTTGTCGTAATTTAAATTATTCACTAAATAATAGTTTTGAAAAAGAAAATTTAAAAGATTTTGATTTTATAAACATTGATGGAACTTTTTACTTAAAAATTCCTTCGGATTGTAAAACTTTGACAGATATTAGGGAACATAAAAAATATTTATATGATTTTATTTCTGAAATGTTACTTATGACTTTCAAATTAACAGAAAATAATTCCTACATTAAAGATACTGCGGTACAAACATATATTTTTGACGATTTAGTATTTTCTGTATCTCGGTTTGAAGATGACAATGAAAGGACAACATTAAGAGAAGCCGAGGATTATTTAGACGTGAAAAATTATAGAGAAGAATTTTGGAAACACATATGGAAACTCAAAAATATAACCGAGGATTATGATATTTGGGAACAAAAACAAATGAGTAAAAAAACATATTCCAAATTAGATTATACAGAATATTCGGAAGATATGGATGCTCTTTTTGAGGAAGATGACGTAAATATAGATAAAATACATTTTTTCCAAGAGTATCCTTATAGTGGTTCTGTAAATTTTTCCGAATATAATAAAATTAAATTTAGAGATATATACAATATACAAAAAATTGATATTGAAAATTATATTTGGTTACAATGTTGTAAGAAAAAAGACAACCAAAGAAAATATTTAGAAAAAATAAATATTATTCAATGGAATAACAATATTGAAAATCTTTTTTGTTCTTATAACTATATAGTTGATAATTACGAGAAGTCTTTATGGTCAAAATTGAAAAAAGAAAAAAATTTTGATATAGACAAAATAAAAGAAGTTGTTGATGCAAATATTATAAATAGAGAAGAAATTTATTCCAACAATTGTTCTTTATTTAAACCAGAGGAACTCGATATAATAAAACAATACTATGAATGGAATAGTTTATTGTATTTCGAAAACACCTTTAACGATATTCAGACATTTATTCTTGAAAATAAAAACAAAAAACATGAAATAAAGGAAAATGATATAAAAAAAGATAACGAAATACAAAGCTGGAAAGACATTGATTTTTCTACATATACAGACTCTGGTAAAAATTATTCTTCGCAAACAAATAAGGGCAACAAAAAGACGTCATATTCAAGCAAGCAACGTAGTAATTCAGATATTGAAAAAGGAGAAATGATCCAACAAAAAGCTCTTAAATATTTACAAGACTCAAATAAATACTTAAATATAAATGATGTTTCCGAGTTTGGCAGAGGATATGATATTGAATGTATTGAAAAGGCCACAAAAACTTTAATTTATATAGAAGTTAAGTCTTTTGAAAAAGACTATTTTGAAATGACTGAAAATGAATATAATACTTGGTTTCATAATAAAAATATCTATAAATTTTTATTGATAAATGATAACAAAGAGGAGAAATCCTTTATTGATGGAGAAAACTTACAAAATGTCTTTAAAATTACACCATCAAAATATAAATGCAAATTAATATAATTATTGTGTATAGCTTCCGACCAATATGTCAAAGTCTCGGTATAAAATGTCAAAGTTCCTGACACACCTTACCTAATATTTATACTAAAAAAGAGCCTTTCGGCTCTTGTCTTTAAATGGTGGAGGTTAGGAGATTCGAACTCCTGACCCCCTGCGTGCAAAGCAGGTGCTCTACCAGCTGAGCTAAACCCCCACGAGGTCTCTGCAAATCTTGCAGATGTATTATTTATTTGTCACAATATTTATTGTACATGCTAATTTTTTTTTGTAAAGCCCCTTTTTTAAATTTTTAAAACTTTATTTCTTCATCTGTCACTTGTATTATCTCTTCCAGTCGTTCCGGATTGTGTAGATACCACCATCCGATTAGTGCCTCAAAAGCAGTTGCTTGACGGTATTCAAGCTGAATTTGTCTACGCCCGACAGGGATCGGAAGATTTCTTGCTCTTCTTGCTATCTCAAGCTCCTCATCGGTCAATCTAGGTTCTAAAAAATGAATTAATTCTGCTTGGAATGATGCTTTCACCTTATCTGTAGTAATTTTATGCAGTTTTTTAGAATTTTCTGTTATACAAACTGTTTTTTTACGTATATGCAGCTCCCAGACCGCATCTCCAATATATGCATAATTTCTTAAATTCATTTCTTCCATAACTCTAATTTAGCATGAAAATACGCCATGTTGAAATTTCACGCTGTGTGTGTAACAATAGGACTAAAGGAAGGAAGTTTTTTTATTCTTTGAAATAAGGAGAGTTTATGAAAAGAGTTTTATTTTTATTAGGTCTGTGTATTCTTACTACAGCTGTTCCCGTATTTGCGGAAGATGAACAAAACACCCCTTGTGAAGTCTCTATCATAGAAGAACAACAATATGATTATGCATCTCAACTTCTTGAAAAAATTAAAATGCAACGTGATAGCATTTATAATGCTTTAAATCTAACCCCTTCTCAAATTAAACAAAAAAATGAAATTGAAAAAAAACGTTTTGAAGCATTAGAACCTGAATTGAAAAAATTCTGTTTAGCTAAAAAGAAACTTAAAATAGCTGAAGAAAAATGTAATAAAGCTGAAATTTCAAACGCAGAAAAAGAATTAAAACCTATTAGAAAATGTATCCAAAACATTTCTACAGAATACGATAAACAATTTATGGAAATTCTTAATAGCGATCAAAAAGCTAAATATCGTATGATCAGAAAGCTTAAACGAAATGACCTGAAAAAAATGCAAAAAGTCCAAAAGAAAGGTGAAAAACCTTCTGATTTAAGACCATTTGGTGAAAAAATTTCTCAACCTGCCTACATGGAACAACAACACAATAAAACATGTTTATGGCACAGAATAATAAATAAAAAGAAGAAAAAATAAAATGGACGAATTAATAGAAAATTTAAAAGGCATTGGTCTAAATAGTTATGAAGCAAAGGTTTATATCGCTTTGTTGAAAAAGTATCCTGCAACAGGATATGAAGTAAGCAAACTGGCAGATATCCCACAAGCAAGAGCTTATGACACATTAAAAGCTTTAGAAATGGAACATATAGTCACAGCCTCAAACACAAAACCTGTGACTTACACCCCGATTAAACCTAAAGAATTAACAAAAAGATATAAAAGAAAAATTACATCCACACTAGACTTTTTAGAAAAAAAGCTCCCTAATGTAAAAGATTCATATACTGAACCAATTTTAAGCGTTTCAGGCAGTTCTGCAATTCATAAAAAAATAATAGAAATAATAAATAGTGCAACAAAAGAAATATTCTTAGAAATTTGGTCCCAAGATTTCAAATATTTTGAACCATATCTTTTTGAAGCATATAATCGCGGACTTGATATAAAAATTGTAGGTTACGACAATTTTAATTGTAATTTTGGTACAGTTTTTAAACACGTAAACGGAAGAGAAATCGAACATTCACTTGGCGGTAAAATGATATTTCTTGCAGCAGACAATACCGAAGGTTGTTTTGGGAAAATTACTCCTACTAAAAATCAAGAAACTGATATTATCTGGACGAAAAATGAAGATATCGTATTTTTGATAAAAGAGTTTATTATCCACGACATGTACCTAATCGACATATCCGAACAGTTCCCTGAACAGTTAAAATACTTCTATGGAGCAGGTCTTAAAAAATTAAAAGATAAAGTAATCGGCAGAAGTGATTTTTACAAAGTCCACTAACTACCAAGGGTAATCGTCCTTTATTTCCCAGCCGTCATACATTATAACTGCGGTGCAATATGCACTTTCAGACTTACTTTTAGAACAATATTTTTCTAAAATTGTCTCTCGCGGTAGTTTATTATTTATATAATAAGCATTTACTTTACCATTAGCTGTATCATAATAAAGCAAAAAGATATCCCTACCTAAAATGTTTGGTTTTTGTTTTCCATTAATGTCAACATAAAATAATAAATCAGTGAGACTTGTAGGACCATCTGTACCATTAATATAAAAATTGTTATGTTTAAAAGCTACAAGTGTTTGATTTGGTAGTTCAATAAAATAACTACTACTACTAGATGATGTCCTTTGGGTTCCGTTTAAATTTACCCATCCATTTTTATAACCCATATCATTAAGAGTTTTCCATCCATAAGATTTCCCGACCTTAACATAAGGTAATACATATTTTTCAACAAAGGCAATTGTTCCAAGTTTATCGTTACTTGTACCGGTATTAAGCTGACCTCTAGCAGAATCCCAATATTTTGGTTCATCATAATCTTTTTGTGCAGCAAGCAATGCCTGAGAAAAAATACTATATGCGGCTTTTAATCTTGTAGCCGTAACTTTTTTTTGATGTTTTTCAATTAATGTAGGCAAAGTCATTGCTGCAACTATACCTATTATACCTAATGTTATTAAGACTTCTGCTAATGTAAAAGCATTCCTCTTTTTCATTTTTCCTCCGTTTATATACTATTTTTTATTTTAACATTTTTTGCATCACAAATCACCGTGTCACTTGGCACGGCTTAATCTTTAGCTCTTTTCTTTATCTCGGAGGTCTAAGTCGGAAATGCTTATCCTAACTGTTAGTTGGTAGCCCCCCCCCCCGAAATCCTCTCTATACTTTTCTTTTGCATATGTACCTCCATACAAATTATTTCAATTATATATTATTATCATAAACTATTAAAAAAAATTTTCAATATTTTTACTTCTTCAAATTTTAACGTAACATTTTCTTTATATATAATTTTCAAAAAAGTTTTTAAGCTCTATAATAAAAATGTTTGTAAATGTATAACTAAATTAATATTGGGGCATATAGGAGATATAATGGAAGGTTACAGTTTCGAGCTAATCACGGGACCAATGAGCTGCGGGAAAACCGAAGAACTTTTAAGAAGAATTAGAAGATGTATTATTGCTAAAAAGAAAGTTAAAGTAATTTCACCTGATGTAGATACTCGCGCAAAAGGTGATTATATTGAATCAAGAAACGGACTTTGGCTTGACGCAATTAAAGTTAAGCACTCTATCCAAATCCTAAGCCTTGTTAGACCTGAAGATGAAGTTGTTGCAATAGATGAACTTCAATTTTTCGATGGAAATATTACTAAAGTTATTACTAAATTAATGAATGACGGCAAAAAAGTTATTGGAACAGGCCTTGAACTTGATTTCAAAGCTGAGCCATTTGGTCATATGCCGGAACTAATGTGTATCGCAACCCAAGTAGATAAATTACATGCAGTTTGCATGAAATGCGGATGCGGTCATGCAACAAGAACTCAAAGACTTATTGACGGAAAACCTGCTGACAAAAATTCTCCGCTTATTATGATTGGCGGGGATGAAACTTATGAAGCAAGATGCATTAAATGTTATGAATTGCCTGACAATCAACCGAAAAAACTTGGTGTCAAAATTCTACCATTCAGTCTAAAATAATTTTATATATTAATACCATTAAAAACGTTTTTATAAACATATATTTTAAGTGCTTAAGGCACAAAAAAAAGCCGGTAGAGTGATACCGGCAGGCTTTACTTTTTAATAAAGTAAAGAGGTGATGATTATTTATTGTTCATTATATCTTACTTCCAACGGCCTTATACAAACCTATGTAATCAACCATACATTCAATTTGCTGTTGGGCAACAAGCTTATCTATCGTAAGCAAGTTTTCTTTAAATTGAATTAAATCAAGTTTTGAAATTACACCTTGATTGTATTTGTCACGATTGTACATAAAGTCTGTTTTTTCCAGTTCTGCTTGTTTTTTAGTCTGAGTCATTTTCTCAGTATCTTTTTTAACAGATACAAGAGCATCATTAACTTCTTGAATTGCTGTTAAATTTGTTTGTAAATATTTATTTAAAATTTCATCATATTGAACTTTTTTCAATTTCAAGTTAGCAACACGACGGCCACCTGTAAATATAGGTAACATAGCACCTGCAGCCAACACACCTAACATACTTTTTGTTGACCAAGCACTACCTAAATTACCGGCATTAAATAATGCTAAACCAGTGAGGTTAATTGAAGGCAAAAATTCTTTTTTGGCTACTCTAACATCTATACCGGCTTTTTCAACCATTGCTTCAGCCTTCAAATAATCAGGTCTTTGGACAATAATATCTGAAGAAATTTCTGAAGGAATAACACCTGTATAATTTATATTTTCAAAAGGCGTTCTTTTAAATTCAGAAACATTTTCAGGACTGTCACCGACCAGAACCGCTAATTGGTGAAGAAGGAATTCTCTTTGTTTTTGCAATTCAATAAGGTCGGTTTGTCCTTGAACAAGTGACTTATTAGCTTTGACAGTATCTGCTGTAGATGCTAATCCTTCTCTATTACTTGCAAGCATCAAGTCATAAATTTCTTGTCGAAGCTCTACTATTTCTTTCTGCAAATCAATAAGTTTATCTAATCTTACAATATTAAAATATGCAGTTCCAACCGAAGAAGCAATAGCTATATAAGCTGCGCGTTCATCATACTTTGAACCTTCATATAATTTTTTTGCTGATTTAGTTTTATCTCTATTTTTTAAGAATATATCTACCTCATAATTTGCTATGGCAGGAGTCGCAAATGCCCAATCCCAGCTTGAATTACCCGGCATTTTTAAATAGTTAGGAGAAAATCCTGCCCCCACTTGAGGCAATTCATTTGCAAATTGAATTTTTGTATTTTGGTAATATTCTTCGACTGCTAATGTCGCATTTTTTAAATCATAATTATTTTTTATAGCTTTGTTTATATATGCATTCAGATTTTCATCATTAAAATTGTTCCAAAAATCCATATTTACATACGCATATTTATAATCATCAGATGCATTTTTACTCTTTTTAACCATTGTTTTAAATTGTTTTGGCTGGCTTGCACTTTTATCTTCCACTGCCAAAACCGGGGTCAAAGTCATGCTCATAATACTCATTAAAAGTGTTATTGTTAATACCTTTTTCAATGTTTTAATTCCTTATAATAAATTACTTGCATTTTTTACAATGATATGTTAGCATACTATTGTTGTAAATGCAACATATTTTTTTTACAACATACATTCAAATAATAATTGAGATTATATAATGACAGATCAAGAAAAAAATATAGAAAGATATACGGATAGCTTGTATTATGAATTAGAGCAAACAACAAAGTTTTTCAGAGTTTTTTCAATGAAATTCTTTAAAAAAATGGCAGTTGATATAAGCCCTGATGAATTTGTAACAATTGAAACAATTTTATGTAATGCAGGTATATGCCAAAGAGATTTAGCTAAATTAATATTAAAAGATAGAGCTAATACAGGAAAAATTTTAAACACTTTGGAAGAAAAAGGATATATTACAAGATTTGTTGATATGAAGAACAATCGTCTTGTCAGAAAAATGGGTGTAACTGAGTCTGGCAAACAAGTTTACGACTTGGTAACCGAAAAATTAAGAAATACCATTAATAAAATTGGCGCTATGAAACAACATACTCCAATACCTGAAGAAGAAAAACAAATGGTAAGAAACACATTAAGAAAATTTAGAGAAAATTTAAGCAAAATAGTAGATATGCAAATATAAGAGGTTAAAATGGAAGATACAACAAACGAAATTAAAGAAGAAGAAAAAAAAGAAAAACCTAAAGGTGTAAAAAGAACAATTGGTGCAATAATCGGTGTTATATTACTATGTGGAGTGGGATATTTTATCCATGATGCACTAATGTATCAATCAACAGATGATGCTTATGTCGAAACAACTACAGTTCAAGTTTCACCAAAAGTAAGCGGTCATATTACAAAAGTATATGTTGATGATAACCAACATATTGAAGCCGGTATGGTAGTAGCTGAAATTGATGACACAGATTATAAAGTTGCACTTGAAAAAGCGCAAGCTGCTTATGAAAAAGTTTTGCTTGACCAAAAAAATGCACAAGCAAACTTCAAGGCAATGCAAACAAACATAGATGTTGCGAAAAAAGATTTAGACAGATATACAAAATTATTTGAATCAGGTGCAGTATCAAAACAAACTCTTGATGCAGCACAAGCAAAATATGATTCAGCACAAGCTAATTTAACTCAAGCAGAACAAGCTTTATTATCAAACAGCGATAATAAAGTTGCTGATGCAAACTTAAAAGTAGTAAAAGCAGAACTAGACCAAGCAAAACTTAATCTTCAATACACAAAAGTAATTGCACCTCAAACAGGTACAGTAACAAGCAGACGTGTTGAAAAAGGTATGTTTGTTCAAGTTGGCTCACCATTATTCGTAATAGTTCCGGATAAAGTATGGGTTGTTGCAAACTTTAAAGAAAACCAACTAAGAAATATGAAACCTCACCAAAAAGTTGATATCAAAGTTGATACATACCCAAATCATATTTTTAAAGGTGAAGTTGAAAGTATCCAAAGAAGTTCCGGAGCGAAATCAAGCTTGTTCCCACCTGAAAACGCAGTAGGATCTTTCGTAAAAATCGTTCAAAGAATTCCGGTGAAAATAGTTTTCACAGAAAAGATTGATCCGAATGAATTCACTATAGTACCTGGGATGTCAGTAGTTCCTAAAGTAAGAGTTAAAGAATAAGAACAAGAGAGCTTAAAAGTGAGTAGAGGGACAAAACCAAAGCTCACTTTTTTAAAAAAGGAAAAGAATTTATACTATGGCACAAAATGAAAAAGAATGGACCCCGTCCGTAAATCCTTGGATAATGGTTATACCAGTAATGCTTGCAGTATTCATCTACGTTTTGGATGGAACGATAGGTAACGTAGCATTACCACATATGGCAGGAAGCTTTTCTGCAACTAGAGATGAATCCATGTGGATTTTAACAAGTTACCTTATTGCTGCAGGTATTGTAATTCCTGCAGTAGACTTCTTTAGTAAAGTATTCGGACGCAAAAACTTTTTTATCATAAGTATAATGCTTTTCACAATTGCCTCAATGCTTTGCGGTATGGCTAAAAATATCGAATTTATGATATTTGCCAGAGTTTTGCAAGGATTTGGCGGAGGGGGAATTCTTCCTATATCTCAGGCAATTATGGTAGAAAGTTTTCCAAAAGAAAAACGCGGACTTGCAATGTCAGTATTCGGTATGGGTGTAATTCTTGCACCAATCATCGGACCTGTTCTTGGTGGATGGATTACTGATAACTGGACATGGCCTTGGATTTTTTATATCAACGTTCCATTCGGCTGTGCAGCTGCAATTTTGTGTCAAAGATTATTGGAAGATCCACCTTATGCAAAAAAGCAGAAAAATGTTAAAATTGATGGCAGGGGATTTTTCTATCTAACTATATGGCTTGTAACTTTACAGACTGTTCTAGATAAAGGTAATAATGCCGACTGGTTTAATGCAACTTGGATCAGATGGACATTTGGTGTATCAGTTGTTGCATGTATATTATTCTTTCACTCTCAACTTACAAATAAAGAATCTCTAATTGATTTAAGAGTATTTAAGGATAGAAACTTTACAGCTGGTACGATTATACAAGTTGTAATTCAGGCTGTTTTATACGCATCATTAGCAATTCTACCTCAATTCTTACAAAGTATGATGGGATATACAGCATTTTTAAGTGGTGAAACTATGATGCCTAGAGGATGCGGAAGTATGGTTGCTATGGTTATGACTGCAACATTATCAAATAGAGTCGATAACAGACTGCTCATTGTCGCAGGCTTGTCACTAATAGGCGGTGCTGGACTTGCATTCGGAGCTTTAAACTTACAAATCTCAAATATGAATATTGCTATTCCAAACTTTTTTATGGGTATGGGAATGGGGCTTTCAATGGTACCGATTATGAACTTATCGCTTGATACCTTGAAAAATGAACAAATGACAAACGCAACAGGTATTCAAAACTTACTAAAAAATATAGGAAGCGCGATAGGAACATCACTTGTAGCAACAATGCTAACACGATTTGCTCAAATCCACCAATATATGCTAGTTGGAAAATTGCACGACCTAAATCCAGTATTTATCACAAAAATGCAAGCAACTGCAGGAGCACTATCAGCCTACACACATCAAAGTGTTGCCCAATATATGGCACAATATTCTTTATATGGAGAATTAATTAAACAATCCACATTATGGGCATTTATAGATTCTTTCAGAATTTTCGGTATTATGTGTTTTGCAGTAATTCCGCTCTTAGCTTTAATGAAAAAAAGTAAAAAAACTGAAATCTAAATAAACTCTATAACAACAATCTCGGGGAAACAATTAAACCTTAATGGCAATATACTGCTTCCAAGTCCTCGGGATACATATAATTTCTCATTAGGAAACCAGCCATAAGCATATTTTGTCCCGAATTTGGATGGTACAACCAAGGGTTTTCCAAGAACAATCTGTCCGCCATGAGTATGCCCTGATAGAGTTAAATCGACTTTATTGGGAATTTTTTCAATCACATCAGGAGTGTGAGAGATAAGAATTAAAGGTAAATTAACATCAGAAATAGCTTTTTCTATATTAGGATTACCAGTCTGTAAGTCCTCCACTCCGGCAATAGAAAATTTATCAAAAGATTTATGTGAATTTTCTAAAACTGTTATCCCAACATTTTCAAACGCCTTAATTACCTCTCTTTTTCCCTGCCAACCGTCATGATTGCCCATAACAGCAAGAGTTCCATGCTTTGATTTTAAATTACCCAATTCATCTGAAATCTTATCTATACTAAGAGTATTTCCTTTTTTATGCCCATTAACATAATCACCTCCTAGCAAAATAATATCCGGATTTTGGGAATTAATTTTTCGAACAATTCTTCTTAACCTAAATTTATCATAAGGTTTTACGTGAAAATCAGAGGCAAAAACTAATCTCAACTCTCTTAAATTCTCATTTTGAATTTTGAGCTTTTTGACAACCAAAATATTTGGCTCAATCAAAAACATATAAATAAACATTATTAGAATAAATAATAAAACAAATTTCATACCAATATTCTACCTTAAATATTTGTTGTAATATAAAAAAGAGAGAAGATTTTTGCAAAGTAAAGAGGGCAAATGAAAAATAATATTGCATTAACAGGAATGATGGGATGCGGAAAGAGTTCCGTATCAAAAGAATTAGGCAAACTTTTACCCGAATATTCAATAATTGATATCGACAGTGAAATTGAAAAAACAACAAATAAAAAAATATCAGAAATTTTTCTAAAATTTGGCGAACCTCATTTTAGAATGCTTGAAACTGATAAAATTCAAAAATTTGTATACGGTAAAAATCAAATTATTTCTCTTGGCGGAGGAGCTTTTGAAGATGAATTCAATAGGAAAATAATTCTTGAAAACTGCCTTGTCATTTACCTTCGTACAACTCCGGAAGAAATTTATAAAAGAATTAAAAATGAAACACACAGACCTTTGCTTGCTAAAAAATTTTCTGTAGAAAGAATTACAGACATAATTAAAAAGCGATCTGTAAACTACGAAAAAGCAGATGTAACAATTGACACAGACGGCAAAACTCCATATAATATTGCTAATGAAATTTTGGGAGTTATGAATGGCTAAACTAAGTGTAAAAATTAATGAAATCGAAAAATCATATCCGATTTTTATAAACAACAAGCCGTTAAACACACTTAAAGATGATATTATGACAAGATTAGAAGGAAAAAAGTTCTTAGTCGTAATATCAGAAAAAGTTGAAAAACTTTATGGGAAAATCCTTGGGTTTGAAAAATCAGAAAAATTTATACTCAAAGATGGAGAAAAAGAAAAAAACTTCATAAACTATAAAAAAATTTTAGAACGTGCCCTGAAACTTCAATTAACACGAAAAGATACAATTATCGCAATAGGAGGCGGAGTTGTCGGGGATTTAGCAGGATTTGCCGCATCAACATATATGAGAGGAATAAACTTTATCCAAGTTCCTACAACACTTTTAGCTTGTGTTGACAGCTCTGTAGGCGGAAAAACTGGTATTGATACAGATTTTGGGAAAAATCTTATTGGAGCATTCTACCAACCTAATGCGGTCTTTATCAATACAAATTTCTTACACACACTTGATGATAGACAGTTCAAAACAGGTATGGGTGAGGTTGTCAAATATGCGTTTATAGAAAAAAGCTGTAAAGCTGATGAAGAATTAAATCTTACAAATTTTCTAAGTGAAAATACTGAAAAAATAATATCTCGGAATCTATCTACATTAGAACAATTAATAGAAATCTGTATAAAATTAAAAATTTCTGTAGTAGAAAAAGATGAAAAAGAAAGCGGATTAAGGAAAATTCTTAACTTTGGGCATACGTATGGTCACGCAGTAGAGAAATTTACTAATTACAAAAAATATACACACGGAGAAGCAATCGTAAAAGGAATAGAATTTGCATTCAATCTTGCCGTTAAAAAGAATATTATTGATAAAAATTACAAATTTTTTGCAGATGATGTAATAAAAAAATTCGACTTTAAAACCATTCCAGACTATCCTATTGAAAAAATGATTAATCTAATGAAAATGGATAAAAAAGCCGAATTTGAATATATAACCTTCATTCTACCGACAGATTACTCCGAAGTCGGAGAATTTAAATTTACAGAAAAAGATTTATTATAAAAGCTGAAGATAAAATAATCTATTAAAGCTTATAGGGATAATCATCTTTGAACTCCCAATTATCCCACTGTAATAATGCAGAACAGTAATAAGGTTCATCTTTACAGTTTTGTAAATTTTCATCCCTTGTACTTTCTGGTTTATAAGAAGAAAAACATCTTTTTTTATTTTTTAATACTGAATATTTGCTATTACAGAATAAAAAAATAAATTGATCATATCCTCTTTTATTAGGTTGTTTATACCCATTAACATCAAAAGAAATATCGATACAAGAACCAACTTTTGAATTCATAACAGAACCATCAGGAAAAGTTATACTATAACCTTTAAGTACTTGATTTCCCGTAGTAATCCATTCCTGCTCTCCAGAACCTGTAATTTTCATATAGGGTATAAGATATTTTTTACTAAATGCTTCTGAAACACCATAATTTGCATCTACAGAATCCGGATCATTAGCGTCCATCTTTTGATACTCCCAATCACCACAAAAACCATAATCATTTTCCGCCATGGTGATTGCTTGATTCATTACTGAATAAAATTTTTTCAAACGTGCTGTTGCTTCAGCTTTTCTTGTTTTAGCTGTCAAAGTTGGTAGTGTCATTGATGCAACAATACCTATTATACCTAAGGTGATTAATACTTCTGCTAAAGTAAAAGCATTTCTCTTTTTCATAAATCCTCCGTTTATATACTATTTTCTATTTTAACATTTTTCATACCAAAAATCACCGTGTCACTTGGCACGGTTTGCTTTTCAGCTCTTTTCGTTCAATCGGAGGTCTAAGTCGGAAATGCTTTTCTCAACTGTTAGTTGGTAGCCCCCCCCCCCGAAATTCTCTCTATACTTATCTTTTGCATATTCGCCTCCTAGTTTAGCTTATTTGCTTTTATATTATTATATTAAACTATTTTTTGAATTTTTCAAGATATACTAGATTTTTAGATTAAAATCTTACTGGATAATCATCGGGAATTTTCCAACCGTTACATTCGATCAAAGCAGTACAATGTATACCAAATGCATAACCTGGTTCAACTGAACCACTTTTACACGAATCAATTACAGAAGCTTTATTCTGCTTTATTAAACGACAAAATAAATCATTATTATTTGTAGGATAATCTTGAGATGCGGTAATATAATATCTATCACCGTCTACTATAAAATTAAAAGGAAAAACATTTTGTCCTACTATTCTACCTTTAGATCCTGATAATATGTCAATTAAAAAAGTTCCTTTTCTTCTTGTTGTAACACTTGTAGCACCAGGATAAAATAATATTCCAACACCATTATTTAATATATATTTATAAGAATATTTTCGAGTATAAGTTCCATTTATATTTTTAAAAGTTGTATCACAACTAGGATCATCATCTGATTTTTTACATTTTTGAATTATTTTTAAATATGGGGCGAAATATTTTTCAAATATTTCAGCATCATTATTACCTAAGTCCCAATTATACGGATCCCCATTATCAGCGACAGACATACGAACCATATTTTGGAGAATGTTATATGTTGTATAAAGTTTAGTTTCTATAACTTTTTTTCTATGCTTCGCAACCAACATTGGTAATGTCATTGCTGCGACTATTCCGATTATTCCTAACGTTATCAATACTTCTGCTAAAGTAAAAGCTTTTTTCTTATTCATATGTCCTCCGTATACATACTATTTTTTATTTTAACATTTTCCACATCAGAAATCACCGTGTCTGTTGGCACGGCTTGCTTTTTTAGCTCTTTCTTTATATCGGAGGTCTAAGTCGGTAATGCTTGACTTATCTGCTAGTCGGTAGCCCCCCCCCCCGAAATCCTTGCTATACTTGTCTTTTGCATATTTACCTCCTAGTTTTGTTAATTTATATTTATATTATTATATTAAACTATTTTTTGAATTTTTCAAGGTTATAATCTTCCACACAATCGCCACCGAATTTTAAAAGTATCTCGTTGGCAAGCACACACGCAATTCTGGCTTCTGCCACAACAGAACAAGCCTCAACAGCACAAGTATCTGAACGTTCAAAATGAGCTTGAGTCGGCTCCATAGTCGCACAATCGACAGAATTTAACGGTTTTCTTAATGTCGGAATAGGCTTCATCACTGCAGTTAAGACAATATTTTCACCGTTTGTCATACCACCTTCAAGTCCACCTGCGTTATTAGTTTTTCTGGAAATTTTGCCATCTTGAACAAAAATTTCATCATGATACTCACTACCGCTCATTTCACACACATTAGGATTCCCAATTGTAACTGATTTTACAGCAGGAATACTCATAACAGCCTGCGCAAGCCTTCCATCAAGTTTTCTATCCCAATGAACACAAGATCCTAGACCTACAGGAAGGTTTTCATAAGCAACTTCAAACTTCCCGCCAAGTGTATCTCCAGCTGCCTTTGCCTCATCAATAGCTTTATACATATCATCTTCAGAAGTTGCGTTTGAAATTTGCAAGACTTTAGAAGAACCTTTAATACCAAATTGCTTTAAAAACAACTTGGCCACAGCCCCAACAGCCACCTCAATAGCAGTCTTTCTTGCACTTGAACGCTCTAAAATATTTCTCAAATCCTTTTGATTATACTTAACACTTCCTGCAAAATCAGCATGACCAGGTCGATAGGTTGTAAAAGATTTTTCCTCTGTATAATCCTCAGGCAAAGAACTCATAATCTTTTGCCAATTTTCAAAGTCTTTATTATATATTACAAGAGTAATCGGAGCTCCAAAAGTCTTACCAAAACGGACACCGGACGTAATTTCTACAGTATCGCTTTCGATTTTCATTCTTCCGCCACGTCCATAACCACCTTGACGACGTTTTAGTTCATTGTTAATAAAATCTACATCTATTTCAAGGTTTGCCGGTAATCCTTCAATAATAGCAGTTAAACATTTACCGTGGCTTTCGCCTGCTGTCAAAAATCTAAACTTTTCCATATATAAATTATATTACAAACATAATATATGTTATTGGAACTATTCACTTTTTCTTTTTGTTGCGAAGCAAAAAGAAAAAGTGAACCGAAAAAGAAAAACTCGCTGAGTTTCCAGCAATGCCATTATGGCATTGCAAGACCAAATTGCTGTTCGTGAAAAGCTTTAGCTTTTCACCACTTTGCTCGCTATTGTGCTTCGCACACGCTCGCTAAATATTTGCCGAACGTGCACAATTTATTGTGCGATAGTGAGGATTGAACGGTTAAATGCATTAGCATTTAACGACATCCATTTGATTTTGGCATCGCTTTGCGATGCTGTGAACTAAGCGTTTTTCTCTTTCTTTGGTTCATTTCTTTCTCTTTTACTCGCAATAAAAGAGAAAGAAATGAATAGGAAGACAACATATATTATGTTACTTCTTGGCATATTTTAAGAAAGTTTGGACTTTAGTCTGCATCATTTCTTCTGTAATTAACCATTTTCCTGAAGGCTGTTTTTGGACAATCATATAAGTTTTAAGTTTATATTTTTCTCCCGCAGGCTGCCTTAAAGAGCTAATTTTATAACCATTATCCAATTTTATAGCTTGTACATCTGTATAAGTATTTTTATACCTACGAAGTTTTGCACCTTTTTGCCCAAGTTTCATCTGAGAAAGATAAGTGTCAATATCCGTTTCAACATCAACAAGTCCTCCATCAGGTTTTACAACTTGTCTAATAATCTTAGCCTCTGGTGAATACATTCTAAGAACTTCTGAACTATAATTATTAGCCGCATTTACATAAGTATTAAAAAACTTTAAAGCTTCCTGTTGTTCATCAGCAAAAACTTGAGAACCAAACAAAAATACTACCCCTGTTATAACAAATAATAAAAATTTTTTCATAGTGCCTCCTGAATTTATTTAATAGAATAAATTCAGAAGACAAATTTTCCATTAGACGAATCTCCTAGCTAGAGGTTTAGAATTTTTTCAATTTAGCATAAGCGGCATCCATAGCTTTTTTGCCCTGTTTGCCAAAGTCTATGGTGTACATCATACTTTCACCGACTTTAATAACATCAGTAATATGTCCAATTCCGAGTTTATCGTGAAATACTCTTTCTCCGACATTAAAAACATATTCTACAGTTGATGCACCTTCGATAGCTTTTTCTCTTTCTTTTTCTTTAATCGAATCTTCGTAATCTTTTTTACGCTTTTCTTCAAGCATACGTTTTATAGCATTATCTTTAAAGAATTCTTGTACTTTTTCTTCGTCACGTTCCTTATTAGCTTTTGATTTAATCAAAATTGTTCTTTGAGGTGTACGTTTTGGCTGTTCATAGCCATAAGAAGATTTTTTAGTAGAAGTATTTGTTGATAAGCCTTTTGTCGGAGCAACAAAGCCTTTTCCAAAGCCTGATGACGGCTTGATATAACCATAACTGTCACTTTGTGCTGCGGAATATGAATAATCCGATTTTCCGGTCTTAGCTTTTGAAACAGCATTTCTAAACGTAGAACCATCAGAAATACTTCCTTCAAAAGATGTCATATTCATCAACTGACGAGGAATTTCTTCAATAAATCTTGACGGATTGTAATATTTATATTCACCCCACATTTGACGACGCTTTGCAGAAGTAAGATAGAGTTTTTCCTCAGCACGAGTAACACCTACATACATAAGTCTGCGTTCTTCTTCCAATTCCGAATTTGAATTGAAAGTTCTCTGGTGAGGGAATACACCCTCATCCATCCCTGCCATAAAGACAATTGGGAACTCAAGACCTTTTGCTGCGTGTAAAGTCATTAGAGTTACATTATTTGCTATTGTATCCATATTATCAATATCTGATACAAGAGCTACCTGAGCCAAAAATTCTCCAAGAACATTATCATCTTCTTCAGGTACAAACTCTTCTGCTACGTTTACAAGTTCTTGCAAGTTTTCGATATCAGCTTCAGCTTCAGGGGTATTTTGAAGTTGCAATTCTGCCAGATATCCTGATTTTTCGATTACAAGTGTCACAAATTCACGAAGATTATAATTATCCTTTGCGTCACGGAATTTAGTAATCAAATTTACAAAATCAGTAATTTTTGATTTTGTTCTTTGAGGAATTTCGTCATCCTCTTGAACTCTTTGTGCTGCAGCAAACAGCGAAATATCTTCTCTATCTGCAAAATCTTGTAATCTTTTAATTGTAGTATCACCGATAGAACGTTTTGGAACGTTAACTATTCTTCTGAAACTCTGTGAATCATCGGTATTATAAATCAATTTAAGATAAGCAATTACATCTTTGATTTCTTTACGGTCATAGAACTTTAGCCCGCCATAAATACGGTATGGAATACCGGCAGCCATACAAGCTTCTTCTATTGAACGGGATTGAGAGTTTGTTCTGTATAAAATAGCGTATTGATTATAATTTCCACCACTATCTTGCTTAATTTTACTTACAATAAAATTCGCTTCATCAGACTCATCTTGGGCTTCAAAGTAATCAATTAACTCACCCTCGCCCTTATTTGAATAAAGAACTTTGTCCACACGCTCAGTATTATTTTCAATAATTGCGTTAGCGACGTTCAAAATATTTGCAGTCGAACGGTAATTCTGCTCAAGCTTAATTAACTTGGTATTTTTGAAGTCTTTTTGGAAATTCATAATAATTGTATAATCAGCACCACGCCAACTGTAAATTGACTGGTCAACATCACCTACAACGCATAAAGATCTTTCTTCAGGAATTTCTGACAATTTGTTTGTATACAGCATATTAACCAAATTGTACTGAGCAAGGTTGGTATCCTGATACTCATCGACCATAATATGTTTAAATCTTTCATAATATTCAGTCCTAATCTCAGTATTATGGTCAAGAAGTTTTACCGTCAACATAAGCATATCGTCAAAATCGATTGCGTTGTTATTGTTTAAAGCATTTTCGTACTCTTCATAAATCTGTGCAATTTTTTGGGATTTAAAATCTCTTGCAAAAGTCGCAAAGGTATATGCATCCTGCATTTTGTTCTTTGCATTAGAAATAACTGATTTTACAAGCTTTGGCTGATAAATTTTGTCATCCAAATTCAACTTTTTAATTGCCTGTTTTAAAACAGCATTGGTATCATTATCATCGTATATTGTAAAATTCTTATCAAGCTTTTTACCTGATGGGAAGCTGTAACGGTCGATATTTTCACGCAAAATACGCCCGCAAATACCGTGGAATGTACCAACCCACATATATTTAACGATTGATTCTCCAATCATACTGCCAAGACGGGCTTTCATTTCCTTAGCGGCTTTGTTGGTAAATGTAACTGCTAAAATGTTTTGAGGTTTGACCCCTTTTTTAATCATATATGCAATTCTTGTAGTTAAAACTTTAGTCTTTCCACTGCCTGCGCCGGCAAGAATTAACAACGGTCCTTGAGTCGTTTGGACAGCTTCTTTCTGCTCCCTGTTAAGATTTTCCAATAGATTTTCCATATACCCTATTCCCAAAATTAATGTTTTGTGTTATAATCAGCATAATCGAAAAAAATATTTATTGCAATTACATAGTTATTTAGAAAGTAGGAAAAATGGCAGACTTTGAAAATAATGTTTTTATGAGCGCTGATGATAATCAAAATGAACAACCATCAATTATGGTTCCAGTAGATGATTTAGACACAGTAAGCACAGATTCACCTCATACAGTTGATGAACTTGCACAAGAATTAGCGACCATAAGACAATCTGCCAAAAGAATTGCTATTATCGGAAGTAGAAATCTTCCAATCACTCATCAGCAAATGATTGAAACACTTGCTACAGCTCTTGTAATGCAAGGTAATACTATTATTACATCAGGCGGTTCATCAGGTACAAACGCAGCAGCTATTAGAGGTGCTATGAAAGCTAATCCTGATAAATTAAAAGTTATTTTGCCGCAAACTATCGGACAACAGCCATCTGATGTTCAAAATCAGCTTATCGGAGTTCCTAACATTGTAGAACACGCAGATAGAGCTATGATGACTCTTGCAGATGCTTCAAGAGTTTGTAACAGAGAAATTATTGACGATTGCAATCAGTTAATTTGCTTCCTTTCTCATACAAGTAAAACTCTTCATAATGCAGTTCAGTATGCGGAAGAAGGTCACAAAGTTATTACGGTATTTTACTTAGACTAATTGATTAATAAGCATAATGCCGAAATAGTCAGGGAATTAGCAAACTTATGAACGATTTAATAAAAAAACTGAGCGGCAAAAATAAAAACGATTATGAGCAAGTCGCAAAAGAAATGATTGATAATGCTGATGTTGCTTTGTTTAAAGAATTAGTCGCCAGTGATGATTTTTTGTTTGATTTCGTTAAACAAAATGTAGCAGAAAGACTTGCTAATGCTTGTAATGAAACTAATTACCATAATCTTTTAAGTTTTTTCGTATGCTATTCACCGTATTATGACGATTTTATTATATCAACATTGGCAAAATATGCAGATGAAGACTTAACTGACGAAATTCTTGATATATTTGAAACAGGTACAACTGATCAAAAAACATATTGTGCAAAATATTTTTTCTATATCCAAGATCCTCTTTCAATCGAACTTTTAAGAGCAAATTCATATACTAATGATGAAAGCTTAAATGCTAACTGTGCAGCTACATTGGGAGTTTTCCAAGATCCTGCCTCATACAATCTGGCACTTGAAAAACTTCAATCTGACGATGAATTTGAACAATTATCGGCAGTAAAATTTCTTGTACTATACTGCAATAAAGATGCCATACCTGCAATTATTGAAACAATGAAATCATCTACAATGGCAGAAAATATCGCAGGAGAAATCCCATATCTTTCTAATCTTTTTGAGCTTTTAGACAAAAATAATGCTGATGCACTTTTGGTAATCAATTATATTATCAACGGACTTGGCGAAATCTTAGGTCTTCCAACAGTTTTTGATTACGAATTATATGACGTGTTTGAAAGATTAATCAGAAATACAGATGACAGTAAAACTGCCGTCGTACTATTAAATGCATCTGAAAAGTTTGACACCCTCACTGAAAATGATGAGTATTTGTTTGATGAAGACAAAAATACCAAAAATGAAGTTCAGGATATAAAAAAATTACTGACCTCAATCAATAAAAAACAATTAAAAACACTCTGTCTGCAAGAACTAAACGAAAACAGCCCGTTTGTATATACAGCACTAGACTTTGCAGAAGATGTATTTGCTATCCGTGAGCTTTTAAAATGCAACAATCAAACTATCATTTTAAAAACTGCAGAAATTCTTAAAAAACTCGGAAACCTTGATGAACCTACAAAAACCGTAGCTCTTTTGAAAGTTACCGACGAAAATATCAAATCAATAATTCGCGCTTTATAAAAAATTATGTTAGAATAAAATTATGAATTTGGAAGAAAAAACTCTAAGCTCTGAATGTGTTTATGACGGAAAAATAATGACAGTTTGTCGTGACGAAGTAGAAATCTCGACAGGTAGAAAATCTTTTCGTGAAATAGTACAACACTCCGGAGGAGTCGTAATAGCAGCGTTAAAAGATGAAAATACCATTCTGGCAGTAAAACAATTCAGATATCCGCTTAAAAAAACAATTTTAGAGCTTCCTGCAGGCAAATTAGAAAAAGGTGAAGATCCAGCTCTTGCCGCAGCTAGAGAATTGGAAGAAGAAACCGGTTATAAAGCAAAAAATTGGAAATCACTCGGTTATATCTACACATCACCAGGATATAGTGATGAAAAATTATACCTATACCTTGCAACCGACTTGGAATTTGTCGGAGAACACCCTGATGATGGAGAAATTCTTAAAAATTACGAATTTCCACTAGATGAATTCATTAAACAAGTTAAATCAGGCGAAATTGCTGATGCCAAAACCGTTTGCGCAATAATGAGGGCATTCTATGATTAAAATGGTCGCAACTGATATTGACGGTACCATCGTCAAATGGGATACAGGATTTTCAGAAAATGTTAAACAATGTATTAAAAAGTTAAATAAACAAGGGGTAAAAGTAATTCTTGTAACTGGCAGAATGCATTGTGCTGCAATGCCTATTGCACTTGAATTACGTCTATCAAATCCTATTGTTTCTTATCAAGGCGGATTAATCAAAGATTTTGGCGGAAACACACTATACCAAGAAAATTTACCCGATGACTATGCAAAAAAACTTATCAAATGGGCAAGAAAAAATGATATTCATCTTAACCTCTATCTTGATGACAAGCTTTATGTAGAAAAAGATAACGATTTTGTAAAAAGATATACAGACGGAAAGTTTGTAACATATAACGTATGTTCCTTTGATGACTTGGAAATTCATAATGTAAACAAGCTTCTTGCAATAGATTACAATGATGCAGAAAGAGTCACAGGCTGGGTAAATGAGCTTCATAAAGACTATCCTGAACTATACGTTGTAAAATCAACTCCTTATTTCTGTGAAATAGGTAGCCCCAATGCCAAAAAATCTAAAGGTGTTGAATTTCTTGCAAATCAATGGGGAATAAAAAAAGAAGAAATTCTCGCAATCGGAGATCAAGATAACGATATTGAACTTTTAAAAGCCGGTGGAATTGCTGTTGCTATGGGAAATGCAACACCGGAACTTAAAGCTTGTGCAAACTATATAACCGATACGGTCGAAAATGACGGTTTCGTAAAAGCTATTGAAAAATTTGTTTTTTGCCCTAGTCTTCAAAAATAAAAAGTTTATACAAATCAATTTGTAATACATCTGCAAGTGCTGCAAGAGTTTCGACTGTCGGTGATTGAATACCACGTTCAATATTACTTAACATATTACGGCTAACTCCTGCTCTAAATGCAAGTTCTTCTTGAGTTAGTTTTAATTTTGTTCTACAAAGTTTAACATTCATACCAACTTTGGCAGTAGTAGGCTTGTCTTCCATACACATTATAATATACTATTGACACATTATAATCTATCCATTATAATATGCACAACAACTACTATTATAGGAATATATATGAACAAACCCATTATCAAAAAACTTGAGATACTTTACGCTATTAAAAATCTTCTTATTACTCTTAATCAAGCCCAAAAATACTGCTATGACAATAATTATGACACTTATCACCTCCACACAATAATCGATTATTCAATTAACGACATTAATAACTTAATTAATGATTTCTCTAATCAGCAGAATTAAATTATTCTGCAAAATGCTTGCTATGAGCTGATTTTAATAATTTTTTATATCTCGATTATTGTAAACAAATGTTAACCTTATGTAAATTTTATATACTCTTTACGCAATTTTTAAATACAAAAATACTTTATATATGTACCAGAGATAAATAGGAAAATAAACTAGGATGTAAACATTTGTTACAAAAAACAGATAAAAATAGTTTAATCATTAAAGATTAAACAAGAATATGACGATTAAGAGATTGTGAGTAAATAACGGAGAAAGAAAATGCCAGGAATTGACAAATTTAACGGAAATTTAGGAAATGTAAACGGATTTTTGTTCGGCAAAAAAGTCGAAAAAGATGAAACACAAAAAGCCGCTGCTAAAAAAGATGTACCTGTAGGTCAAACATCAAATACAGAACAAGTTGGAAATAAAGATCTTAATTTGAATTTTGACCCAAAAGCAATATATTCTTCAATGGGATTGAATCTATCCAAAAATACATCAACTGAAGCTAATATGGAAAAATTCTTCCTTGAATCACCTGAAATATATGCATTGAAAGCTGAATTTAACATTCCTGCAGAAATTGAAGGACTTGATAAAGATTTCGAAGAATTTTTACCTTCAAAAGCACTTGCTTTTATCGCAAAAACAACTCCGCAACAAATGGATAGAATAGCTTTCAACACTATTAATAATAAAAATAACTTAGATAATATTGCAAAATATGCTTAATATAAGCTTATAAATACACATTTACTCACACATTTTTGGTGGCTGACTTAAAACGTCAGCCATTTTTGTATCTGCAGAAGTTTGTAAACAAATATTGAAAAGGGGTTTAAAAAGTAAAAAAAAAGAGTTATACTACATATGTAGTAACGTGTAGAAAGGGTTTGTCTTTAACTTAAAATTAAGCAGTATTGCCATCTAAATGACGTATTGCGTTTTATGTTGTAGGAAAGTACAATACTTTAAGGAATGTTAAATTTGCATGCAGATTTAACAATTATGAATCTTTACAAGTTTTACAAAGGTAAGCAGGCAGGCAGGAATTTTGGAAAAAAATTTAAAAACAGAAAATAAAGAAAGCATAACCAAAAAACCTAGAAACGCTTCATTAGAAAGAGTTTCTAATCCTATTGCGCCTGAGAAATTACCTAAAGAGAGCAAACCTGCCACAAAACGTAAAACAAGCGTAAAGAAAACTGCAACTCCAGTTACTCCTGTTGTAAGTCAGCCAATTACAAGCAATGCAGGAATTGTCGCAAAGCTTAATAATTTTAATTTAAGCAAAAGTACAAATAAACTTTACGCGGGTTATATCAACAACCCTATTGCACAAAGCAAACCTGTTGATTATCCTGAATTGTTAATGAGTTTGAACAATGCATTAAATGGCAAAAGCACGCTTCATGAATTATACATGACTATGCATGAAATTTTTACCGAAAAATTAAACTGTACATTTACTGCATTCGGACTTTTGCATGAAAAATCAAAATGTATAAATTTAAAATTAACAAATAAAATGGGAAGCACATATTCATCTAAGATTTTCTTATCAGATGAGCAAAACCCTGTTGTAGAGTGCTTTAAAAGCTTATCTACCGTAATGTTAAAAGATAATAAATTTTTAAATATCCCATATTTACAGCCATCATCAACAATAATACTTCCTTTAGTATCAATAAATAATAGCTTAGGAGTAATAATTCTTGGCAAAGACAGTTTAGACTGTAATATGGGAATGTTATCATTCATCGCAAATTATATTGCAATGTATACACATAATATAGACTTGCTTGAAAAAACAAACAAATTTGCAAACACAGATACATTAACCTCTTTATACAACCACAGAGGTTTTCAGGAAGTTCTGGCAAACGAATTAAAAGTTGCAGAAGATACTAATACAGAACTTTCAATAATCATGTTTGACATAAACAACATTTCCAAAATTAATAGAGAACTTGGTCATGCCAAAGGTGATGAAGTTATTAAACTTCTAGCAGAAAAAGTTAAACAAAATATGCGTTCAAATGACAAAGCCGGCAGATATGGCGGTGATGAAATCGCTATTATATTGCCAAATACAGGTACATCTGACGCAAAATACTTAGCAGAATATATAACCTATACACTGTCTTGCTGTTTTGTAGATGATGTAGGACCTGTTAAGGTATCTGTAGGTATATCTACATTCCCTGAATGTTCAAAAAATCAAGAAAAACTTTTGATTTTAGCAGAACAGGCAATGTATATCTCTCAAGCAAAAGGTTACAAAGAAGGTATGTCCGCAATCATCAGTTCATCAGACTTCAACTTCTGGGACGATGAGGCATTGAATTCATTTGCGGAAGTTATCGCAAAACGCCACGCACAACTTGGCATAAACTTTGAAGAAGAACTTGTTCATAAATTCAATAATGAACAAATTATTTCTCAAAACCATTTGATGGAACTTGCAAACTCACTTGCAGGAGCAATTGATGCAAAAGATCCTTATACAAAAGGTCATTCAACCTCTGTATCAAGATATTCAGAGGCACTTGCTCGCGCGATTAACCTACCTGAAGATGAAGTACAAAGAATTACCTTAGGTGCATTGTTACATGACGTAGGAAAAATTGGTATTCCTGAAAACGTATTGAAAAAACCTGGCAAACTTGAAGATGATGAATGGGAAATTATGAAACAACACCCTGTAATAGGTGCAGAAAAAGTATTAATGCCAAATGAAGCCTTAAGAGATTTAATCCCAATGGTTAAATATCACCACGAACATATTGATGGTTCAGGATATCCTGAAAAATTAAAAGGCGAAGAAATCCCTCTATCAGCAAGAATTGTAGCAGTAGCAGATGCATTCCACGCTTTAATAAGCGATAGACCTTACAGAAAAGGCCTAGGAACAGAAAAAGCTTGCGAAATCTTAAAAGATGGTGCAGGAAAATTCTGGGATAAAGATTTAGTAAGACATTTTATTGCCATAGCTCCGTCGCTATCTACGATTATATAGCGTTTTCGGGCTTAACCTATTGCATAAAATTGATATATAGTGTATAATACACGAATGGAGGATTTTTTGAACCCTCCGGATATTACTAAACCAGGAGAACACAAATGTACCAAGATGAAAAACTGATTTGTGAAGATTGCGGAGCAGAATTTATCTTCACAGTGGGTGAACAAGAATTTTATGCAGAAAAAGGTCTCGTAAACAAACCAAAAAGATGCCCTGAATGCAGAAAGCAACGCAGACAAAGAAACAGAAGACAAAGAAAAATGTATGATGCTGTATGTTCAAAATGCGGAGCTCAAACTCAGGTTCCATTCAAACCTATTCCGGGTAAAGAAGTTTATTGTAAAGAATGTTTTACTAAAACAGCAGAAGCTGCTGAATAGTTTTAAATATAGATTAATAAACACAAAAAGCCATCTCTCAAAAGGTGGCTTTTTTGTTATAGTTTCTTTATAAATAATTGAAAAATCAAAATATGTTTTATAAAATAAAGTGTAATTTTATAAACTTGAAGGGATATTATGACTGCAGCTCAAAAACGAATTTTAATAGTAGATGACGATGATGAAATAAGAGAGTTATTGGAATTTGACGTATCTCAAAGCGGTTATTTTGTAGATACTGCAAAAGACGGGCTTGAGGGGCTAAATAAAGCTTTGAACAATTCTTATGACTTAATTTTACTTGACGTTATGATGCCTAAGATGAACGGTTTTGATGTTGCTAAAAATATTCGTCAAGCAAAACTTGCTATACCTATTTTAATGCTCACCGCAAAAGGAACTATTGATGATAAAACAGAAGGTTTTGACTGCGGTGCAGATGATTATTTGGTAAAACCTTTCGATATTCAAGAAGTTCTTTTAAGAATAAAAGTTCTTTTAAGACGTAATCAAGTTGAAGATACAAATTCACTTTCTGATGAAATCTTGAATGTTGGAGATATTCAAATTTTTCCTGAGACTTTAGAATGTATAATAATTAATAAAAAAATCAAACTTACACCTACAGAATTTGAAATTCTTTATAGTTTAATGCAGCATTTTAACCAGCCAGTAACCCTTGCAACACTTTTGGATGAAGTATGGGGATATGACAGTAATGAAGATGTTCGTATGCTAAGAGTTCATGTTGGCGGGTTGAGAAACAAAATTGAGACCGACTCAAAAAACCCTAAATATCTCCACACTGTTACTAATGTTGGTTATAAGCTGACTCCTTTTGCAGGTGAATAATATGTTTTTGAAACTCAAAAGACTTAAAATCGTTGAACAAATCGGAATTGTATTTTTCTTTGCAGTTCTGATACCTATGTGCGTAAGCGGTTTTATTATTAATAATATTAACCAGCAATCAATGAGATACCAACTTAGAGAATCCGCAGTTTTGATTGCTAACATGGTATCCGATGAAATAGATTTCTTTTCCAACACTATTAATAATAACTTGGAACAAATCGCTTTCTCTTTAAATTTTATACCGGATAAAGCTCAAAAAATTAAATATTTGAATAATGTTGCATCAAATTTTGATAACTGCGAAAAAATTGAAATCGTAAATTCAAAAGAAGAACTCGAAAAAATTCACACAAATAACAGCGATGAAAATAAAGCCACAGTATCAATACCTTTGGACAAAACCAGTTTTCTTGTTGCAACGTATAGTATACAAGCATTGAAAGATGAATTATTTCAATCCCTAAAAGATGATGACAGACAAATTTATGTCATGACTAATGAAGGGAAATTGATTGCGTCGCATAATTATACCGAAAGCGTTTTTGACAAAACTCTTTCTCTATTACCTCAAAAGCTTAAATTAAATACCCCTGTTATATTTGGAGACGTCAAAAACCAACCATTAGTTTATGTTCATAAAGATGACCCGCCAATTACTATAATAGTTAACACTACTGAAAAAATTACACGCAAAGCAATTAACAATAACAGTGCAAAAATAATTCTTTCAGTAATCCTTGCAACTTTGGTAATTATATTTATAACAGCACTTTATACTTACCACTTGTATATAAACATAAGACAATTATTCAAAGGAATAATCGCAATTTCAAAAGGTAACTACGAACGTCAAATAAGACTTTTAACAACAGCATTCACACCACATGAAATCGTATTCCTTGCTTTTGAATTCAACCGTATGGCAGGCGAAATCCATAAATCATATATTCAACTAAAACAAAATAACGTTGAACTGAAACAGCTAAATGAATTTCGCTCAAACCTTATAGATACGGTAAGCCATGAATTGAGAACCCCTCTCACAAGTATTCAAGGCTATACTTCAAGACTTTTAAGACAAGATATCAAAATTGATGAAGAAACAAAACAAAAATCTTTAAGAATAATAAAAGAACAATCTGAAAGATTAAAACGACTTATTGAAGATTTGCTTACCATACCTGATATTGAGGGAATGCGTTTGCGTACAAATATTGAAAGCGTTTGGATTCCTGAAGTTTTAGAAACAGCCCAAATGCTTGTAAAAAATAAAGATAATAAAGAAATCATAATTAATGTACCGGAAGATTTTCCAAACGTTTCCGGTGACAAAAACAGACTAGAGCAAGTATTTGTAAACTTAATCGAAAACGCAATAAAATACGCATATCCTGATTCCAAAATTACAGTTGAAGGAATTATAGAAAATAATATTGCAAAACTTTTTGTTAAAAATGATTGTGATGTAATTCCTCCTAAAAAACTTAACACCCTTTTCGAAAAATTTATAAGACTAGATGATAATACAACACGCACAACCAGAGGAACTGGTTTGGGATTATTTATCGTAAAAGGACTTGTCGAAGCTATGCAAGGGGAAATAAAATTATCCTCTGATGAAACATGCGGATTCTGTGTCGAAGTTGATTTGAAACTCGCATCTAATGAGGCAGATGAAGTTTTATGATGAATCTTGCAATTGTTGAAGCTGAAAAAGCTAAAGGTGAAATTGCAGTTGGTGCAGTCATTGTCAAAAACGGTGAAGTAATATCATCAGCTTATAACCAAAAAGAAAAACTTAATGATGTAACGGCTCATGCTGAAATTTTAGCTATAAGAGAAGCTGAAAAAAAACTTGATCGCTGGCGTCTTGAGGATTGTGAGATGTATGTCACCTTAGAGCCTTGTCCTATGTGTGCTTGGGCAATAGTTCAATCACGGCTAAAGTCAGTTTATTTTGGTTCCTATGATACAAATTACGGTGCATTAGGCTCAGTGATTGATGTAAGAAAACTCGCAAATTCCCCTTTAAAAGTCTATGGTGGCATTATGGAAAAAGAATGCGACTTAATTTTAAAAAAATGTTTTGAAAATTTAAGAAAATAATATATAATATTATCAACCCCTAGAGTGATTTGAGGAGAGAAATTTGTTGTGAAAAGACAAGTAACAGGCATTATTAATGGTGCAATAGCAGCTGCAAGTTATGGAACAAATCCACTATTCGGACTTCCGCTATATTCAGGCGGTATTGGAGTAAATTCAGTCCTATTTTACAGATACGCAATAGCTGTTGGCATTTATTACTTATGGCTCAAGTTTCATAAAAAAGTTTCATTAAAACTAACCATGGCTGAATTCTGGCCATTATTATTTTTAGGATTATTCTTTTCACTATCATCTTTAACTCTTTTTATGGCTTTTAAATATATTGAAGCTGGAATTGCCTGCACTATATTATTTATCTATCCGGTGCTAGTCGCAATTTTGATGTGGCTGTTCTTTAAAGAAAAAATGACTAAAACAGTTATTTCATCAATAATTTTGACTTCTATAGGTATTGTTTTGTTATATAAAGGCAAACCTAATATGGATTTAAATCTTCAAGGAGTCGGATTAGTTTTACTTTCAGCAATTTTATATGCACTTTATATTATCGGAGTAAAAAATATCAAAACCGTTAAACATATAAAAAGCGATAAATTAAGTTTTTATGTTATGCTTTTTGGCTT
The DNA here is from genome assembly GCA_944325875.1 of Candidatus Gastranaerophilales bacterium. Taxonomy (GTDB): domain Bacteria; phylum Cyanobacteriota; class Vampirovibrionia; order Gastranaerophilales; family Gastranaerophilaceae; genus Scatousia. The sequence goes on from CALVBU010000005.1 coordinate 53,369, forward strand.
ATTAGTTTATATCTTTAACTTGAAATTCTGCACTGAATTACAGATTATAGATAAGCCTTGGTTATGGCTTTGTGCAATTGCACTAGCATTATTTCCTACAATTATTTCACTTGAAACAATTACAATTTCAATAAAACTTATCGGGTCTACAAAAACCGCAATACTTGGCGCTTTAGAACCATTAACCGCAATCTTTTTCGGTGTATTGTTCTTCCATGAACATTTAACACTAAGAATTATTACAGGCGTCATTCTTATACTCACAGGCGTAATATTAATTGTTACAAGAAAAAATCATCCAAAATCAGAAATAATTACAAATACAGCCACAAAATAATTCTTAAATATTTCGCAACTAATACAAGAATATAGCTGAAAATAAAATCATAAATTATTTTTAGCCCGCTTTGTGCAACAATCCAATCTCCTACAAATCCCCAACCTGTATGTCTTAATGAAGCAAGGCACATCATATACATAATTCCAAGAAAATGAATAGTTAACACACCAACAAAGACAGCTTTTGCAGTATTTTTATAAGAATAACCTTTTTTAAGTATCATGCCTGTAAGAAACGCAGCAGGAACATAGGCTAAAATATAACCAAATCCGTATTCAAAGATATATCTCCAACCACCGCCTAAAGCAAATACAGGGAGGAAGAATAATCCTGTAATGATATAAAGCAAAATACTTGTAATGCTTAATCGTCTTCCTAAAAGTCCCACAATAAACATAACTGCAGGAATTTGCGGTATAAACTTATAAGTAAAAATAAAATCTTTTATTTGAGTCGGCTCTCCAGAAAATAATTTAGATGGGATAATAAAATGAGTTATATCCAACTGCAAAAAGGTCGAAATTACAAGTAAAAAAGAACAAAAAATTAATAAAACAAGGCTTCCTACACCTAATCTTATTCCTCTGCGCTTTTTGGGTTTAACCGTTTTTACTCGGAGCTTTTTTTTCGGTTGTTCTTGCTGTTCTTCTTGTTCTTCCTGTGTCATATTATATTTACAACCCTTTTCAAATCTTCAAGATTTTTGTCATATATTAATTTAAATTTATCGTAAAACATGTTTTCTGTCCACATTATTAAGGCATCTTCATTATTATTTTGGTAATACCCTTTTCTTGTGCCAAGCGATTTGAAACCATATTTTTCATAAAGATTAATTGCAGGAGTATTGCTTACACGGACTTCCAGAGTAATATACTTTATTCCATTATTTCTGCAATCATTGATAATCGTTGTAAGTAGAGCCTCTCCGACTTTTTTTCTCCTATAATCAGGAGAAACCGCAATATTTGTAATATGGGCTTCCTCAAGAATTTGCCAAGTACCTGCATATCCCATAAGATTCCCATTGCAATCAAATGCACAATAATATCGCGCAAGCTCATTGGACAATTCATTAAAAAATGATTCCTTTGACCAATGATGCTCACCATAAGATGCAGCTTCAATGGAAATTACATTATCCAAATCCATCTGTGTCATAGGTTTTATTTTAATCGTAAACAGCTCTGCCATAAAGCTATCTTACCACGATTAAAATTTCAATGCAAAATTATTCAAGCCCTTTTTGTTCAAAATTATCAGAACATTCCATAAGAAATCTTTTAAAATTCTCGTCAAAATCTTTATTATTTAAATACCCTAAGATTTCATCACGATTTCCTTCTGCCAATTGTTTTTCGATAACATACTGACCAGATTTTGTAGATACAGAAGCCTCGAGAACTCTTTCTTTGCTATTATTTAAATTCGATGTAGGTTTTATATGCAAAGAAACTCTACCGATTTCAATTACAGGTTTATGATTTTGAATGCTCTCTTGAATAGGTCGAAAAGAACCGATTTCTGTCATTTCGATTTCAGCTCGAGCTTTCACTTTTTTTAGTAAAATTTCGATTTCATTCTTTGGTAAAACTTTTTCTAATTTTTCTATAGAAAGCTGATTTATTTTTCTATTCAATTGACTATTTCCTTCAAAATTTATCATAAACTTATTTTACCTCTTTTTTTTATAATTAACAACCACAAAAAACTATTTTTGCTATTTTATGGATGTTATTTGATTATGAATATTAATTATATTGTCTATATCAAGCATAGGGTCAACAATATCAGGCAGAACAGGTTTTTTCATCGGAATACCCAGCTCTTTCATACGTGCAAATTTATAACACTCCGTGAGATATTTTGAATAAGCTGCTTTTATGTGTTCATTTCCTTTTGCATTCATATTTTCGACAACTCTGACAAGCGGATCTGTAATAGCTTTTATTTTCGGATTACCTTTACTTAAATCTTTGTTTTGGGAAATATCATAGAAAATGTGCTCACTTTCTGCAAGCTCATTAATATATTTACCGCGAATTTGGAATTCACTTATAACGCCGTTTTTATGCTGAATATTCATCTGACAAGTTGTATAGCCTGAAGCTTTAATTGCTTTTTGAGAGTTATAATCTTTATTATACAAATCTTCTTTTCCCACAGGAGCATTTACATCAGAAATAACTTTCAACTCATATCCCTGACGTCTGCAATGAGCTTGGAGCTGTTTTATTTGGGCGCTGGAGAAATAAGGAATAGAGCCTTCCCCTTGGTAATTATTAATCTCAAGGATTTTTATTTCACCGCTGTCAATAGCATTTAACAGAGATTGATGAATTTTTGCAATAGCTACAGGTGATGCATCATCAAGCACAAGTCTTGCACCGAAAGTATCTTGAATAGTATTAATTACAGTATCATAATCATTAATTAAATTTTGTTTCTGCATGTTATATTTTTCAATCAAAACATCTGCAGCTTCTTGAGTCAAAGGCTCATCACCTTTTTTAAGTTTTGTGGCATTATATTCATCAATATTTTCTAAATCAGCAATTTTTTGATCTATTCTATCTATTTCACGGTAAATTTTTTCATTAAGACCTTCCAAGTCCTTGACACGTGTACTTAGAGTTCCAAAAGATTGATCTATATATTTCAAATAATCATTTTTTATTTCATTACTACTTTTCGATACCCAGTTAAAGAATTTTTCGGAATTTGCAGAAATTTTTTGATTATCTTCAGCTGAATATTTACTAGCAAATTTATTATTTGTGTATATATTAGGATCAGTATTTATATTATCTCTTGCTTTCATATTGAACATCCATTTAGGAAGTCCAAGTTTTACAAGTAAATCTTTAAATTCAGGTGAATATTTACTATAATCACCTTCCGCAGCTACGGCTAGAAATTCTGATTTATTAGTATACGCATAAGGAATATGCCAATCAGGAATTCCTGCATTGTCAAACTCTTCAACATATTTGCATTTGGCCAAATCAGGTTCTAACGTTCCATCTTCTGCTATTGCTTTTTCCATAATTGGGGTTCCATCTGGATAAAACATAGGTTGGCCATCACTATCAAGTCTTTGGACTTGTTTATGTACAACAATCTCATCTATATTTATCTTTTCTACTGAACCATCTTTATTATGGACAGTTATAATACCATCTTTAGTATTAATTTCTGAATCATTAGCATGAGCGATTTCATGTCTTAATGTATATATAACATCTTCTAAATACCGGCCATTAAGACTTATATTTTTAGTAACTGAATTACAATATCCACTCGACTGGAAAACTTTATCTATATAATCTTTTTTTATGACACTCAAATCAAGAACTGGTGGCATTTGAGCTTGTCCTCTGCTCGCTTTTTGCCATTCTTGCAACTCATTATATACAAAATCAAGCACTTTTGTATCGCTTTCATCTGCTAAAAACATTTTGACACCAAATGAGTCATAGATTTTTTCACAACGTTTCCTTGTAGCTTCAGGTAATTGAGATAGATATTTTTCTCTATATAAACGAGAAATATTACTTTTTTCTTTTTTACTGTAATATAAATTATCTTCGATAGAAGAGTTTTTATTTATATAAAGCTTTAATTGCTCAATTTGTTTATCTTTTACATAGTTGATTATTCCTAATTCTGTAATTTCAGGAGTAGTGTTTTGGTCAAAGTAAGACTCAAAATCTTTTTTTGACATCGTTTTATACTTTTCAACTAAATCCTTAAAAACTCTTGCACTATCAGGATATTCTTTTTCCATATACTCTAAATATGCTGAAGCATTTCCATAAACATAAGCAGTTTCACCTCGAAATTCTTTATCTATATTAACATATTCAACCAACTTTAAGTAATCTTCAGGCTTAACATCAGCACTGTTAGTATTTAATTTTTCTACTATACTAGAGGTTTCTGCATAGATTTTACTCAAAATATATTTATCTTGAATTTCAGATAGATTTGGAAGATATTTTTCCATTTTAGCGACAAAATCAATACGCTTTTGAATATCTTTAATTTTTTTAGCATTCCGCTTAATTAAAGCTTTTGAAGTCTTATCCTTTATATTAGTTTGAGCAATTTTAGCCGCATTAACTTTATCATAAATCTTAGGCTGCAATTGATGCATCTTGGCAACAACAGTCATAAATTTATCATCTTTCAAAATTTCCTTAATTTCTGCCTGAAGATCTTTATTTTTAGGAGAAGCAATAACTTTTGCGATATATCGGATATCACTACTGTTTTTTGCAACACTGACTAACGAGAAAGACAGTTTTACAAGTTCATCATCTGAAAAATTATCACTTAACAACAAATCTTTTATCTGAATAATTTTATCTATATCTTTTATGCCAAATGCCTTAGCTCCGTTATTGAATTGTAAAGAAACTGCACGATTTAAAGCTTCAACTGATTTATTACTATCAAATAAATCAACGTTCTCAATAAATTTATTCAAATCATTCCATTTAGAATCTCCTGAATTTTCTCGTTTTGGCATATCCAAAAGAATTTGAGCAGCTTTCATTTGAGTTGGTTTTATAGTCCAAATTAAAGTTGATAATGATTTAACATTTTCAGGGGTATTATCAAAAGTTTCTATCAAATCTCTTTGTAATTTAATTTTATCAATAGGATCTATTCTTTTATCTGAGTTAGCAGAGAATAAGCACTCTCTTACAAAAATATCATCATATTTTTGGCGAGCAAAATCGATAAATTCAGAAACTTTTGCTATATTCTCAACACCAAACTTCTCTATGAAAAATTCACTATCCAATTCTTTAAATAATGGGGTTCCGTCTTTCGGGTCTGTTAGTGAAACTAATTTACTTTTAAACTCTTTAATATCAAGTTTTTTTGTAGGTACTGGAATATAATCTCCAACATCAGAAGAATTTTCAAGTCTTTTTGCAAACGGAGCAACCTCATCAAGCTCATCTGCACGAATTCCACCTTCTAACACCGGTCCGCCTTTTTGGGTAGAATTTGTCTGAACATCTTCTTTTGAAGAAGCTTTTTTCTTAGTTGGAGATGCAGGAGAATGATTTACCGTATTTTCTTGTTCATATTTCGATTTTAATGCTTTTTTAGCAGCTAAAAGCTCAGGGGCAGATATTTCTTTATTTTTAAATCTTTCATTTAAATCTGCTAATTCTGCTTGATACTGAGCATTATTTGACAAATCTTGTTTTTTTAATGGTGCAATTCCTTTTGCCGAGTCATCCATAGCCTTAAGAAGTTGTTTAGCTTCGGTTTCAGATAATTTAAAATCTTTAAATGCGTCCATCACATAAGCGACTTTTGCATCACCCGACATAGGAGCAAGAACTTTTTGCATTTTTGTACCAACTAGAGAGCCACCGATAGACATAATCCAATCCATTTCGGTTGCGCCATCTTTTTGGAGTGCCATAGTGGTAGCCATATCAGCGGCAACTTCAGTCGTTACACCTGCTGTATTTGCAAGCCGTGTAACAGTTTTAAGACTTTTGGCAATATCAGCAGGAATATCAGGACTTTTAGCTGCAATTTTTATAAAGTCATCTAATGATTTACCGCCATCTTGCATAACTTTTGCAAGCCCTTTTACTTTCACAAAACTACGAGTAAGATCTCCGACTTTACCAGCACCCATACCTAAAGCCATCCAGCCGGCTTGTTCTACAAATTCTGAACCGTAGTTTTTCCAATCTTCTGCAGTCATACCATCTGCATCAGTTGCTTTTTGAATAAATCCTACCGGATTTGTAAGCATTACACCCGTTGAAACTAATGCAAGTGAACCTCCGCCAGAGAACATTGCTCCTGCCATAGCAAGAATATTCACACCCATCTGAACATAGGCCTGACCTTGCTCTTGGCTCATTACATAATTTTGTGCAAGTTGTTTTAAATCTTTTTTACCATAAGCTTGAGCAAAACTTTTTTCATAATCTTTCTGATATTGGTCCATTTTTACTTCATTCAATTTTGCAATTTCTTCACTGGAAGCATTTTCAGGAATTTCGACACCCAAAATATTTGAATGAAGCTTATTTAAACGTAATTCAATTTCTTTACCGATAATTTGAGCCTGTTCTTGCGTAATCGGCTGCCAATCGCCTTCTTTTGTTTCTCGATAAATTCCAATTTTACCATCTTCATCTTTTCTGATTGCAAAACGACCATCCTCTTTCAAATAATCTTTGATAGCAGGATCATTTTCATGTCCTTTAATTGCAGCTTGGATAACCTCTCCTATTTTGGTATAACCCATAGTTGCAAGAGTTTCCAAAATAGCTTTTTCACCTGCACGATTAATATTATTAGAAGTATCGTTTACTAAAGCATTTTTCAGTTTTGCTTTCAAACCATCTATCACATCTGTAGAGGCTTGAAATTCTGCCATAGCTTTTGCTTTTTGGCTACATTCGGCTATTTTTTTCTCATCAAAACTTACACCTCTACGTTTTTGAAATTCTGTATCAAATTCCGATGGGACTTTTCTTGCAGCATCTTCGATTGCAGAAAAATCCTGCTGAGCTCCTTGAATAGCTGCAGAAACATTTGATTTTGCATACTCGGTATTAAAAACTTCTTTAACAAAATTTACACTCGTACTTATATAATTTTCTTTTTTGTCCTGATCAGACATAGTCTTCATAGAATCAGCAAGCATTTCTTTCATAAATTGCATAGCTTCTTCCTGACCGGAAGTATACTTAGGCTGCGGTTTAGCTTTTGGCATCCAACCGACAGATTCGTATAAATCTAATTCATAAGCTTTTTTGTCAGAACTTTTGGATAGTAATGCCTGTAACTCAGTAGCAGATTTCTTTTCAAGTTCAGCACGACGCTTTTCTGCACTTTGTCCCGACAACCCTTCAGCTTGTATTAGTATATTTATTAAAATTGGATCCGACATTTCTAACCTTTCACAACTTTTTATACGCATTTTTAATGTTAAAACTTTAAACGTTCGTCCATTTTATTAAAATATCTTTACAAATTGCGTTAAAAAGCTCAGTATGCTACACTTCTTGCTAAGAGAGGGTTTAAGATGAAAAATATTATTGTATATACAAGTAAAAAAGTTTCCAACCTTGCAGACGTCCTCGCAACACTTGATGACGTTAATGTAAGAATTGAAGATGCCGAAAAATTAAGAGAATATGAAACTCTTAATCCTGGTTTGATTATCGTAGAAGATGTTCCAAATATCAAAGATGTTTTAATGGTTACAAAATTCAAAGTTCCTGTACTATTTGTCGGAGAAACATTTAAAGGAACAACTGTAAGAGCTATTACTTACGATATGATTAAAACTCCGGTTGATAATGATGAGCTTTTAATCAGAGCAAAATCTTTGTTGAAAATAAAAGAATTAAGAGAAAAATTACTTCAAGTATCAACAACAGATGAGCTTACAGGTCTACATAACAGAAAATATTTACAAGAACGTCTTGAACAAGAAATTTCACGTGCAAAACGTTATGGAACAAAACTTTCTTGTCTATTATTTGACCTTGATTTCTTCAAAGTTGTCAATGATATTTACGGTTATGAATGGGGCGATGTATTACTCCGTTCTATCGCTGATAAACTTAAACAACTTATCAGAAAAGAAGATATTTTAACAAGATACGGTGATGAAGAATTTCTTCTAATCCTTCCAAACACATCTGAAGAAAATGCATTCCTTTTTGCAGAACGTTTCAGACGTGATATTGAAAAAATGGAATTCATTCCTGCAGGTGAAGAAGAAAGACATCCTATCACAATTTCAGGCGGTATTTCATCATACCCTTGCCTTGAAAACACTGAAGAGGATGTAAATACAATAATCCGCTATGCTGAACACGCATTATACAATGCAAAAAAACGCGGAAAAAATAAAATTGTTCAATTCTCTCAAATTAACTTGGGAGACTAATAAAAAGACCCACATAAGTGCGGGAAAATGCTGAGCTGATTTTCAGTAAGGCAAATTGTAATGAAGCTAAAACGATTTTTTTTAAAATCGTAAGCTATATAAAAGCGGACATTGTCCGCCCTTCCTTTCTGAACACTTACATAGTGTAAAAATCTGGTTATTTTAGGCGATGGTAACACCGCCTTTTTTATTATTCTCTGATAAAACTACTATAATAAACTTATGATAACTCTCTTATCATTTCGTGTGCTTCTTCATTATCAGGGAAATTTTCTGTTATTTTTTCCAAAACCTCAAGTGCCCCATCAGCATCACCAAGCTTTGCATCACATTTGGCAATATTCAACATTACATAAGGATTTAGAGGTTTTCCTTCTAAAATATTTTTGAAAATATTTTTTGCCTGAGCATAATCACCAAGTTCAAAATAGCACAAGCCCAAAAGATTTTTTACCTCAGGATTACGTTCAAGCTCAAATGATTTAATTAAAAATCTTTTTGCATCCTCATAATCTTTTAGCAAGTAACGGATTTTACCGGCAATAAATAATAAAAATCCGCTTTGAACTTTTTTACCAATTGCCAAATCAATTTGCTCACGGGCTTTTTCCAAATCACCTGTATGCATTTTATTCAATGCTGAAAACGCTAATATATCGCCATTATCAGGCATAACTTCTAGAGCTTTTTGATAATATTCATCAGCTTGCTTAAATTCGGTTGTTGCATGAAGATAATTTGCATATTCATACAATATCTCACCGTCATTAGGTGCATATTCAAGAGCCTTATCAAATTCATCTTTTGCGTAGTCAAATAATTTTCTTGTCAAATAAATTACACCCAAATCCTTATGAGCCTGAGCATGTTCAGGTTTTAATTCAACAACTTTTTTCAAAATTTTCTCGGCTTTATCGACATCATCTGTAAGCATACATATATTTGCAAATTCATAGTATGTCTCGAAAGATACCGTTCCTTGAATTATTATCTTTTCATAAATTTCTTTTGCCTGAATAGGTTTATTTATTTTAAGGAAAAGGTTTGCCAGCTTTTTAGACATTGACGCTGATTTTGGATTTAACGCAACAAGTTTTATTAAAATTCCGATAGCATAGCTATATTCGCCTTTTGCCTCAAAACAACAAGCCAAATTATACTGATAAGTTTGCTTTTCAGGATGATGCATTATAAGAGTTTTGTAATGTTTAATTGCATTATTCCAATCTTCAAGTTTAACCTCAGATAATGCAAGAGCTGTTAAAAAGCTATCATTTTCTTCAAGGCTATAAGCTTTTTCAAAATATTCACAAGCTTTTTGGTGATCATTTTTCATTTGCAAAATTGAACCAATATTGAAATAAGTTATTGCATTATCAGGATCGAGTTCAGTTGCCTTATGGAAGTTTTCAATCGCCTTATCAAGGTTTCCGATAGTAATATAAGAAGTTCCAAGATTATTATACAACTGTGCGTGATCAGGTTTTAATTCAAGTGCCTTTTCCAAATAATAAACGCTTTCTTCAAAACGTTTTGTTGACATATAAGCTGTACCAACAATATAGAAAAGAGTATAATCATCTTGAACTTTTTCAAGAATTTTTTTACCTAACTCAATAGCCTTATCTTCGTTGTGTTGTTTAACGTAAATTACGCAAAGACATTTATATGCCTCAGTGTAATCTTCTCTGAGTTTTATAACTTCTTCATAAGCAGCAGTCGCATGAATATAATCTTCCTGATAATCATAGCAACAAGCTAAATAAAACCAACTGGTCGCATCTTCAGGAAAATATTTTATAATAGTCTCATAATTACTTTGTGCATCTTTGTAATTTTCCAGATTAATATTGCACAAGCCCAATAGTTTAAGAGCTTCTAAATTATTTTCATCGTTATTTGATATACAAGAAAGTCTTTCTTTTGCTTCCTCATATTTTTTATCAGCTACAAGTTCCGTAATTTCGTTTAAATTCAATTCTTCCATAACTGAATTATATCATAAAAAGATTAGGGCAATTTTTTCTATGTTCTTTTTTTATTATAATGGTTTCAAAAAAGGAGTTAAGAATGCCGATAGATTTCAATTCTCACGTGATGTTTACTATTCCAAAACCTGCTGTATATAATAATATCCAGCATAATCAGACCAATTTAAACACAAATATTCAATCTGATACTTTTATAAAAAACGTTAATCAAAAAATTGATAAAGATTATTCGGGAATGATTATTGAGAAAAAATCTTTCGGGAAAATTGAAAAAACAGGAGAGATGGCAGATTTATACACCATCACAAATAAAAACGGTTTGAGCGTTGACTTATCGACATTTGGAGCAACAATTACATCAATAAAAGTTCCTGACAAAAACGGAAAATTAAAAGACATCACTCAAGGTTACACAAGTGTAACTCCTTATGAAAAATCTCCAGTGGGCCATGCCGGTGGTACAATAGGCCCTTGCGCAAATAAAATTGATAACGGCACCTTCAAAATTAATGATAAAGAATATAAGCTTGAATGTAACAAAGATAATGGCAAAACACACTCTCACGGGGGCTCCGAAGGTTTTGACACTAAAAATTGGAAAGCAGAAATTTTAAAGGACGGAGTAAAATTTACATACCTAAAAAAAGATATGGAAGGCGGACACCCAGGTAATGTAACTGCAACAGTAACATATCAGCTAGATAATGATAATAAACTGCATATTAAATATCACGCAGAATCTGATAAAGACACGCTAATAAATATGACAAACCACACATATTTTAACCTTGACGGAGCTGAAAATACCGAAGAAAATGCCGTCCTTGATCATATTGTAGAATTACCAAATTCTTCAAGATATACCGTAAATAATGAAATAGCAATTCCTACAGGGGAACTGGCGTCAGTAAAAGACACCCCTTTCGATTTCAAAAAAGCTAAAAAAATAAAAGATGTAATCCATCAAGAGTCAAAACAACTTGAAATAGGCTCAGGGTTTGATCAAAACTACTGTATAGACGACTATGACGGAAAAACTATCCGAAAAATCGCAAAAGTTAAATCTGAAAAAACCGGAATAATATTAAAAGTTTCCACAAACCTACCGGGATTTCAATTCTACACTGCAAACCACCTCGGCAAACCCGAACAACCTGAGGGTAAAGACGGTAAAAAATACGAAAAACGGTCAGCTTTTTGTATAGAACCTCAATTCTATCCGAATGCAATCAACACTTTTGACGAAAAACCAATACTAAAACAAGGCGAAACTTACGATAGAGAAATTATCTATGAATTTGATACCGAAAAATAAAAATGTTTCTGGACAAAATTTTTAAACACGTGGTATAATATTATATCCATACGCCTTAATACACTAGATATTGTTCCAATATGAAAGGAACAATAATGGGAAAAAATTCTAAACCGAAATATTCATCCGGTACTGTTCAAATAAATGGTCAAACAAAAGCAACTACCTCCAAATATGGAGATAATGTTGTCACAAACTATCTTATGTCTGATGATGAAAAAAGAGCATATGATTATGCCCAAAAATCTTTTGCAGACAATTTGTCTAACTTAAATGTTTTTGATGCTGATACAAGAAAAAGTATTAATCAGCAACTTGAAGCTTATGCTCAAAAAGGTACAAAAGCTATCAATGACATCTATAAACCAATGATTGAAGATACCAAAAATGATATCGCAAAACGCTTTGGCAACCTCGATAACTCCTCATTCCTAAATAGCTTAAACACAATAGAATCTAACAGAGCTGACGCTATAAGTTCATTAGGTCAAGATTTAGTTATTATGCAAAATGACTTAGTAAATGATGAATTATCAAGAAGATATAACTATATGAGTTTTCTTGATGATTACGTAAGCGGAATAAATTCAACAGCAATGTCATACGGTAATATGTCGCAAGCGAACAGCAATGCAGGAACAGCATTTAATAAAGGAAATTATTCATCAGGCACTAATTGGTGGAGCGAAGGTTCTAACTTGATGTCACAATTAGGTACACAGTTACTTTCATTTTATTTATCAAAATAAATATCTATTTTGTATAAAACGGGTTTTTGAGAGTGAAACCCGTTTTTTTTCCTCTGTGCTATAATAAAGCTATGAATATTATACAGGAATTTGATACAATAGCTGCAATTGCAACCCCACTCGGTACTGGCGGGGTTGGTGTAATTAGAATTTCAGGTGATACTGCATTTGATATAATTGAAAAAATTTTTTCTAAAAAAAATCTTGAAGCAGGGAAAATTGCTCACGGCTGGATTCACGATAACGGGAAAAAAATTGATGAAGTTATTGTACTTCCATTCAGAAATCCACACAGCTACACCGGAGAAGATGTTATTGAAGTTCACTGCCACGGTGGAATTAACGTTGTAAGAAATATTCTTGATCTTATTCTTAAAAATGGTGCCAGAACTGCCGAAAGAGGGGAATTCACCAAAAGAGCTTTCTTGAATAAAAAAATGGATCTTTCCCAAGCTGAAGCCGTTGCTGATTTAATTCACGCCAAAACAAGAAACTTTGCGATCCAATCAGCTAAAAACCTCTCCGGAGTTTTAGGTGAAAAAATCGGAGAAATAAAAAAAGAAATTTTTGAAGTTTTATCAAAAATAATTGCCGGTATAGACTTTCCTGAAGATGTTGCAGAACCTGAATATTCATACCTGATAGAAAGTTTTGAACATTCACTTAAAGAAATCGATAAGATTTTATCCTACGCAAAATCCTCTGATATTCTGCGTCAAGGAGTAAAAATTGCTATTGTAGGAAAACCAAATGTCGGAAAATCCTCTTTATTCAACAAACTATTAAACGTCGAAAGAGCTATCGTTACTGATATTGCAGGCACAACCAGAGATGTTATAAAAGAAAATCTTGACTGGGATGTTGCAATTACCCTTATTGATACTGCCGGAATTCGTGACAACGAAGAAGTTGGAAAAGTCGAAGAAATCGGGATTGAATATTCTAAACAGTCTGCTGATGAAGCGGACTTGGTGTTATTCATTTATGATGCAAGCAGAGGGATGAACGAGGAAGATAAAGCTATTCTTAGTTTGATTGAAAATAAAAATCATCTCATTATTGCTAACAAATGCGACCTGATTGAAAAACCGATAGATAACGCGATTAATATTTCAGTCCAAACAGATAAGGGCATTGAAGAATTAAAAGAAAAAATAAAAGAAATCGTTTATAATTTTTCATCTGAAGATACCGAATTTATAACGAATAAACGCCAACAGGATTGTCTTGTAAAATGCAAAGAAAGCCTCACACAAGCCTTAAATGCAGCTAAAGTTGGAGAATTACAAGATTTAATCTCAATTGACCTGAAATCTGCACTTTTATTCCTTGATGAAATTACAGGTGAAGTAATTACTGATGAAATTCTAGAAAATATTTTCAGCCATTTTTGTATCGGCAAGTGATTTTTTAGAGGTTAAACCACTAATTTCTTTGATTTTTTACTCAAAAGGGGTTGACAAATTTCAAAAAATCATTAATATAGTCATGAGCAAAATTAAGAGGAGCTATATTATGGCAAATTTGAGCGGAAATTCCCTGTTTTCAGGTATATATTCAGGTTTAAATAACACATACTCTTATCTATCAAGCATAAGTCCGGATGGTCTTACACTTGACAGTATTAATGAAGCTAGAGCAGATTCTTCTAAAACACAATATATAAACCCAACATTTGCATCTTATTTGCAAACCAACTTCAATTCAATAGATAAAGATAATGATGGAATAATTTCATCAGATGAAATGACAAATTTAACAAACCGTATGTCAGCCCAAGGTCTGACAAAAGCTGAATTAACCCAAATGTATGCATCAGGTGCAAGCGGTCTGTCTACAGATACAATTAACAATATATTAGAGCACTTCGACGATATGGATACTAACCACGACGGAAGAATTACCAGTGCAGAGATTTCTGCATATAGCGTAAATTCTGCCAGAATGGAAAAAGAAGACGAATTCAACAATCAATTCGCAACAAATATGTCTGTATTCTACGGAAGTGAAAGTTCATCTACTGATGACACATACAGTATGTTGAGCTATAGGTATAAAAATTCCAATTCCTAGTAATATATTCTTAGTAACAGCACTTTGTGCACGAAAAAGGGAAGATTTTAATAAGGCAAATCTTGAAAAAGATATGCCTTATTTTTTATCTGATTAATCTAAAAATCCTTTTTTAGTTTTTGCTACTGTATCTAAAATTAATTCATCGCAATTTTTTAATTCTTCTTGTTTTTCTTTCGATTGACGAGCTTTCCAATCATTTAATTCTTTTTTGAAAACTTCACCGTCAATCAAACAATCGCCTGTACCTACCAAGCGTCCATATTTTTCGGTAAATTCTCTATTGAAATCAGCATAAGTATCGGTTATTAAATCAGAAATTGTTAATGCATTTTTCAAAATAACCTGCATATCAGTTTCAGAATCATTTCTTAATTTTGGCGATAAATCTTTTTTGCCATATAAAGAAATCTTACCGGTTCTTGCGCCTTGACCCATAACTTTTACCATAGCTTCAGCAGTATCGGTTGCATTCTCTAAATCTGAAGAAATACCATAAGAACCATCCATTCCATAGAATAATTTTTCGGCAGAATGACCGCCATAAGAACAAACAATATTAGAGAAAAGTCTTTCAAATGATTGTTCTTTATTCTTATCCGGACCGTGGTAAACAGCTCCGCCATAGTAGCCTCTTGGATCTAATGTTATAAAATCAACTTTTTCAGGTAAATGCCATGGTTGACCTTTTTTACCAAATAAATTATTCATTACTTCAAGATTTGTTGCATGCCCGCATTCATGAGATGCTACGATTTGTTTTTCGTGCTCATTAATTACATTTGTAGACGGTCTACCTGTTGTAATTTGCAAAAATGCCTCTGTAAAATCGCTCTTGGTTACAGCTTTATGACCACGTTCTAAAGCAACAGATTGAGCTTTTTTAACAACATTTTTCAAATACATATTTGGGAAACCTGTTGTATAATGAGCAACAGAATTTATAATAGCTTTTTGTTCTTCAGGAGTACCTGCCAGTTTTATTTTAGACTGTTTTACAGCATCTGCCAAAATTGCAGCACGTTCTTTTTCATTGAAAGCCGGTGATGCAACCTCTATACTGTCAGAAAACTTAAACGATTTCATAGCGGCTTCCCCAATAAACTGAGGGTTAGATACTGAACCTATAACTAGGATATTTAATCCTGCTTTTTCAGCTTTATCCATTTCTCTTAATAATTGAGCCATTGCCTTTTGGTGATATTGAGAAATTAATTCACCAATAGAGAAATATTCAAAGTTTTCAATGTATAAAACAGCAGATTTATGTGAATTAGCTTCTGCTTGAGTTGTTACGATTGAAAACAGTTTTTTTATAGAAGCTTCCGGAGATAAACCTGCGCCACCAAAGAGTCCAACTTCTTTAGTACCAAAATCCATTGTATTTATCTCAATATAAGGAACTTTTGCTTCACCTGCAATAGCTTGTGCGGTAAAGGTTCTTCCACTGCCTGCGGTTCCGTCTTGAGAATAAATTAACAAGCCTTTGGTACCCATTTTATTAGATTTTATTTGTTTAACCCAAGCCAAAGCTTCTTTTTTAGTAGATTCTTTACCTACCATTTGTTTAATATTTCTTTCAGTGTCAAAAACAACATCTATAAGGCTATCATCATTACCTTTTTTGAAAAGGCTTGTTGCTTCTTTAACATAGTTTGCAACATCCTTTTCATTTATTTCTTTTTTATCAATATAGTAACTTACGATTTTTTTCATAAGTTTTTGTGTTTTTCCAGGGAATGCCCCATCCAATTGAGCCGAAGCTTCAACTGTTTTATCAATCGCATTTTTTGTAAAAGGCTTTTTGATATCCTTCATCAAATCCGGATTTTCTCTAAATGATTTTACCATTTGATTTGTACTTAATGCTGGAATTGTAATTTCTTCAAAATTCTTAAATGCATATTCTATACTCTGAAGCATTACACCATAGTAAGTATTTTTGGTATCATATAATATAAATTTTATATTTGATGGCGGATTTACAAGCATTTGAATAAATATAGGTGGTATAGAATAAGTACCCTGAGTCAGTTGTTCAGGAGTTGATGAATTTATCATTAACTGAAGAGGTTCCAAAATTACAACGTGCTCATTTTTCTTATCTTTTGATAACTGCGTAATTACATGAGATAAATATGTATCATTAACTTGTCCGTTTAATTCTGTAATTTTGAACTTTTGAGCATTTTCGTTACTATTAGCTATTTTTTGGATTGTATTAATAAAATATTTAGGTTCTTCTTTATTAGAATCATAAGTAATAAATAAATTAGTACCTAAAGATAAATTCTTTAAAACATTTGAAGCTTTTTGTTCATAAGCACTAAAAGTAGTTCTTTTATTTATTGGAGTTTTTTCTAACATTAAAGCGCTATCTACATCCATTAAAAATTGATTAGTATGATTAGCAATTTCTTTTACTGGAGAATTATATGCACCACTAACTAAAAGATAAGGACTAACTGTGCTTATTTTTTCGTCTGCAGCTAACCCAAACACTGAATTTATCAAGTCATCAGACATTTTTATATCATTAACGTTAACATTTTTAGAGCTATCCGGTTTATTGTTTTCAATAAGACTATTAACCTTTTCCAATTGTTTTTCTAAGACTGGCTTTAATTTTTTACGATTTTCCGGTTTGCTAAAAGCGTGCGGAGTTGATTCATAAGATATTATTGATGCCAAACTAGGTTGACTCTCAACATCAAAATCTATCTTTTCGTGATCCAAATCATCAAGATATTCTAGAGCTTCCTCTGTTGCATATTTCATAACATGTAAAACCGTTACTTCAGAATATCCTGTTTCCATAGCCGATTGTTGAAGTTTAGAGAACATCGTTTTTGCCGGTGTTGACATATAAAACTTGATATTTTCTTCTTTTGACATCATAGGTTTTTGATTTTCTTTACCTGTGAAAATCGGCACATAATAATTTTTCAACAGTTGGGGATGCAAGTGCTCCTCATATTTAATTTGTTCATCAAATTGCTTGTTTTTGCCTTGATTATTATGTTGAAAATTATTTTTATGCGATGTATTTAAATTTAAACCTACTTTATCAATCATTAACCTTCTCCTAAAACTGTTCTCGTTATCTACCTATTAAACCTCTAAAGTATATCTTTTTGCTATCTTTGTAATGAAAATTTACAAATAACACAAATTTGCCCGACTATGATTTTATGCTAAAATTCAGTTATGACGGTTAGAGAGTGGAGATTTAGCAAAAATGAAACTAATGAAAAGTCTTTATTAAAAAGACTTTTAAATTCTCGTGGAATAAAAACCGAAGAGGAAATAAAAGAATTTTTAAATCCACTTGAATTCACTCTATATCAGCCAAATGTCTTTACAGATATGGCAAAAGCGGTTGAAAGACTTTCAAGAGCCATAGATAATCAAGAAAAAATAGTTATCTATGGGGACTTTGATGCTGATGGTGTTACATCTACATCCCTTTTGTATAGAACATTCAATCACCTTGGTGCAAACGTAAACTACTTTATTCCTGACAGAGAAAAGGAAGGACACGGATTTGACACAAAAGCACTTGTAAAATTAATGACCGCATTAAAACCAAAAGTTATAATCTCAGTTGACTGCGGTATTTCAGATATTGAAGCCGTTAATTTCATAAAAAGTTTTAAAATAGATGTTATCATAACTGATCACCACGAAGCTCCTGAACAATTACCTGATGCCTATGCAATTATAAATCCGAAAGCCCAAAACGCTCTTGATGAAAGTTTATCTGCAAAAGATATCGAATCTCTTACATCCCTTGCCGGAGTTGGAGTTGCTTTTAAGGTTGCAACTGGGCTTTTACAACATTATCAGAAAACTGACTTTATTTCATCAATTTTGCCTTATGTTGCCGTAGGTACAGTTGCAGACGTTGTGCCTTTAGTGCACGAAAACAGATACCTTGTAACAAAAGGTCTGGATTTAATCTCAAAAGGTAAGCACTACGGACTAAAAAGATTAATAGAAAGAGCTGGATATAAAGTAGAAAATGGATTAAATGCTGAAACCATAGCTTTTGGAGTCGCACCAAGAATTAATGCTTCTGGACGTCTAGATACAGTTGAAGAAGCTATAAAGGTTTTGATTTCCGATAACCCTCAAGAAATTGAAATGGCTATTTCTAATCTTGAAGAATTTAACAAAATCCGCCAAACACTTTGTCAGGAAGTTTTTGCGGAAGCTGATGATATGGTACAAAAGGAAGGAAACAGAAACCCTGCAATCATTCTGTTTAACTCAAAATGGCACGTCGGAATTATAGGTATTGTTGCTTCAAAACTTGTCGAAAAATATTACAAGCCGACTTTTTTAATGACATATTCAGAAGAAACCAAACAAATTAAATGTTCCGCAAGAAGTATTGAGGGTGTACATTTGTATGAAACAATATCTTCAATAAGTGAACTGCTTGATGGCTTTGGCGGGCACTCACTTGCTGCAGGACTTGCTTTTACACCAGAAAAATATCCTTTCAAACAAGTAAAAGAACAACTTTTGCGTGTAGTAAAAGAAACGACTACAGGAAAAGATTTAAAACCGTTTTTAAATATAGATTTGGAACTTACTCCTGATGATATTACAGTTGATTTGGTGGAAGAAATTTCTAAAATGGAACCTTTTGGAGCAAGCAATCCAAGCCCTGTATTTGCAATTAAAAATCTTAAAATAAAACAAAAAAGACTTATGGGCGAAAACCAAAACCACCTTCGCTTAACAGTACAACAGGGTGCAAATGAATTGACTTGTGTTCGCTGGCAGCAAGGAGATATTTCTCTTGTGAACGGAGATCCGCTAGATATTGCATTCCATCCGCAAATTAATGAATATAACGGTAATACATCTGTACAATTAATAATTGATGATATTCATTCTGAATATTTGAAAGAAGAGATTGCAGAACCTGCAAATAAATTAAAAATTCACGATCACCGTAAAAAAACGGATATCCTACAACAGGTTAACGATTATATTAAAAATGCAAAACAGAACATTATGGTTTTTGCTGAAAGCAAGCAAATTCTTGATATGCTAAGACCTTTCAAATATATTTCAGAAAAAACTTTTTCAAGAGAAAATCCTGTTCAATGTAACTCTGTAATGTTTTTTGATTACCCTGCAGATAAAGAAACTTTTGAAAACATCATAAAAGAAACTGCTCCTCAAAGTATTCATCTTATGAATTATGATATCAAATACTTTGACGACAAAGAATTTTTAAAAACTATTGCCGGAATGTTAAAATTTGCGCATAATAACAACAACGGAAAAGTTGAATTACTAAGATGCGCAAGTCATTTGGGCAAATCAATCTCTCTTGTTGAAAGAGTTTTAGAACTGTTTGAAGAATGTGAATTCTTGAGGATAAAAGAAAAAACTCCGGCTTTTTACATCGTAGATTTTAAAGGAATAGATGATATTTCCAAAGTTCTACACAATCCAAAATATGAAGAAATTCTCAATATAGCTGAAGAATGCGAACTCTTCCAAAAAAGTCTTTTGGAAGACGATTTGGAAGAGCTTGACGAAATTTGCAATATATTTTAGTTAAGATTTAAGCATCTAAATTTAAAACATTTGCCAAATCTATATTTCTTTTAAGAGAATAATCTTTAACATTAACATCTTTATCGTTTATAACATTTATTTTGTTGATTTTGTCATATTCAATCATCAAATCTTTTTCATCTTTAGGGGTGTAAAAACCAAGACCTCTATAATATCTTTTTATAGAATCTGATTTATTTTCTGTTGGTAAAATTAAGGCAAATTCATCCATTTTAGCGGTATCTTTTACCCCAGCTCTAACTAAACTATCTCGAGTTAGTTTATCACCATTCCAAACCGCAAGACCTCTTACTCTTTGGTCTCCATGATTTTCAACATCCATAATTCCAACAATCTTTTTTCCGTTTTCTACAGCGAGCATTACTCTATCAAAAGCATAATCTTTTAAATTTTTAGCTCTTTTTATACCATTTTCAAAAACTTCTCTTACGGAGTCTGCCCCTAACAATTTTTTATCTTCCGGAAAAGTTTGACTTTTAACGATTTCTGACATTCTATCTAATATAGCTTTATCTTTTTGGTTTATCGAATATACATCAATTGTTTGAACAGCTTTGCCAACTTTTTTTGTAACAGTTTGCAATTTTAATGCCTGAAAATTCGGCTGAGTATTATTTACACGTTGTACTTGCATTTTTATCTCCTTTTGTATTTTCTATAAAATCCCTAAATAAATATTTTTGCGCTTTATGTTATAATTCAAAGGGAAGAGGTTATTATGATAAAAATAAAATTAACAAAAATGCAAGGATGTGGGAATGATTTTGTAATCATCGACTACAGTGAATATGAAAAAACTAATATGCCTATGGCAGAATTAGCAAAAAAAGTTTGTAACAGAAACTTTGGCGTAGGTGCTGACGGTATGATTATACCTAAGACTGACACAAAAGAAACTGATATCGGTTGGTATTTTTATAATTCTGACGGTTCTATTGCACAGATGTGCGGAAATGGAATGAGATGTTTTGCAAAATACGTTCACGATAAAGGACTTGTGAACAAAAAAGAATTTTCAGTTATGACAGGCGCGGGGATTATAAAACCTCAACTTCTTGAAGATGGAAATGTTAAGGTAAATATGGGTACACCAATTCTTGAAGACGAAAAAATCCCATTCAAAGGCTCTCGCCAATTGAAAGCTTTGGATAGGGAATTTGAGATCACTCCTGTATCAATGGGAAATCCTCATTGCGTAATAATAGGCGAGGATAACCCTATGGAAATGGCTCTAAAATACGGCCCTGTTATCGAAAAACACGAATATTTCCCTGAAAAGACAAATACTGAATTTGTAAAAGTTATATCAAAAAATGAAATTGATATGCGTGTATATGAAAGAGGATGCGGAATAACTTTAGCTTGCGGGACAGGTGCCTGTGCATCAGTCGTAGCATGTGTTTTAAATAACTTAACAGAACAAAAAGTTAAAGTTAATCTTCTTGGAGGGTCTGTATTCGTTGAATGGCAAGGAAATTCGTCAAATCCGACAGAAAATATTTTCTTAATCGGCCCTGCAAATTACACATTTACAGCGGAATACATGTTGTAAAAATTCCCGTTTTCATGATATTATCTGAATATACACTAGAAAAAGGAGAAAATTAAATGAAAACTTATGAACTTTTAACTGTATTTAAACCAAATTTAGATGCAGAAGAAGTAGATAATTTAATCGCAAAACTTAATGAAACAATTGTAGGTTTTGGCGGAAAAGTTGAATCTACTGACAAAATCGGAAGAAAAAAATTAGCTTATGACATTCAAAACTTCAGAGACGGATTCTTTGTTTCTTCAGTTTTGACATTGCCAGCAGATAAAGTTGCTGAATTAAAAAGACAATTAAGATTAAGCGACAACATCATCAGAACAATGTTTATGGAAACATCAGCTAAGGCAAGTGTATAGTTCACTGCCCGTTTAATCGAAAGGAATTAAAATGTCATTAGCAAAAGCAGTAGTCACAGGTACATTATATAGAGCTCCGGAAAAACGTTTTACACAAAATAACGTTGCCGTAACAGCTTTTATATTGAACATTGCTGACAGAGATGAAATGCTTGTAAGAGTTTTGTCAAAGAGAAACTCTCTTGATGAAATTGTATCAAGCCTTGGAAAAGGTGATCACGTTCTGGTTGAAGGCAGACTTCAAACAGCAGCGGTAAAAATGGATGACGGCACTGAAAAAAGAATTTACGAAATCGACGCTAACACAATCGAAAGAATGGGTGAAGCTTCAGGTTCTATAGGTGCAGATTCTTCATCTTCTTCAAAATTCGGTACCGATGAAATTGTTAAATTTGAATCAGATGATTTCTCAAACGAATTAATCGGGGAAGACGAAATTCCTTTTTAAGAAATAGTATAAATAAGTAAAAACAAGGTCGAGCCGAAGATTTCGGCACAATAGAAAGGTAAATTAATAACAATGGCAAGACAAGACGCATCAGATAAGAAAAAACGTAAAAATTGCAGTCTTTGTGCAGACAAAGTAACTTCAATTGATTACAAAGATGCAGCAAAATTAAAAAGATACCTAACAGAAGCAGGAAAAATTATTCCTCGCCGTATTACAGGTAACTGCGCAGAACACCAAAGAATGATAGCAAAAGCTATTAAACGCGCTAGAGAAGCTGCTATTATCGGATACACTTTTGACTAATAATTAACAGTTAAAAAGTTTATAGATAAAAACTTCAAAGAATCGGGACGAAAGTTCCGATTCTTTTTTCATGTTCATGTTATACTTGTCGTATGGAAAGAAAACCAATAGTTGCAATAGTAGGAAGACCAAATGTAGGAAAATCTACATTAGTAAATCGTCTTGTAGGATCAAGAAATTCCATCGTTGACGACCTCCCTGGGGTTACGCGAGATAGGATTTATTTTGATGTAGAATGGCAAAACAAAATTTTTACAGTCATCGACACCGGAGGTATTATTCCTGGTGATGAAGATGAGATTATGGTATCAATTTTCGACCAGGCAAGAATCGCTTGTGATGAAGCAGATAAAATTGTTTTTCTTGTCGATGGAAAAGAAGGTGTAAATCCTGTTGATTATGATATCGCAAATATTTTAAGACAGTCAGGAAAACCTGTTTTTCTTGCAGTGAATAAACTTGACAATCCTGAATCTTATTTAATGGTAAATGATTTTTATTCACTTGCACTTGGAGAACCAATCGGGATTTCTGCGCTCCACGGAAGCGGCGGGGTTGGAGATTTACTTGAAATTATTACGGAAGATTTTATCGCAACAGATGAAATACCTGAAGAAGATAAAAATATTAAAATAGCAATCGTTGGACGCCCAAATGCAGGAAAATCTTCTATCGTTAATGCTTTGCTAAATGAAGACAGAGTAATTGTTTCTGATGTATCAGGTACAACTCGCGACAGCATTGACAGTTATATAACTTACAAAGACAAAGAGTTTATAATCGTTGATACAGCAGGAATAAGAAAAAAATCAAAAGTAGATTACGGTGTAGAAAAATTTGCTGTAGACAGAGCTATTCGTTCAATCCGCGATTGCGATGTTGCACTTCTTGTAATTGATGCGACAGAAGGAATTTCTGATCAAGATAAGAAAATTTCATCAATTATTACAGAAGCCGGAAAAGGTTTAATCATTGCCATCAATAAATGGGATTTGATTGAAGATAAAAAAGCTAATACTATCAATCAATTTGATAAGAAATTGGCAAATGATATACCATTTTTGGAATTTGCACCAAAAATTTATATCAGTGCAAAAACAAAACAAAGACTTCATCAAATCTTTGATAAGGCAGCTGAAGTTTATGAACAATCTACAAAACGTGTATCTACAGGTTTGTTGAATAAGGTAGTGAAAGAACTTTATGCTCTTAATCCTCCAACATCTATCAAAGGTAAGAGATTAAAAATTCTTTATTCAACTCAATCTGATATTCAACCGCCAACATTCGTTCTTTTCGCAAATAACGCAGATTTATTAAAAGACCATTATAAGCGTTATATTGAAAACAAATTGCGTGAGGCTTTCGGATTTTTCGGAACACCTATCAGAATTTTCGTACGTGAACGTTCTGAAAAAGATAAAAAATAATAAAAACTTACAAAAGAAAAAAGAGTTTAGTTTAAAAACTAAACTCTTTTTATTTATTTACACAAAACTCTTATAAAAATTAGTCTATCATTGCAACGGGAACTTTATGTTTTAAATCATAAATTACACTCATATCCAAATCTACAAAATCAGCGGCTTCTTTGTTTTCCAAATTTGATATGACTTCTCCCATCGGACCTGTTATCATAGAATTTCCAATACTATCAAGAAATGGGTTTGTTCTTCCTGTGAGATTTGAAGTTACAAAATAGACAAGACTTTCTGTTGCTCTACAAATATTCATTGCTTTCCAAGTATTTATAAAAATCTCTTTTTCTTTATTTGATACAGATTTTGGAATACTCCAAGCCGATGGAGATACTATAATTTCGGCACCGCGTTTTATCAATTCTTTGTACAACAGTGGGAATTTGATATCAAAACACAAACTCACACCAACTCTTGCAAAATCCAATCCGACAACTAAAGGTTTGTCACCAGCTGTTGTATAGGTGCCTTCATTTCCGCCAAAATAGTTGAATAAATGTATTTTTCTGTATTTACCAACAATTTCGCCATCTCTATCGAGCACAAAAGAGGTGTTATAAAGTTTATCGTCAACTTTTTCCATAACGGAACCACATATAATATTTGTATTATATCTTTTTGCAACAGTTTTTAGGAAATCTGTCACCATTCCGCCGTTTTCGTCTTCTGGATGATTTACCATAGATTTATCATCAATAGATGTTGAGAAAAATTCAGGAATTATAACTAAATCAAGATTTTTGTCGCAATATCCGCTTATTAAAGTTTCAACTTGTTCTAAATTTGCCTGCTTATCGCCAGCTTTTGGTGTGAATTGGATATTCAAAATTCCTGCCATAAATTCTCTCCTTATAACCTTTTTAACAGGTTAATTTTATCATGATAGCATTGAAAAAGTCAGTTTATTTTTAAATAAATTGTCTATAAGTTTATCTTTTTTAGCTTTTTCTGCACCACTTATTGGTTTAAAACCTCCAAAATCAAACTGTTTTGTTTCCTTTGTCTTGCTAAATTTGATACCGTTATAATACATTGTTGTCTTTACTGTTTTATTGCCATCAAAATCATATTTTGATACGGAACTTACTGTATTAGAACCTCTTTTGAAATTTATACATTTTTCAATTCTTTCTGTTTGAGGATTTATTTCTTTGACCATACTAATGCTTTTGCCATCATTTCTAAAAACTGTTATTTTAGAAACTTTTTCATATTTTAAATTGTATTCATGAATTGAAGATAATTTACTTTCATCTCGGAAATTATAATTAAGTGTACGCAATTTTTTCCCTGATTGAATATCGTATTCAGTAATAGCTTTAAATAGTGTGAAATTTGTTGTTCTAACTATTTTTCCTGTATCTTCATCAAATTCATCAATTGATTTAATCTTTTTATCATCAAAATAATCATAATTAATGACTTTTATTTTATTCCCGTTTTTTTGGCTAAATTTAGTAACGGATTCAACTTTTCCGGAATGTTTTCTATAAATAATTTTATCTTCATATTTAAGTTCCGGCTCTATTAGAACAGATTCAGGAAGCAAAGAAAAATCAAGAATATTCTTTTTAACACTCTTTATAATATTTGAAACCATCTTTTAAACCCTCTTGTATTTAAACTCTTTGATTTTCAAATATTATACAAAGCTGAATATTTAATGATAATAACCCAATTGGGTATAAATTCTAGGATACTTTATTCTGTTTTTCGATTATTTTCAATAACTGTTTATATGCACTTCCCCACTCAGCCATAGAATCTAATACGACAGCAAGACTGTAACCGATATCGGTCAATGTATATTCCACCCTTGGCGGAACTTCTGGAAAAACTTTACGTTCTATTAAACCCTTATCTTCCATATCCCTTAGGTTTGTTGTAAGAACTTTTTGCGTAATTTTACCAACTGCAGTTTTTAGTTCCCCAAAACGTTTCGTTCCTGTTAAAAGTTCTTTTATAATTAACACTTTCCATCTTGAACTTAACATCATAAGAGTTGTTTCTACAGGGCACTTTGGAAGGTCTTTAGCAAGCATAATTTCTCCGTTAGTATCTAAAAGTAACTATACGGAATATAATAATACAAAGGTTTTCAGGGTGCAAATATGTAAAATCTATGTTATAATTAACTCAAATATGAGGATTTATTATGTATAGAATTGGCATTGGTTATGATATTCATAAACTTACAACTGGAAGAGATTTAATCATCGGGGGAGTAAAAATTACCCATGAAAAAGGGCTTTTGGGACACTCTGATGCTGATGTACTGATACACGCAATTATTGATGCTATGCTTGGAGCTCTTGCTCTTGCTGATATAGGCACTTTATTCCCAGATACAGACCCTAAGTATAAAGATATTGATAGTACAATTTTGCTAAAACACGTCTATGAACTAATCAAAACCAAAGGTTATGAAATTGAAAATTTAGACAGTAATATTATTGCGCAACAGCCTAAAATGATGCCTTATATACCTAAAATGAAAGAGGTTTTGTGCGAAATTTTAAATATTGATTTAGATAAAATTTCAATAAAAGCAAAAACAAAAGAAAAATTAGATGCTGTAGGACAAGAACTTGCTATAGAATCAAATGCTGTTGTTTTGTTAAAAAAGGTCTAAAATGAATATTGTAGAAGATGTTCGAAAAAGAATAAAACTGGAAGCAGAAGAAAAATATCAAAAATTTTCCTCCTCACTTCTTCCGGGAGTAAAAAATGTAGCAGGAGTAAGACTCCCTATATTGAGAAAAATAGCTCAGGAAATCTATAAATTGGACTGGCAAACTTTTCTTGAAAATAAATCATTTGAATTTATGGAAGAAAAAATGCTAAAAGGGATGGTTATAGGTCTATTAAAAGAACCTTCTAATATTATATTTAGCTATATAGAAAAGTTTATTCCTAATATTGATAACTGGGCTATTTGTGACAGTTTTTGCTGTGGTTTGAAATTTATTAACAAGCATAAATGTGAAACTTGGCATTTTATACAGAAATATTTAAACTCTACAAAAGAATATGAAATTCGTTTCGGAGCCGTTATAATACTAAATTTCTTTGTTGAAGAAGACTATATAGATCAGGCTCTTAAAACCTTATGCAAAATTAAAACAAATGATTATTATGCTCAAATGGCAATAGCATGGGCTTTATCAATTTGTTATATTAAGTTTGAAGAAAAAACTTTAAATTATCTTTTAATTTCAAATATGGATAAATTTATTTTTAACAAAACTATCCAAAAAATTATTGAATCAAATAGAATTTCAAAAGAAACTAAATCAAAACTCAAATTACTAAAAAAATAACTAAACCAAACCTAATCTTTCAAGTTTTGTCTTATGTGCATTGACAGTATGTTCACTTATACCAAGCTTTTGTGAAATTTCTTTTTCATCAAAATCATATTTCAACATTTCTAATACAAGTTTTTCATTTTCATTTAAACAATCTTTTCCGGTTTCTGTCATTATATCTTATCTCCCGTATTTTATAACTTGGAATTATATAATAAACTTAATTCATAAAAAAGTAGACAAGTGGCTATATTTTTACTTTACTTTTTTTATTTAAAGTGGCATAATATCGGTTATGTTAGCAGAAACTGAAAAAAAATTAGCAGCAGGACTTTCAATATTTTCTAATGCTACAATCATTCTTTTAAAAATTATTGCAGGTGTAATATCAGGCAGTATAAGTATTATATCAGAAGCTATTCACTCACTGAGTGATTTTTTAGCATCTGTGCTGACATTTTTTGCGGTAATGAAATCTTCTGAACCTGCTGATAAAGAACATCCGTTTGGACATGGCAGATATGAAGATATGTCAGGATTTTTCGAAGGCGGTTTAATCATTTTTGCTGCAATTTTCATTATCTATGAAGCAGGTAAAAAACTGATTCTTGGTTATACGATGGAAACTGAATCATACCTAGGTATTATTGTTATGGGAATTGCTGTTGTGGCAAACTTCCTTGTAAGTTCTTACTTGTTTCACGTTGCTAAAAAAACAAATTCTATTTCTTTATATGCTGATGGAGAACATTTAAGAACTGACATTTGGTCTTCATTGGGTGTACTTATTGGATTAATCCTTATTAAAATTACAGGACTATTAATTTTAGACCCAATAATCGCGATTGTAGTAGCATTTATTATACTTAAAGCTGGTGTTTCCATTTCAAAAACAACATTAAATAATCTATTGGATGCATCTTTACCAAATGAAGATTTAGATAAAATTGCACAAGTTATTAATAAATTCAAGACCGAAGGTCTATGTGGATATAAAGATTTAAAAGGTAGAAATGTCGGTCCTGGTAAACAAATAGAACTTACGCTTTTATTTCCTAAAAATATGACTATTGAAAATTGTCATAATATTTGCGACAAAATTGAAACTGAAATAAAGCAAAACTTGGGATCTTGTAATATTTCAATCCATGCAGAACCTGAACTTGAAAAAATATTAAATCAATAGAGTTTAATCTTCTTCAATACCTAATTTCATTGTTAGTTCTTTTATTTTATTTACATATTTTTCTGTTGAAAGACCAACTTTTTCAGAAAGAGTTTTTAATTGAGAATTATAACCTAATTCCATTAAATAATCATCAATATTTTCGCCTGCATTTTTGACAAATTCATCTTTTACTTGCTCAACAATTTGAATTTGTCTTTTTACATATTTATCATATGGTTGATTTGTCTGAATACATTTTTTTACTTGTTGTTGTAATAACGTAAATTCTTTTTGTATATCAATAGTCATAATTTTGTCCTTTATATTTTTGCTATATCTAGCATGTCAAATTGTTGTAAAAATTCATCCATAGGTACTTCTATTACAGCACCTGAATGCCAAGGGTTAGAAATTAATACACAATTTGTTTCTTTATTATAACCTTTAATAGAATATTCATGACCTTGATGAATATCATATTTTCCATTTAAAACATGTGAATCGCTTTTACCCTCAACATGTCTTGTACCAGCTGCTATATATATATTTGGATCATTTGCATTGTTTATTATAAATTTCCTCATTTCTTCAGAGTTATAACTGATTTTAGTAGAATTACATCCCAACAATCCTGAAACGGCTTTATAACCATTACCTGAAGCTGCAATATCCATTATAACAGTTTCACTTACATCAAATTTTCTCATCATATTATCTTTTGCATTTTTACAATATCCTTGCTCTATTATCGCAAGACCATTTTGGTCAAGCATATGTTTATAATTTCTAGGGAATCGTTTAAAATAATCTTTTTGCCAATTACCATTAGCAGTCATTGTATAAATACCATTAGCATCTTCTCCAATCATTTGATAAAGTTTTGCTCTACCTTTAGGAGTATTGGCAAGCCTATCTAATGTTGCAACAAGATAACAGGTACCTACTGCACCCTGATGTGTTGCAAATCTGCCAACCGGTGGGAATAATTGTCTGAAACGTTTTTCAGACAATTTCAATTGTACCATTTGTCCGCCATCATTTACAAACATTGTTCCATTAATTGATACTACATCGCCTTCAGCTGTATTTCTTGCAATATCAGTTAGCGAAGCTGTATTTTTGTAATGTTTTATATAATCCTCACCATGTACCAATCTTTCAATATCATCAAGTACATTTGTAGAAACTTGAGCTTGGACTTTTTTATTTTTAGAAATAAATGACCCTGTCTCAATTAAAGATACGGCTTCTTTTGACATTTTACCGGCTTGTTCTAGTGCATTTTCAGTACTTTCTAGTAATTTACTTACTTCTGCCGGGTTTGATAACATATTAATTGTATTAGGATGATTTCTATTGAATAACATTAAGTAACCCAAGTCTTTATCCGTTATTTGTTTTGTCCCGACAAAGCTTGATTTTTTTCTTATTCCTGAAGGATTATTCACAAACATCTCAAGTATTGCTTTATTATTTGAGTTTGTTGATACCAAAATATTGTTCAATGATGCGTTATCTGTCTTTTCTAATTTCTTCATTAGCTTGTTCAGCAAAACATAATCATTGTCTGTATTTTTTAGGAATTTTGCTTCAGCATTAATATATTGTTCTTGAGTCATTATACTTGAATTTTGTTTCATTTGCTGAAGTGATCTATATGCTTCAAAGTTTTCTTTATCAAAGACTCTTGTACCGTTTGAAGATGTATCTTTGATAACGAGTTTGCCATCTTGTTTTGTAATTATAAGATGTTCTCTGCTTATACTATTATCATTTGGATTAATATCATTTCTACCGATTTTTACGAAATCTCCGTCATCTAACAAGTCTATTTTTCTTTTTAATTCTGGCGGAAGATTTTCAAAATCGATTACGGTATTATTTCCAACAACAAGTTTAGTATCACTTGAAATTTCAACAAAATTACTTGATTTATCAAGTTTTAATGCCTTATAGTCTTTATTAATTTCATTTTTATTTATTTTTTGTTCTGCATGTGATATACCTGCTTCCTGTTTTGCAATATTTCGTTGTCTAATTTCTTCTGCAGAAGGCCCTTGAGGCTTTGGTTTTACTGGAGTTGGTTCCGGTTTTACCAATGTTGGCTCAACTATATCTGGTTCTACTGGAGTCGGTTCTGGTTTTACAGAAGTTGGCTCAACTATATCAGGTTCTACTGGAGTCGGTTCTGGTTTTACAGAAGTTGGCTCAACTATATCAGGTTCTACTGGAGTCGGTTCTGGTTTTACAGAAGTTGGCTCAACAACATCAGGTTTTGCTGGTGTTGGATCTGCATTTTTACCAGCTTTAATATGAGAAATTCTAGACATAACAAGACCGGTTGCAAAATCGATAAATGCGTCTTGTGTTCCATAATCATCTCCTGCGACTTTTGTTATACCATAAGACCCAGCAGCATTTATTATTTCTTCAGCTATTTCATTTGCAAGAGCTTTATTGGTTATTCCAAAAGATTGCATTAATTTTGGAGCTAAGGCACTTGAGCTTGCACCTACTCCTGCAAAAGACATATTCATTAAAGTTTTCTTCATTACTGTCTTTGCATCTTTTCCACTTGTTGCTTCTACGGTTGCTGTTGCGACACCAGCATTAATCATCTGGGTTGCGGCTTGGCTCACTTTATTTGCATTTTGAATATTTTTAGCTGCAGCAAAGGCTTTTTCGGCTTTTGCCGCATAATTTGCAATTTTTACAGCTTTTGTACCCCATTTAGCCGCACTAACAGCTAGTCTTGCTGCAGCAATTTGGCCTAAACCCGGTACAAACTGCAATGCTACTGTACCTGCAATTTCGAATGCTGCATCCGTTATCATTTCAGTAGTTTGTTGATTTTCATTGAATTGAATTACGTCTTTGACAATATCATTTGTTCCAAATGCACTCTTTGTCAACAAGTCAAGATCTTTGCCCATTTGTTCTAAGGTTTTACCTTTAGTTAGTTCCTGATATTGAAGTTTTGAATTATCTTGAGTATCTTGCAAAAATCTCAACAACATATCTTTTTTCTGAGCATCAGTTGTTACTTCTTTACCAATTGTATCTGCGTAATTTTGGATTACATTATCTACTACCGCATCATCAAATTGAAATTTTGATTTAATTTCATTTCGTAATGCATTATAATCCATGGAATTAGATTTTTTTAATATTCCATTTGTAATATTTATTGTCGATGATAAGTTTTGAGCTTGTTGGTAGTTACTTAAAGCTACATCCCTTGCAGCTATTTTATTTTTATCAAATTCTATTCCAAAGACTTCTTTATAAACTTTTTTAAATTCAGCTTCATCACTTGCTGAAGCGGCAAGACGTTTTACATCTTCTGCATTTTTGCCAAGTTTTTTATCCATATCATCAATGGTTGTACAACCAAACCAGCCGCAAACAGTATCACCCACTTTTGCAGTCCAGCCTTCTTCTTCTCGAGCTTTTTTGTAAGCATCCTGAGCCTCTGCATCTGAGGCTGCAAAATCACTATTAAATTGGGCTATTGCTTCTGAATCTGTCATATCTGTTGCAGCACCTGTTTGTTTTGCGACAATTGCTCCTCGCAAGAAATCTATTGCTTTTTCCATATCTTTAGGATTTGTTCTACGGAATGCGCCGCTTAATGATTCATATTCTCTTTTTATACTTGCTTCATATTCCTCATTTGCTTTTTGAATATCTTCTTCGGTAACGCCAGCTTCTCTTGCAGCTTCTGATAACTTACTCATTATTGTTCTTAAAACTTTTGTTTGAGCTCTTCGATCGCCACTTGGCATTATTTCACTGGTTACCGTATCTATAATTGAAGAATCACCTTGTTTTGCCTTATCATATGCATCTATTACATCGATAATATTATCTTTCGTTACCTTTGTATCAAGTAATTCTTGCATTTTTTTCATACTGGTAAAACCAGAATTATCATCAGCTATCTGGTAAAATTCTTTTGCTATGCTTTCTGCATTTTTTCTATTCGAAACTTTTGCATTTGACTCTTTTATTGACTGTTCTTTATCTGAAATACGATCATGCATTTCTTGAGCTACATTAGCTGTAATTCTTTTACCTTTTAGCTCTCCATCCTTTAAGTCAGGGTTTGTTTTTTGTAAATCTTCTATTCTTGCCTGCATTTGACGTTTGCTAGGATTTTCTATTCCTTCACGTTTAAATAATGCTTTAGCAAGTTCTTCATATGTATCATAATCTTTATTTGTAAAGCTTATTGGTTTTCTTTCTGCAACCTCATCTTTTACAGACTTTATCTCTTCTGCTACAACCTGATATGCAGCAATTGCTTCTTCTTTTGTTTGTCGGCCTTGTAATCTCTTATCATCGGCTTGTAATTCTCCAGGAACAACCAGTTCATCACCAGCCCAACCTCGAATTTTTCCTCCGTTTGCATCTAAGAGTTCTTGTTTTGTACATCCGAATTTTTGGGCTAAGGCTTCTATACTTTCTCCATTTTGAAGAATTATTTTTGTATTACCTTTACCATCATATTCTACATTGTATTCTTGTCCATTTATAACTTTGGTTTGTGCAGTCTTTTTATTTTCTTTATTATATTTGGTAGTTGTTGTGGCATTTTCATTTGAAGAAACTTCTGTGTATCCATCTTCATCATATGTTTTTTCTGTTGTTTTATTGCCTTCTTTTACCGTTTCTGAAAGAACTTTTCCATCTTTTAATGTTCTTTGTGTTTCTTTGCCATATTCAACTATATTTTCTGAAACTGTTCCATCATCATTATAGTTATATGTTGTTTTCTTTTCTTTTGCAGGAATTCCTTCATTTTCTACTTTTGTCTGTAATATTGGATTACCATTTTCATCGTAATTATATGTTTCTTTTGTTGTTCCATTTTTTATTACTGAACTTTGCGGTTTTCCTGCTTCATATTGTATTGTCTGAGTTGGATTGCCACCTTTAGCAACCTTTTCACTTTGGAGTAAATCGCCATTTTCGTCATATTGTTCAGTTTCTTGTGAACCGTCTGTATTCAATATTTGTTTTTTTTGAAGTTTTTTATCTTTACTGTAATAATTGGTTATAGTTTCTCCATTTTCACCTTGCGTTGATATTTCAGATGTTTTATCAGGATTTATAGTTTCTGTTGTTCCGTCTTTATATTTTATAATTATTGTTTTTTGACCGTTTTTATCTATTACTTTTGAATCTGATATATTTTCACTTGACTGTGACAATAATTCCAAAAATTCAAATAGCTCTTTTTTATCCACATCTTTTGCATTTTTATTTTTTAGAAATTTTTTAGCTTCTCTTGTAGATAAGGTATCATTTCCGGCGACATCTTTTATTTGTGCTTGTAAATCCTTTATTTCACCTGCATCCAAAACTCCATCTTTGTTTGCATCTACTAAGTCAAACAAGGCTTGCATACTTTTATCATTTATATTTTCTTTTTTTATTCCACCTTTATACTGGTCTGTGTTTACACTTCCTGAATTTCCACCACGGCCTAATTTTAAATCACTCACAGATGTACCTTTCTATATATTTCTCATTTATGAGTGTTTACGGTTGTTTATTTATTTTTCTTTAAATTTATATCTTTATTTTAATATTTTGTTACTATTCTTAATATTTTATAGATTTGCCTATTTTTTTAACTGTTTCAATATCTTCGTGAGGCTCTTTACCAATTGTTGTTAAATAATTTCCTATTAATATACCTTCAACACAAGTTTTTAGAGCTTTTTCCTGATTTTCTTGAGATAATTTCATTCTGCCGCCGCAAAAACGCAATACTGCATCTGGATTTGCTATCTTAAATACAGCAAGTGTTCTCAAGATATTTTCTTCATCTATTTTGTCGTGATAATTTTCAAAAGGTGTTTGAGGAATTGGCATTAATATATTGATCGGAATACTGTCAGGTTCGATTTCTGCAAGCTCCATTGCCATCTCTATCCTTTGTTCTACAGATTCTCCCATACCAAGAATAACACCACAGCACAATTCCATACCGTATTTTTTAACAAGCTTGCAGGTGTTTAATCTATCTTGCCATGTATGAGTTGTACAAACGCTAGGATAATATGATTCTGATGTGTTTATATTGTGGTGAAATCTTTTTAGCCCGGCTTTTGCAAGAGCTTTTGCTTGTTCTTCATTCAAAATTCCTATCGAAGCACAGCTTTTAATCCCTTTTACTTCATTTACAGCTTTTATCATTGCTACAACTTTATCAAAATCTTCTTCATCAGGAGTTTTCCCCGAAGTAACTATTGCAAACCTATCAGCTTTATTATCTCTTGATTCCTCTGCTGCTTTAATTACATCTTCTACAGGAATTAAAGGATAAGATTCAATATCTGTTCTATAGTGCGAACTTTGAGCACAATATTTGCAATTTTGAGAACATTTTCCATTTCTCGCATTTACGATTGAACAAAATTCTACTGTATCTTTTACATATTTAGAAGAAATTGCTAACAATTCATCTAAATCCATATTATATAATTTTAGTAACTCTTCTTTTGATAATTTAACTTCGGCTGTCATAATATATCTCCCTAACGGAGAAATTTTACGTCAAAGACTATACCAAGTCAAATTTACGGAGTTGTTGTTGTTTTTTTGCCAAATAGTTTATTATAACCATCTTTAAAGAATTGACAAAAACTATTCCAACCATTCTTTATTTTGGTTGTATCAAAGCTTTTAACTTTAGTCGTAATATTTGAAAAGATGTTTTTGAAAGATGGTAATTTTTTCAATTTACTTAAACCAAAAATTCCAACACCAACTACTAAAGCTCCAAATAGGAGTTTTTTCCATAAAGGATTAGATGAAGTTTGTTTTGGCTTATTATTATATATCAGTTGATCCGTTGTCGGTTGTTGAAGGTTTGCAGATTGAGGAAGAGCATATTGAGGACTGCCCATATATCGTGGCTGAGTACCTGTGATAAAAGCTGCACCATCATAGTCTAAAATTCCATTAGCTGCTGCCATATCTAATGCATTTACCAAATTTGGTGATAACATATTTTCCAACCTTTTTTATTTAAAAAAGTCATACGACTTCTTTCCACTACACATTTATATAAAGTTTCTTTTTTTGTATTAATTGCTTTTTTGGCTTTTATTTGTTAAATTTTATTAATATGAAAGACTTTTTTAAAAATAACGGGATTGTGAACTCTATTATTAATTGGAGTATTGATAATAAACTTTTAATTTTACTTTGGATTATTTGTCTTTTTGCTCTTTTTATTTTCACGGGACATTATTCCAACATATTTTTAGATGTCGGACGAGAAGTATATTATCCGGAAAGAATTCTTGAAGGAAAGGTGCTTTATAAAGATTTATTCAACATTTATGGCCCCTTTGCCTATCAATGGAATGCGATATTATATGCTATTTTTGGTAAAAAACTTTCGACCCTTTATTTATCAGGGGGAATTTGTTCTATTGGAATTGTTAGTGCAATTTACTTGATTGCCAAAAAGTTTTTCACACCAATTTTGGCTTTTGCTTTCGGTTGTTTAACCATTGCAACAGGTATTTGTGCTCCTCATTTATTTAATTTTACTTTTCCATACAGTCAGGCAATGTTATTTGGAACTTTAAGCTCTTTGTTTTCAATGCTTTTTGTTCTTAAATTTTCTGAATCAAAGAATTCTAAATATTTATACCTATCAGCTTTACTTGCAGGATTAGCCGTTAGTTGTAAATACGACTTTTTTATATTTGCAGCTTTTCTGTTTTTAGTAGCTTGTTTTTCAAAGAATATAAAATATATTCTGAATTTCATAACTTGCTTTGCAATTATTCCTTTAATATCTTTTGGAATTTTATTTTTGCAAGGTTTGACTTTTGTACATCTTATTGATACTGCAAATGTTTTGAGCAGAATGGCAAAGTCCAATACGCTTAATTATTTTTACTCTTCACAGGGTATTTTCTTTAACAAACAAATGCTTAAACTTTGGCCAATCAGTGCTTTAAAAACATTCTTGCTCTTTGGCGGAACTTTATGCGGCATATTCTTGTTTAATAAAAATAAAATATGGGGATGGGTCGTAACTTCTTTATTTGCAATACTTACAGTTATTTTTACAACCCCTGCAAATTTTGTATTCGTATTACCATTGCTTTTATTAGCAAGCATCTTTAGCCATAAAAAATTCAAACTTAATCCACAGTTATTAATCCTCGTTTTAGGAACTTTGACTTTGAGCGTAAAATCATTCCTTAGCCTCACTCCTATGAACTATGGAAACTATTGCTTTTCAATTTCTTTAATAGCTCTTTTGGCAGTTTTTTATTCTTATTTTAGTGAAAAATATCAAAAAGCCGGATCTATATTTTTAATAGCAACAGCTCTTTGTTTTTTTGGAATGTTCAGCTATAACAGAATGAGTTTGAATATGAAGGTTTCAGTTCCTAAAGGTACCATTTATACAAATACTGAAGATGGTAATGCTGTTTTAGAACTTTTAGGTTATTTAAAATACAAAAAAGTAAAAGATGTTGTAATCTATCCTGAGGGTTTGTTATTAAACTTTTTGTCTGATACAAAATCAGATGATTACTTTAATTCTTTAATCCCTTTGTATGAAGAAGTTTTTGGAGATGAAAGATTTATTGATTATTTTGCACAGAAACGACCTGAATATTTTGTTTTAGCTAACCTTAATATGAAAGATTACTACTACGAATTAATTTCCGTAGATTATGCCATACCGTT
The DNA here is from genome assembly GCA_944325875.1 of Candidatus Gastranaerophilales bacterium. Classification (GTDB taxonomy): domain Bacteria; phylum Cyanobacteriota; class Vampirovibrionia; order Gastranaerophilales; family Gastranaerophilaceae; genus Scatousia. The sequence continues at coordinate 90,723 of CALVBU010000005.1, forward strand.
TTGTAAATTCCTTGCAGCAATGTATGATCCAATAGAAGGAATTGATTATGGCAGACGCTTTTTAATCTTTAAACGAAATTAATTTTTATGATAATATTTTTATGTATATAAAAAATTTAAGAGGAACTAGGAATGGATAAATTTTACATAACAACAGCTATTGATTACGTAAATGGTGCTCCACATATCGGACACGCCTATGAAAAAATTCTTACTGATATTATTGCAAGACATTTTTCTCAAAGAACTGATGATATGTTCTTTTTGACAGGAACAGACGAACACGGTATAAAAATCCAAAAAACTGCTGCTTCAAAAGGTATTCAACCAAAAGAACTTTGTGATGAAAATGCTCAAAAATTTAAAGATGCTTGGAAAGCACTTGATATCAATTATAATAAATTCATAAGAACAACAGATGATTATCACGAAAAAGCTGTTCAAAAAATATTCAAAAAGCTTGTTGAACAAGGTGATATTTATAAACATTCATACGAAGGTCTATATTGCACAGGCTGCGAATGTTTCCTTAATCCTAAAGATTTGACAGAAGACGGACTTTGTCCTGATCACCTTAAAAAACCAGAAGTTGTTAAAGAAGAAAACTACTTCTTTAAACTGACAAAATATAAAGATGCAATTATCAAACACATAAAAGAAAATCCTGATTTCATAGTACCTTCATTCAGAGCAAATGAAGTTCTTAATCAACTTGAAGACATTCAAGATATATCTGTTTCAAGAGCAAAATCTAATGTTCAATGGGGTATTGATGTACTTGATGATGATGAACAATCTATTTACGTTTGGATTGATGCTCTTTCTAACTATATTACAGCATTAGGTTATGATACTGAATCAGATTCTGAAGATTTCAAAAAATATTGGCCTGCTGATGTCCAAGTTATCGGTAAAGATATTTTGAAATTCCATAGTATCTACTGGCCGGCATTCTTGCTTGCTTTAGATTTACCTTTACCTAAACATATTCTTGCTCATGGCTGGATTACTATTGATGAAACAAAAATGTCTAAATCATTAGGAAATGTAATTTCTCCAACATCTGTTCTTGAAACTTTTGAACTTAAAGAACCTGATGCTTTCAGATATTATATGGCAACTTCTGCTCCTTGCGGACGTGACGGAAACTATTCTGATGACGACTTTAAAGAAAAAGTTAACGCTCACCTTGCAAACAGCATGGGCAACCTATTGAACAGAACTTTATCAATGTTAGTAAAATATTTTGACGGAGTTGTTCAACCTAAAAACTTATCACTTGTTGACTGTGCTGTTGAATTAACTAAAAAAGCTTTAGGTACTGTTAAAATTGTAGAAAACCACTTTAACCATTTTGAAGTAGCTGAAGCTGCCCAAGAAATTATCAGCATCGTTGATATGACAAACAAATTTGTCACTGATAATGCTCCTTGGACTTTAGCCAAAGAAGGTAAAATGGATGAATGTGCTCAAGTTCTTACAACTGTACTTGAAGTTATGTGTATTATTTCAGCATTAATCTATCCATACTGTCCAAATATTGCTCAATCTATGGCCAAACAATTATCATTCGATTTGAGCCTAAAATTAGACGATTTAACAGCTGATAATATCAAAGAGGGTAAACTTATATCTAAAGAAGAAATAACCCCTGTATTTCTTCGTGTGGACTCTGAATTAGCAGATAAATCTTCTAAGAAATAAAAACAAAAATATAATTTTAATTTTTAAAAAGCAGGTCTTATAAAAAAACCTGCTTTTTTGTTTCTATATTATTTAATTCAATATTTTCATTATCTGATTTGAACCGGCATTATCAAACAAACAAAATCTTCTTCACTGTTTGGTCTTAATACTGTTGCTGATAATGGCGTATTTAAACCGATATTTACTTCTTCGCAATCAATATTTTTCAATGCTTCTAGCACAAATTTATAATTGAATGCGATTGATAAATCTTCGCCTTCATAATTTATTGTTAATTCTTCTTCAGATTTACCAGAATCAGGTGTATCTGCTGTTAACTTCAATGTATTTTGAGAGAAGTCTAATTTAACAATACTTGTTTTTTCGTTAACCATAATTGATACACGTTCAAGAGCTGAAATTAACTGAGAAACATTTACTGTTGCAGTTTTTGGACTTTCTGCTGGTATTAATTGGTTATATTTAGGGAATTGACCTTCTAGTAATCTTGAAATTGTTATTGTCTTTTCTGATTTAATTACAATTTTTGTTTTTTCTGTATATATTTTTACAGATTCATCTTCCAAGAATGAACTCATTTTTATAAATTCATTCAATGTCTTAGATGGAATAATTAATTGTTGAGATTTATTTTCTGGATTTTTAATATTTTCACGAACTCTTGCAAGCCTGTTTCCATCTGTTGAAGCAATTTCTAGAGTCTGTCCTTGAATATCGCATACAATACCTGATAAAAGATTGCTTGATTCATAACTTGCTGCTGCAAAACCTGCTTGACGAACAGCTTTTGTCAAAGGTTTTATTTCTATTTCAAAAGCATCTTCTTCATTTGCTATGAAAGATGAAACTTCCGGAGGAAATTCATTTGCAGAAATACCGATAATATCAAATTTTGAGTTTTGACAAGTGATATTAACTGATGTTGAATCATTTGGCATTTCAAATGTAATTAATTTATCACCAAGCTTTGAAACTATCTCGTTGAGAGTCTTTGAAGGTAATGTAATTTTTCCTTCTTCTTCAACTTGAGCATTTACTTCTGCAATAACTGTCAAATCTAAATCTGTAGCAACCAGCTTAATTGTACTGTTATCAATAGTTTCAATTAATATGTTCAACAAAACAGGCTGTAATGCTCTTACACTTGTTGCTCTTTCTACAATTTTTATACCGTTATATAAATCCTCTTTTTTAATTACAAATTTCATCCCATACTCCTTTGCTTATTATGTAGATATGATAATATAAATAAGCTCATAACTAAATGATTTATAAACAAAATTTTACTTTACCTGCTCTAAGTTTTGAACACTAAATTCTTTATTATATATTATATTAATAAATATATATATAAATATAATAGTAATAATAAAGCCCCATTATTTGTAGAAAACTATTTAAAACTATTGCAGCATAATACTTTCCGCTGTGTAAAAATTTGTAGAAAACTTTTTATAGTTTTCTACAGAAAAATCTAATATTAAAAATATCCTCTAAATGATGTAGAAAACAAAAACTTTTTCTACAATATTCTACAAAGTTTTCTACAATCAAAAAGTCAAGAAATTTACAAAAATTTTTTGCTTGACAAATATATATTTGTGTGATATAAAGTGAGTGGGGTAAATGTATATTTATAAGTCTTGTCATACGACGAGACTTTCTTTTTCGGTTGGTGAGTTGTTTGTAAGTTTTTTTTTGATAATAAAAAAAGCCCCAAGTTTTTCATTGGAGCTTTTTTGTTATTTATAAATTTATAATCTTATGATTCTACGTATTCTCTCAAGCGTTTGCTTCTGTTTGGATGACGTAGTTTTCTAAGAGCTTTTGCTTCAATTTGTCTGATACGTTCACGTGTAACACCAAACAATTGACCAACTTCTTCTAATGTTCTTTGACGTCCATCATCCATTCCGAAACGTAATCTTAGAACATCTCTTTCACGAGGAGATAATGTGCAAAGAACTTCTGCCAAATCTTCTCTTAAAAGTTCTGAAGCAACTGTTTTTATTGGTGCATCAGCTTCTTTATCTTCAATAAAATCACCAAGTCTTGAATCTTCTTCTTTACCGATTGGTGTTTCTAAAGATAGAGGTTCTTGAGCAATTTTTATGATTTCACGAAGTTTTGGAATTGATACATTCATTTCAATTGCCAATTCATCTTCGGTTGGTTTTCTTGAAAGTTCTTGAGCTAATCTTCTTGTAACTTTTTTCAATTTATTAATAGTTTCAACCATGTGAACCGGAATACGAATTGTACGAGCTTGGTCTGCTATAGCTCTTGTAATTGCTTGTCTAATCCACCAAGTTGCATATGTTGAAAATTTAAAACCTCTTTCGTGGTCAAATTTTTCTGCTGCACGAATTAGACCTAAGTTACCTTCTTGAATTAAGTCAAGAAATAACATTCCGCGTCCTACGTATTTTTTAGCGATACTTACAACCAAACGTAAGTTTGCTTGGACTAATTTTCTTTTTGCAATTGCACCAGGAGTTCCACCTTCTAGAATTTTTCTTGCAAGTTCAATTTCTTCATTTGCAGAAAGTAGCTTAATTCTTCCGATTTCTCTTAGATATAATCTAACAGGGTCATCTACAGCTATTCCTTTTGGTAGATCCATGTCATTTGCTGAATCTTCTTCATGTGAATTCATCATATAGATATCATCAAGATTCATTTTGCCGCCCATTTTTTCGGTGACAATATCTTCGATATTATCTGTGCTGATGTCCATGTTCATGTAATTCACACCGTCAGCATCACCGTCTAACTGTCCATCCTCGTCAATATCTTGTAAATCCAAATTCTCGTCATCGAGAACACTTATAACAGAGGAGCTTGGTTGTCTTTTTTTAGTCATTCATTTTCTCCAATTTCAGTTTATTATTTATCTTATCTCTAAGCTGCATTTGAAGTTTTAGGGCTTCTGTATCATCTTCATCTGCATTTTTATATAAATTTCTAATTTTTTCTTTTTCTTCTTCCCACTGACAACGTTTAATCCTTGCAATATTTTCTTCTATCACACATATAAAGTCGTCGGGTTTTAGATTTGTGAATGTTTCGGAAATACTTATTAAGTCTGATAAAAGAGTCTGTATTTCAGGCTGTTCAATATATTCCGTGTACAATTGCTCAATTAATTCCTTTACATTATTTACGGTACAAATTAATTTGTCAATTGTAGATTTTACATTTATTAATGTTTCGTCTGTAATGTACGAGTTGTCAATCATTTCGTTAATTTGGGCAAATGTTAAGTGATTGTCGGGTACAAAAAAAACACTCAATAAATTTTTTTGCGCTTTTTGAGAAATTGTTAACTTTTTCGTAACAATTTTTTTAATTTCATTATCTGTCGATAGTGAAAGAGTTTGATTATTCTTTAGTTTTCGGATTTCTGAAAGCAGAGCTCTTTCTTCTATTCCTATTGCGTCTGCAACCATTTTTGTATATTCAGAACGAATAATATCATTATTAATTTCAATTAATATTGGTATCACCAGTTTTACAAACTTTGTTTTTTCTTGAGGTGTTTTATAGTTATTTCTTTCTTTTAATAAATTATTAATTTGAAAGTCTATCAAAAGAGGTGCATTTTTAACAAATTGCTTGTAACTTTCTGCCCCAACGGATCTGATGAATTCATCAGGATCTTTGCCTTCAGGTGGTGCAATAACTCTTATTTCACAAGAATATTTATCTTCTGATGCTGAGATATAACTTTCATCAAATTGTTTAATATTACCAAGACCTGCAAAAGCTTCTTTTATGATAGTAGCTCCTCTATCTGTAGCTTTTTGTCCGGCTGAATCTGTGTCGAAAGAAAGGTATATTCTTCTTGATTTTGTATAACGTGAAAGGAGTTTTACGTGTTCTGATGTTAAAGCTGTTCCGCAAGAAGCTACGGCATTTTCTATTCCATGAGCTTGAGCTGAAATTACGTCAAAATATCCTTCCATTAATATTACGCCATCTTCTTCTTTTATTGCTTCTTTTGCTGTGTATAGACCGTATAAAAGTTTACTTTTATTATAAATTAGCGAGTCTGATGAATTCAAATATTTTGGACTTTGATCTTTTTCTAACGCTCTTGCTCCGAAGGCAACATATTCGCCTAATTCATTTTGAATAGGGATAATTACTCTGTTTCTAAATCTATCAATATAGCCATCTCTGCCCATTATTATGAGTCCGGCTTTTTCAAGGACTTCGTCAGAAAAGTCTTTTTTCAATACGCTATACAAAGTTTTATAAGCTTTTGGAGCAATACCGAGAGTAAATCTTTTCATAATTTCTTGAGAGATACTTCTTGATTTTAGGTATTCTAAAGCTCTGTCAGCTTCTTCTATGTTTTTATTCAATAAAAGATCGTGATAAAATTCTGCAGCTTTTTTACAAGCGCTCATCATTTGTTCTTTTAAGTCTTTTGATTTATCTGTATGTTGAAATTTTTCAGGTAACTCAAGATTAAATCTTTTGGCCAAATCTTTGATTAATTCAAAGAATTCAACACCTTTTGTTTCCATAATAAATCGGAGCGCATCACCACCGGCACCACAGCCAAAACATTTGTAAATTCCAAGTTGCGGGTTAACCGAAAATGAAGGAGTCTTTTCTTTATGAAAAGGACACAATCCCCAATAATGGTTTCCGTTTTTTTTGAGTATAACCTGTTCAGATACTACTTCCACAATATCTAAACGGCTTTTTATTTCAGATACTAATTCCTCTAATGTTCTAGCCATATTTCCACCAGTAATTATATTTTAACATCAATAAATTTATTAGCAAAACATATATCTGAAAAATATACCCGATAGGGCAATTGTATATAGAAAATTTTGGAATATTATTATCCTGTTATGCTGAATTTACAAGAAAAGTCGATATGCAAAAATGTATTATTTCTTGAGAAGATTGAGGATTTTCTTAAAGAAAAAGATATTTCTTCCAAAAAATTATGTATCATAAAAACCGATTTTACAAATCTATCAATGCTAAAGAAAATTTCAAAAGCTTATCCTGGTATGGAAATTTGGCTTACTGGAAAAAACATAACGCGAGAAAAAATTTTTTTAGCTAACAAATATAATATAAAAAATGTTCTGCCATATCCTTATGATATGAAATCTGTTACGGAATTTTTTAAAGTAAAAGAAAAAAAGACTTCTGAACCTGTAAAAACAGAAATTCCTTCTTGGATAAAGGGAATGAAAGTTATGATAGTAGATGACAACGAGATGAATGTTGCTCTATTAGAGGAAACTCTTTCAGATACAGGTATTGAATTAAGATCTTTCACAAATCCTTTTGATGCCGCAGATTTAGTTTCTAAAGAAAAGTTTGATTTATTTCTGTTAGATGTAATGATGCCTGATATGTCAGGTTTTGAATTGGGTGAAATAATTAGAAAATCAGAACTTAATTCTCAATCATTGATGATGTTTATTTCTGCGTTATCCGATTCAGAGAATAAAATTGCAGGATACAATCTAGGGTCAATGGCATATATTGAAAAACCTTTTGATGTTGCTGTTGTAAGGTGTCAGATAGTTAATGCTCTTAAAACAAAGCAATTAAATGATGCGATGAATGATACAAAAGAATCTTTCCTTGCAATGGTTACGCACGATTTAAAATCTCCAGTAAATTCTGAGATTGCAGCATTAGAATTGTTGTTGAAAAATTTTGGCAATTCAAAAGATGATGTGAAAGAGGAAATCATTACAGATATTTTGGCTGCAACAAAATATATGAAAAACTTGCTTGAAAATGTACTCAATAAATATCGGTATGATAACCAAAAATATCAAATAACGAAAGAAATGCGTTCTATAAAATCTCTTATTGAAGATAGTATTGAAGAAACAAAATATGCAATCCTTGAGAAAAATCAAAGAATTCAGCTCACGAATAGAGCAAAAACAAAAGAAATTCCTATAGATTATCTAGAGATGAAAAGAGTTATTCATAATCTTTTGACAAACGCCATTGAATACGCCCCAAAACATTCAGCTATAGAGATAGATTTGTCAGAAAATAAGAAATCAATAGTTTTTGCGATTAAAAATTTAAATAATGGTCTAATAATAAAAAATCCTGATGATATTTTTGAAAAATTTGTTTCACAGGCTAAAAAGAGCAAAAGAATAAGCTCAGGACTCGGGCTTTATATTTCAAAAAAAGTTATAGAAGCTCATGATGGTTCAATTAGTTTAGATTTAAAAGATCCAAAATTTGTAAGATTTGTATTTTCTTTGCCAAAATAATTCAAATAATGCATTAAAAATATTTGAACTCATTATATAATCCCATTATGGACGTACAGAATCTTTCAGAATATTTAGAATACCTTGAGGTCGAAAAAGGGCTTTCTATTAATACAATAGAAGCGTACCGACGGGATTTGGGAGATTTTTTGTGTTTTTGTGAGTCGAGAGGAATTGAAAATTTAGATAACGTACGTCGTTCTGAGGTAAATAATTACGTCCTAAAATTACATGATGAAAAAATGACAACAACAACAGTTGTTAGGAAAATAGCGTCATTAAGAGGCTTTTTCAAATGGCTATGTGCAAATGATTTTTGCAAATCTGATCCTACCTTGACACTTGAACAGCCCAAACTTCCAAAACGCTTGCCAAAGGTTATGACTGTGCAAGAAATAGAAGAAATTCTTAATCAAAACCTTGATGAAATGCATTCTGTAATAATTGAATTGCTTTATGGTTGTGGTCTTAGGGTTTCTGAGCTTGTTAATATAAATCTTAGTGATATAGATATAAAGTCAAAATATCTTCAGTGTCTTGGGAAAGGTTCTAAAGAAAGAATTGTTCCTCTGGGCAAAAAGGCGATTTCTGCCTTGAATAAATATTTGCCGATAAGAGAATTTAATTTGCGTAAAAATAATGTTGAAACAAAAAATCTTTTGGTAGATGGAAACGGAAGAATTCTTACACGTCAAGATATTTATACATTTATTCATTCTCAAGGCGAAAAAATTCATAAGCACATTTCTCCGCATACTTTAAGGCATAGTTTTGCTACTCATTTACTTGAAAACGGAGCTGATTTGAGGATTGTGCAGGAATTGCTAGGGCATAGTGATGTTTCGACCACTCAACTGTATACCCACGTAAGCAAAAAACGCTTGAAAGAAGTTTATTTTGCTATAAATGGTAATGGAGGGATAGGATAAAATGCTTCAACTCTTTATTACCGGAGTAAAACCAAATTCTGGCAAAACTTTTGTCACAGCAGGATTAGCTGCTACTATGCAAAGTTTGGGTTACACATCTGCTGTTTATTTGCCTGTACAAACAGGTGCTATGGAACAAAACGGATATATTCAAGCTCCTGATTTGGTTTATATAAAAAAAGCCGATAGTAATATTAAAACTTATTGCTCTTACTTGCTGAAAAGTACGGATTTACCTCTATTTGCAGCTGCAGCAGAAGACGTTTTAATCGAAAAAGATATTATTTTTGAGGATTACTTGAGTATTTCAGAACGGTATGAGTGTTTTATAGTGAATGGTGTAAGCGGTCTTTCTACACCGTTAAGTAAAAATTTTCTGGAAGAAGATTTGATTAAAACTCTTGATATTCCGCTTTTAATTGTTGCGTCCCCTCTTGATTCTTCTTTTAATGAAATATTGCTTACTATAAATAATGCAATATCAAAGAATATTCAACTCCGCGGTGTTATACTTAATGACTGTCCTTTTAAGACCGGAGATGTAAATATAAAAAATCTCCCTCGTATGATAGAAGAATATTCTAATACGAGAGTTCTCGGACTAATTCCTCATATACACGATATGAGAAACTTTAAGCCGGAGGATTTGATTTCTACAATTCTGTCAGGTGTCGATATAGAAAGCGTTTTCGATGTCAAAATTGCAAAACTAAGAATGTAAACGAATGTAACGGTATATAGTTTTTATATACTCAAAAAGACAATTTTTAAACGAAAAAGTTTTTTATAAAAATAGAGGTGTTATTATGGATGATAAAAAAGAGAGAAATTTAACCCTTATAGAAAAAACGGAAGAAGCAGAAATAAAATCTGCTAAAAAGGAAGTTTCTCATCATACAAATCCAATAATGAAGAAATTAATGACTTTTCATCACGAAAAAGCCTCTAAATTGTCTGTCAAAGATTTATTTAAAAAGTAGCGAAAATCAAATATAGTTAATCAAATTTCAAGAGGTCACAAAGTTTCATATCAAAAGCGTCAGCAATTTGTGCCAAAGTCATAACAGATGGTTTGTTTTTTAATCTTTCAATAGTTCCTATTGTAAGTAGGCTCATATCTGCTTTTTGTGCAAGTTTTTCTTGTGACCAGCCTCTAAGGATACGTTCTTTCTTTATTTTTTCTGCAATTTTATCAAAAAGATTTTCAGTATTATCCATACTCTATATTATAAGAACTTGACAAAGAATAATCTATATATTACTCTATACATAGAGTAATATATAAAGAGGTTTAGTATGTCAATTACTTTTAAAGAAATTGAAGAACAGATGTTCAAAACAAAAGATTTGATAAGGACTCTTTGTGATACCGTTCATGTCTGTATGAAAGAACAAAGACCAATGCATCATATAGCTACACTTTGTCCTATAGTATTTGAACAATTTACAAAAACAGAACAAATATTAGACAATTATTTTCATCAAAATTAAGCCCTCGGGTGAGTTTCGTTATAGACCTCTTTTAGGTGCTGACTTGATACGTGAGTGTAAATCTGGGTGTTTGAAATGCTGGCATGACCAAGGAGTTCTTGCACAACCCTTAAATCAGCCCCGTTTTCTATTAAATGAGTTGCAAAGCTGTGACGGAATACGTGAGGGGTAACGTGTTTTGGAAGTTGGATTTTTTCAACAACATCGTTTATAACATTTCTTATTGTGCGTGTTTGAAGTCTATAGCCTGTATTATTTATAAATACAGGTGATTCTTCGTTATTTTCTACGCGAAAACCTTTTGCAACAAGAGGTCGAGCTGTATCGATGTATCTTTGCAGATAAGTTTTTGCACGATCTGTTACAAGAATAATTCTCTCTTTTGAGCCTTTTCCGAAAACTCTTATTTCGTTATTTGCAAGGTTCAAATCTTCAAAATTGAGTCCGCTCAATTCAGATACACGCATTCCTGTCGCCCATAAAAGTTCTAAGATTGCTTTGTTTCTGTAACCGGCCGGTGTATCAATTTTTATATTATTCAAAATTTGTTCCACCTCATACGGAGTGAGGAATTTTGGAAGTTGTCTAGGTCGTTTGGGGGAATTTAAATTCATTGCAGGATTAGAATCTACCTTTTTTTCCCGATAAAGATATTTGTAAAAAGTCCGTAATGATGCTATTTTTCGGGCTATTGTAGTTTTTTTGTAGTTAAATTTTTGGATAAAATGCAGGTATTCACGCACTTTTGAGAAGTTTACACTTTCGATAGGTGTTTCCCCAAGCCAGAGCAAAAAGTCTAAAATGTCCGAATAATAGGCTTTTGCAGTATGTTTAGAGAAGTTTTTTTCAACAAGAATATAACTTCTAAAATCCTCCAAATCATGTTTTGAACTTGAATTTAAACCCATCATTTACCTTATTGCTTTTTTACAAAAACTATTATACAATATTTTTGGTAGATTTAAAATAGTAAGTTCGGAAAAAGATACTAAAAATCGGGAGAAAAAATGAAATACAAAAAATTGCTAATAGCATCAATGATTTTCGCTAACATCCTATGCGTTTCTGACGTTTTTGCACAAGAACTTCAAGCAAAAGTTGCAATAGGTTCAAGTATGAATAAAAAGCACGCAGCTATTGATAAGATGATTGAATATAATCAGTATTCAGAAGCTGATGTAGCTTTGAGAAATGTTTTAAACAGTTCTCCTAATGATGTTGAAGCAAAAGTCTTGAGAATTATTTGGATGGCTAAACAGCACAAATTAGCTCCTGCTCAGGAAGAGCTTGATAAAATGCTAAAACAATATCCGAATAACGCAGGATTACATTATGCCCAAGGACTTGTCTACCTAAAACGCAGAACTTCTTCCGATGTTACATATATTAGAGATTCAAAGAACTTACTTGATGATGCAATAAAAGAATTTGTAAAAGCTGTTAATTTAGATAGTAACTATTACCAAGCATATAACGCTATGGGTGTTGCAACTTTGCAGTTAGGAAATACTTCTGATGCTAAAGAATTGTTTGAAACTGCTTTAAAAATAAATCCACAATTTGCAACAGCTTACGATAATTTAGGAAATATAGCTTTGATCAATGGTGATTTAACCGGTGCAGAAGACAATTTTATGAAATCTCTTAAATATAATTCTCACAATCCGACTACAATGTACCATTTAGGTCAAGTTGCAGTAAGACAAAAAGATTACAATAAAGCTCTTACTTGGTTGAACCACTCTATTCATATTAATCCAAATTCAGCACCAGCACTAACTTTGCAAGGTGAATGTTATTTGGTACAAGGTAACCAAGCTGCAGCAATCAATTCATTCAAAAAAGCTGTTACTGTAAAACCAGAAAACTCAAGAGCATATATTAACCTTGCAAACATTTATCAAAAACGTTCTGATGCGGAATTTGCAATGGAACAGTTAAAGACTGTTTTGGCTATCAACCCAAGATATAAAGATGCGATAATGAGAGTTGCAGACTTGTCTTTAGAAACAAGAAAGTATGAGCAAGCTTTAGATTACTATTCAAAATTAGTCGATGATTCTCAATATGGTAATGATGCAATTATCGGGCTTGCAAATACATATTATGAAATGTCAAAAGATCGCGGTGATAGTGGCGATATGACAACAAATAAGGAAGTTTATCTTGCTTATGACTATATAAATAAAGCAATAGAAAGAGTTCCTGATAGATTAGATTTACATCTTGCAAAAATTAAACTTGCAAGATTAACTCACCAAGTTCCACTTTCAAAAGATAGCTTGAATTATATTGTACAAGCTGCTTCAAATAACCTTATGGATAGCGTAATCAAAGGTGAAGCATATCTTGCTCTTGGTAGAGAAAAAGATGCTGTATATACATTTGAAAATGCAATTAACTTTGCAAATAATGTTGATGATGAACTTTATTTGGCAGAAATTTTGGTTCATAATAAACAGTTTAGAACTGCAAAAGTTGCTTTGAAAAAAGTTCTTATGCAAGAACCTGATAATATAATTGCAAAAAATGGCCTTGCATATATTGATTTGTGTGAAATTAAATCAAATGAATTCTTTGATGTTGCTCAAAGACAATTTAAAGAAGAAAATTACGCATCAGCAATTGAATATTGTAACCGTGCGATTGACTTCTATCATAACAGCCCTGCAATTGCAAAATTGAAGGCTCAATCTTATGAACAAGAAAAGAATTATCAAGGTGCGATTAAATATTACAACCAATATTTATCAATGAGCCCAAGTGCCCCTGATAGAGAAGAAGTTTTGAAAAAAATAGAAAAATTCCAAAAGAAAATTTAATAATTTTCAGGAATTAAGAATTCAGCAATATAAATAACCAGATTAAAAAAGACAATGAAAAAATTTGATATACGTAAAACGTTTGAAGTATTTTGGAAAGAACCTCTGAGTATTTTAACGGAGGGACTTTTCCAAATTGTTAATATACAGTCGAATATATTTAGCCAAAAACCTTCGGTAAATGTTGACTTTTTGAAGGATAAGACTCAGATCACGGTTGTAGATAGTGATAAGATGTACAATTTATTTCAAACAGTGTTATTCAAACAACGTTTGAAAGAACAACAAAAGAAAGCATTGTCTTCAAAATGAAAAAAAACGTGAAAATTATAAACGGAACATTTATTATCAGTGCAGAAAAACTTTCTCAATGTCCGGATACGAGTTTGGCTGAATATCCATTATTAGGACGTTCAAATGTTGGAAAGTCTTCTTTTATAAATGCATTAGCTAATAATAAAAAGTTAGCCAAAACATCTAATACTCCGGGGAAGACAAGGTTAATTAACTTTTTTAACTTTGCTGATAAATTTATGATAGCGGATTTGCCAGGTTATGGTTATGCGAAAGTATCAAGAGAAGCTCAGAATAAGTGGCAAAAGTATTTAGAAGAATATCTTTTAAAACGTGAGCAGATAAAATCTTTAATCCAGTTAATAGACGGTCGTCATGATATCCAAAAAAATGATTATCAAATGAGAGAATGGGTAATGGCTTATGATTTACCTATATTTACTGTGGTGACAAAAATGGATTATGTTCCGCGCGGAAAACAGTTGAATGTTATTAAAAAAGTTGAAAAAGAATTTGGCGGATTAGTGTTACCATTTAGCGCAGTTGATAATCATTTTAATGAAGCTATTTTTGATAATTTACTCCAAACAGAGGATTAAAAACGACTTTGTCTCCGCTAAAATGATAATGGGTGTAGAACAAGTTTTTAGCGGGGGGTTAGTATGGAAAGGGAATATTCACAAACAGAATTTTACCCTGGGACTAACGGGGAGATTTCAAATTCTATTACCAAAAGTTGGACTGAACAGGCACTTGAATGTTATTCGATTGGATGTGACTGCAAAAAATGTTCGTTGAAAAACGGAAACTATTCTTTTGTATGTCAAATGCCAAAGGTTATTGATATTTTAATTAGTGCAATTGGCAAACCCCGAATGGATATGGCATAGAACTCCTTTTTTTTCAAAAGCAGATAAATTTAGATTATCTGCTTTTTATTTTTTATAATACACAAACCGCCCTTATAAATTATAAGAGCGGTTCTCACAACTATCCATAATCCCGACTTAGTTTTTACTTAACAAATTTATTCAAAAGCTATACCTTCTTTATGTAATTTTGCACGTTTTGCAAGATACCATTGTTTTGCTTCAATTTCGTCAAGGTTATTTTTTATTTCTTCAAGTTCTGCCAAAAGCACCGATAAATCTTTTCTTTGAGGTGTGTAAGTTTCAGTTTCTTCTGACCAGCTCATAGGGAAACAATTGTTTTCAAACAATTCTTTCATATCTGTTTTCATAGCACATACCCTCCGATTTTAGACTAATCTTTTTGTGAAATAAAAGAATGGAATAAATCTACAAGATCAAATTTTCCGTATTTGAAAGGCATTGGCATATTGTCGTATTCACTGCCGGTAATTTCTTGTAAATCTTGCATTTGTCTGTAGTCCAGTGAATTAAAATCAAAACTGGTCATTTCTGCATAATCTACCATTAATTCGTCCATATCCAAAACTTTTTTATTTTTCATTACACACTCCTTATTGTGACTGATAACAAATTTTGTATCGGGTTGTTTGGATCAAAACTTTAATAAAATGATTAATGTTGTTACATAATTTTACAAAATCCAAAATGTCAGCCATTTTATATGTGTGATAAAATGTAGACAAAGAGGTAATTATGAAAGAAAAAGCAATTGAATATTATTTAACAAAAGGTTATTCCTGTTCAGAAAGTGTTGTAATGTCTGCGATTGATGCAGGCTTATGCGATAAATCTTTACTATCATGTGCTACAAGTTTTTGTGGCGGTATGTTATCAGGCTGTTTATGCGGAGCTATTGCTGGTGCTCAAATGGTAATAGGATATAACTTCGGACGTGAAAACTCAAAAGGAAATGAAGTTTTAGCCAAAGCGAAAGCTAAAGAGTTTATTGATGAGTTTAAAAAAAGAAATAAGGTTACATGTTGCAGAATTTTGTCTGCTGGTTTAGAAGGAATGGAAAGAAAGCAACATTGTTCTAAGATGGTTACTGATGCTGTAGAAATTTTAGAACAGTTAGTGAAGGTTAAGACAAATGCTTAATGTATTCAGTGTATTTCTTGGTGGAGGTTTCGGTGCTGTTTTAAGATACCTTACCGGAATGTATTTTTTAAAGAATTTACATACAAACCTCCCTTTAGCGACTTTCACCGTAAATGTAATTGGATGTTTCATTCTCGGGTTTTTATATATTTTATTCATTAATAAAACTGATTGGAATTCTGCTGTAAAACTTGCTTTAACTGCGGGTTTTTGCGGAGGACTTACGACATTCAGCACTTTTTCTGTTGAAGTATTTGAAATGATTAGAAATACTCAATACGTTCAGGCCTTTTTATATATTGGTCTGAGTGTATTGGTTGGTTTGATTGCAGTAATGATAGGAGCTTATTTTGCAAAACTTTGTATTTGATAAATTGAATTTTTTAACTGCGGGTATGCCTTTAAGTACAGGTAAATCAAGTTATGGTAGAGCTTTTGAGATTTTGAGTGAATTAAATCTTGATGGTATGGAGATGGAATTCGTCCATGGTGTTCGGATGAATGAAGATACAAGAAACCTTGTGAAAGTCGAAAGGGAAAATAGAAAGTTGATTTTGACAGCACATGCTCCTTTTTATGTAAACTTAAATTCTCAAGAAGAAGATAAAGTTGAAGCCAGCGTACAAAGGATTATTGAAACAGGGCTTGCTGCAAAAGATACAGGAGCTTTCAGTATAACTTTCCATGCTGCATATTATATGAAACAAGATAAAGAAGTTGTTTATCAACAAGTAAAAAAATGCGTAGGAGAAATTTCCGAATTTTTCAAGAAAAATGATATAAATGTCTGGATTAGACCTGAAACTACCGGTAAAGGTACTCAGTGGGGAGATTTGGAAGAAATTATAAGATTGTCAAAAGAATTTGATAATGTTTTGCCTTGCATTGATTTTTCTCATTTGCATGCAAGAAGTGTCGGAGAATATAACACTTACGATGAATTTTCTAAAATTCTTGAAACTGTTGGAAACGAATTAGGGCAAAAAGCTCTTGATAATTTCCATGCACACCTTGCCGGAATTGATTATGGAGATAAGGGTGAGAAAAAACATCTTATTCTTGAAGAATCTGATATGAATTATAAAGATCTGTTGAAAGCAATGAAAGAATTCCAAGTAAAAGGTGCTATTGTGTGTGAAAGTCCTAATATCGAAGATGATACAGTGCTTTTAAGAGAATATTATTACTCTTTGTAAAATAATTCTACAAAAAGAATAAATTTTTTGCTATTTTATTTTTAATACTAATATCAGGTAGTACAAAAGTTCAGAAAAGGTAAAATATGTCTTTAAGTGTAAACAAAATTGCTTTTGCTGAAACAACAGCAACAGGTAATGTATCTAGCGTTAATTCTGCAAAGAAAACAGCCCGCAATCCTAATTTGCTAAATAATGAGCCAATTAAAGCTACTGTTAATTTCACTGGTGAAAAAATGACTGACGAAGAGAAAAAAGAATTAATCCTCAAAGCAAGAACTAAAGCATCAGGCTATTCTTTCTGGTTCGGGCCGCTAAGTTTATTATATTATGGCTTGAGATCAAATAATACTATCGCTAAAAAATATGATTTAGATCCGCAAGAAAATAAAAAGTTAATCCAAAAGATTAAAAACGAACAACTTTTATGGACTCTGCCTGCTTGTATTCCTGGAATACATTTGTTATCTGGCGGTGTAGCATACTTATACAACAAAAATTGCGATCCTGATGCTATAAATCTGTAATAATATAAACGATTGAAATATTAAAGAAAATTATAAAAAGTGCCGATAATAAAATATCGGTACTTTTTTATGTGTTAGAAAATAAAGAAAGGTCTTTTTAATGTTTAATTCAGTGAACAACCCTTTTAATAGGGCAATTGAATCTTCTACATCCTCAGATAGTGGTAAAAAGCAAAAAGAACAACAACAAGAAAAAAAAGAAAAGAAATTTTTGGAACAAGAAGAACCTGATGAAGTCAGAATTGGAGGTCGTCCAATTTTAACAGAAGATGAAATCAGGTATATGGTTCGTGATTACATTTCTAAAATTAAACATGAACACGAAAATGAACCGAAAGTTATAGAAAAGGCTGACAAGTTTCTTGAAAAGTTTGATATCAAAAAGTTTATGAAAAGAAACCCAAACCTTACTGCGCCTGATTTTTATATGGTTATGTATTCTGAAACAGAGCATATTACGAGATAAATATTTCTTAACAAAATCTAAAGTTTTAAAAAATTTATTCCGTAAAAAATCATGGAATAGATTTAGAAAATTTGTTTTAGAAAGGACGTACTATGGAAATTACAAGCGCAACTACATCAGCTAAGGCAAATTATGTAAAAGGCCTTGACGACGAAGAAGAAGAAGAGCAACAAACACAAGCAACAGCTGAAGAAGAGAATGCCGTTGCAGAAACGGAGCCTGACAAAGTAACCCTTACTCAGGATGACACTTACAATGAAGCTACTGTTGAAGAAAAGGTTAACAATTATATTCAAAACTTCTTGGCTAACCCTAAACTTACTGATGCTGCAAGAAATGCATTAAAAACTTATTTGAATGATTTTGATGCTGCAGCATTTATCAAAGCTTACGGGCCATTTGAATCTGTAAGAGATATTTCAGCTGCTATGTATGCAGCAACAGCAGGTATGGTTAAATACCAAGAAGAATAATTGATAAAGTTCTAAAAAAAAAAGAGGGTTTTTTAACCCTCTTTTTTTATTGAAGTAAATCTATAAAATGTTCTTTTTCTCCAACCGTTGTCATTTTTAAGTTGTTTGGATTTTTTGTATCAAATTGGAATATATTTGCAGAAGAGAAAAATGGAGGACGATTTTTGCCTTGATATAAAATGATCTGTTCATCATAATTTTTGTTAAAATATTTATCCATTACTTTGCGAATTTTTTCAAAAATATTGTTAACACAAGGTTTTAACTCACCTTCATCTTGATAGCCAGGGACATTAAAAAATAGTTTTGGCTTTTTTGATTTATCTATAAAGTAATCATAAGTTGCAAGTTGCTTATCCAAAGTAGAAGCTTGCAAGTCTTTTGATACTGGAAGTGGAGTATAGTGTGAAAGTATAGTAATCGGATTGCCATCTTTTCCTTTCATTACTACTCCTACAGAATTACAGCTTGCAAGTCCGTCTGTATATATGGTATGAATTCTGTCAGGCAAAATCCTTACTGCTTTACATTCATTCATTCCAACATTAATAATCTTAGAATTTCCATCTCTAATCATTTTTGCCAAAACCATCTCCGGCATATTGTTTACAGCTTCACGATTTTGCGCAGACAATTTTGAGAGCTTTGGTAAAACCTGTCTGGTTAGATTTTGTATAGACATATAAAATAACCTTCCTTGTTTATATAAAATAAACAGGATATAAAAAATTGCCTATTATTCTTCATCAAGACTTAAAACAGCCATGAATGCTTCTTGTGGAACTTCTACTCTTCCGACGGATTTCATACGTTTTTTACCTTTTTTCTGTTTTTCAAGAAGTTTACGTTTACGTGAGATATCGCCGCCGTAACATTTATCAAGAACGTTTTTGCGCATAGCTTTGATATTTGTTCTTGCTATTACTCGTCCACCTATTGCTGCCTGAATTGGAACTTCAAATAGTTGTTTTGGTATAATTTCTTTTAATTTTGTTGTTAACTTTTGTCCGATATAGAATGCACTATCTTCATGACATATAACAGAAAGTGCATCGACAATTTCTCCTGCAAGCATTATATCTAATTTTACAAGTTTTGAACGTTTGTATTCACTAAACTCGTAATCCATACTTGCATAACCTTTTGAACGAGATTTTAATTGATCGTAAAAGTCTGTGATTACTTCACTTAATGGGATTTCATATTCAAGACTGGCTCTTATTTTGTCAAGGTATGTCATATTTTTGAAAATACCGCGTTTTGTTTGAGCCAAATCCATTAATGTTCCGACATAGTCATTAGGTGTAATTATTTGAACTTTTACATAAGGTTCTTCTATGTAATCTCTATATTGTGCTGCCGGAAGATTTGCAGGGTTATCAATCTCAACCATTTCTCCATTTGTTTTGTAAACCTTATAAACAACTGACGGTGCAGTGGTTACCAAATCGAGATTGTATTCTCTCTCCAATCGCTCCTGTGCAATTTCCATGTGCAACATACCCAAGAAACCGCATCTGAAACCAAATCCTAATGCGCTTGATGTTTCAGGTTCAAAAGTTATACTGCTGTCGTTTAATTTTAATTTTTCTAACGCTTCTTTCAAATCATGATAATCGTCATTATCAACAGGATACATACCTGAGAAAACCATTGGTAAAGCTTCTTTATAACCAGGTAACGGTTCTTTTGCAGGACTTTCTACAGTTGTGATTGTATCACCTACAAAACGGGTCAACTCTTTTATTGAACCTGCAAAATAACCTACATCTCCGCATTTTAACTCTTCTACAGGAACTCTCATTGGTGTTTGATAACCAAGTTCGACGATTTCATATTCTTTGCCAGAGGCCATAAATTTAACTTTATCGCCAAGTCGCATTTTGCCATCTACAATTCTAAAGAAACATAGAGTGCCTAAATATTGGTCATAAGCACTATCAAAAACCAATGCTCTAAGTGGTTTTTCTGTAGTATCTTCAGGTGGCGGAATTAGATCAACAACCGCTTCTAAAACTTCTTCAATACCTATTCCGGCTTTTGCGCTGACAGGAATTGCAAGTGAAGCATCAATCCCTAAAACTTCTTCTATTTCTGCTTTTACTCTTTCAACATCTGCTGATGGAAGGTCGATTTTGTTTATTACAGGGATAATTTCCAAATTCTGTTCTGCTGCAAGGTAAACGTTTGCTAATGTCTGAGCTTCAACACCTTGAGTGGCATCGACAATTAATAATGCACCTTCACAAGCTGCAAGTGATCTTGATACTTCGTAAGAAAAGTCTACGTGTCCTGGGGTATCAATTAAATTTAAAATATAATCTTTGCCGTCTTTAGATTTATAATTCATTCTTGCGGCATTCAGTTTAATTGTAATACCTCGTTCACGTTCAATATCCATTGAATCCATTATTTGATTTTGCATATCTCGCTGAGCTACAGTGCCTGTGAATTCAAGCAATCTGTCTGCCAGTGTAGATTTTCCGTGGTCAATGTGTGCTATTATACAAAAATTTCTTACATTATCTTTATATTTCATAATTTTTATTATATGCGGAAAACTCTACACATCAAGAGGTTCGATAGTATTTGAATATATTCTTTAATAATATTTATTAATAATACTTCCGTTTTTTATTTTTTAGTGTATAATAAATTTGTTGGATTTAAGCATGGTAATTTGATATGAATACTGAAGAAAATGATTTCGTGGTGAAATTTTTTGGAATTCAAAATCTTTATTTTGAAGAACAAAACTACCTTGAAATTTTAAAAGGATATTGCGAACATAAATTAGACAAATCTGATGAATTAAATAAAGTTTATCTTTTATTAGATTTAATTTATAACATTCATATAAAAGCTTCTAAAGAATCGGAAAAATTGATTTCAGGAATTTAATCTGCCACAAATTACTCGTTCAATTCCTGCCAAATCTTTAATGATTTCTATTTTTGAGAAGCTTTTGTTCATAAGATTTTTTACGAGTTCTGCTTGTCCAATTCCTAATTCAAAAAGTAAATATCCGTTTTCATTAAGTATTTTTGGGGCATCATTGATAATTTTTTCATAAAATTCAATACCTTTATCATCTTTGGTATAAAGAGCGATTTCAGGATCAAAAGAAACTTCTTTTTGGATATTTTCTTTTTGTGATGGGGGAATATATGGTGGGTTCGATACAATGATATCAAAACTTTCACCAGGTTTTACGTTTGAAAAAATATCTGATTTTCTAAAAATTGCTTTATTAAACAAGTTAAGTCTTGAGGCATTATCTAATGCTGTGTTTAGTGCATCTGTAGAAATATCAAGTCCAATAATTTGGCAATCAGTATGTTTAGCAATCATACATGCGATACAGCCGCTTCCTGTACCGACATCCAGTGCTATTTTAAAATTATTTTTATTAATAATTTCGATTGCCTTTCTTACAAGGATTTCTGTTTCATCTCTTGGGATAAGTACTGACGGATTTACTATGAATTTTTCACCCATAAAATCTGCAAAGCCAATTATATGCTGAATAGGTTTTCTTGTTTTTGCTCTGAGTTCGGCTTTTTCTTTAACAATATTCAATTTATCGGCGTCTAGTTTTTTACCCATTATGATATCTTTGACACTATAATTGGCAAAATGTTCAATAAGCATTTTTACTTCAATATTGGCTTCATTGGGTTCAATCCCACTGTCTGTTAAAATTTTTACTATGTCTTGTATTGTCATTATTATAATCCTGTTTTTTCAACTATTTTTAAGTGGTCGATCATTTCAAATATTGAAATAATTTCTTTTAAAAATTGCATATATTGTGCAGAATCTGTAACCGGTGTACTTAATTGGCCTAATTGAAATAAGTCTTTATATGTTGATAATGCAATTAATATTTTGCCGTTTTTAAAAGAGCATTGGTGTTCATATGCATTGAACGAAGTTGTTATATTTTTAAATCTTTCCATAAAGGCAGGAGTTAAAAGGAATCTTGCTTCTACTTGGTCATTAGAATCTACAAAATATTTTTTATTAAATTCAGGATCTTCAAGTTTTACTTCTTGATAAACTTTTTTGTTAAACAAAAATTCTCGGCTACGAACAATAGTGTGACCTGTAAATCTTTTACCTACACCAATAGAAATTAAAACTCCTTTAAATTCGGTGCGTTTTTTTCGTCCGTTACGTGTATATTCATAATAATATAGTTTGGTTTCAGAGATTTCAATAGGAGTTTGTCTATATTCACCTCTGAAATTATCATCTACAGCTCTTTTAGTAAATTTATCAAAAATTTGAGAATCTTTTATTTCATACGTGTCAATGATTTGACAATTTGTCCAAGTAAAATTCCCGAAGGCTTGCATAAACAATGGCATTAGTTGTTTTTTTAATTTGTTTTCAAATTTTTTTTGTATAGTTTTATAGCAAAGACTACTACCAAAAAATAATGCTCCAGCTATGTAATATATAATTTCCATAGGTTTGTAGAAACTTATTCCAAAAACAATCAGAGCTAATATAAGAACTATGGAAGAAAATATCCAAGCTTTTTTATGTTCAATTTTTCTTTCATTATCTATGTATTTAAGTTGTGGCAAAACTTTTTCGTGATAGATTTTTGCAAAATTATGCTTAAATTCTTGAATATTATTAATTTCCATATTCACCCCTCATAATTTGTAATTGTTGGTGTTGAGTATTCCGTTAAAATTTTATCTATTTCGTTTTTAGCTTCCAGTTTGGAAGAAAGCTCTTTTTTTTCGATGTTATATTTTTTGCATAGTCTTTCGTAATAATATAATTGTTTTTTTGTTGGAGCTTCTTTGCTCATTTTTACTTCTTGAAGGAATTTTCTTTTCTTTTTTTCAAATTCTTTATTGGCCTGAATAATAGGTTCTTGTTTCTTTTTATAGTCGTAATATTTTCTGCATTCTTTCAAATAAAGTTTTGTATCTTGCAGGAATTTGTCATCATCTAAAAAGTCTTTTAAAAATTCAAATCTTGAAGCATTAATTTCTAAATAATATCTTTCATCGTCAAGAAAATTATTCAAAATTTCTTCAATAGATTGTTCAGGAGTCTTTTTTACTAAAGCTCTCAAAAATGTGCATAAAGAAGCTTTTTGGTTTTTTGTAAAATCAAGATAAATCTGTTTTTTTACTTCATACATATGTTTGATTTTATCATATTTTGATGATTTGTGTAAATAAATTCTTAGTATGAGATTTTGTTTAGTACATATTTATGTTACGATTTATATGTTTAGTTTTAATATTTATAAATTTGGAGAGAAAGATGGAAAACTTTATTTCTACTCACGGAATGGTAATTTCAGGAGCAATTCTTTTGATTGCTTATATCTTTATTGCCAGTGAGAAAATTCAAAAGTCAGTAGTGGCTCTTGTTGGAGCTTCTTTGACTATGCTTTTGGGCCTTCTTCCTTTCAAAGGATATTATGATGCACAGGCTCAGACTTATGTTCGCTCCGTTTTTGATTACATTGCTTTTGAAGTAATTTTCTTACTTATCGGTATGATGATTATTGTTCATATTGCAAGTAAGAGCGGTGTGTTTAAGTGGATGGCTATTCAACTTTTAAAATTTACTAAAGGTCATCCGAAACTTGTTTTATTTACTTTAGCTGCATTTACTGCAGTTGCTTCAGCATTTTTGGATAACGTTACAACAGTTGTTCTTATGATGCCTGTTACTTTTGTTATTGCAAAAGAATTCGATACTGATCCTGTACCATTTTTGATTACTGAAGTTTTAGCTTCTAACATCGGTGGTACTGCTACATTAATCGGTGACCCTCCTAATATTATTATTGGTGCGAAAGCCGGTTTAAGCTTTATGGATTTCGTAAATGAGTTAACATTAATTGTATTTTTAATTTTTATGGTTGTTGTTGGTGTTCTTATTTTGTTATTCAGAAAAGGATTAAAAGCAACTCCTGAAAAAATGGCTCATGTTGCTAATCTTGATAACTCAAAAACTATTACCGATAAAAAATTAATGATTCGTTCAATGATTACTTTAGCATTGGTAATTCTTGGTTTTGTAACTCATGATAAAACTCATATTGATGCTTATGTATTTGCAGTAGCAGGTGCCAGCTTCTTGTTATTATTTGAAAAACCAAAAGAAATTTACAAAGATGTTGAGTGGTTAACTATTTTCTTCTTTGTAGGTTTATTCATTATTATTGGTGGATTTGAAGCTAACGGTGGTATTGCATTTTTGGCTGACGGGTTAATTAAATTGACTCATGGAAGTCTTGATGCAGCTACAATGTTAATTCTTTGGGGTTCAGGTTTGTTATCAGGTGTAATTGATAATATTCCTTACACTGCAACAATGGCTCCATTGATTGCTCAAGTTCAACATACTATACCTTATACAGGTGCAGGTCATCATCCTTTGTGGTGGGCTCTTGCTTTAGGTGCTTGCTTGGGTGGAAACCTTACTGTAATTGGTGCTGCTGCAAACGTTCTTGTTTCTGAAACTGCAGCAACAAAAGGACATCCAATTACATTTATGCGATTCTTAAAATACGGTGCGTTGACTACGTTTATATCTTTAACGTTAAGTTCAATTTATCTGTATTTTAGATATTTGCACTAATTGGATATTATAAAATTTAAAATGGGCTCGAGTATTTTATTCGAGCTCATTTTTTAGAACCAATCTATTAGTGGTCTTATTTCTCCACATTCGAGTTCGTATTTTTCTGCAAGATTACTCCGTAAGATTTTATCAATAGTAAGTTCTTTTTTTATAGGATTATCAAGATAAATTTCTTTTGTTTCAGGATTAAAGACTTTTGCATAATTCAAGCCTTGATTTGTACAATTGGGCAAATTTATTGTTCCGTCTGATTTTAAGTATGCAAGTCCAAAAGTTCTACATACAATTCCTCGTCTTTCATAAAGTGTACAGCTTTTGTTGACCAAGAATGGACATTGATATAAAAATCGTTCTGATTTGGAATTTTGTTTTGCGATTTTTAAATCCGTTATATTTTTGCGAATTTCGGATTTAATATCTTTGGGTAAGTCGAGAAAACCATACATAAGATATTCCGCTTCAAGGCGAGAAAATGGATATTCACCTTTTTCACAGCAATCGGTGCAGCCCTGTTTACATTTAATATATTGTTCTTGTTCTAAAAAATATCCTCGAAGCTCTTTATCGAGTTCTTCGAGGAATTTTTCGTATCTTTTCAGCATTATTTTCCTCTAATGAGTATGTATTTTCTTCCATCTATTACGGTTTTGTATTTTAAACCGTTGCCATATTTTGCTAGGTTTTTCTTTTTCATAGAAATTAGAGCATCATTTTGTTCTAATTCTTCTTCAAGATTGTCTCTTGTTAATTCTTCAATATATTTTATGTGAGCTCCATAATAGTATAATAAAGAATATCTTCTTGTATCTCCAAAAGAGATTAATTGTTCTTTTTGCTCGTTTGCATATTTTGCAAATTTCATCAAGTCATCTTGTCCAAATTTATAATCTATTAAAAAGAATTCTTTTGTACAAAATGCTGAAACTAATAATGTAAAGAGTACATAAGTGAAAAATACTCCCCAAGGTTTGTTTTTCATTGCGCAAAGAATGCTTGAAATTCCTGAAAATGCTACAAAGCCTATTGTCATCCATTTTGCAGGATAAATATCCTGATATAGCCAATCTGGTAAGAATAAAGGACTGAATAATGCTCCTACAACTAAGAATAAGCATATTCCACCCCATATATATACAGATAAGTTTATAGCTTTTTTGTGTTTTGCGTTATTAATATATTCAAGCCATCCGAACGCTATGATACAAGCAAGATGCACATAAATTGGTAAGATGTAAGTGATAAGTTTTGTGCTTGATGATGAGAAAAATAATAGAATAAATACCGCTGCAAGCCAGTTTAATGCAAGATATTTGTGTGCATCGTCTAAGTTATTAAAATTGAATTTAATGTTTTTAAAAATTTCTAATTTAAAGTTTTTTGCTTTAGCAATTACAATCGCAACAGCTGAGAAAATCCATGGGATTAATCCCCAGAATATATTCACAAAATAAAACCAAAACGGTTCTGAACGATTTATATCGTTTGATGTGAAAAATCTTGCAAGGTGATGTTTTACAATATATTCTTCATAAAAAGTCGGGTTATGAATGTTTAGCATTAATAAATGCCAAGGTAGAACTATTAAGAAAAAGAATGCCAAACCAACAAGAATATATTTAGGTTTGAATGCACTTTTTAATTTGTCTGCAAGTAATAAGGCGAAAAACATTACACCAAAAGGTAATACAAATCCCGGAATACCTTTTGCCATTACTGCTAATCCTGAAAATATGTAAAATAGCCAAATACAGAATTTTTTATTTTCTTCTTTACAGAAAAATGTTAAAAATCCCAACATAATTGAAAATGCAACACAAGTTGATACCACAATATCAAGGATTGCGAATTTTGCTAAAATAACGAATTCAAAAGATGTTGCTAAAATTAAAGAAGAAAGGATTCCGTAATTTCTTGAAACGATTTTTCTTCCCATAAAATATGTCAAGAAGCAAACTAAAGTTCCATAAAGTGAGACAGGAAATCTTGCTGTAAATTCGTTAATTTTTCCAAAGATTGCAAACGATATGCACTCACCCCAGAAAAATAAAGGTGGTTTTTCAAAGAAATAATCATCATTCAACATAAGTGTCATAAAATCTTTTGAATGAAACATATCTCTTGACATAGCTACATATCTTGTTTCATCAACATCCATAAGTGGATAATTTCCTATGTTATGGAAAAATATAAAATAAAATAAAATGCACAATCCTAAAACGGTAAACCATTCAGGATGTTTTTTAATAAAATCTATTGTGCTGTTAATAACGTTCATTTAAATACTCTCCCTAATCAGTCACCAAGGAGAGTATATCATAAACATTTTTAAAACAAAAATATAATCCTATTTATATACCCTTGTGGCTATATGAATAACGCGTTGGTTTAAAACTAAAAAGCATCTGTTTTGATAGGATTTTTGAATTTTGTAATATTGCCTTGGAAAAGAAGTTTTACAGTTGCAAGACCACCGTTTCTGTGTTTTGCAACAATAATTTCAGATTCTCCTTTCGCTGCAGCTTTTATAGCTTCTTCATCTTCGCCTTCTTCAGTTTTTCTATAATATTCATCACGATAAATGAACATAACGATGTCGGCGTCTTGTTCGATAGATCCTGATTCACGAAGGTCTGAAAGCATTGGACGTTTGTCGGTTCTGCTTTCAACCGCACGTGATAGCTGTGAAAGTGCAATTACCGGAACATCAAGTTCTTTTGCAAGGATTTTCAAACCTCTTGATATTGCCGAAATCTGCTGCATACGGTCTTCTCTTCCGCTGCCTTCCATCAATTGAAGATAGTCGATTAAGATTAGTCCAAGATCTTTTTCTTCCATTTTTAGACGACGGCATTTTGCACGAATATCGGTAATGGTACATCCGCTTGTATCATCAATATATACAGGTGCTTGTGCAAACGAATTCATTGCGTCAGCTAATTTTTCCCAGTCTTTACTTTGCATATTCCCGGTTTTAATTCTTTGTGAATCAATTTCCGCTTCGGAACACAACATACGTTGAACAAGCTGATCCTTCGACATTTCAAGTGAGAATATTGCAACAGGAACTTTTGCTCTTATTGCAACATTTTGCGCAATGTTTAGAGCGAATGCCGTTTTTCCCATTGCAGGACGTGCTGCCAGAATGATTAAGTCAGATCTCTGTAATCCGTTTAATACAACGTCTAAATCAAAAAATCCTGTAGGAACTCCTAAAAGTTCATCTTTATGATTATATCTGTATTCGATTTTTTCATATGTATTAAGAACCAAATCTTTTACGTGGACAAGATCACTTGTCGATTTTCTTGATGCAATATCAAAAATTAATTTTTCTGCATTATCAAGTGATTCATCTATCGGATTCATATCGTATCCGAAGGTTACAATTTCTGATCCTGCATTAATTAAAGCTCTTTTAATAGATTTTTCTTGAATAATTTTTGCGTAATATTCAACGTTTGATGTGGTAATTGCGTTGAAACTTAAATCATTAATAAATGAACGTCCGCCAACTGCTTCAAGTTTGGAATTATAGCTTAAAACATCTGATACTGAGATAATATCGATTTTTTCGTTTTGATTGAAAAGTTCAAGCATTGCCTCATAGATGTATCTGTGGGCAGGTTTGTAAAAACTTTCAGGTTTTAAAGATTCAACGACTTTTGTGATAACTCGAGGGTTTACAAGGATAGCTCCTAAAACCGCTTCTTCTGCTTCTATATTTTGAGGTAATAAGTTTAAATCTTGATTATTCTTTTTTTCTTTAACAGGTGGCATGACATACTCCTTAACTTGTTATTTATTATGATATAACATCAAGAGTTAAATATTCCATGTCGCTTTATATATTTTTACAAGTTTTTCTTTAATATTTATTAATAAATTGGTAATCCTATATCAATTTTTAATGATATCTATATTTAATATATACAAGGGAAATAAATTTACGGGGATTTTGATATGGGTGATTGGTTAAAAAATGTTTTACCTCAACAAAAGGATTATGTTGCAAAACAAGATAATATTTATATTTCTAAACCTAAAATGGTTCCGGATAATTTTAAGAAAGGTAATGGCTTGTTAAAATTAAAGGAACATTTTGCTGAAATCAAGAGTATGATTTTTCAAAAAGATATTCATGCTGTAAAAGATATTATGATAAAAGATAAGGATGCTGTAAAAAATCTTGAAAATGTCGATAAAGATAAATTGGCTGAAATGATTGTGGAAGCTGCTTATGATGCAAAAGTTGATCCTGTAATTATTGCTCATATAGCTTCAAAAGAATCACATTTTGATCAATCTGCTGATAAAAAATCAGGAAAAGGATTAATGCAAATTACTCCGATATCTGTAGAAGATATGTACCAACATCCTGACAAATACGAACCTGAGTTATTGCCAATTTTGAAAAAATATAAAACTCATGAAAAACTTTTTGAAGCAGCAAAAAAAGATCCTGAACTTAATTTAAAACTTGGTGCTTATATTTTTAAATTTAAATTAAATAAAGCTCATGGAAATGTTAGAAGAGCTCTTGAATTATACAAGGGCTGTGGTGGAAAATATGCTTACGCTGAAAGTTTAATGCAAAAAATAAATGAGACAAAAAGACATATAGGCTTGGATTATGCTGCCTAATTATAAAAGCATTTGGGTTGCAAAAATTATTCTATGACTGTCAGGTGTTGCGTCATTTTGACAGTAGACATAATTGAGAATTAATCTGAGAGCCTGTCCTTTTATAAAATAATTTATACCAGCTGTATATTCTTTGCGGTTATTATTTCCAATATCAGTATTAGGATCAAAAAAGTCATAACGTGCGATAAGTTGAACTTGTGGAACAATTTTGTATCCGATTGTATAATTAAAACCATAGGCTTCATCTGTGCTTACATGAAAACCGTTATATCCGTCAGCTATTGCGTATTCAAAGTTAGTCCATAGTTTTTTGTATTTGTAACCTGCATAAAAACTTCCTACGGCATAATCGGTTTTGTTATGTCCGGCATTAAGACCGCCACCGATAATAAGTTGTCCGTATTTACCGTTAGTTTTTCCTAAAGGTTTTAAGTCTACCCAGCCTGTAAATTCTGTGCCCGGAAACCAGCTTCGGAAAAATCTGTCAGAGCTGTTTAAGGCAAAGTTGTAATCTACCAAAGGATAACTTCCAACCAAACGGACTCCCAATGCTCTTGTGTTACCAAAAGTTCTTGCAATTTGGGATCGTGTGACGAATGGTAAAATATAAGAACTGGAACCTCCTTCTTTACCGATTTGGTTTCTTGAATAACCGACTACTATTTTATGGTGCGGAATAGAGCTATTAACAATATAGGCATCTCCGACGAAGTTTTGGAAGTAATTTAATTCACTATTAGGACGAGGTTTTACCATAATTTTAAAGTCTGTTTTGGTATGTCGGAAATTTCCCATCACACCTACTTCTTCAAAACCGTAGTCGTAACCAAAATCGTTATCGGCAGATTGCCAGTCGGTAAATAATCTTCCCTGATATGCTCCGAAAAATTGCATTTTGCCGATAGGGCCTTTTTCCGGTCTTACAGTGAGTTCTTCTCTAAGCAAATAAGTTGGGACATCTGTACGGGTTATTTTTTGATGAATAATTTTCCCCAGTAATGTGTCTTCATCAATTACATTATCTTTGTTCTTGTCGAAAATGCTATCTAAGTCAAAATTTCCATTGTTAAATAGCGGAGTTGTTTGTTTGTACATATCCGCATTATTTTCAGGAAGATCATCTTCAATTGCTTCTAAATCAATATCTTTATCAGGTTCATTATGGACAACCGGATTTCTGGGGGCATTTGCATCAAGTTCAAGATGTATAACTTCTTTTTGTTGTTGATTTTGTGGCTTTTGATGTTTCTTCCTGCCAAATTCAGCTGCATTTGTGGGCTGAGCAACTGACAAAATAAGTGTTATTATCAATATTTTGAAAAAGCAGTTCACAAATATTAATTATATCACAAAAAACTTGCAATTCATGATTTTTTTATAGTATATTCTAATTATGACAAATGTAACAAAAAATAAAAAAGCAACAAAAGTTCAAGCCCCTATTGTAGAAGCCCTAAAAAAAGCATATGAAAACCCCACTTATCAGTTTCATATCCCAGGTCATACAAAAGGAAACGGTTCTTTGCCTGAATTTAAAAAATTGATAGGCAGAAAAGCTCTATGTGTTGATACTACAGATGAATTCGATAATTTAGGAACTCTTCATCCTGCAACCGGTCCTATAAAAGAAGCTCAAGAATTAGCTGCAAAAGCTTTTGGTGCTAAAAAAACGTTTTTCTTGCTTAACGGTTCTACTGCAGGAAACCTTGCTCTTGCTATGGGACTTACAAAAAAAGGTCAAAAAATTATTACTAATAGAAATTGCCACCGCTCAGTTCTTACCGGTATGATCATTTCCGGAGCTGAACCTCTATGGCTTATCCCTAACCGTTTTGAAGAATGGGGAATTTGGGGTAATATTAGCCCTGAAAGTGTTGAGGAAATGCTTAAAACCCATGATGATGTGGCAATGGTATGGATTACAAATCCAACTTATGAAGGTGTTGTGTCTGATGTTAAATCAATTTCTGCTGTATGTAAACGTTACGGTGTTCCTTTGATTGTTGATGAAGCACACGCTTGTTTGTGGAATTTTAGCAAACATCTTCCTACTCCAGCTTTGCAGTTGGGTGCTGATGCTGTTGTGCATTCGCTTCATAAAACCGGTGGTAGTATGAGCCAAAGTTCGATGCTTCATATTGCCGAAAATTCTTTAATTGATGTTGATGCTGTTGAAAAAGCTCTTAAACTTTTACATACAACAAGTCCGTCTTTAATGTTGCTTGCAAGTCTTGACGCAGCTCGTGCTAATTTGGATAGCGCAAGAGGAAGAAAACAATTAGAACGCGCTATTTCTAACGCAAAATATTTGCGTCGTGAAATTGAACAGATGGAACATATCCACGATTTGAAACCTGATTTTGGATATTTGACTGATGTTACAAAAGTATTTATTAGGGCTGACGGATTATCCGGTAAACGTCTTGAGTCTATTCTTGAAATTGATTTCAATATAGAAGTTGAAAGTGCTTCTGATGCAGGATTGCTTTTACTTTCCAATATTGGTAATACTAAGGCCGATATGGAATATTTGGTTAAATGTCTGAAACAGATTGATAAAACTCATTATTCAGATATTTGTTATTTGGAAAAGAAAAAGCATATGCCAATGCTTACTCCTGTAATTAAGAGAAGCCTTCGTGAAGCTTATTATTCGCCAAAAGAAACTATTCCAAAAGATCTTGCTGTTGGTAGAATTTCTGCAGAAGTTATTGCAGAATGCCCTCCAGGAATTGCAATTCTTTTGCCTGGTGAGTTGATTACTGAAGCTCATTTACCTTATTTAACAGATTATGATTTTATTGAAGTCTTGAAATAACTATCTTTATCTCTTATATTCAGCGTCTGATAAAGATATTAGTATATTTCTTACTTTTAATAAGGTTTTGGTAAATGATACGAGTTCTGCTTCAGTTAAAAATTTTGCCAAAATACCAACCATTTTGTCATTTTTAGGCGCGATGTCTTGATATACTCTATTGCCATCTTTTGTTAATTCAAAGTGGTTCACCTGAATTTCCATACCGTTGTTTTTAATTTCTTTTATTAGTTTCTTCTTTTGCAGTTTGGAGAGAATTTTTTCAACAGAATTTTTATCTTTGACTAAAGTTTTTGCAAGAGTGCTCTTGTCAATATGCGGATAGCATATTATTGTATCAAGCACAATATACTCATCTAAAGTAATACGGTTTTTGACTTCTTGGTTGAAGTAGCTCTCTGTTAATGCGTTGAAAATTTTAGCTGTAATTTCAAGCTGAAATGTCAAACTATTGACAAAACGTACAGTTCTTTCCATAGGTAACCTCATTTCTCGTGTTTATAAGTGTGTATAAATTTCTACCTATTGAATTTAATACTATTTTTTCAAAAGTCAACAAAATCTAAAAAATAATTTTACTGTTTTCTAAAATTTTATTTTTTAATTTATCAAGAAGCTGTATAAAATTTTCCATTTCTTCTTCGGAAAATTCAGCTAAAACTTTGTTGCCAAGTTGTCTAAAAGCTTCATTTGTTTCTTCATAAACCGCCATACCCTTTTTAGTTAAAGCAGTTCTTTTGACCATCATATTATTATGAGTTGTTATAGTTCTTGTGATAAAACCTTTTTGTTCTAATTCACTAAGAATTTTGCCAATATGAGCTTTTCCTTTGTAGACAAGTTTTGAAAGGTCACTTTGTGACAAGTCCGGATTTGATAATATGTGACTTAATATCTGAAATTCATCCAGTTCCAAGATACTTTTCACATAATTTTTATAATAGTTTCTCGCCATCAATTCTGAGATGCGAGCCGTTTCTGCCAGTTTATAAGGGAGTGCTTCGATAAACGGAACATCCTTAGTTCTGTCAATATTCATAAAATCATCACCTTTCAAACATTAATCTTAGCATTCAGTCAGCCTTTTGACAATATTGGTAGAAATTTCTACCTGTAAATTTTTCTTTACATTGGTATAAAAATCCTTAAGTTTTTTATAAAAAAATCCGATAGCTTGTTTGTACTTAGTTTTTAAGAGAGAGAAAAAACTAGCAAAAAGAAAGGACGGATGTATGACAACATCAATTACGGCAGTTAATGCCGGAAGTTCTGCAGCAAGTGAAGCTGTAACAAAAAAATCCTCGTTAAGCAGTGAAACAAAAGCAAAGCTTGAATCATTAGGGATTACGGCAACAGATGGAATGACAGAATCTGAAGCGCAAGCAAAAATTGCAGAGGCTGAAGCTCGCCAAAATTCTCAGAATCAGAATGGAAATGGTCAAGAGCAAGGGAATTCTTCAGAAGCAGAGATTATGGCTGATGTAAAATCTTTAGCTTCAAAAGTAGGAGTTTCCGTCGCAAGTGATGCTGATGTAAGTGAAATTCTTGATGATATCAGTTCAGAATTAGAAGTAATGCTAGAGGAAGCAGAAAATAATCCTTCAATACTTGCACAGTTATCTGAATACTTATCAGAGTTAACAAATTTGGATGATCAGTACCAAAGTATTCAAAATTCTCAGGCAAGTATGTATTCTGCAATGAATATGATTTCAACTAATAACAAAATAGCATTAGGCTTGAATTAAACTCACTTAAACTACATTGCTTGAAGTTTAGTACACTCTTAAAAATATTTAGGAGTGTATTTTTTTATTTTTTGAGTATAATATGTATGTACATAGCGGTATCGTCTAGTGGTTAGGACGGGAGATTCTCATTCTCCAAACAGGGGTTCAATTCCCCTTACCGCCGATTAGCATGATATATAGCGGGCTTGAGGATATTATGGCTTGGTTGTATTTGATGATAGCGGCAGCTTTTGAAGTTGGTTGGCCATTAGGTTTAAAAATGGCATCATTATCAAGTAGTTTAAGATTTTGGTGGATTTTGTTTGCAATAGTTGCAATGACATTGAGTGGTGTGTTTTTATACCTATCTCAAAAACAAATTCCCGTAGGAACAGCTTATGCTATATGGACCGGAATTGGTGCAGCTTGTACTTTTTTAATAGGCTGTATTTTCTTTAATGATTCTGTAAATATGATGAAAATATTTGGAGTTTTATTCATAATTACTGGTGTTGCTTTTCTTAAGCTTGCTCATTAAATAATCTTGATTTTTCATATTAAAAGAGTTAAGCTAAGATACGATATTTCAATAGATTTTAAAAATTAAATTTCAAGCCGATATAGCTCAGTTGGTAGAGCAACTCATTCGTAATGAGTAGGTCAAGGGTTCAAGTCCCTTTATCGGCTTATCTTGAAAATATTGTCTTGACAAAAAAAAATTAGCATATACAATAAAAATACATTCAATAAATCCTTTGGAGGAGTGCCAGAGCGGTTGATTGGAGCGGTCTTGAAAACCGTCGTACGTGCGAGCGTACCGTGGGTTCGAATCCCACCTCCTCCTCCATTTAAGCCACCATCAAAGGTGGCTTTTTTAGTGCGTTTTGGACATATAAACCTTTCCGTAAATATACATCCCATATCCCCCTTGGGGACTACGTGGGGACTGAGAAATTACTATTGAGTTTTTTTACTATTTTTTAATTTAGTATATGGCTCGAAATCCCATATTTTCTCTTTTTCTTTATCAAAATTAAAACTTCTGTCCTTAGTATACACTGTTAATTTGTCAAGTTTATAAATCAACCAGTATAATTCTTTTTTCATTTCTGACAAGGCAAGTTCTTCAACGGTACAATATTCACAGTAGTCTTTGCATTTATTTGTACAAGTTGTTTTTAAGTTTAATAAATCAGGACGATTTTCTTTTAACCAATCTTTAAATAGAAAGTTTAAATCATCCATAAATTTATATCTATAACATTCAATTTCAGTATTATTATGCTTTTTAACAACAACTTCTGGAATTACATATAAATACTCTTGATTATCCAAAATTTTAGATATGTGTAAAGCGAATTGGATAATCTTTAATTCTTTTGCTATATCATATTTCTCGAAAATGTAATAATTTTCTCTATAAAGATTGTAGAGTTTCAATAATTGTAACTGATGAATTTTTATTTGTTTTATAAAATCATCTGGTTCCAAAAGATTCTCATCTGTAAAATCATTATCAAGTACAAAATCGCATAAAACAAATGTAAAATACCATATTACTGAATTTGTCGTTTTAGATAAAACTTCTTTCATTTTTAATAGTATTTTATATTCATTCTGTATTAAAGCATCATTTAACCATTGCTCTTTCTGTTGTTGCATTTGCTTCTTAGAATAATTTATATTAATGTGAGTATAAATAATAGTTATTAGCCCTATAATAAATGGCGATAGTGCTGTGAAGTAATCCACCCAATCTTTGCTACTCTGTTGTCCTATATTTAATACTAATTCCATAAGACCATAATAACATAAACTTTTAGTTATTAATGCAACAAACCTTTTAAAATCTTATGAGCTATTAAAATCTCTTCTTCACTTGCAGATTTAAGCATTGAGTAAATGTCAGATAATAGTTCGTCTGTTGTTTTAATGTGCGTTATCACTAACATCTCTGCGACATCAACACCGAAAACTTTTGCATAATTTTCAACCAATTCTGCTGACGGGTAGTTTTTGCCTGTTTCAATGCAGCTTTGATGTTTTGTTGCAATACCAACTTTTTCAGCTAGTTCAGATTGTTTCAAGCCGTTTTTTATTCTTAATTCTTGTATTCTTTTTCCTAGTAATTTTTTGAGTTCCATAATAACCCCTACTTTCATGTTATGGAATGAACTTTAGCTATAAACATTTTTTGAGGTTATACAGATTGAAAATAATCGTTGTTTGTTATAGGTTAACAATAAATAACAAGGATTTATATGTAAATAATCCCTGTTTAAAATAGATATGCGTTAACTTAAAGAAAGGATTGATTTATGTATAAAAAAATAATTGTACTTGGACTATTATTATTTACCGTAAATTCTATTGCTTTTGCTACAGATAAAAAACTAACTAGATCTGACTATATGAATCAACTAAATAAATATATTGAAAAAATTAGTATCAAGATTGATGAAGTTTATAAAACCTATGATGCTAAAGTTACGACAAATAAAGAATCAATCAAAAAACTAGAGAATGAAAAAGAACAAATATCAAATCAACTACAAAAATGTTATCAGGCAGTAGTAAATTCTGATTTTAACAAAATGATGAATAGTGCTTGTGGTCATTTATACGGAAAAACTACATATTTTAAAACAAGTTCAGGTTTAGTTATAGCTGATGATACTTATGCTTTGAATAAATGTTTTGCAAAACAATCAAATTCTACTAAAAAGAGAATTAACTCTTGTAAAACACTTGAAGATAAACGCAAAAAGATAGAGCAAGATATAAATAATTATACTAACCAAATTTATGTTTTTGAAAATGAGAAAGAAGCTGAACTTAACAATATAAAAATAGAAGCAAAAAATAAAAGTATTGAACTTACAAATGCTTGTAAACAAGATCACCCTAAGATGCAACTTTTTGGCTATTGTGATGATTTAGAAGTCGTTTTTACTAATAATTAATAAGGAGTGAATATGAAAAATCAATATGCAGGTGATGTGGGAGATTATACAAAATTAGGAATTTTGAGGTGGCTTGAAAAAGCAGGTTTCAGCATAGGTTTAAATTGGTATTTAACACCAGATGAATCCGAACATTCAAAAACTTTTACTGACGGTAAGCACACTGCATATTTGAAGTGCGATTGTGATACTCCTGACGATAAATTGCACTGTGCGTTAAAGAAAATTGGTCTAAGCGATAACAGAACTGTTATAAGACTTGAACGAGCAAAACTTTTTAAAAATGCCCTCTTTTGGAACAAGATATTAGATGTCAAAATCCGTGATAAATGGCATTTAGAAGCATTAAAGAAATTAAGCTCGAAAGATGTAATATTTTTAGATCCGGATAATGGGCTTGAAGTTAAAAGCACAAAGCAATATTCAAAAAATGGTAACAAATATACAACCTACAAAGAAGCTGCAGACTATTATGCAAAAGGTGCGACAGTAATAATTTATAACCACAGAGATAGAAAGCCTGAAAATGAATATTTAAAAAAGTTTTATCAGTTCAAGAATATGGAAGAGACTAAAAATGCGAAAATGTTTTATTTGAGAGCTTCAAGGTATTCCGTTAGAGATTATTTATTTTTGGTGCAAGAAAGGCATTTTTCTGACTTAGAAAGGGCTATTGACAATTTCTTAGCTACTGAATGGTGTCGTTATCTCAAAAAGTATCTTCTTTGACTTCAAAGATACTTTTTCTTTAATCTTGAATACAAATTGTCCATTGTAGTTGCAGCTTGAGTTTCTTTGCTTTGAATTGCGTGAGAGTATGTATTTAATGTTACAGTCTTATCCGCATGCCCAAGTCTTTTACTTAATGTTACCGCGTCCACTCCGTTCGCAATCAGCAAACTCGCATTTGTATGTCGGAGTTCGTGAAAAGTGATCTTTGGTAAATTATGCCGTTTTAAAAAGTTCATAAACCACTTGTAAGGTCTTGTAGGGTGTAAATCCTGTCCATCATCGTGCTTAAATAAGTATTCTCCATTTTTCCATGCAGAGCCGAGCCTCAATTTATCTTCTGCTTGTTTTTGTTTATATTGTTTTAACATTGTAATCATTTGAGAAGATAATGTAACCGTTCGGATTCCATTTTCGGTTTTTGGTTGCCTTTCCATTATCCCATATGTACTTACATATTGTCGCTGTTTATTAATAGATAGTACACTTGTATCAAAATTTACGTCCTCCCATTTTAATCCACATAGTTCCCCTGATCTTAGTCCTACATCTAAAGCAAGAAAAATAATCGTACGATATGTAAATGGCTCATTTTCTAATGCTTTAAAAAGTTTTGCAGTTTGTATATCATCATAATATTTAACCTGTTTTTTAGAAATCTTCCCTAAATCAACTTTTTTAGCTGGATTTGAATGAATCAATCCCCATCTTTCTGCAAAAGAAAATATTGCACTAATATCAGTATGATGATTTTTTATTGTTTTGTCCGACAAAGGTTTTTCATTTGTCATTTTGAACATTTTATTAAAATCCAAACCAAAAGAATTGCAGATTTTTTGTGCAGTTTTGATATTAGTCTTTTGTCCCTCTTTAATTCTTTTGCATGTCTTAGTAGTTATTCCTGTAATTTGTTGTAAATTCTTGTTTGTATATTTTGACAAAAACTCCGACATTATTATTGTCGGAGTATAAAAATCTTCAAGCCTAGAACCGTTATTTCTTAATTTGTTATAAAACTCTTCTAAGTGATAAGTTTGAATTTTGCTTAATTTAAGATGTCCCAATTCCGGTATTATTCGATCTTTTAGTCTTGCTAAGCAGGGTTTTAGTGTTGCTGGCGCATATTTTATTTTTGCATATTTTTCAATCCATAGTTCTGAAATCTCTGCGAAAGTTAATTTTTCACCATCAAGATAAGTTTTGTTTTGAACATCATGTTCAAATAATATTTTTTGCCGTTCAAGTTCTTTTTGTTTTTGTCGTTCGGTTAGATTTGGCGGAAGTTTTATTGTTTTAGATTTTCTAATCTTTTTTCCATTTACATCATAACCGCAGGAAACAATAACACGATATGATCCATCTTTTCGCTTCTCTATGCTTGCCATTATTTTTTGTCCTCTAAAGTTTTATCAATATCTTTTTTTAGCTTTGCCAGTTTCTCTATAAGATTTACCAAAAAATATTGTGTCAAAGTTGTGTTATGAAAAATTCCAAGCATATCTTTATTATCCGGTGCACATGCATACAATAACACTCTATTATCTTTTTTTCTTTCTTTAATTTCTAAATTATGGAATAAGTAATTATATAGATTTTCTAACAAATCATCTTCAATATTTTCAATAAGAAAGTTCAACATTTTTATTTTGTCATTTTTTCTGTTGGTTGAGTCTTTTTTAATATAACTTTTTAAAACTTCGCAGGCATTTTCATCTATCCCCAAATCTTTTAGGATCATTTCATTACTCGGTTTTGTTGCTTCTGCATATCCAAGCACATAATCTGCTGATAATCCAAATTTTTCTTTTATAGAATAAATAATATTTACATCCGGGATACTTTGTCCACTTGCATATTGACTAATTGTTTGACGAGCTACCCCTAATATTTTTCCTAATTCTTCTTGAGTTAGGCTATTTTCTTTCATTAGTTTTCTAATAGCTTTTGCAAATGCTTGTTGTTCTGTTTGGTATGTCATTAGTTTTTTACGTGGCATTTTTCTTCCTTTCCATTTTGTTAATTTACGCAGAATTTTGCATGAACTACTTGACAATTTTTAATTTATGTCTTGTTATAATAACATTATTTTAACACAAGTTAATATAACCTGTCAAGTATGCAATTGGCAGGTACTTAAGAAAGGAGGAAAAATGCCAGGAAACAAAAGCAAAGAACAGGTTACACAAAAGCTAATGTTCACAATTCAGGAAGCGGTTAAACATTTCGGGATTTCGGAGTATTCAATCCGAATGGGAATCAGGCAAGGAATTTATCCTGCTATCAAAATTGGCGGTAAACGTGGTAAATACCTTATTGATGCCGAACTGTTTGAATCAACTTTAAGAAATGAAGCAATCAGAAATTTGAAAGAGTACCAAAAAGGAGATGAAAATCATGAAAAATTTTAAAAAACAGATGTTAGTAGAAGCAACATTAAATGTATTTGTAAAACGATTTAAAAATACAGAAAGAAGTATTATCACATCAATTACATTATTAAAAATAGCTCAAATGATGACCTGCAAAAGGGTTAAATATAAAGAGTTTGAAAAAATTGATAATCCAAATTACTACACAATTGTGTTTCTAGCATCAGGCGGAGGAAAAGATAGAATATCAAATGATTTAGATGATTATGTCTTTAAGCCTTTTAGGGATTGGTTTAAAGAGAACGCTGAAAAATATTATTCAAAAAAGAAACAACAAATTCAGGAAGAATACACAAATAGTAAAAACAAACAAATAAAAGCACTTATAAAAGAAGCCGAAAAATCAATTCGCTATCCAATTTTAGAAGTTGTTGACGGAACTCAAGAAGGTCTTTTTGAAGATGCGAAAGTTCTTAATGAAGCAGGTTTTGGGGCTATTACTTACAAAATGTCAGAGTTTGGTATGTTTTTAGAAACAGCTCAAAATACGGAGAAACAGTTCCTTGGCTGTTTATATGAGGGCTATGACGGAAAAGTAATTTCAAAATCAATAAAATATGGCAAAAGAGAAGCTAATATTGAAAACTTGCCTGTGAACTGTCTGTTACTATCTGATCCATCTCTATTTACTGGTGGAAATTTAAGGTACATGTTTAATCTTCTTATGCAAACAGGGCTAAGTAGACGTTGTGTGATATCGTTCCAAAAACCAAGAAAAAAAGAGATTGAATACAACACAGATTTAGCCTTTGAAAAAGAAAAACAGTTTTATAATGATTGCAAAAAGCTTTCTGGACAATTTTGGGAAATATTTAACAAGATACCAGCCAATGCAGTGTATGTATTTACAGATTCGGCACTCAAAAATGTTCATTATCCATACAAGGTGAAAATGGAAGAACTAGAAAATGCGACAGAAGATGTTCTAACAAAAAAAGAAATTCAGAGCCGACAACATAAGGCAATCAAAATTGCATGCCTGTATGCATGTTTAAATCATCCTACCGAATTGATTGTTAATGATGAAGATATGCAGCAAGCTATTGATACTGTAGAATTCATCTCAAAAGATTTTAAAACTTTTCGAAACTATAA
This sequence comes from Candidatus Gastranaerophilales bacterium, assembly GCA_944325875.1. GTDB lineage: Bacteria > Cyanobacteriota > Vampirovibrionia > Gastranaerophilales > Gastranaerophilaceae > Scatousia. Next base: position 131,962 of record CALVBU010000005.1, read on the forward strand.
ACCGAAAGAAGATGATGCCTATGATAAATTATGGGAATTTTTCCTGGATAATTTGGACAAAGGTTTTACAAGAACTGAGCTTGTTTATAATCAATTCCAAAACTTCGGAATCTCCCGTGATAAATTTAAAGACCGTTTTGATGATTATATTGACTCAATAGCAGAAATGGCAAAAGATAAAGGTTATATGTTAAAAATAGATTCTATTAATCGCAACTCCGGCACAGAATATATGTTGACAAAGTTTGAACCACAAGATTTAAGTGATGATACCTTACCACTTGATGAGTTGGTTTAATGACCGTCAATGCCGCGACTATTGTCAGCGTTATTACTGGCAATAGTTTCGGCCATTACGGATAAGTGTAATTGTCGAAACATATTTATCATAATACACTAACGACTTTAACAACACTAACGGAGGAAATTTTAATGAAATTGCACATTGGACAAGTTTTGTATTACTTAATGCCTTATCTTAATAAAGTTCAAGGTGATGAATTTATTTTTCAATGTCCATACTGTAAGGATACTGGTAGAGATAATTTGAAATTCAATGAACGCAAAGGAATATTGCATTGTTTTGCAAATCCTGAACACTCAAAAATAATTTTCAAAAAAATTATGAGTAATCCCAAACTCAGGAGATTAAGTCAGGTATTAAATTATGAATATCAAGATGATATACCACCTTTAGCACCTGAAGTTCAGTTATATTATGCTCTTGCTTTTGATTCTCGTAATGATTATTTATTAGGGAATGATGAACTATTGAATTTAATATATCAAAAGCGTGGCATTACAAAAAAGACGGTTGAATTTATGAATATAGGTTTTAGTTGGCAAGACGATAAATGGGTGTTTCCAAGTTACGGATATAGAACGGATTCCGGCATGGATATATTAGGTTATGAGCTCCGCCCTAGAGATTTTTCGAAGAAAGGAATCTGTCGCTCAAAAGGCTCACCAAATAATCTTTCTGCAGTAAATCCATATACAAAAAATACAGAAATATTGTGTATCGTTGAGGGGTATTTAGATGCTTATACTTTGTGGCAACACTTAAACGAGAAAGAACAATCAAGCAAGTATCACATTGTAACACCGACAAATGGCATAAATTCTTTGCCAAAATATATTGACCGTATAGAGTTTGACAAATACAAAAAACACTATCTTTTTGTAGATAATGACGAAGTCTCAAGACCTATTGCAGACAAAATCCTTGCAAAATATCCATTCGAAAACATCCGCTTAGCTTGTGACTGTAAAGATTTCAACGAGCATTATTTGAGGTGTATCTTGAAATGACCCTCTATCTAAAATTACATTTGTTTGATTTTGTTTTTATTATTTAAGAATATATTTTCTTGAGTTTTTTTCTTGTACTTTTTCGATTTGGGTTAACCAGCCAATTCCCAACTCTGAAAATTGATTATACAAATCAGATTTCTTTGCAACTTCAAGTAAATATTTTGTATCAATATTTCTTTCATCCTTTGAAGAAAATTTTACAATCAGTTTTTTTACACGATCTTCGACATATTTTTCAAAATCAGCTTTGATAGAAGCAATATTATACCCGTACATTACATTTTCTAAAACAGAAATATCTTCGTTTATCCATATATAACGAGTTCTTGATTTCCCTAATTTAACTTTTAATAAATTTTTATTTTCTAATACACACAATGCATTTCGTTGTCGAAAAGCAGATAAACCAATTGCTTCTTCAATTAAATCCACAGGACAGTATATATAAATATCTCCATTAAAATACTTATAATCTTCATTTCTTAAAGATTTCTGATATTCATCAACCAAATAACTATATAAAGCGGCTTGTTCTAAGTCAAGCAAATGTAATAAATTTTGGTTAATTCTAATATGCTTTTTCCCTGAGTAAAGCATTTTTTGTAATAATGAAATACTCATATGACCTCCGACATTGCAATAAAATATTAATCTAAGCATGCCAATAAGTCAAGTTCTTTTATTTATAAATTGTTAGAATGTATGGTATTAAAGATTTTTTTATAAAGTTAATTCTTGACATAGAAAATTGTTTATTATACACTTAGGTTAATCCGAGACTTTTAGTAGGAGGAGAATATAAGAAAATAGAAAAACAAAAAAGACTACTTACAAAATGCAAGCAGTCTCCAAAGATAAAATATCTTTATTCACAATTAATATTTTATCAAGGAGTTTTGTTTTTGTCAATTATGCGGGTAGTCGCATAGGAGGGACAAAATGATTGTTATACTCAAAATAATATAATAATTAGGTAGCTTTTAGTTGATTCAGAGAGTTTTTCACGGCTACCTAATAGAATTCATGTAGATAACTTATTATAATATAAAGGAGAAATTAAAATGGCAGAAAAAACATACAATCAAGCATTTGACGGATATTGGAGATACGTAAATAGAGGAAGTATGCCTAATAAATCTGGAATCTATTGCGTGTATGCTGGGACATACAACCTAGATGCTAAAACCGTATCACTAAATAGGCTATTATATATTGGGCAGGCTAGCAATATTCATGACCGTTTACAAGACCATGAGTGCTATCCGGAATGGAACGCCGAACTTAAAAACAATGAAATTATTATCTTTTCTTGTACATTACTTGGTGAGTCCGATCTTGATCGTTTTGAAGCAGCTATGATTTATAAGCATAAACCGCCTGTAAATGACTTATGTGTAAATTATTTTAGGTATGATAAAACCAATGTAAATTTATCGGAGAAAATCGCTCTTTTGACACCACATTTTACCGTGTATAGAAGCGAAGATTAAGTCAAATAATTGAAAATAATAAGGGTTGGTAGCATTTCTATCAACCCTTATCTTATTATACAAAAATAAAAAATAAAAATTTAGGGGGACTGTTCGGGGACTAATTTTACGCAAGGGGACTATGATTTTCGATAAGTTACAATATTAAATCATATCCAAATGTTAACAAGAACAAGTGTTTTGACAGCTTACAACAGGTTACGAAAATTATAGAAATGGGTTCGAATCCCACCTCCTCCTCCATTTTAGAAGAGCCTGAAAAGGCTCTTTTTTTTGTGTCAATTTTGAGTTGCCAAATGTTTTTATTATAGTATGGGGAAGAATAGGGGATAATTATGAAAATCATTCCGTGTCTTAATAGTTTAGTGAATTATTTTAAAAAAAATCCAAGTTCTAATATCGCAAAGACGGCAACAAATTTAGTCACAAAAGGTAATGCTCAAAAAGAATTATTTTGTCATAGATATTGGGCTGATGCTTTGGATGAAGGATTAGTCAAAAATAATGGAATGAGAAATAGTGTGCCTTTGCATGGCGAGTTGCACGGCATTAATCACCACTTTATACATTCTCCTTATCCGGAACACATGGATATGCCATTTATGAATACTCATTTAACACCGAGGGAAATGATTTCTAAGTCGGATTTCGATTTCAAATCGCTTAAACCGTTAGAAGAAAAAATTACCGCTTACAGATGTGTTGGTGAAAAACCTCAATTTTTTAGCGATTATCCGCTTTATAAAAAACGACTGCAAATTAAAAAAGGCGATATTATTGATATGAAAGAATATGCGTATGCAACATCGGATCTTTCTTATGCGAAGGTTTATTTGCCTAATAACAGAGGAATTTTGTATGAAATGGAATTCCCGGAAAAAGCACGCGTTTCTGTCACTGGCTCAGGGATTAAAAATGAAATTGTCTGCCCAAGAAGTTCAAAATGGGAATGCCTTGATGTTCAAAGAGTTGTGAATGATATGGAAGATTATTACAAAGTCAAATTACGATATATTTTACCTGATGAGTCTTGGCGTAATCAAAATAAATAGAATAAAAAAAAGCTATGTACTTTGAGGTGCATAGCTGTTGATTAGGGATATGTGTATCTTAGTCTCTAAGGAGTATGGTTTTATACTAGCAGAGCATTTTAAAAATTAAATCATTCATTTTTACGATGTTTTAAAATTTTTGAAAATTTATCTGGCATGTAAAAATATGTAAAGTTTTTGTTACGCAGTTAGCATATTTATATTTCAGGGGTTATAATTCAGTATGATAAGGAATAACCATGAAAATAAATAGTATTACATTTTACAAGTCAAGCAATATTCAAAATTTAGGAAATGCATCCCATAAAAAACGTGAAAACGTTAGTTTTGGTTTTGGCGAAGATTATGGTTCTGATCCTTCTGAAAATGCCTTCCCAAATGCTTCTAAACCAAGTACTCTTAATTCTTTAAAATATTTAGCTCAATTAGCTTTTGCAGCAGGTAGTGAACTTTTGGGTTCTGATAAAGAACGTCTTCAAGAAATTGAAAGATTAGGTTGGCAATATGAAGAACAAGAAAAGCGCGAAGAAGAAGAACGTCGCAAAAACATGCCAAAAGATGATTATAATGATTGGGATTATTAATTTAAATATAAATTAATGTTGAAAAGTTGTTAAATCATATACCCCATGCTATAATATAGCTACGGGTATATAGATGTTTGATAACTTAAGTGATAGATTACAAGATATAATCCATAAAACCAGAGGTCAAGAACTCACGCAAGAAAATATGCAGGAAGCAATGCGTGAGATTCGTCGTGCACTTTTGGAAGCCGATGTTAATTTAAGGGTTGTAAAATCTTTTATTTCAGCTGTTAAAGATAAAGCTGAGGGTGAAAATGTTCTGCAAGGCGTTGATCCTTCTCAACAACTCGTGAAAATTGTTCACGATGAACTTGTAAACCTTTTGGGCAAAGAACAAAAACCACTTGATTTATCAGGTCATCCATCTTTGATTATGATGCTTGGGCTTCAAGGTAGTGGTAAAACAACATCTTCTGCCAAGTTAGCTGTTAAGTTGAAAAAAGAGGGTAAAAATCCTCTACTAGTTGCCTGTGACGTATATCGTCCTGCAGCAATTAACCAATTACAAACATTAGGTAATGAAATTGGTGTTGAAGTATTTACTATACCTGATGAAAAAAATGTTCAAAAAATTGTTCAAAGTGCAATTGATTATTCAAAAGAAAAAGGATTTAATGTTCTTATTTTAGATACAGCAGGCCGTCTTCAAATAGATACCGATATGATGGCAGAGCTTTTGTTAATTGATAGAATTTTTAATCCGCATGAAAAATTGCTTGTGATTGATTCAATGACAGGTCAAGAAGCGGTTAATGTTGCTGAAAACTTTGATGCACAATTAACTTTAACTGGTTTGGTTCTAACCAAACTAGATGGTGATTCAAGAGGCGGGGCTGCTCTTAGTGTAGCTTATTGTACTGGAAAGCCTATTAAATTGACAGGTACAGGCGAAAAGCTTAATGCTCTTGAAGATTTTTATCCTGAACGTATGGCGACAAGAATTTTAGGTATGGGCGATATTGTATCTCTGGTTGAACGCGCTCAGGAAGTTTTTGATGAAAAGCAGGCTCAAGAATTAGAAGAAAAAATGAGAAAGTCAAATTTTTCTTATAATGACTTTTTGAAAATGCAAAAACAAATGAAAATGTTTGGCTCAATGGATCAATTATTAGGTATGCTTCCTGGAATTAAAATAGGCAAGGATGATAGACAAAAATTGTCTCATGAAAGCGATAAACAATTTAAACGCATGGAAGTATTTATCCAAAGTATGACTCCGGAAGAAAGAGAAAATCCTGATTTAATCAATACCAGTCGTAAAAAAAGAATTGCAAAAGGTTGTGGAATGGATTTGCACGAAGTAAACCAATTCATAAATCAATTTGAGCAAATGCGCTTAATGATGAAGGGTATGAGTGAATTTAAAAATATGATGGGGAAAGGCATTCCTGGTTTGAATAGCAAAATGGGGAAACATGCTTTAAATAAGGCAATGTCTATGATGCGGAGGTTTAAGTAATGAAAAAAGCGTTTACGATGTCAGAGGTACTGTTAACTCTTGGTATAATTGGTGTTGTTGCCTCCCTAACATTGCCGTCAATTGTTCAAGGTATTCAAAATAAAGAGCTGCAAGCTAGGTTAAAAACAACCTATAGTGAACTTAATCAGGTAAGTCAAAAGTTTTATGCGGAACATGAAGTGCCGTTTTCTGAGTGGGCATCCAGAAAAAGTGTTATGGATTACGCTCGTGAATTTATGAGTTATTACAAAGGATCTAAGCAGATTAGCACTTATACTTATGCAGATGGTGGTGCTAATACATCAAATAAAATGCCTTATGTAATTCGTAATTTAGGTGGTATCAGATCTTCTACAATTATTTGTGACGATGGCGGTTTTTGGAAAGATGTTTCTGGAAAGCTTTATTTCTTCAATAATCCGTCAAGACCTGGTGAAAATGGACCAATTTTTTGTGTTGATATTAATGGAATGCAAAAACCAAATACTTTTGGAAAAGACATATTTGTGTTTCAATTTACGCAAGATGGTCTTGTAATCCCTATGGGACAAGAACATAGAACTAATCCTCAAGAAAATGCTCAAGGTTGGGAGCAACAATTCTTCTTTACGGGTCCGGAGAGATGTTCACCTTATGCTACACACCCTGAGCTTAATGTAGCTTGTGCATTTTATGCTTTGCAAAATGTTAATCCTAAAAATGAAAAACAAAAATATTGGGGTGATTTTATAAAATAGCTTAAAAGAAAAACCGCCAATTTGGCGGTTTTTCTCTAAGGTCGACGAACTGACTATGGCGGTTGAGCCGCTACTTCTGAAAACTTAGCTTTCAGAAGACATTTGGTCAATGTTTATTCACTGCAGCCAAATGCGATAGTAACGTGTTCTCTCGGGTTAACTGCGGATATTTTGTATCCTTTAGGGTCAACAAGGTAAGCAAATTCGTCGCCTGTAGTTTGGAACAAGCCTGTAACACCAGATACAGCAGTTCTTGTTACGTCAACTGGTGCTTTAACTGTTTCCCATAAGCCGTCACCAAGGTTACGTGCTGCGGCACCGAATTTTCCTTGGAATACGTGTCCTAACATATAACCTGCGTCATTTGAAATATTTTCTGCAGCGTTACCTACGTTAGCAATTGCACCACCGACTGTTCTACCTGTAATACCGATTAAAGAACCAGCCCATGTGAATGGCATTTCAACAAGTCTTGCGACTGGGTTAACTTGTTTTGATTTATTAACTTGTGCTTGAAGAATTTGTTTTGGTAGATTTGTTTTGCAATCACCGTTTTTGATAGAAGTGAATGAAAGTTTCAATGCACCTTTATCACAGCCTGATGGTCTGATTACTTCTACAACCTGACCTGTTACTGTTGAACCGCAAGGGTAAGTTACACCGTTAATTGTGATATCTTCAAGAGTGTTAGCTCTGAAGTATTGACCTACGTGTGATGATTTTGCTGTTAATTGGTCAATCATAGCTACTTTTAATGTAGGGATTTTAACGATTTCTTCATTTTCAACAAATGCATTTTTAGTTACAGGACAAGCTGGGCAGATGTTGTTAGCAGTTTTAGGGTTAGTATCATAACCTAAAGCTACACGAACTGTTTGCATCATAGATGCTACTTCTGCACGAGATGCTTCTCTATTAGGCATAATCATATTTGGATTTGGCATATCTTTTAATGCACCGTTTTCCAAAGATTTTGCAACAGGGATTCTTGCCCAATCAGGTACAGAGTTTCCGTCTGCGTATTTGCTTAAGATTTCATCTGCTTTACATTTGTCGATGTCGCAAGTCATACCTTTAGCAATTGTTGTTAGAGCTTCAACCCTTGTTACAGGATGATTTGGTTCAAATTTTCCGTTAGGATATCCTGCAAGTAAGTCTTCATCTACAGCCTTTGCAATCGCAGCGTTAGCCCAGTTGTTCATAGGAACATCTTTGAAAAGGTTTGCTTGTGGAGTTCCGCAGTCATCAAGGTTGAAACCTTTTACTAACATTGTTGCAAATTCTGCACGAGAGATGTTTCTGTTTGGTTTAAACATACCATCAGGGTAACCTACTACAACATCATTGATAGCTAATTTATCAATGTCGCATGCTGCCCAATATCCTTGAGGTACGTCAGGGAATGAGCAAGATGTTGTTGCTGGAGCTGCACCGCCTAAGGGACAGCCGCCTTCTTTTATTTCGTATGGAACTAGTGTCTTTTTAACTGCATCCATAGAGTTTTCTGTTTGAATATCTATAGGGCAGTTATTACCGTCCATTATTCTTTCATTTCTTTCAATTGGGATACCGTTGTGTCTTGTTGGTGCTTCGTTAAGACAAGGTAATTGTGCTGCTGCACCTGTTACTTGACCTTGTGATGATACGGTTACACCATTTATTGCAGATTGCATAACATTAGGTGCACCTAAAAGTGCTGAATCTGCTGTAAAGATTGAGCTTGCAGGTTTACCTACGTAGTTATTTGTTCCGTAAATTGCGTTAGGATAACCGTATACTTGTTTCATATCTTGTCTGTCAGGTTTTCCTGTACCAGGACAAACTGCACAAGCCGGTTCTGCCGGTTCATCACAGCTGATTTCATCTGGACATCCGCAATCAGATTTTTTTGCTTCTTCGCAAGGGTTGCAAGGCTTTTCGCAAGGATCAGCTTTTTTGCAATCACAATCGTCAAATGATTTTTTACATTTGTCGCATTTTGGAGCAGGATCACACGGACAAGCCGGACCTGTCACAACTGGTAATGGTTCTGCACATGGTGCCGGAGTTTCCGGTTGTGCGCACGGACAAGCTGCCATTGCAGAAGTCAAGGAACACGTTGCTATTCCAACGGCAATTGCAGCTGCCACAGTAAGTTTTTTAATTGTCATTTTTACCTCCTTGTGTTATAGGTTTTTGCTTTGAAAAACCTGAAAAAAGTTTTTAAAAAACAAACTTATACTTGATTATGTACTTTATTTATTTTCAGAAACATTACCATAAGCGGTTATTCTGTCGGGCTATTTGGTTTACAGGTTTCCTTAACGTCTGTTATTGACTTTATTTCGGCATTTAAGTATCATGAGCTTAAAGCGTTTGTGAGGAAGTTTTGTTTATGTTTAAGAAATTAATATGTACACTTTTATTGTTGACATTATTTGTCTGCGGTTGTGGAAAAAGCAATCCGAAAGATGATTTAGAAACGATTACCAAAAGAGGTAAGCTTATTGTCGGAGTAAGAGATGATACAAAACCATTTGGGTATCGTGATATAAACGGAACTTTACAAGGTTATGATATTGATTTGGCAAAATATATTGCAAAAGATGTTTTAGGGAATGAAGATGCCGTTGAATTTATTCCTGTAAATGCTTCCAATAGAATATCTAAACTTAATGCAAGAGATGTAGATATTGTGATAGCAACTATGTCAATTACTGATCAAAGGCAATTGGTTGTAGATTTCTCGGTATCTTATCATATTGCAGGTCAGGCAATCCTTGTTAAACAAGGTAGCGATATTACGTCCTTAAGACAATTAAATAACAGAAAAGTAATTATCATTTACGGTTCTACAGGCGAAATGAGCATAAGAAGAAACGTTCCTGATGCTACAATTATAGGTTATAGAAGTTATATTGATGGTTTTAATGCTCTAAAAAATGGAGAAGCTGATGCAATGATTGCTGACGATACAATTTTGTTAAATATTGCATTGGATGATAAAAGTGTTAAAATCCTTCCAAAACGTTATTCAAGAGAACCATATGCAGTCGCCTTCAGAAGAGGTGGTGGCGCTGACAAGTTAAGAGAAAGAGTTAATTTTTTAATTAACAATTTACTTGTGACCGGTCAATTAGAAAAAATGCAAAAAAAATGGGGGATAAGATAATATGAAAAAAAATATATTTTTAATAATAGTTAGTATAATTCTTGTAGTTACAGGGCTTAGTTTTGCTTTTATGCCTAAAGTTACTTTAGAATGTGACGGTCAAAAGTGTGTAATGAATAGAAATTATTTTGGACAAATTATTAAGGCTAAGTATCAATTTACGTATAATGATGTCACAAAATGTGAAGTGCAACCTGTTAAAACAATAGATAAAAAAGAAAATGGACAAATAATTATCAAGACTTTTACTTTAAGATTAATGGGTGATAACATTAAATATACTCCAGAATGGGTAAAAAATGATGCTGAAAAATTATCTAGTATATGTTTGGATTTTGCAAAACAAAAACCATTAGCATACTCTGATGGCGGTATATTAGATTTATTAAAAAATCTATGGGCTTTATTTGTGATTGCAGGTTTAGGCTTATTAGCAATTGCTAACAGAAAATAAAAGAGGTTAGTTAGCTTCTTTTAAAACGACAATTGTTTGCTCAATTTCATCTTTAAGATATTGAAGCTGTTCATTTATGTTGCTTTCATTATAAATGTGACCGGTTCCACCATAGGCAAGGTATGGACTGTATTTTTCAGCTTCGGTTCTTAATTGTGCTACGGTATTTGCGTGCAAACTTAATTCCATTAAACGTTGAAATGAAACATAACTGCTTTCAGGTTTCCCTTCGTATTTATTACGGAAATAGTCCGCATTTTTTGTGAAAAAGTATACTCTTGATGCGAAAAGTTGAACATTTTCATTTGCTTCAATTGAGTCATAAATTTTTTCAAGCATATCTATAAATTCGGTAATATCATTTAAATATGGGGAACTTTTATCCTGCTTTAAAATGATATTAACGAATGCCGGATTATCTCTTGGGACTGGTTTTAATTCATCTTCTGAATTAAATTTTTTAGTTTTTTCAAAAACTGGTTTTACTTGAGTAGGTTCTGATGCATGGAAACTTTTGGTAACGTCGGGTAAGGTCCCAACATAACCTTGGTTTTCATATAACTCCTGATTTTTGTAATTAAAAAAGGCAAATGCAGGAGAATGTATAATCGAAACTAATAAGCAAATAATCCATATCTTCTTCATACAATGATTATAATGTTTTATTTGGAAAAATCATCATTTATAATATTGAGATTATTTGATATTGAATTAAAATTTACTCTGAGATCCATTTTTTTGCATCAAATTTTAAGTCTTTAACTTTTATTTTTAAAGAATCTAAGTAGGGTTTAAACTTTACTAAAAGCTGAGTTTTTTTTAACATTAATTCTTGTGCTACAACTGCATTTTCACAAGCGATAACCATAATTCCGCCACCTAACATTGAGTATGGTTTTGATTTTGACGCAAATTTCGCACCTGCTACTTTTCCCCAAAATTTGTATAAATTATTACGGGTCATTGCTTTCTTAATTTCTTTTTTCTCTAGCAATTCCGCAACAATTTCTCCTGTCTGAACAAAGTCTGTGTATAGGATTTTCTTCAAATTTTGCACTCCCGATTATTTGTGCTAATATAATGAAATGGATTGTAGTCAATTAAATGATATCATAAAATCTTCCAAAAACATACTCATTATATCGCACCTCAATCCCGATGGCGACACATTAGGTTCTATGTGCGGATTGTATTCAGCGATAAAAGATAATTTTAAAAAAAGTGCGGATATGTTGTTATTATCTAAGCTGCCTGTTTTGTATGAATTTTTACCTTACATAAATGAAGCAAAACATATTGACGATTACGATAAATCAAGAGAGTATGATTTAGTAATTGATGTTGATGTTGCAGCTTATGATAGAATGTGTGAGGCTTCAATACTTTTTGAAAAAGCTAAATATACAGTTAATATTGACCACCATAAAACTAATAATTCTTATGCAAATTTGAATTTTGTATCTCCGGAAGCAAGTTCTACAGGGGAAGTATTATTCGGTTTAATGAAAGAAATGGGATGGAAAATTTCTTTGAATACTGCAACCGCTCTTTATACGGCTATTTTAACTGATACAGGATCTTTTAGATTTGATAATACAGGGACAAAAGCATTTCAATATGCCTCAGAAATGGTTGAAATCGGTGTAAAACCTTCTGAAATTTACAAGAATTGTTATGAAAGCAATTCAAAAGAGTTGGTTCAGTTTCAGGCTTATTGTTTGAGCAAGGCAATTTTTGAAAACAATAATAAAATTGCATTTACTCTTATTTATAAAAAAGATATTGAAAAATTTAATGTTGGAGATGATTGTACAGAAGGGTTAGCGGAAAAGTTAAGAGCTATTGTGACGACAGATGTTGCATTTATCGTAAAGCAAATTGGTACAAATATTTCAAAAATATCAATGAGAAGTAAAATCGTTGATGTCGCTGAAATTTGCTCTGTATTTGGTGGCGGAGGTCATCAACAGGCTGCGGGGTGTGTTATTAAGAGTAATCCTGAAGAGGCAGCCAAAAGAATACTGGAAGAGATTAGAAAACGGAATGTATGGCAGGAAAATTAAAAGAAAAATTTAATATTTTCTTTGAAGCTTTAAAACGTTTGGTTATTTCCATAATTGAAAATGATTTTTATGGTATGGCTGCGGAAATGGGCTTTATGTCTGTTATTGGGATTTTCCCTTTTATGCTTTTTTTGACTGCCGTATTTGGTTGGATGGGTAACAAAGCTTTAATGGATCCTATTTTAATTTTTCTTTCTCGTTTTATGCCAGATCAAGCAATTGAGCTTATTGTTACAGTTTTATCAGAAGCTATGATATTTTCTCATGGTCGTTTGATGGCTGTAATTGGTATTTGCGTTACTTTAGTTTTATCAACTAATGCTATGGCTGTTGTTTTAAAAGGGTTAAATCGTGCTTATAAGGTTGAAGAAACTCGAAACTTTGTCTATACTAGAGCTCTGGCATTGTTAATGGTATTTGTTGATACAATGGTTTTGTTTCTTACAATCAACCTGATAATTTTCGGAAAAGTTATTATAAACTTCCTTATTACTCATTTTCACATGTCAAAGACGGTTGCTATTACGTTACTTACTCTTAGATGGCCGGTTGCTTTTGCTGCATTATTCTTGATGGCGTTTTTAAGTTATTATATTTTGCCTGATTTGAGAGGGAATGAAAGATTTAAAAGAAAAAGTGCTATTCCTGGAACTTTTTTCTTTACTACATTTTGGCTTGTGGGTTCTTGGGGATTTTCGATTTATGTTAATAACTTAAGAACATATAATATGGTATATGGTACTATTGGTGCGTTTGCCGTATTGATGGTTTGGTTGTATTATACATCCGTGCTTATTCTGATTGGCGGGGAAATTAATTCCCAGGTGTATAATAAATTGAATGAAAAAGCCAGAGAAATTCAGGCTGATTTTGATGCGTTAAAGAAATTTTCTTAAATTTTAGTTTGACAATTGTACTTTAAATGGCTATAATTGCTTTATGGCTAAGATAATTAACGTAATAAAAGGGACAAAAGACATTTTACCTCAGGATGTAGAAGCTTGGCACAGACTTGAAGAAAAAGCTCTGGAAGTTTTTACAAAGTACGGTTATAAAGAAATCAGAACTCCGATTTTTGAAGCGACTGAACTTTTTGCAAGAGGTGTCGGTGATACTACTGATATTGTGAATAAAGAGATGTACACTTTTGAAAAAAGTGAACGTTCTTTGACTCTTCGTCCTGAAAATACAGCAGGGGTTGTTCGTTCTTTCATTGAAAACGGAATGGCAAGACTTTCTGCTCCTGTAAAATTGTGGTACAAAGGCCCTATGTTCCGTTATGAACGTCCTCAAGCCGGTCGTCAAAGACAATTCCATCAGGTTGGTGTGGAAATGTTTGGGATTAAGCAACCTACGGCTGATGCTGAGGTAATTTTGCTTGCTGTAAATTATCTAAAATCTCTCGGGCTAAACGATTTGGAAGTTGAAATTAATTCTCTTGGCTGCCCTACTTGTCGTGAAGCTTACAAAGCAAAAATTAAAGAAGTTTTAAAACCTGAATTTGATAATCTTTGTGAAGATTGTCAAAACAGATATGAAAAAAATCCTTTGCGCCTTTTGGATTGTAAAGTTGAGTCTTGCAAAGAGATTTTTGCTAAACCTGAAATACAAAAAGTTATTCAATCAGATTTTATTTGCGAAGAATGTGCAGAACATTATCGTGAGTTAAAATCTTATTTGGACAAAATGCATGTTAAATATGTTGAAAATAAACTTCTTGTAAGAGGTTTGGACTATTATAACAGAACAGTTTTTGAAATAAAATCAAACAATCTTGGTTCTCAAAATGCTGTATGCGGTGGTGGCCGTTATGACAGTTTAGTCAGAAACCTTGGCGGTGATGATACTCCTGCTGTAGGTTGGGCTATGGGTATGGAAAGATTGAATTCTCTTCTTCCTCCTGTTGAACCGAAAAAACTTGACGCATATATTGTATCAAATTCACCTGCGGAAGCTTTTGCTTTGGCTGAAGAATTAAGAGCTGCAGGCAAGTCAGTAGAATTTGACCTTTCTAATAAAAAATTCACTAAACAACTTGAAAAAGCTGGAAAAGTTTCTGATTTTGCACTAATTTTGGGTGAAGATGAAATAAAATCCAATACGGTGTCAGTGAAAGATTTAAGAACTTCACAACAAAATACAGTTAATCGTAGTGAAGTTTTAAATCAAATCTAAGGGGTTATAAAATTATGCCAAGTCAGGTTAATGAAGTAATAAAGCTGCTATCAAACGCTTTTAGAAGAACTTTTGAAGATTACAAAGGGCTTTATCTTTTTGGTGCTTATCTTGATGGGAAAGATCATGAAGATGAAGATATTGAAATTGTAGCTTTATTTGACATAGAAGATAAAGCAAAAAGAGAACAGATTTGGCCTATTGTAGGTAAGATTGAAACTCAATTAGATGTTTGTATTGATCTTTATCCATATACTCAAAAACAATTTGAAGAAGATGAAGAAATTTATAATGAAGTAATGGAAGAAGGTTTATTTTTTAATCCTTTGGGGATTATGGAAGATAAGTAAAACTGTTATTATATAGTTAAAGAAAGGAAAAAGAATGGACAAAGTTACTATTCGTTCAGACAGAGAAACAGATTACAAATTTATGTACAAAGGAGAAGAAGTTGTACTAGGTGCAGGCAAAATAATTAGTATTGCTGATGGGCTTGAGCATGTTGTACTTCCTACTTGTGCTATGAAAATTATGAATAATTTAATTGTTATTAAAGATGATGTAAAATAGTTAAATATTAAATAAATACTTTATACAAAATAGAGATTGAAGGGTTTTCAATCTCTATTTTATTTGTTATAATAAGTATGGAGGGGATTATGATTTTAAATGATATTGCATCTGAATTTTCCAAGATTGATTTTGTAAATTCTGTTGTTTTATCTGGTTCAAAGACAAATCTTATTAATGATGATATGTCTGATTATGATTTGTATGTTTATTCCAGTAAGCCTATTCCGTTAGATGTAAGAAAAATTATAATTAGTAAATTTAGTAATAAATATACTATTGGTAATACATTTTTTGAAGACGGTGATGAGTTATCAATTGCAAATCCTAAGATGTATATTGATATAATGTACCGTAATCTTGATTGGGCTTATAAAGAGATGGATTGGGTTTGGAGTAAACATAATGCCCGTTTAGGTTATACAACAGCTTTTCTTCATAACCTTAAAACATCAAAAATTTTGTTTGATAGAAAATTTGAATTTGAAAGAATCATAGAAGAATTAAACCTTCCTTATCCTCAAGAGCTTAAACAGAATATTATTAATAAAAATTACCCTATTCTAAGAAATCTTGACGGTGCTCCTTACTACAAACAAATAGAATTAGCAGTAAAACGTAATGATATTGTTAGCCAAAATCACAGAGTGGCAGTTTTATTAGCTAGTTATTTTGATATTTTGTTTGCATTCAATGAACAGACTCATCCGGGTGAAAAGAAGTTAATCCAATATGCACAAAAATTCTGTAAAATTTTGCCTAAGGATTTTGAGCAAGATGTGTCCACTGTGATAAAACTTGTAGGCAGTTCTCAAATTTTACCGGCATTGACCAAATTACTTGACGAATTAGATATTGTTCTTGGGAAAAAATAAGTTTTTAAATTTTTTCCATATTGCTTGTTGTAATGCGCCTGCATAAGTTGTAATAACCATTGTAAGAACAAAATACAAATATGTTGTCTGTATTGGATTATAAATCCAGTATATATCATGGTTTGCGCGTTCTTCAATAGGAATTCCATTAATCTTTAAAAATATCGCAGTAATTATATACATTACAAGCAAATGATTTGCCATAATATGATATGTTGTTTTCCCCATATAATTAACGAATTTGTTATCTTTGACATAAGGATAGATAATTTTTACAGTAAACAATGATGCCCAAATCCCTGTAAGTGCAGTAATTATTGGAACGATTAACTGATCATCAAACCTTGCCCATACAAGTACATAACTTAGACCTATGCCATGTTCGGGATCATAGTCCCTGTTAAACATCCAAAGTATTGACTGTAATACAACTATCACCCCAAACCATTTAAGCGTTAGTATATCGTATTTTTCTTCAATAAACTGTTTATAGAAATAACCCAAATATACAAAAAACATTGAAAACATTGTTCTAATTATAATTAATGCAACCGGTGTGACTGCTATTATTTTAGAAAGCGGAATGGCTGATATTCCAAGAATAGTAAATACTGCCAGATGAAAAAATTTGTTATCTTTTATTCCTCGTAAAATTCGGAACATAAATAAGAAAGTTATCATTGTAATAAATAACTGGGTAACAAACCATAGAGGACAAGAAAGGTCAAATTGATGTCCGTTTAAAAATGGGGTAACAAAAAAGTTTTTTAATGATAATGGCATTCCCCACCATTTTCCTGTTAGTTTTGCAATTAAAGCTGTTACTCCAAGATAAAATGTGCTGTATAAAAAATAAGGAAGTAATAGAGATTTTATACGTTTTTCGATAAAGTTAACAACATCATCAAGGTATTTTTCTTTAAACAAATATCCGGAAATGAAGAAAAATAATGCTAATTGAAATGAATATGGTGTAAACATTCCAAGCAAAGAAAATTCAAGATGCCCTGATACAACAAGCAAAATAGCCAGAGCTTTTAATACATTAACTTTATTATCGAACATATATAAAATCCTTTCCCTGAAATTCTAACATAAAAAAGCCGCATATCATGCGGTTTAATGATTAAAAACTCAATGTATAAACTTTAAAATCCCCTTTATGTTTATAATTATTCCTTATATTCTCTGGTCATAATTATATTATTATCTTCATCATAAGCATTTGGACCTATCCAATGTGCAATTAATTTTCCTGCAGGTGTGAATACGAAAGTTTCTTCTTTGGAAACTCTCAAGCTCATATTCATTAAAAGACCTGAAGGCGTATATTTATATGCTTTAAAAGGGTATTCAGTAGAGTCTTTTTTCTCCATATAAATTAAAGTTCCATCTTTGGAGTAATACCAAACATATAGTGGCATTGCGTTGTACATAACTCCATAAGTCGTATCAGAGAAAAATGCTAATACTCTATTTTTTAAATTTGTTGTTGCACTTAATCTATAAGCTTGGTTTTCTTTATAGTAATAGTCTTTGTAAAAGGATTCTGCAAGCGTTTTGTCAAACTTGTTATCAGAATATTTTAACAATTCTTCTCGTGCAGAATTGACATCAAAGCTTACACTGCCTTGAAGAACTTCTGCACATGCGGGTAAATGTAAGAAAATAACTAATAATATTGATATAATCTTTTTCATACTTTTAATTTAATTATTTTTATGAAGTTTGTCAATTTCTACAGGGAACTTAATACATCATCAACATGGCCTTTTACTTTAACCTTTTTCCATTCTTTGATTATTTCTCCATTTTCATCAAGTAAGAATGTTGAACGGATAATCCCCATATACTTTTTGCCATACATTGACTTCTCACCCCAAGCTCCAAAAATTTCGGCTAATTTATGTTCTGGGTCTGAAAGTAATGTAAAATTAAGACTGTGTTTTTCTTGAAATTTTAAATGACTTTTTATGCTATCAGGGCTTACGCCGATTACTTCAGCTTTTGAGGTAAGTCTGTTGAAGTTGTCACGAAAATCACAAGCTTCTTGAGTACAACCTGAAGTGTTGTCTTTTGGGTAGAAATATAGAATTACTTTTTTACCTTTATACTCGTTTAGTGAAAACTCTTTTTCAATTCCGTCTTTATCAATACCTTGCAATTTGATTTCTAAATAATTCATAAAGCTTTCTCCTTTTTATTTTTATTATAACAACAAAAGACCTGAAATTTCAGGTCTTTTGTGAAAAAACTATTCAGTTGTCTCTCTTAAGTTAGTACCTCCTATTCTTTAGGTTTTTCTATTTTACCTGCAGCCTCGGCTTCAGCTTTTAGTCTTGCCAATTCTGCTTCTGCTTTTGCTTGAGGTAACAATCCTGTCAATTTTTTAGGATTTTTAGGATCTGTTACATCAACAACGTACCAGCCGCCGCCTTCGTATTGGAGTTTGACTTTCAAGTGAGCTACTCTTGCTTTACCTCCAAGCTGTTCGGTTTTAACCTTTGATGGATCATCATTTGGAGCGTATTCTTTATCACCTATTTTAACTGTAGGGAGTACGAATTTATCTCCGACGTAAAGGTTTGTACCTGGTTCATAACCACTGGCTTCAAGCATTGCTGCAAGAATTTCGTTATATTCTTTAGTACCGACTTTTACTCCATATCGTCCTTCAACAATTGTTTTAGGGTTTTCTTTGTATTTAATTTCGTGTGTTGGAGCTTCTTTACCTTTTTGTTCTCTGATTTCGTAATCATAGTATTCTGCCGGTTTTAGAGGCGGAATTTTGATTGGTTCTAAATCCAAGTCTGGTTTTGGAACAGGAATTTTTACCGGAGTTGGATCTATTGGTTTTGGAGCGGTTGGAGTTCTTTGTGCTACTTTCTTTCTAGCTTCAATTTCAGGTCCACCGCCATCGTATTTAACATTTTTCATACTTAATAAACCGCCGATAGCGCCTGTAACAAAGCCCATTGCTGCTGCTTTAAGTGGAACGCCCCAGTCAAATTTATGTCTTCCTGATGTTGTACCGCTGTATTCTTTTTGAGTTTGGTAATCTTGTTCGCCTTTGTAAGCAACATCACCTTCGACTTGACCTTTTGCAGTGTAATCAACTTTACCATTTGCGGTATAGTCAACTTTACCATTTGCAGTGTAGTCAACTTTGCCGTTTGCGGTGTAATTTACTGAACCATTTGCGGTGTAATCTTGTGTACCGCTAGCATTCCAACCAACAGAACCATTAGCTGTATAATCACTTGTTCCGTTAGCACTCCATGGTACGTCTTTGCTAATTGTACCAGAGTCAACTAATACACCATTTTCCCATTTTTCATATGTGAATTCGGAAGGTGTAGTGCCGCTAGCAGACCAGTCAACAGAACCGCTATGTGAGTAGTCTACAGTACCGCTAGCAGACCAGTCAACAGAACCGCTATGTGAATAATCTACAGTACCGTTGTGTGTATAATCTACAGAACCGCTATGTGAATAATCTACAGAGCCGCTATGTGAATAATCTACAGAGCCATTGTGTACATAGTCTTTTACAAAGTGTTGTACGCCTTGGTAGCCTACTGTACCTGAAATTGATAAAATTCCTGAGTATGCTTTATTAACAACTTTAGTACATGCAAAGCCTTCGCCCAATGCACCCATTGCAAATCCAACACCTGCACCTTTTAGACCGCTTGTTAGAACGTGAAGTGCACGTTTGCCAGCAAGTTTGTCTCTTTCTTTATCAAGACCGCAGATGTCTGCGCATGCGCCTTGGAATTTTCTGTCTTTGAATTTTGCTTGAATTTCGTTATAATTAAGTTCTTGTGCAATCTTTGGATTATTTTTCAAGAATTGAGCACGTGTTTCAGGGTTTGCATATTCAGGATATTTTTCTGCAATTTCTTTTTCACGTCTGAGGCCTTCTTTTTCTCTGTTACCTCTTTTACGGTTTTGAATACTTGTCATATAATCGGCTTTTTCATACCCGTCAGTATCTGTTTCATTTTCGTTAGAAATTCGTACGAAGAAGTCTTTAAACTTGTCACTGCTGAATTTTCCATTTTCATCATAGAACATGTCAGGATATTCATCGACCATTTCTTTCATTTTACCGGTAAGAACTTTGTGGTCTGGGTTGTTTTTATCGTATCCTGGATCATTTTCGCTATAGAATATTTGTCTTCTGGCAACACGTTCTTCTGCAATTTCTCTATCGAGTTTTGCTTGTGCCATAGTTTCAATTAATTCTTCTGTATCTTTTGCTTGTGTATCGATTTCATCTCTTTTTGTATTTTGAAGATTTTCGATAGCTTTTTGTTTTAATTTTTCAGCTTTTTTAGTATCACCTTTTGCAATGGCTTCTGATATTTCTTTATCAGCTTCTGCCATATCATGCATTGCAGCATTTAAATATCTGTCTTGCAAGAATTTTGAAGCCATTTTATCAATATCTTCGTTTCCGATATTGACTGATTCAAGTAAAGCTTTTCTGTGAGCAACCATTCTGATTTGTTCATCTGTAATTGTTGTTCCAGGTCTTATATAGCCTTCATCATCATCTTGTAAGTCAAATTCAGTATTGAAATTTTGTCTTGCAACTTCTTTATCTTGGTATTTTTCTAAATATTTTGCATAAGTTTCTGCAAATTTTGCTGTATCTTCTGGTGATGCAAATTCTTTTAAATATCTATCTGCAAGAGCAACACGTCCATCTGAGGAGTCTCTCATTTTTTGCATTGCTTTTTCCATGACATATTTATCTTTTGCATATAATACATCTACAGTATCTTCTTTTAATAATGCTTTATCTTTTTTATACAATTCAGCATATTCTTTTTTGTATTGTTCTAATTTCTGTTTTTGTAAAGCTGAATTATCTTCCAAAGGTACAGTATTTCTAGCTGCTTTCGCTTTTGCTGCTTGAGCGGATTGCGATACAGCTGAACTTTCTACTGTAAGACCTTTGTCTTTGTTTTCTGTTTTAATCGCATCACCGGATAATGCACCGGAGGCATCATTTTTTTCAGCCATTACTTGTCTAAATTTGTCTTTTGTAGCTTCATCCCAAGCGTTCCATTGCGCTTGAAATTTTTCCTTTTGGTTAGCACTCATGGAATTCCACTGTTGTTCAGTGAAGCCGAATTGCTTGAAGTCAATTTTTGTTGCACACATAATACATCCTTTCTGCATTTATTTTCATAGTGGAAAAAATGCAAAGTTTATTTTATACTTCTCTATGTACTTATAAACAATTTTTGTACGGAAGAATTGCACAAAAACTTTAATCAATTTATCGTTAAATTTTTGGAATGCAGTGATAGTAAGGATTTACGACAGAAAATTCAACTTAACATAAGTTAATATTTTGTATAAACCGTAAATATTGGGAATATATATATTACATGTATATAGGGCATGTCAAATTATGAAATTTTGTAAAGTTTTATCAAAAAAGTATCAATATTTCTCAATTTATACCGTTTATATAAACATAGAGAAAATGTATTGTGTTAAGTGCAAAAGATTTGAGGTTTAACATGAGTTCTAAAAAAAGAAACAAAAAAGCAATAATATTAGCTGTAAGTTCATTATTAGCTTTACAACAAGCTATGGTAACGCCATCTATTGCATCACATATAACAGATGCAGGTGGTAATGTATTAAATCCAAATGACCAAACAGGTAATTTTGAGTTTATGCCTGATGCTGTTAATGGAAGTACAGGTTTTAAACATTTTCAAGATTTTATATTATCAAATGGTGATATCGCAAACTTTATTTTTAAATGGTATCAATCTCAAACAGGTGAGAATCCTGATTTAGTAATTGAAGGTGGCGATATCAGTAAATTTGTTAACTTTATTGATAACCAAGCAAATATCAGCGGTATTATTAACGCACTTAATGCTGTAAACGGTGGTTTGAAAACAGATGGACATTTAATATTTGTTGCTCCAAACGGATTAGTCGTTGGTGGTAGCGGTGTATTAAACGTTGGTTCTTTATCTGTTCTTACTCCAACC
Organism: Candidatus Gastranaerophilales bacterium; assembly: GCA_944325875.1. Classification (GTDB taxonomy): domain Bacteria; phylum Cyanobacteriota; class Vampirovibrionia; order Gastranaerophilales; family Gastranaerophilaceae; genus Scatousia. The sequence continues at coordinate 153,912 of CALVBU010000005.1, forward strand.
CAAGGTTCTTATGACAAACTCAAAGAAGGTATGCCAACTAGCATATCATATACTCCTCAAGGATTTGCAAAAGCTGTAGAAATTGATAAAACTTGGGATCCAAATAGTGTTACTCTTGGTAATGGTACAATTAACATTGATGGCGGAATCCTTGCTAGAGGTGATGTTGAGTTAAAAGGCGGTAAAGTAGATATTAGTTCAACAGGTAAAGTTTTTGCTGGTATTGGTAATAATACTGACAGATTTACCAGAGATCCAAGAGAGTCTGCAGAAGATAATGCTTATGATGCAATTAAATCAAGAGCAGATGCTTTGTTTGATGCTTTGGTAAAAACAGATAACATGAATACCGGTAACCAATTCTCATCATCACACGGTAACATTGTTATTACTTCAAATGTTGGTACAAATGTTGATAAAGGCGGTATGTTAAGAACATACAGTGCCGGTGATATTACAATTGATAATACAGGTCTTGAAGGCGTAATTATTAATGGTGAAGTTGCTAACTCTAATGGTAACCTTACAATTACAAACGCAGCTGGAAAAATTGCTTCTACCGGTGTTATCAAAAACAATGGTACAATGACAATTCTTAACCACGAAGATGGTACAGGAATTGATTTGGATGGTGAAGTTACTAATAACGGCACAATGAATATTACAAATGAAACAGGTGCTGATGGTTTAATTATCAGAGGCAATGTTACTAATAATACTGGTGCAGCAACTATCACTAACAAAGTTAATAAATTAAATGTAGAATCTGATGCGAATGTTGTATCTAACGGTAAATCCTTATTAATGGATAACTCAGGTGTCAACGGTATGAACATTATGGGTCATGTTGACCAAAATAATAAAGGTACACTTGATTTTAAAGGTACAAATTCAAATATCATAATTGGTGATAACACTGATAATGATTTCTATGTAACATCTGATGGTGAAACAACTTTCACTATTAACAATGGTAATCTTTATAACTATGGTGTTGCAAAAACATTGATTCAAACTACTGATGGTGCAAATTTAACTATGAAAGTTACAGATGGCGCTATCGGTAAAGAAGTTGGTCCTTGCGATGACGGTGTTTGTACTGGTATTGGTCCAAACCAAAGAGATTGGACTAAATCTGTTAACGTAAATGTTGACGGTGTTATTACAGCAGAAAGCAAAGGTACAGGCGCTCTTATTAACCTTGCAAGTGCTAATAAAGATATGAACTTAAATTACGTTAAGTCTGATGGAAGAGTAATTTTGCTTGCTGATGATATTAATAACAAAGCAACTGATTCTAAACCGACTTACAGTATTTTAAACCGTGCTAAAGATCCAGATACAATTAATATTGAGGGTACAGGTATTTCTGTTGTTGCTGGTAAAGACATCGGTGAAAAAGGTAAGAAAGTTACTTTCAGACAAAATGGTGTTCAAGATATCTTTGATGGCGATGATGCAACAAAACCACACGTTCCTGATTACACAAGCAAAAATTCTCAAGGTGTGGATATGCTTGCAATCCGTGATATTAACGTAAAAGGTATGGATGCCGATGACGGTTCAAAACTTGATACTAATGTTTGTTCTATGATTGCAAGAACAGGAAGCATTGATGCTGAATTTTCAGGTAATACTTATATTAGAGAAATTACAGCAAATAAAAATATTGATCTTGTAACTCGCGGTAAAAACTTGTATATTGAAAATTTAGGACTTGTTCCTTCATACCCTCAAGATTACTATGGTCCAAATGATAACATTGTTCCTGAAAAAGTAACAATTAAAGCATTAGACCTTGGTAGCTACTGGGATGAGAATGAAGCTCCTGAATATGAACATGCAGCAGACTCAACTATCGTTATCAAAAATGGTAGAATAGACGGTACTACAGCTGGCAGACCATATACACAAGATTTAACTCTAGTTGCAGATAATGCTTACGCTGGTGGCTATTACTTCAACATGGGTAAACATAGAGGTGAAGATGGTAAATCAAAAGTTACAAAAGATGATTTCACAAACTCTATTAAAAACCTTGATGGTGAAGATATTTCAATCAGAGGTAAAGCTGTAAGACCAGAAGATGTTGAAGCTGTTGGTGGCGATCCAACAAATCAAACAAAACCTGGTGGTAACGGTCGTAACTACTATTATGGTGGTAGCGAACAAGGTGATGATCCTAACTATGATGTTGATGGTGATCCAATTCCTGATGAAGACAAAGGAACAGAGGATGATGATGATAACCTTGTAGTTCCAACTGAACCAACTGAACCAACAGATCCAACCGGTCCAACCGACCCAACAGATCCAACTGGTCCAACTGACCCAACAGACCCAACTGGTCCAACCGACCCAACAGATCCAACTGGTCCAACCGACCCAACCGACCCAACTGGTCCAACTGACCCAACAGATCCAACCGGTCCAACCGACCCAACAGATCCAACTGGTCCAACTGACCCAACAGATCCAACCGGTCC